>JBBCFZ010000003.1:222500-334185 GCA_037200505.1 Terricaulis sp. | reverse complement strand
GCGCCCTTATGTAGGCGCTCTTACGCGCTTGGAACATTACTTTTGCGACGCGGCGCGTGCTTCGCGCAAAAACGCAGCATCCCGCTTCCGCCGGCCCCCAGGCGGCGCCATGCTTGCCGACGATGAAGCCGTTTTTCCGCCGACGATCTGATCGCCTGCTATCAGCGCGGCGTCTTTCCGATGGCCGAGAGCCGCGACGATGACGGCCTCTTCCTGGTCGATCCCGAATGGCGCTGCATCCTGCCGCTGGACGGCTTCCACACCGCGCGGCGCCTGCAGCGCACCATCCGCTCAGACCGCTTCGATTTTACCGTGAACCGAAACTTCGCCGCCGTGCTCGACGCCTGCGCCGCACCCGCGCCCGGCCGCGAAGACACCTGGATCAACCCAGACATCCGCGCGCTCTATCTTGAGCTTCATCGCCGCGGCGTCGCACACAGCGTCGAAGCGCGCATGGGAAACACTTTGGTTGGCGGGCTTTATGGCGTCGCACTCGGCGGCGCGTTTTTTGGCGAGAGCATGTTTTCTCACGCGACCGACGCCAGCAAGGCCGCGCTCGTCCATCTCGCCGCGCGCCTCAAGCATGGCGGCTTTCGCTTGCTCGATGCGCAATTCTCGACGCCGCATCTGGAGCAGTTCGGCGCCCAAGCGCTGCCGCGCCGCATTTTTCACGCACTGCTCGGCGCGGCGCTGGAGGTGAAGGGCGATTTTCTGGCGTTGCCGGAGGATGCGCCGGGCGGCGAGTTGATTGCGATCCTCAGCGCCTAAGCGCTATTCGCGGCAATCGATCGCCCATATATCGTAGTTCGGATGCTCGATTGCGCTTAGCCCCGGGCTCGATGCGAAAATCCAGCCGTGAAAAATCTCGACGCGCTCCGCCGCCGCGCCTTCGGCGACGGGTGGATGATCGAACACTTCCACATAAACCGAAACTTCCGGCGTCTCCTCCGGCGCGCGCTTGGAGCACGAGCGCGCCACCACTTCGAGCGTGCCGAAACGCACTGGGCGGCCCAAAGTCGCGCTGAAATCGCGCGCATGGCCGGTGACTTTATCGAGCCCCCGCAGCACCGCGCGCTCGGCGTAAGCCGGCGCGGCGGCAGCCGCGAAAAACGCCAAAGCCGCAAACAGAATGCGCATCATGGCGTCGTCTCCTCGGAAGCTGCCGTCTCACTTGAACCGCTGCTCATGCCGCGCATCGCCGACGACAGCACGGTGAGCAAATCGATGGCGCCCTGCGTATTGATGATCTCGCCGCCAGCCGGCAGCGCTTCGCCCGAGCCTGGATCGATTGCGATGTAGGCGCCGCCGAGCAAACCGTCCGACGCAATGCGCGCGGTGGAATCGTCCGGCACTTCGATGCCCCGATCGATCACAAAATCCAATTTCGCCAGGAAGGTTTCCGGATCGAGCGCGACGCTGCGCACCACGCCGACCTTCACGCCGGCGACACGCACATCGGTGCCAACCGCCACGCCGTCCACGCGCTGAAAACGCGCGGTGATCGGATAGCCGGCGCCGCTATTGGATTGGCCCGCCTGCGCGGCGGCAAATGCAAAAAAGCCGATCGCGACAATCGCGACGACGGCCGCCAAGAATGGTCTCGCCCCAGCGTTCGAGCATTACTTACTCCGGCTTCCAGGGTTCGTAATCGGATGTCGCGGCCGCGCGGTCGCCGCCGCGCGCGAGGCTGCCTTTGGGGCGATACGCGCGCACCGTGCCGGTAAGATTGGGAATGTGCGGCTTTTCCAAGCCTTGAGTTTGAATGGCGCGACGGTGGGCGGATCCTCGACCGTGTGGTGCATCCAGCCATGCCAGTCGGGCGAGACCCGCGAGCCCTCGGCCAGGCCATTATAAATGACCCAGCGGCGCTTGCGCCCATCGAGGCTCGGCTTGCGCTCCTCGTAATAATGGTTGCCGTGCTCATCTTCCCCGACCGAAGCGCCGCGCCGCTTGATGTCGAACAGCGCGCCGATGGTTGCGCCATTCCACCAACTGAAGATGCGTTTGAGCATGGCTGAATTCTGTCCCGGACCGGCCTATTTGACGGCGCGCACTATGGCTAAGCCCCCCGCGCCCGTCCAGTACGGCCACGAAACAATATCTGGGGATATGAAGGGCGCTCTACCCACCACATATTGATCCGGTTCGCCAATGTAAGCTAGTGTGACTGCTCAACACGGGAGCGTTTCATGGGCCGGGATATCGATTTGGACGAGGACGCACCGCTCTCCGCAGCCGAAATCCCCGCCGTTGGACCGAATCCATGGCGCAGGCCGCTCTGGAAGCGGGCCTTTCGGTCGACACCGAAGCCGGCCCCAGCATCACCGAGGCGCTCCGGCGCGTCTCCGCCCGCCTGGCCAAATGGGCCAGCGACCCCGACCTGGCCGAGCCGCTCGAAGCGCTGCTGGCCTCCGGCCGCGCCGCCCTCGATCCGCCCTTGGCGCGCGCCGCGCTCTCCAACGGCGCCGAGATCGCCCTGTCCGCCGCCCTGATCGCCTGGCCGACAGACCGCGTCGGCGAACTCGCCGCCATCGCCCGCGCGCAAACCCTGCTGGCCGCCGGCGCCAAGCTCGGCATCGCGGGCGCCCCGAGCCGCGCCGCGCTCGACGCACTCGACGCGAGCGCGCGCCTCGCTGATCCCGATGGCTTTAGCGGCCCTGCTATCTGGTTCGCCCTGACGCCGATGCCGCGCCAGCGCTCCTCGCCGACGATGCCGCGCGCAATCGCGCCAGCGCAGCGCTCGCCGCCGGCGCACGCGCGCTCGATGCAGCGCTCGCCGATCTCGCCATCGAAGCGGTGCGTAACGGGCTCGATGCGTCGCGCGGCAGCGTGCAACGCAAAGCCGCCGCCGCGCGTCTCGTCGGCGCGCCCGATGCCGATATTGTGGCTGCGCTTTCCGGCGCTGTCGCGCGCGGCGCATATGCGGCGGCGCTCGACACCGGCGCCGATCCCTCGCGCCGCCGCGTCGTCATCGCCGCGCCCGAAGCCAGCACGCATGCGCTGAATGCATTCTCAGGCGGCGCTGCTGATCCAACCGGCGCAATCTGCGCCGAAGACGAGCGCGGCGTCATCGGCGCCAGCATCTCACTCACCGCGTTTCATGGCGCGGACGCGGGCTTCGACATCGCGGCGTTCGAAAACGCCGTACGCCTGCTCACGCGCGCTCTCGACGCCGCACACGGCCCCCAATGCCGCTCGCCCCGCCGCCCGATCCTCATTCGCCTCGAAGGCCTTGCCTCGCTGCTGATGCGCGCGGGCCTTGCCTATGACAGCGACGAAGGCCGCAGCGCCGCCGCTTCGCTCGCGGCATTGACACAGGCCACAGCGCTCAGCGAAAGCGCCGCGCTCGCGGAGCTCAAAGGCGCTTATCCCGAATGGCCACGCGCCAAACGCGGCGAAGAAGCCGCGCTGCGCGCTGCTCGCGACGCCGCGAACGCGCTGGTGGAAACATCCGGCGCATTCCAAGCCGTCAGCGAACACGCTGCCGTTTTTGCTCCGCACGCTCGCGACGGCGAAGGGCCGAGGCCTCCGCGTCAGCATCGCCGCCGCCTTCGCGCTTGACGCCTCAAGTGCGCGCCGGCTCGGCGCTTCCGCCGCCGGTCTTGCGCCGCTTACCAGCATTGCGGCGTTCGGCCCACGCAGCGACGGCCGGTTCGGCCGCGTCATGCATGAAGATGCGCGCGCGGGCCTTGCGGCGCTTGGCTATGACGAAGGCGCGATTGACACCTTTGCGCTTCACGTCGAAGGCCGGCGCACGCTGAAAGGCGCGCCCGGCATCGATCTGGAAATCCTGCGCGCCAAAAGGCCTTAGCGATCCCGCGCTCGAAGCGATCGAAGAAGCCGCCGACGACGCCTTCACGCTCCGCGCCGCGATTCATCCCCTCGTGATCGGCCCCGAGCTTTGCCAGGAATTGCTTGGCCTCCCCGCCGATGTCGCCGCCGGCAAGCGCGGCGATTTGCTGATGACGCTCGGCTTCAGCGAAGCAAGCATCGCCGCGGCGGAAGCCTATTGCATGGGCGCGGGCTCGCTGGACGATGCGCGCGGCCTCGATCACGCACACCGCGCCGTATTCGCCAGCGAGCGCGATATCGCGCCGGGCGCGCGCATCGCCATGGCCGCCGCGCTCGCGCCCTTCGCTGCGACCGCACTCGACATCACGCTGCGTGACGAGGCCATCGAGCAACGCGGCGCGCTGCAAGAGCAAGCACGCGCCGCGCGCGTCGCGCTGCTGCATCTCCGCTGCGAGGCACCGCCGGTGACCCTGGTGCTGCCGGCACTTGAAGAAGAGGCCGAAGAAAAGCCCGCGCCGCGTCCGCTGATCGCGCAAGCCATGCCGCAATTTGCGCCGGCAAACATGCAGCAAGCCGAACCCTCGCCGGTCGCAAATCGCGCGCCGCCGCATGCCCGACCGCCGCAAAGGCTATATCCAGAAGTCCGTTGTCGGCGGGCACAAAGTCTATCTGCACACCGGCGAGTATGATGACGGCGCGCTCGGTGAAATCTTCATCGACCTGCACAAGGAAGGCGCCGCCTTCCGTTCGCTGATGAACAATTTCGCGATCTCGATTTCGATCGGCTGCAATACGGCGTGCCGCTCGAAGAGTATTGCGACGCATTCCTGTTCACGCGCTTCGATCCCTCAGGCGAGGTGAAAGGCAACGACACGATCCGCCACGCTACGTCGATCCTCGACTACATCTTCCGGGAACTCGCGGTCTCCTATCTCGGTCGCGCCGATCTCGCGCATGTCGATCCGTTCGACGCGCGCGGCGACGGGCTCACGCGCGGCGCGAGCGAAGCGGAAACGCCGCGCGCCCTCATCTCACGCGGCTTCGCCCGCGGCGCCTCGCCGGACAATCTCGTGATGTTGCGGCCTCGCACAGCAGAGCCAGCAAAGACTGATCCACGCCGCGAAGCGGTTCGCAGCAGCCGCGCCACGCCCTGTTATCGGTCAGAAGCATGCCCTGCCTGTGGCCACTTTACCGTTGAAGAGCACGGCGGTTTGTGCTGCTTGCGGCGCCAAAGGGGAAGCAAAGCACTGACCCCACCCATTCCCGAATGATGGCGCGGCCGTCAGTCCGGGACCCATAAACGCGACGATTTGTGATTATGGGCCCCGGACTTCGCCTTCGGCGAATCCGAGGATTGGAGCGGAAGAACGCGCACAGCCAAATCCTTGACAATCCGCCGCGACGCATGCGGTTGTCCGACCGCTTCGGAGCTTTGAAATGCACGCCTATCGCAGCCACACTTGCGGGCAATTGCGCCCCGCCCATGCGGGCCAGACCACGCGGCTTTCCGGCTGGGTGCACCGCAAGCGCGACCTCGGGGGCGTGCTCTTCGTCGACCTGCGGGACCATTACGGCATCACACAATTGGTTGCGAACCCCGGCTCTGCCGCGTTTCCGTTGTTCGAGCGCCTGCGCGCCGAGAGCGTGGTGCGCGTCGATGGGCAGGTTGTCGAGCGCTCCAAGGAAACCGTGAACGCCGATCTCGCGACGGGCGCTATCGAAGTGCGCGTGGCGACCGCCGAAATTCTCGGCGAAGCGCAAGAATTGCCGGTGCCCGTGTTCGGCGAGCCGGACTATCCAGAAGATCTTCGGCTGAGTCGCGCTATCTTGATCTCCGCCGCGACACGCTCCACCGCAACATCCTGTTGCGCAGCCAGATCATCACGTCGCTGCGCAACCGCATGGTCGCGCAGGGCTTCACCGAGTTTCAAACGCCGATCCTCACCGCCTCAAGCCCCGAAGGCGCACGCGACTTCCTAGTGCCGTCGCGCATGCATCCGGGAAAATTTTACGCGCTGCCGCAAGCGCCGCAGCAGTTCAAACAATTGCTGATGGTCGCAGGGTTCGACCGCTACTTCCAAATCGCGCCCTGCTTCCGCGACGAAGACGCGCGCGCCGACCGTAGCCCCGGCGAATTCTATCAGCTCGATTTCGAAATGAGCTTCGTCACGCAAGAAGACGTCTTCAACGCCATCGAGCCGGTACTCGCTGGCGTGTTCGAGGGAATTTGGCAAGGGCAAACCCGTCACGCCCCGCCGGCACGTTCCCGCGTATTCCTTACGCCGAGGCCATCGCGAAATACGGCTCGGACAAACCCGATCTCCGCAATCCGCTCGAACTCGCCGATGTAAGCGAACATTTCCGCGGGGGCGGTTTTGGACTCTTCGCGCGCATCCTTGAGAAGCCAAAGCACGCGGTGTGGGCAATTCCCGCGCCCGGCGGCGGCAACCGCGCTTTCGCCGATCGCATGAACGCTTGGGCGCAAAGCGAAGGTCAGCCGGGGCTTGGCTACATCTTCTGGCGCGAAGGCGAAGAAGGCGGCGCGGGACCGATCGCGAAAAATATTGGCCCGGAAAAAACCAATGCGCTACGCGATCAGCTCGGCCTCAAGGTCGGCGACGCGGCGTTCTTCGTCGCGGGCGATCCTGCGGTGTTTTACAAATTTGCCGGCCTCGCGCGCAACAAAGTCGCGAGCGAATTGAAGCTCTCCGACGAGAACCAGTTCAAATTCTGCTGGATCGTCGATTTTCCGATGTACGAGTGGAGCGAGGAAGAAAGAAGATCGACTTTTCGCACAACCCATTCTCGATGCCGAACTTCGATCACGAGGCGTTCCTGAAGCTCGATCCCGCCCGATCGCGAGACCATCGAAGCCATCACCGCGTTTCAGTACGACATCGTTTGCAACGGCGTTGAGCTCAGTTCCGGCGCGATCCGAAACCACAAGCCCGAACATCATGATCAAGGCGTTCGAGATCGCGGGTTATGGCCGCGAAGTGGTGGAAGAAAAATTCGGCGGCATGTTGAACGCCTTCCGCTATGGGGCGCCGCCGCACGGCGGCTCGGCGCCGGGCGTCGACCGCATCGTCATGCTGCTCGCGGGCGTCGAGAATCTCCGCGAAGTCATCGCCTTTCCGCTGAACCAACAAGCGCAGGATCTGATGATGAATGCGCCGGGCGAGGTGACGCCGAAGCAGCTGCGCGAACTCCACATCCGCATCGTCGAGCCGGCGAAGAGCTGATGCATGCGCCGGTTACGGTGCGCGTGCAGTGGGCGACATGGAAGACCACTCGTCCCGAGAGTTGGTATTCGACGTTGGCGGTCTTCCCCGAGGAAGCTGAGTCACCTAGGTGGTCGATTACGTTGAGGTTCGCCGAGACACCTGCTGATCCGAGCACGATATGGGACGGATCGGCGGAATTTCTCGTCGAGCAGGCGCCATGGGAGGCTCCGCTCAGGCGCCATCTTTCAGATGTTCGAAGGCAACCGCGTGTCCGCCACGGTTCACGTTGCGTAAGCAAACCGCCTCGCGGGCGAAGGCCTAAGCCTCCGACGTCAGGAAGAACAACTCATCCGTCGTCACCTCCAAGGCGCGCGCGAGCTTCAGCGCCAGCAGTGTCGATGGAATAAAAACGCCGTTCTCCACCGTGTTGATGTCCTTGCGGCTGACGAGCACGCGTTCGGCGAGTTCAGCTTGCGTGAGATTGGCGCGCGCGCGGTATTCACGCAGGCGGTTCGCGAGCCGCTCAGCTTTCTCTTGCATCGCGCGCCTCCAGAATCGCGAAGGCGGCGCCCGGCGTCGGCAACCGCGACGATCGCGAGGATGCGCGCGACATCGATGCCCGCGACCGGCAGCAGCAAGCTCACCGAAACAGCACGCCCACCGCAATGAGCATCGTCCAATAACCGGCGGCCGTGGCGCGGAGGGGCTGTTGCGCGCCATGCGCTCATCAGTTTCGCCAACCGCCTTGGTCTTCCTGAGATGCGAGACGATCGGGATCACGATCAGCACAGGCTGATGATCCACACGACAGCGCCGATCAGCGAAATCAGCCCGGCGTTTGGAAAACCCGCAAAAAACGTGAGCTGCGCGCCCTGCCACACGGCCGTAGGCGGCGGGGAATTGAGGATCGCGAGCGCGATTTGGCGCTGCAGGGTCCGTTCGGCAAAATCCATGGGCACCTCTCCTTCACAAAAAGAGAAGTACACGTATCTTTGTGGGTCGTCAAGGTTACATTTTAGCGGCAGTGCGCAATGCGCATCCTGCCGGCAGTTTGGTGTCGCGATCCCCGCACGCGCCGCGCATCTGGGCCTGCGTCAGCCCCCGCGCCGAGCGAAGGTCTGCCCCCGAGAGATGGCCCGGCTGAAGCTCGCGCCGGTTACGTCCGCGCCCGAGAAGTCAGCGCCCGCGAGACGCGCGCGCGTGAACGAAGACTGCCGCAGTCAGCATCCGTAAAGCGCGCCGCGTCCGCGATCGCCGACGTGAAGACGGCCTCGCGCATATCCGCTTGCGCAAAGCCGGCCCCCGCCCAATTCCGCATCGGTAAAATCAGCGCGCGCGAACTGCGCGCGGCTCGCATCGCTGTGCGACAGGGATCGCGCTTTCAAACACCGCGCCCGCGCACTTAGCGTCCATCAGCTTGGCGTGTGAAAGGTCGGCGCTGGAGAAATCCGCGTCCTCGAACACCGAGCCGGTCGCGTCCACGCGCCGTCAGCACGGCGTGCGAGAATTGGCGCCGCGAAACACGCTGTTGGTCATGCGCGCGCCGGAGAGCAACCGCCCCGAGAGATCACAGTTTTCGCACACGCCGCATAGCCCGGCTCGAGCCGGACCACGGCGCCAAAGGGCCATTCCGCGAATGCCGCGCTGGCCCAGGCCGCGCCCAGCATCGCCGCGGCAGCCGCAGCAAGGCGAAATTGTGTTCTCATCGTGTAAGCGGTAAGGCCGCCCGCCGTGCCCCACCAGTGAAAACGCGTAATTGGGCCTGTTTTACTTAAAGTTCAGCAGCGGGGAACAGTAAGCCCTGTGGGCAACGTGGTCGTTGCGTCTCCGCAAGCGCTGTTCAACTGCGCCTGCGTCAGCCCAATTGCATCGGCTAGTTCCGCGCCGGACAGATTGGCCTCGGTCAAGACTGCGCCATTGAAGCGAGCCCCGCCCAAATACGCCCCAACCAGCACTGCCGCTCCAGATTGGCGTTGGTGAAGTCGGCGCTGGGAGAAGCGGCCGCCGAAGAGGTTGGCGATCGAAAGATTGGCGCCCCGGAAAGCGCGCGCGGTCAGCGGTCACCAGCTCCAGATCGGCTTGCCGGAGGCGCGAGCCGCTGAAATCGCGGCGCGAGAGGTCAGCATAAGAGAGGTCGGCCTGGAAAAGGTCGCACGACACGCATGACGCGGCGCCGTTACGCACTGATCCGATTGTGTTTTCCCGGGCTTCCGGACTCGTGATCGGACCGCCCGTCGCGGTCTGGCGACGGCGGGGCTGGCCGCCAGCAAGGCGAGCGCGAGGGCGGCAAAGGCGGCGCGTGTCATTTTCGCGCAACTCCAGGGTGGCGAACCAGATTCCCCTCAGAGGTTCGCATGATTGACGCCAGCCCTTGACGCAAGCGCCTCGCCCGCCCAATCCGGCCCGATGCGCCTTATCACCACGACGGAGGATCTCGCCGAAGTCTGCGGGCTTTCGCCGCCAACGACTTCGTCGCCGTCGACACCGAGTTCATGCGGGAGACAACCTATTGGCCCAAGCTCTGCCTGATCCAGGCGGCGGGGGCCAATGTCGAGGCCGTCATCGACCCGCTCGCCCCAGGGCTCGACCTCCAGCCTTTCTTGGACCTCATGGCCAACGAGAAGGTGCTCAAGGTCTTCCACGCCGCGCGTCAGGATCTCGAGATCTTCCTTAAGCTCGCAGGCTCGCTGCCCGCCCGCTGTTCGACACCCAGATCGCCGCCATGGCCTGCGGACATGGCGATTCCATCGCCTATGACGCGCTTGTGCAGGCGGTGCTGAAACGGCGCCTCGACAAATCCTCGCGCTTTACGGACTGGAGCCGCCGCCCACTCAGCGACGCGCAGCTCACTTACGCGCTCGCTGACGTGACGCATCTGCGCGACCTCTATCCCAAGCTCGTCGAGCGGCTCGAAGAAGAGGGCCGCAGTGATTGGCTGGCGCGCGAACTCGCGCAGCTCCTCAATCCGGACATTTACGACATGACGCCGGAAAATTCCTGGAAGCGTCTAAAGCTCCGCAAGACCACGCCCGATTATGTGCTCGCGCTGCAAACCGCCGCCGCATGGCGCGAGCGCCAAGCGCAAGCGCGCGACGTGCCGCGCGGCCGCATAGTGAAGGATGAAGCGCTTTACGAGATCGCGGAGCTTCGCCCAACCGATGCCGCCGCGTTCGACCGCATGCGCGCCGTGCCGCGCGGCTTCGGCAATTCGCGCGGCGCACAGGAACTGATCCAAGCATTGCAGCGCGCCTTCGCGATACGGACCGCGTCGCGCACCGCGTCGAGCGCCCGCCGCCGCTGCCCTCGGGCATCGGCCCGACAGTGGAGCTTCTGAAAGTGTTGCTGCGTCTCGAAGCCGAGCGCCACCAAGTCGCCGCCGCGCCTCATCGCGTCCGCGGCGGATATCGAAGCCATAGCCGCGAACGACGAAGCCGATGTCGAAGCGCTCAAAGGCTGGCGGCGCAATGTGTTTGGCGAACGCGCGCTCGCGCTGAAACACGGCCGCATCGCGCTGAAGCTGAAAAGACGGCAAGGTCGCGATCCAGGAACTGGAATAGCGCGGCCCTCCATGCTCGCCCTTGATGGGCGAGCTGTCAGTCCGCCGTAGCTTTAGCGAAGGCGGATGACTGAGTGGGTGATAACGCCGTGCTTGCAGGACCACCGAGCACCCACCCACTCCGTCCGCGAGCTGCGCTCGCGGCCACCTCGCCCATCAAGGGCGAGGATGAAGAGCGCGACTCCCCATGCTCGCCCTTGATGGGCGAGCTGTCAGCGCGCAAAGCGCGATGACTGAGTGGGTGATAACGCCGTGCTTGCAGGATAGAGCTGCCACCCACTCCGTCCGCGAGCGTTGCTCGCGGACACCTCGCCGATGAAGGGCGAGGATTTTAGTGCAGCGCCTCGGTATCCAGGTTCAAATCATCGATATTGATCCGCTCCGCATTCGGCTTAAGCCGCCGCAAGTCCGCGTAGAACGTATCCGCATCGCCCACCACGACCAGATCGGCGCGCGCTGGATCGAAATAGCGATCCGCCGCCGCGCGCGCTTGCTCTGGCGTCACCGCCGTCACGTCGGACACATAGGCGCCGAGGCGCTCCAGCGGCAAACCAAACAGCGCGAGCGTGGAGATCTGTCCCGCCAGCCCCGCATTGGTTTCAACGCTGCGGCCGAACGAGCCGATCAGCACCGCCTTGCGCGCGGTGAGTTCGCTCTCGGGCACAAGTTCGTCGCCAATGCGCGAGATTTCCGTTTCGATCAGCTGCACCACCTGCACAGCCGCGTCATTGCGCGTTTGCGCGGACGCGATGATCGGCGCCGGCGCCATGCGCGCGGGCAAGCTTGAACCAGCACCATAGGAGAGCCCGCGCTTGATGCGGATCTCATCATTGAGCCGCGCCGAATAGCCGCCGCCGAGCACAGCGTTCGCGACCAAGGTCGCGAAATAATCCGGATCGCGGCGCGGACACGCCTCTGAGGCCCATGCTGACGGCGGCTTGGCCCGTCTCCGGCAGATCAACGACGATGGTGCGTGTCGCGGGCGCGGCGGCGGTCGCGTCTGGCGCGGCCGGTCGTGCGCCGGCGGGCACAGGCCAATCGCCGAAGAAGCGCTGCGCGAGCGCAAAGCCGTCGTCGGACGAAAGATCGCCGGTGATCACCAGCACTGCATTGTCGGGGCGCCAGTACGTGCTGTGGAAGCGCGCCGTGTCGTCTCGCGTGATGGCTTGCAAGCTCGTCGGCGATTCAACAGCGCCATACGGCCCCGCGCCAAAGATCGCGCGCGCCATCGCCATGCTCGCGATCGAACCGGGCTGACGAAGCGCGACCGAGAGGCGTCCAAGCTCTGCTGGCGCGCCCGGTCAGCTCTTCCGCCGCGAACACCGGATTGCGGATCACGTCGGCGAACACGGTGAAAGCCTCGTCCACGCGGTCCGAGCGGGTTTGCAGCGAGACGGCCGCGCTATCGGCGTTCGACGTTGCGCCCAGCGATGCGCCAAGCGATTCAATCTCGCGCGCGATCTCGGTGGCGCTTCGCGTCGTGGTGCCCTTGCTAAGGAGATCGGCGGTGAGTTGCGACACACCGGCATGGCCCGCGGGATCGCTGCTGTCGCCGGACGCGATGGCGGAAGTCCGCGCTGATCAGCGGCAAACCACGCGACGAGGCGACGATCACCCGCATGCCATTCGGCAGCGTGCGCTCGGCAGTCGCGGGGATACGCGCGCTGACGGGCGCGGCGGCGGCGGGCGGCGCAACACGCGAGGCTTCCGGCGCCAGCGTGAAGGTTGGGATGTCCGCTTGCGCGATGGTCAGCGGGCCGGCCTGAATGGTGCTCGCGGGTCGCGATCGTATCGCCTTGCGCATCGCCGCGCGCTTCATCCGAGAGATAGCGGATGGTGACGCGCTGATTGTCGTTGAGGATCGTGCGCGCCACGCGCTGCACATCGGCGGCGGTGGTGCGCTGGATCGCGGCGAGCATGGTGTCGGCGTAGGTCGGATCGCCATAACGGATCACCGATTCCGCCAGTTCGAACGCACGGCCATAGGCCGTCTCGCGGCCTTCGATCGTCGCCGTGACGATTTCGTTCTTGGCTTCGTCCAATTCGGCGTCCGTCACCAATTCATCGCGCAGGCGCGCCACTTGCCGGTTGAGGCTTGCGAGCCCTTCGTCGGCCGTCTTGCCTTCGCTCAGGATCGCGCCAATCGCGTAGGCGCCGGGATCCTGCGTGGCTTCAAGATTGGTCAGCACTTCGGCGGCGACCTGCTCTTGGTACACCATCGACTGATAGAGCCGCGAGCTCTCGCCATTCGCCAGAATCGCATCGAGCACGACGAGCGCCGGCAGATCGGCGCTCCGGGAATCCGGTTGCGGGTAGGAGATCAAGACGGCCGGGAGCGGTGTGTTGGATGCGTACGTCGTGAACTCACGCGGCCCCGTGCGCGCGGGCTCGACAGCCGTCACCCGCGGGATCGGACGGTTCGGGCGCGCGATCGGGCCGAAATATTGATCGACCCAGGCATTGAACTGCGCCTCGTTGAAATTGCCGGCGACGACCAGCACCGCGTTATCGGGCCGATAATAAGTCGCGTGAAATGCACGCACATCGGCAACGGTTGCGGCGTCGAGGTCTTCGATCGAACCGATGCGGGGCGGCCATACGGGTGCACCGAGAAATTGGCTTGGTTCAGACAAAGATAGAAGAGCGGCCCGTACGGCGAGGCGAGCACACGCTGACGCAGCTCTTCCTTCACGACATCGCGCTCCGAACTGAACGCCTCTTCGTCCACCACCAACGAGCCCATGCGCTCGGACTCGGCCCACAGCACGCGCTGCAAATGATTGGCCGGCACGACTTCGTAGTAATTGGTGAAATCGTCATAGGTCGATGCATTGTTGAAGCCGCCGACATCCTCGGTCAGCCGGTCAAAGAATTGGGCGGGCATGTTCTCGGTCGATTTGAACATGATGTGTTCGAAGAGGTGCGCGAAACCGGAGCGGTTGACCGGATCGTCCTTCGAGCCGACATCGTACCAGACTTGCACCGACACATTCGCCGTGTTCGCATCGGGCATCGCATAGACGCGCAGGCCGTTCGGCAATTCGCGATAATGAAATTCAAGCGGCGCAACGGCGAGCGCGCCCTCACTCGCGGCTTGTTCGGTTGAAGAGGTCGCGCACGCGGCCAGCAGGAAAGCGGCCGCGAGGCCGGCGAGAAAATGCTTCATCAGGAGAACCCCAGAATTTTGCCGGCATCATAACGACGCGAACCGCCCGCGCCACGGATTTGCGACAGTCAGCCTCGCGGAACCGGCAAGCTCACTCAAACACGCTTTCGCTGGTCATACCCAGCGCGGACGCCGCCGCTTCGAGCCGTTTGGCGGCCTGATCGGTCAGCAGATGCGCGACCTTTTGCGCACTTTTAACGTGAGTTTTCCTGACGCGGCGGAAATCTCAAACTGCGAAAGCAGGCCCTCGCTGCGCCCCGAAAGATCGGCGCCAAGCGCAAAGCCGCGCCAAGACCCGCCGCCGCGCGCTGACGATCTTCGCTCAAGAGCCGCTCATAGGCGCCGATATGGCGGGGCGCGGCCTTGGTGTAGCGGTGATGGATCGCCGCGGCCAAAAACGCGCGCTCTTCGTGGCTGATCGCGGCGAGCGGCGCGCGCAGAATAAGATCGAACATGATTTCGACGCGCTGATCGGGGTGGAGCGGGCCGCCGAGATCGGCGAGCCGCGCGGCGGCCCCGCGCATAGACTTGCTCACGGCTCGGCGCAAACACAAACGGTCGCCCCGCGAACATCGGCGCGATCCATTGCTCAAGCGCGGGCCCAAACAGGCGCGTGCGTTCCGAGCGCCCCGCCAGCGCTTCGGCGGCGGCAATCAGCGGATGCACCGCGAGCACTTTAGCGCTCATGCGCTCCAGCAGCACGCCCTCGCGCAAGCCGAACGCGGACAGGATCACGCGGTCGAACGCGCCCGCCTGCATCACACGCTCAAGCACGACAGCGGCGTAGGGCAAAGTGTCCGCGCGCTTGGCGGCGGCCTCCTCCAATTTTTCGAGCGAGCGCCTACTCTGCTTGCGCACCACGTCAGCGACCTTCAGCACTTCAGCGCGCGCCATTCGTGATGATGCAACACACCGAGCGGGTGTGATCGCGCAGCGCTATGTCGATACGCCCCAGCGCCCGCCACGCGCCGCCGACGGCGTAAAAGTCGCCGCCACCGCCCGACAAAGTACGCGATCCCGAGTGCGCCGCCGCCACTTCACTCGAGACACGGTCAGCGTCGAACACATCGCCGCGCGCAAGATTGAGCGGGGCCATGGGAAACGTCTCACCACGCCCCGGCCCGGGCCGGCGTGATCTCGATCAGCTCCAGGCTCGCGCCGCCAAGATCGCCGACCACGCCCGTCGCATCCGGCGCGCCGGCGCTGACGCCAAGCGCCGAGAGCCGCGCCTCATCAGCGCCGGTGAGGATGCGCAGCGGAATGCCTGTCTCGCGCTCGACACGCCCCGCGAAGGCGCGCCCATCGCTCGCTTCCGGACGGCGGCAGTGGCGACCGCGAACACAGGAACATCGAGGCTCTTGATCAGGGTCGCGAAACGCCGCAGCGCCTTGATCGCGATATCGACGCCCTCGACCGAGAGCGCGCCGCCGCGCGTCAGGTCGCGGCCCAATCCGGCCATCACCTTTTCATTGAGGATCGGCGTCATCGCGCGCCCGTCGATGCGGTACACGACGAGACGAACCGAGTTCGAACCGACATCGATGACGGCCGCTTCCTGTTGTTCGAGGAGGGCCGGCGTCTTATCCATCCGCCCGCTAGTAAGCGCGTGCGCCGATATGGTCAAACGCGGCGGGCGCATCGCCCTTCAACGCGGTTCCACGGCCCGACAGGCTGGGGTTTGCGCATGAAATAAAGGTGCGCCGAAAACGGCTCGTCGAGATCGGACACATCCACGCGGTGGAAATTGCCATCCGGCGCCATGTACCAGCTCTGCGCCTCGTCATTGAGGCTCGCGACCATGATCTGGTTCAGCACCTGCTGGTGCACCGTGGGATTCTCCACCGGGCACATCACCTCGACGCGGCGGTCCAAATTGCGCGGCATCCAATCGGCCGAGGAGAGATAAACGGTCGCGCCCGGATGAGGCATCTTAGCGCCGGCGCCGAAGCACACGATGCGCGAATGCTCCAAAAAGCGCCCGACCATCGATTTGACGCGGATATTTTCCGAGAGTCCCGGCACGCCCGGCCGCAGGCAGCAAATGCCGCGCACAATCAGATCGATCCGCACGCCTTCATTGCTGGCGCGGTAGAGCGCATCGATGATTTCTTCATCCACGATGGCGTTGAGCTTGGCCCAGATCGTGCCCGGCCGCCCCGCCTTCACATGAGCGATTTCCTCGCCGATCAGCCTGAGCAGAGTGGGCTTCATCGTGAGCGGGGAGAGCGCGATTTTCTCCAGCTCGGCCGGGCGCGCATAGCCGGTGATGAAATTGAACACACGCCCCGCGTCGCGTCCCAAAGCCGGATCGGCGGTGAAGAGCGAAAGGTCGGTGTAAACGCGCGCCGTGATCGGGTGATAATTGCCGGTGCCGAAGTGCGCATAGGTGCGCAGCACGTCCCCTTCACGCCGGATGACGAGGCTGAGCTTGGCGTGCGTCTTATAATCGATGAAGCCGTACACCACCGAGGCGCCCGCGCGCTCCAAGGTCTGCGCCAGCTTCAAGTTCGCTTCTTCATCGAAGCGCGCCTTGAGTTCGATCAGAGCGGTGACGTTCTTGCCCGCTTCCGCCGCCGCGACCAAAGCCGCGGACGATCGGGCTATCCTTCGAGGTCCGGTAAAGCGTCTGCTTGATCGCGGCACCGCCGGATCAGCCGCCGCCTGCCGCAGAAACTGCACCACAGAGTCGAAGCTCTCATAAGGATGGTGGACCAGAATATCCTTGGCGCGGATCGCGGCGAAGCAATCGCCGCCGAAATCGCGGATTGCGCTCGGGAAAGCGCGGCTCGTACGGCGTGAATTTGAGATCGGGGCGCTCTTCGTTGACCAGCTCCGCCAACGCCGCGAGCCCCAGAATGCCGTCCACCACGATCACGTCCCGGGGATCGGCTTCGATCTCGCGCACGATGAACGCGCGCAAATCTTCCGACATCGACGCTTCCAGCTTCAAGCGCACGATGTCGCCAAGGCGGCGCTCTTTCAGCCGCGTCTCGAACTCGCGCACGAGATCTTCGGCTTCTTCCTGGATTTCGATGTCGCTGTCGCGAACCACGCGGAACGCGCCCTGCGCCACCGGCTCATAGCCTGGAAGAGTTCGTCCAGGAAAAGCATGATGGTGTTTTCAAGCGTGAGATAGCGCCGCTGCGGACGCTCGCCCGCCGCCAGCGGCGTCTCCACGGGCCGCGCGGCGGTTACATCGATGAAGCGCGCGACATGGGTTGGCACCGGCAACAGCGCATTGAGCCGCCGCCATCGTCCTTGCGGCGAAGCTTCAGCGCGATCGCAAAGCCCAGATTCTGAATGAACGGAAACGGGTGCGCCGGATCGACCGCCAGCGGCGTCAGCAGCGGAAACACGCGCTCCATGAACACCGGGCGCAGCCATTCGCGTTCCGCTTCGCTGAACTCATCGCGGTCAAGCACGGCGATGCCCGCCGCGCGCATCTCGGCGCGAGCGCGATCCAGCGCTCCTGTTGGCGCGCGATCAGCGCACTCGCGCCCTCATGCACGCGCGCGAGTTGTTCGGCGGGCGTCAGCCCATCCTGACTGACGATCGAAATCCCCGCCTTGACCTGCTCATGCAAGCCCGCGACGCGGACCATGTAAAATTCGTCGAGATGTTCGCCGAGATCGAGAGGGAAGCGCAGCCGCTCCAAGAGGGGATGAGCGGGGTTTTCGGATTCTTCGAGCACGCGCGTGTTGAACGCCAGCCAGCTCAGTTCGCGATTGATGGAAACGCTCGGGACTATCGAGCCCGATGGTCTTCTGCGGCGCCTTCGGCGCCAGCGCGCGTTTCTTGCCGTGCCGTACTCATCTCTAATCCGTCTCCACGCCACCCCACTGGCTTTGCGCCCGCTCCAGCGCTTTGCGCGCCGTAGCGACCGTGACCGGCCGCGACCCCTTAACGATCGATTGATCCAGGGCCTCGGCCACATCCGCGCCGCCGCGAACGTCCGCGGCATGCGCGCTGCCAGATATTTGGCCGCATCTTCGCGCAATTGGATGAATTGTTCGCGACATAAACGGCGCAAAACCACCTCTAAAAGCGCCTCGTCGGCTCTCCAAGCCGCGCTACCGCCACCGCCGAGAGCCGGGAGCGGAGGTCTGGGATGGTCGTGGCCCAGGCCGAGGGGGCGGGGGGTGTCTGCCGTCATCAGCACCGCCCCATGGCGGGCGCGGGCAAGGTCCAGGAGCCGCCAGAGCATGGCCTCGTCGCGGGGGCCGTCCGCCCCATCGATGACGATCCGGCCAGCCTCTCGAAGCGCTCGACGGCGTCTTCCGGCGAGGCGTCCGCGGCAAGCTCTCGCGCACCCGTCTCCATCGCCCAGGCCAAGGCGAGGTGGGTTTTGCCGGAGCCTTTCGGCCCGACCAATGCCAGCGCCCCGCCCGGCCAAGACTGCCATTCCGTTAAAAGCTGCGCGGCGTCGCGATTGGCCGCCGTCACCACCAAAGTTTCGGGCGCCCGTTCACCCATCCGGAATTCGAACAGGCGCTGCTGGCTCACTAGCGCCCCGTGACCCTCAGCACCGGCCCTTGCGCCGTCTGCTCCAGGCTAACGCCCCGCCGGTTGAGTTCAGCACCCAACGCATTGATATCGCCAACAAATGAGAACGAGACGAGAGCGCCCTCGCGCCCCACTGCTTCGATCCTGATGCCCGAGATCAGGGTCGATGCCGCGCCCTCCAGGGCGCTCTTGATCCGCTCCCATTGGCGCTCATCGCTGTAGAGCGCCGAGGCCGAGACGCGGTTGCGTTGGCCCTGCCCGCTGGCGCCGCGGGCTTTCCACTCATTCTGCAGCCGGTTGCTGGCCTGATCGGCCAGCGATTGCAGCGCGCTCCGGAGCCCAGTGTCGCCCGAGCCAATCGCCGCCGTCACCGTGCCGCGATCGCGCGGCGCCCCGGTTGGCCCCACTTCCACCAAGGCCGCACTCGCGGACGACCCGCTGACCCGCAACGTCGCGTAGAGCGCCGAACCCGCCGCCTCCGCCCGCGCATAACCCGAAGCCGCATCCCAGCTCGGCGCGCCGCCGAGCGCATCCGGCGCAATGGCGAGCGGCACCAATTCCTGCCCATAGCCGCCTTCCTGCCAAACCGCGCGCCAAAGCGCCGCAGTCTCGGGAGACGCATCCGTCGAAGCCACCGGCACGATCAAAGTCGGCGAGGTGCGCGTCTCCATCACATTGAAGCCCGCGCCGCGCAGCAGCGTGCGGACCTGATTTGCATCGAATCGCACCGTGAGGCGGCCGATATAACGGGAGGCCGAACGGCGCTCCTGTTCGACGTCCACGCTCTGCACCAGGCGCTCCAACGCGACGCCCTGAGGCTGCGGCAGCGCCAGGCGCGATTGCTCGTCAGCGGAGGTCAAACGGCGCGCAAGTCGTTCAAAACCAATGCGTCCGGCGCTGGCAAAGCCCTGCTGCTGCGCCGCCGCGCCATTGGCCGCGGTTTCATCGACCTGCACCCCGGCAACCGCGAAAATATTGTCCCGGCCCTGGGCGCTTGCCGGCGTCTGCGAGAACGCGCACAAGGCCGCCATCAGAATTGCGGCAAACAAGGCCGAAGGCGTGGCTTTCATCAAGGGAACCTCATTGCGCGACCGATTCATCGGGAAGGCGCGGGACCCTAGCAATGTAGGGCGCGGGCCGAAAGTGTCGCGCGGGATTGGGCGATGATTGCGGCGACAAGTGGACTCCATGCCTAACCCACTGACCTACCGGGACGCCGGCGTCGATATCGATGAAGGCGAACGCCTCGTTGAGCTGATCAAACCGGCTGCGAAATCAACCGCGCGTCCTGGCGCTGAAGCTGGGTTGGGCGGTTTCGCCGCCGCTTTCGATCCCAAGGCCGCCGGCTTCAACGATCCAATCATTCTGGCCACCACCGACGGCGTCGGCACCAAGCTCAAGGTCGCGATTGAATCTGGTCTGCACGAAAGCGTCGGCATCGATCTCGTCGCCATGTGCGTGAACGACCTGCTCGCGCAAGGCGCTGAGCCCGTGATGTTTCTCGACTATTACGCCTCCTCCAAACTCGACGCCGATCAAGCCGCCATTATCGTGCGCGGCATCGCCGAAGGCTGCCGCCAATCGGGCTGCGCGCTCGCGGGCGGAGAGACGGCCGAGATGCCCGGCATGTATGCGCGCGGCGACTATGATCTCGCGGGCTTTGCCTTGGGCGCGGCCGAGCGCGGCACATTGCTGCCGCGCTATGACGAGATGCGTGCAGGCGACGTGATCCTCGGGCTCGCATCCAGCGGCCCGCACTCGAACGGCTATTCTCTGATCCGCCGCATCGTCGAACGCTCCGGTCTCGCATGGGATGCGCCCGCGCCGTTCGCTACGGGGCAAACGCTTGCGCAAGCTTTGCTCACGCCGACGCGCATCTACGCAAAATCGCTGAAGCCCTTGTTCGCCGCGCGCTCCATCAAGGGTCTTGCGCACATCACAGGCGGCGGTCTCGTAGAAAACACGCCGCGCGCGTTACCCGACGAACTCGCCGCAGAATTTGATTGGAACGCATGGGCCCGTCCGCCGGTGTTCAAATGGCTGCAGGAAACTGGCGCCGTTCCGGAGGACGACATCCGCCGCACCTTCAATCTCGGCATCGGCATGGCGCTGATCGTCGAGCCGTCGCTCGCCGACGATGTGGCCAAGCAACTCAACGCCGCCGGCGAAACCGTCTTTAGAATCGGCGCGGTCCGCGCTGCATGAAGCGCGTCGGCGTGCTGATTTCGGGGCGCGGCTCCAATCTCCAAGCGCTGCTCGACGCGCAGGGACCAGAAACGCCGTACCGCATCGAACTCGTCATCGCGAACAATCCAGAAGCCGGCGGACTCGATCGCGCGCGCGCCGCTGGCGTTGAAGCCCGAGCGCTCGATCACCGCCCGTACAAGAAGGACCGCGAAGCCTTCGAGCGCGATCTCGACGCCATGCTCCGCGCACGCAAGATCGAGATCGTCGCACTCGCCGGCTTCATGCGCGTGCTGACGCCGTTTTTCGTGCGCGCTTGGCACGAGCGCTTGGTCAACATCCATCCATCCTTACTGCCCGCGTTTCCCGGCACGGACACACATGCGCGCGCGCTCGCGGCCGGCGTGAAAGAACATGGCGCGACGGTTCATCTCGTGACGGAGGAAGTCGATAGCGGTCCTATCCTCGGCCAATCGCGCGTCCCGGTGTTTCCCGAAGACACCCCCGCCACGCTCGCTGAGCGTGTGCTTCAGATTGAACACCGGCTCTATCCGCAAGCGCTGGCGAAGCTCGCGCGCAGCTTCTAAGATCGCCCTCGCGCTCCGCGCTTTTTGATGAGGGATATTCCATGGCTGACAAGAAACCAGGCGCCCCGCTGCCGGCTCAAAAGGGCACGACCAATAAGGGCGCCGCCGCCGCGGGCGCAGGCACCAAAGCCGCGACGCCCACCAGCAACGCACCAAACCCCAAGAAGAAATAAGACGCGATGGCGCGCGTCAGCGGCCCACGCGGGCGCGCGCATCCGCCCGGAACATAGTCCGGCCTTTTTTCATTTCCAAAGCTCTCGGGTGGAGGAATTGCTCATGCGCCGGTTCACCTTGCTTGCGGCCGCGGCCGCACTCGTCGCCTGCTCGCCGCCATCCCAGCAAAAGACCGAAGCGCCGCCCGCCGAGCCGCCGGTCGTCGTCGCCGCGTGCAATTCGGTGACGCCCGACATGACCAAGCCCGTCCGCCTCGGCGCCGAGCCCGTCGCGGTTGCGGCCTTGCCGCCAGAATTACCCGGCGGCCCGATCGCGCCCGGCACATACGATCTGATCAGCGGCAATGTCGCAGACGGTGCGCCGGAATGGACCAATGATCGCTTCGTCGCGCTCGATGTCAGCGAGAGCAATGCGGGCGTTGCGTTCAATTATGCAGCGGCGGCGCCCGGCGCGGAGACCGAACGCTGGACCGCGTCCTTCCACCAAGGCCCGCCGTCACAGATTCAATACACCTGCGGACATGAAGGCACGGCCGACATCGTCTTCGCCGCGTCAGGCACGAACGAATTGCGCCTCCGCTTGCCCGACCCAAGCGGGACAGGCGCGCAAGTTCTGCTGTTTGTGCGTAGAGGCTAGGACCGCCGGCGCCCTCGCCGGCAAACGTCGCTGCCGGCGAGGGCGCCGGCGGTCCGCTCAGCCGATGATTTCTTGATCGGTGAAGAAGAACGCGATCTCGCGCTCGGCGTTCTCGAGGCTGTCAGAGCCGTGCACTGAATTGGCTTCAATGCTTTCGGCGAACGTCTTGCGGATCGTGCCTTCGGCGGCGTTCGCCGGGTTCGTCGCGCCCATCACATCGCGGTAGCGCACCACGGCATTGTCGGCTTCCAGCGCCTGCACCACGACGGGGCCTGACGTCATGAACTTCACCAACTCGCCGAAGAAAGGCCGCTCACGGTGAACGGAATAAAACCCTTCGGCCTGGCCTTCGGACAGCCAGATGCGCTTTTGCGCGATGATGCGGAGGCCCGCTTCCTCGATCTTGGCGTTGATCGCGCCGGTCAAGTTCCGGGCGGTCGCGTCCGGTTTCAGAATCGAGAGCGTACGTTCGAGCGCCATGTGCGAAAAACCCCAGCTGCGTAGCGAGAGCGGGGTCTATAGCGGCCCCGCCGCGCGCCGCCAAGGCAAGACATTGTTACGCCGCCAGCAATTCCAGCTGATCGTCCGGCAAGGGCTGAGCGAGGCTGGGGACGGCGGCGAGCGGGGCCGAAAGCCATGCGTCTTGATCGGCCGCGCTCGCCAGGATTACCGGCATCGCTTTGGCGTGGATCTGCGCGACCACCGCGTTGGGCGCGCAGGTTAAAATCCCAAACAGGAGATGCTCGCCGTCGACTGGCGCACGCGCCGGCCCACGCCGGCCCGTCCAAGGCCGCCAAATGCCCGCGAACATCGCCATCGGCTCGCCCGGCAGCGCGAACATAGCTTGGCGCGTCGGCGTCGCATCCGTCCACTCGCCAAACGCGGTGAACGGCACGAGGCAGCGCCATTGCGGCGCGAGCCAGCCGCGCCAATAGGGCGAAGTGAGGTTGCGCACATTTGTGACAGGGCGCTTGCCCGCTTCAGGCGAGGGAAAACCCCAGCGCATCGCCTGCCAAATCGGCGCTTCACCGCGGATGCGGATGATCGGCGCAAGGACGTCGGGATAAATTTCGAGAGGCGTCTCGGAGAATTCGTCGAAGCCGTAATAGTGCCGCTCGCGCCCGGCTTTACGAATGTCGTTGCGATAATAATTGCACACGCCGCGCCCTCAGAAGCACCGCATGCTTGAGACGAGGCCATCGGTGCCCGTCATGATGTTGAGACGGCTCGGCGAGAAATCCTGCGTCACCATCGTGTCGGGCGCGATGACGCGCGTGCGCGGCGGCAAGGTGGATTGATCGATCGCGCTGGCGGGCGTGCCGATCAGATCACGGAAGCGCGCCAGGCCGCAAGTATCCTGCGCGGTGGCTTGCTCGGCGTTGGCGGGCGCGTCGGCCTGCTGGTTTTGGTAATTGCGGCCGATCTGATCGAGATCGCGATAGGTTTGCGGCGCCTGCGTGCATGCCGCCAGCAGAACCAAACTCGCCAGCGCAACGCGGATCATGCCTGCTTCTCCCATTTGCCGGACGCGCTCTCGCGCCAGTACGACGCATTTATGCCGGCGGCTTTGGCTTCTTTCCATCGCGATCGCGCCAAATTCAGGGCGTTCTCGTCGCGCCCGTCGAACACCAGGCACGCCCGCTCGAAGGGGGAGAGATCGCCGGGCTCCGCGCCGTCGATCAGGAACAGAGCCTTGGCGTTGTTGGGATTGCCCGCGCCGGTGGTGAGCAGGATAGGCTGGCGCGCGTCGCTTTCGCCGCCCTCGCGCGCATGCGCCAGAAAGCTATCGTCGCGGAAGCTCCAGAGCATGGTGTCGAGCGTATCGAGCCGCTCAGCCGAGCCACCGCGCACCAAAGCGCGCCAGCCCTTTTCCAAGCACTTCTCCAGAAGCGGTGGCAGCGCCCGCTCCAACTCCGAGCGCTCTAGATGATAGAACCAGAGCTCAGCCACGGTAGGGATAGTCGCGGTCGCTGCACCGCAGGACGGAAGCAATCAGGACCGGCGTCTCATGATCGATATGGCCAGCGTTGGTCGATCCCCCGACGATGTTCTGTTCCTCGGTGATCATGGAGCAAACAGATCCAATTTCCGGGAAAATCTCATCGTGCGACATTGCCGGGACATAAACGTCGACATGCTTTTCGCTTGGGAGCGCGATTTCAAACCTCACCCATGCTGCGACAATTCCGGAATCGAAGGACGGCGCGCCAGTCGACGAAGCAATGGTCACATTGTCGAAATGTGATCGCGCCTCGTGGGCGCGCGCTGGCGCCACTCCTGCCGCGCAGATCAACACCGCGGCCGTCAAACACAATCGCGCAAGCATCAGTTCTGGCTCCTGATCCCAGCCGGAAGATTATTCTTCGTAGCGGTTCGCCACCAAGCGGTTCAGCAACCGCACGCCATAGCCCGTCGCCCAGGCTGGCGAGAGCGGGTCTTCATACGGCCCAGGCTTCCACGCCATGCCCGCGATATCGAGGTGGGCCCAGGCGACGCCGTCCTTGATGAAGCGCTTGATGAATTGCGCGCCGATGATCGAGCCCGCCACCGGCTTGCCGGCGATGTTCTTCATGTCGGCGTTGGGGCTATCGATCAGCTTGTCGTAAGCGGGGCCGAGCGGCAGGCGCCACACGGCTTCGCCTTCCGCGACGCCCGCGCCATTGATGGCCTGCGCGAGATCGTCGTCGTTGGAGAAGAGGCCCGCATATTCGTGCCCAAGGCTCACGATCACGGCGCCAGTGAGCGTCGCGAGATCGACCAATGCAGACGGCTTGAACTTTTCCTGCGCGTACCAAACTGCGTCCGCCAGAATGAGCCGGCCTTCCGCGTCGGTGTTCAAGACTTCGATAGTTTGGCCCGACATCGTCGTCACGATGTCGCCCGGACGCTGCGCGTTCGAGCCGGGCATATTTTCCACGATCGCCACGACGCCGACGACGTTCGCCTTCGCCTTGCGCAGCGCAATGGCTTTCATGGCGCCGGCGACAGCGGCCGCGCCGCCCATATCGCCCTTCATCTCGTCCATGCCGCCCGCGGGTTTGATCGAGATTCCGCCGGTATCGAACGTGACGCCTTTGCCGACCAGCGCCATCGGCGCGGTTTTGCCGCGAATGCCCTTCCAATACATCGACACAAGCCGCGACGGCTTGCTGCTGCCTTGGCCGACACCCAGCAGCGCGCCCATGCCCAGCTTTTCCATCGCCGGCACGTCGAGCACTTCGACTTCCACGCCGAGGCTTTCGAGTTCCTTTAAGCGACGCGCGAACTCTTCAGGGAATAGAATGTTCGGCGGCTCTGACACCAGATCGCGCGCGAAGAACACGCCCTCGACAACGGCCGAATCTTTTTCGTAACGCGCGCGTGCAGAAGCGGGGCCTTCCATCGCGATCTCGACAGATTCAAGCGACGGTATCTGATCAGGCTTCAACTTCGTGCGGTACGTATCGAAGCGATAGGCCGCCATGCGCGCGCCGAACGCGGCGTGCGCGCCCGCTTCCGCTTTGGCGACGCCGGGAAAGGCGTCGGGCTGCAGCACCAGCTTTGCCGCGCCCGAAGCAAGCGTGCGGCGCACCGCGTGCCCCGCCCAGCGCTCGACCGCGAGCCCATCGGCCCGCTCCAGATTGCCGATGCCGATCACCAGCACGCGGGAAAAATCGACGCCGTCCGGCGCCAAGATATCCACAACCTGCCCTGCGGCGCCGTTAAAGCGCGTCGCGGTCAGGCTCCGGGCGATCCGGCCCCCGGTCGCGGCGTCCAGCGCCTGGCCTGCCGCCAGCAGCGTTCCGCCCTCGCCGGCCATCACAGCCACGGCGTCCCCGCGGCCCTCGGTTACAAATTGAATGTCCATGAGAGCCTCCTAGACCCCATCACCCCCCGGCGTGAACCGGGCATCGGCTGGAACGGGGTGCAAAAACAGATTTGTGAGCGATTTTCCGGGGCCGCCGCAAATTCACCTTCGGGGCGCCGCCAAGAAAAGCTCCAGAAAAGCCGAACGGGCTCTCCGGCCCGCTTCAACCGCGATGGGGTGAGTGGTAGCCATGCGCGAGGCCGTTGAAAAGCAGACGCCCTGGCTTAGGGAAGGGCCGCCCCCAAGCTTCGCGGGCGAAGGACACGCATGAACACCTTCTCGGCCTATGTGTTTCGCCAGGCGCTGGGACCCTTGCTCGGCATCCTGGGCGCGCTCGCGGCGGTCGCGATGCTGACGCAAGGGCTGAACCAGCTCGACATCATCGTGACGAACCGCCAGTCGGGCTTTGCCTTTATCTGGGTGACGTTGCTCTCCATCCCGCAACTCGTCTCGCTCATCCTGCCCTTGGCCGTCTTCTTCGCTGTGCTCTACGCGCTCAACCGCATGCACAGCGAAAGCGAGATGGTGGTGATCTATGGCGCCGGCGTCTCGCGCGGGCGCATCGCGCGACCGATCCTGCAACTCGCCGTGCTCGCGACACTCGGCCATCTCGCGATCAACGCGATCATTCAGCCCGCCGCGCTTCGAGAGCGCCGCGAAATATTCTACACGCTCCGCACCGACATCGCCTCTGGCCTCGTCCGCGAAGGCGCGTTTACATTCCCCAGCGACGATCTCACGCTCTATGCGCGCGAACGCGGCGCGGGCGGGGAAATGCGCGACATGATGATCCACGATTCGCGCCCACGCTTGCCGATCACGTTCACCGCGCGCGCGGGATCGATCGCCACCATCGACGGTTCGCCCACCATCATCATGCGCGATGGGCAAATTCATCGCCAGAAAGAAGACGGCACTGTCGAGGTGATCGACTTCGACCGCTACCCACTTCAGCTCGGCCGCTTCTTCGATGAGCCCGAACTTTTCTATCTCAAAGCCTCCGACCGCTATCTGCACGAACTCTTCTTTCCCGACCTCACCCAGCACTATGACCAACGAAACGTCGGGCGCTTCCTGGCCGAGGCGCATTCGCGGCTTTCCGCGCCATTACTCAACATTGCGATGGCTCTGATCGCGCTCGCGGGCGTGCTGGTGGGCGATTTCAGCCGCCGGGGCTATGCGCGGCGCATGCTGATCGCATCAGCCGCGGCGCTGATTTTGCGGCTCCTGGCCGTGGCGTTGCAAGCAGCCGCCGTGAACGATCCCTCGCTCAATCTGCTGCAATATTTGCTTCCGCTTGGCGCGGCGCTGACAGCCGCGTTCATGCTTGGCGGCAAGAAACCAAAACGCAAGCGCAAGACAATTGGCCCCACATTGCAGACGGCGAGGGCCTGAGATGGCGTTCTTGCTCTCGCGCGTCGGCCGCTATCTCACATGGCGCTCCATTGTCGGCGTAACCGTCGCGCTGGTCGCGGTGTTGTTCTCCATCTTGCTGATCGATTTGGTCGAGCAGTTGCGCTCCATTGGCCTCAGCGTCGAACTCTCGCCCCTCGAAGCGCTGCGTCTCACCCTGATGAAGACGCCGACGCTCATCGAGCAGACCTTGCCCTTCGTCGTGCTCGCGGGGTCCATGATGGCGGTGTTCGGGCTCAATCGTTCGAGCGAACTCGTCGCGCTCCGCGCCGCGGGCGTCTCGGCGTGGCGCTTCTTGCTGCCGTCCGCGTTCGTGGGCCTCACCCTCGGCATCATCGTGATCACCGCACTCAATCCCGTCGGCTCGTGGCTCTATCAAAACTATGAAATGGAGAGGTCGCGCCTCAAATCCGAGACGCACCGCCTCGAACCGCGCAACGGCATCTGGATTAGGCAAGGCGGCGATAACGGCCAAGTCGTGATCCACGCCGAGAGCGTCGATCCTGGCGGCACCAAGCTGCAAGAAGTCTCCTTCATGTTCTTCGAGGTCCGCGACGGCGCGCTCCGGCTGGAGCGCCGCCTTCGGGCCGTGCAGGCCGAGCTCCGCCCGGGCTTCTGGCAGCTCACCGACATCGTCGAGGCCACCCCGGCGGGCCGGCCCGAGCACCAAGCCAATCTCGCCATCCCGACCGATCTCGACCCCGCCGAACTGGTCGACCGCTTCGTGGCCCCAGCGACGCTCTCTTTCTGGCGCCTGCCCGGCTTTATCGCGGAGGCCCGCCGCGCCGGCTTCGCGCCCACCCGATACGAACTCAAATGGCAGGGCCTCCTGGCATACCCCCTGATGCTCGCCGCGATGGCGGGGCTCGGCGCGGTGTTCTCGCTCCGGCTACAGCGTCTGGGGAACATGGCCCAATGGGGCGCCTTCGGCGTCGGTCTCGGGCTCCTGCTTTTCTTCTACAAGGAACTGGCCGGCGCCTTCGCCGTCACCCAGACCGTCCCGCCCATCGTCGCGGCTTGGGCCGCGCCCCTCGCTGGCGCGTTCATCGCCTTGGCGCTGGTGGCTTTTTTAGAAGACGGTTAGGCGCTTAGCCGCCTTCAAAGCCGCAAATCCGCTACACATGCGCACCGAACACCGTTGAGGCGCGTCCGGCGCTGGACGCCCGCGCCTTAGCCCGGCTAGGTACTGGCTTGGGGGAGTCGGCGAGAGGCTCGTAAATGATCCGTTCGGGGGAGTGGGCCGACCGGTTGGCCGAGCGGACGCCGTCTTATTGGGCGGTGCTGGCGGCTGCCCTGGCCGTCACGGCCGCGCCGTCCGTCGCGTTCGCCCAAACCACGCCCGCGCCGAGCCCGGCGCGCGCGCCGGCCGCGCAGGCGCCGGCTGCGAGCGACGACACCGTCATTCTGGAAGCCGACACGCTCACCAATGACGAGCCGGGCCAGACCGTCACTGCCGAAGGCAATGTCGAGGTGCGCTGGCAAGGCCGCACGCTCCGCGCCAACCGCCTGATCTATAATCTCGCGACCGGCACGATCCACGCGCAAGGCCAAGTCGAAATCGTCTCGGCGGACGGCACGGCCGAATATGCCGACGAAGTTCAAGTCGATGAGGCGCTCAATATCGGCGTCGCGACCGAACTGCGCGCGCGCTTCGGCGAATCCGGCTCACTCGCCGCGCGCAGCGTTTTGCGCAATGGCGAGGAGAGCAACGAGCTTCGCCACATCGTCTATACCGCATGCCCGATCTGCACGACCGGCGATCGCCCCCCGACCTGGACGCTGAAAGCGCGCCGCGCCATCCAGGATCACGAGAGCCGCACCATTTCCTACCACGGCATGGTGATGGAAGTCGTTGGCGTGCCGGTGCTCTATCTGCCGTACTTCGCACACCCCGATCCAACGTCCGGGCGCCATTCCGGCTTTCTCGTTCCGGACGCCGGCACCAATCGCCGTCTCGGCGCCTTTTACGAGCAACCCTATTATTGGGCGATCTCACCCAGCCAGGACATGACGGTCGGCGTGCGTGTGCACTCGAACGTCCATCCGCTGCTGGGCGTGGAGTATCGGAAACGGTTCTGGTCAGGCGATCTTCAGATCGAAGGCACGATCACCAACGAACAAGAGTTCGACGGCGACGGCGACACCTTCGGCAACGAAAGCGTCCGATCGAGCCTCTTCGCCGAAGGCGTCTTCCGCATCGACGATTATTGGAAATGGGGTTTCGGGGCCGAACGCGTCTCGGACGATCTCTATCTGCGCCGCTACAATCTCACCGGCACGGGTGAGGTGCGGGGGCCTTATATCGGCGATTCAAAGCGCCTGATTTCGCAGCTCTACGCAATTGGGCAAGATTCTCACTCTTTCGCCCAATCGTCCCTGGTGAGTTTCCAGGGCCTGCGCGCCCGCGACAGCTCCGATCTTCTGCCGGTCATCCTGCCGTTCGCCGAAGTCGACCGCGTCTACACCGATCCCTGGCTCGAAGGCCAAGTGCATCTGCAAGCCAACACGGCGGTGCTGCAGCGCTCTGTCGGGCTCGACAGCGCGCGCGTTTCGTTCGGCGCTTCGTGGCGCAATGACGTGCTGTTTGGCCCCGGCATGGTGCTCAGCCCCTTCGCGCAAGCGCGCGAGGACGTGTTTCGCAACGAGATCACGCCGGACGAATTCGAGACCTTCGGCCGCACCGTCGGTCTTGCGGGCGCTGAACTCAGCTGGCCGTTCGTGCGCCCGGGCAGCATCGACGTCATCGTCGAACCTGTTGCGATGGCGGCGTGGGCCACCGAGGACGCCGACGATCCGCGTATTCGCAACGAAGACAGCGTGAGTTTCGAACTCGACGATTCCAATCTCTTCCGCGCCAACGCCGCGCCCAATTACGATCTCTGGGAGCCGGGCGGGCGCGTCAGCGCGGGCGTCCGCGCCACCGCCCGCTCCCGCACCGGCCAGAGCGCCAGCGTGCTGTTTGGCCGGCGTTGGCGCAGCGAAGCCGCGCCCGGCTTTACCGTGCAGAACAATCTCGAAGGGCGCGCCACCGATTGGGTCGGGGCCGTGCAAACCGACCTTGGGCGCAATTTCGGAACCGAAATCCGTTTCCGCCTGGAAGACGAATCCCTGGAACTGCAGCGCCTCGACGCGGATGTCCGCGCCGCGGTCGGCCGCTTCAGCGCCCATGCGCGCTATTTCCGGGTCGACGAAACCTTGGCGCCCGGCAATCCCACCTCGGAAATCGCCGGCGACATCGGCGTTGAGTTGGCGCGGGGCTGGCGGGTGCAGGCCGGACTGCGCCGCGATCTCGATTCGGACATAAACCTGCGGCAAGAAATCCGCGCCATTTACGAGGACGATTGCACCTTCCTCGAAATTGCCTACACGCGGTCGGAGACCTTGGACCGGCGGTTGGATTCGGACGAAGGGTTGCAGATCAGATTTGGGTTGCGCTCGATCGGCGTGCTCGGCGGCGGGGACTAGCCCAGGGCATGCGCGGGTCGCGCGAAGGAAAGTCGGAGCACGGGGAATGAACTGGAAAGCGATTTGGGCGGCCGGCTTTGTCGCCGCGGCCTTCGCGGCGCCGCCGGCGATGGCGCAATTGTCGGAATCGGTCGCCGCGATCGTCAACGACAAGGTGATCTCGACCTATGACGTGCGTCAGCGCGCCAATCTCCTGCTGATCTCCGCCGGCGTTCAGCCGACGCCCGAGCTGCAGCAGCGCGCCCGCGCGCAGGCCCTGCGCGATCTGGTCGATGAAGAATTGCAAATTCAGGAAGCCACGGGCGATCCCTACCATATCGAAGTCGCCGAGGCCGACATCGACCGGCGCCTGGAATCCATCGCGCGCTCGAACAATGTCAGCACCGAAGAGTTCACGGCCCAGCTCGCCCAGAGCGGCGTCGGCGTCAGCACGCTCCGCCACCAATTGCGCGCCGACATCGTCTGGCAGCGCCTGATGGGCGGCCTTTACGGAACGCGCGTGCGCGTCTCCGAGCTCGAAATCCGCGAAACGCAAGCGCGCATCGCCGCGGACGCGACGCAGCCGCGCTTCTTGATCTCGGAGATTTTCCTGCCCGCCGAAAACGAGCAGGAGTTCACCGAGATGAGCAATGGCGGCATGCAATTGCTCGAGCAGATGCAGCGCGGCGTGCCGTTTCCCTCGATCGCACGCCAATTCTCCGCCGCCCCCTCCGCCGCCGCCGGCGGCGATGTCGGCTGGATGGCGTCGAGCGAAGTACAGCCCGAACTTCTTGTCGTGTTGAACCGCTTGCAGCCCGGCCAAGTCTCCACGCCGATCCGCACGCCAACCGGCGTCTACATCATCGCGCTGCGCGAGCGTCAGGAAAGCGTGCCCGAAGGCGCGACGCAGCGCGTGTCGCTCCGGCAGATCTCAGCGCCAGCCGCGCGCCGCACGCAGCTTGAGCGCGTGCAACGCCGTGTCTCAGGATGCGGCGGGCTCGACGCTTCGGTCGGCGCAGTCGAAGGCGGCGAAGTGGTCGATCTTGGCGAGACCGCCGAATCCGATCTTTCCGAAGGCATCCGCACGCGGATTACCGGCATTGAGGCGGGCACGGCGTCCCCGGTCGTGGTCGAAGGCGACCGCGCCACCAGCGTCGTGGTGTGCAGCCGCCAAACCGGCGGCGGCGGCGTGCCGTCCTCGGAAGAAATCTCGAACCGTCTCTACGACCAAGAGATGGCGATGCTGTCCGAGCGCTATCTCCGCAATCTGCGGCGCGAAGCCACCATCATCACGCGCTAACCCATGAAACCGCTGGCCGTCTCGATGGGCGATCCCGCGGGGATCGGCCTTGAGCTTGCCGCGCGCGTCTGGGCCGATCGCGAAGCGCTCGCGCTGCCGCCGTTTTTTCTGGTGTCGGATTCCGATGCTGTGCAACGCGCCGCCGCGCGCGTGGGCGTGGCCGCTCCGGAACTCAATGTCGCCGCCACGATCGATGCGCTGAGCTTCTCCGAAAACGCGCTCACGATCCTGGAGACCCCGCTCGCGCTCGAAGAAGAGCCGGGCGCGCCCGAACCCGCAAATGCGCGCGCCATCATCGGCGCGATTGAGCAAGGCGTTGCATGCGTCCGCGCCGGCGCCGCATCAGCACTCGTCACGCTGCCGATCGCCAAGGCGCCGCTTTATGGCGCAGGCTTCGATTTTCCCGGCCACACTGAATTCATCGCCCATCTCGTGGAGGCGGACGCGTGGCCGCACGCACGCGGGCCGGTGATGATGTTGGCGGGGCCCAGCCTCAAGGTCGCACTGGTCACGATCCATACGCCGCTGGCGCACGTGCCTGGCCTCCTCAGCATCGACCGCATCGCGCAAACCGGGCGCGTGCTCGGTCAAGCTTTGCAACGCGATTTCGGCATCGCCGCGCCACGCATCGCGCTCTGCGGGCTCAACCCGCACGCCGGCGAGCAGGGCGAGATCGGTCGCGAGGAAATCGAAATTCTCGATCCCGCCGCCGCTTTGCTCCGCCGCGAAGGCTGGGACATCACCGATGCACGCCCAGCGGATTCGCTCTTCCACGAAGAAGCGCGCGCCACGTATGACGCCGTCATCGCAATCTATCACGATCAGGGTCTGGTGCCGCTAAAGACGCTACATTTCTGGTACGCCGCCAACATCACTTTGGGCCTGCCTATCATCCGCACCTCGCCCGATCACGGCACCGGCTTTGCCATCGCCGGCAAAGGCGTTGCGCGTCCCGACAGCTTCATCGCCGCGCTCCGCGCCGCGCAAGAGATGGCGACGCGCCGCGCAACGCAATGAGCGAGCCCGAGCCCATTCGCGACCTGCTCGAACGCGAAGGCTTGTGGGCGAACAAAGCGCTCGGCCAGCACTTCCTGCTCGATCTCAACATCACGCGCCGCATCGCGCGCGTCGCGGGCGACCTCTCCGGCAAAACCGTCATCGAAGTCGGCCCCGGCCCCGGCGGGCTTACGCGCGCGCTGTTGGAAGCGGGCGCTGACGTGATCGCGATCGAGAAGGACGCGCGCTTCCTGCCGCTGCTTGAGCCTTTGGTGGCGTGGAGCGAAGGCCGCTTGCGCATCATGCAAGGCGATGCGCTCAGCACGGATGAGGAGAGCCTGTTAGGACCGCCGGCTTCCAGCCGGCAAACGGCGGGCCGGCAAGATGCCGGCGGTCCAACCCCCGCGCACATCATCTCCAACCTTCCTTACAATGTCGGCACGCCGCTCCTGATCAAATGGCTCAAAGCCGGGTCGTGGCGCGGCCCCATGGTGCTCATGTTTCAGAAGGAAGTCGCCGAGCGCATCGTCGCCAAGCCTGGCGCCGACGCTTACGGACGCCTCGCGGTGCTCACCCAAGCGCGCTGCGCCGCGCGCATCGACTTCACTGTCCCCGGCCGCGCCTTCACGCCGCCGCCGAAAGTCGCGTCCGCCGTCGTGCATCTTACCGATCTCGCCGCGCCCTATCCGCATCTCGACGCGCTCGAACGCGTCACGCACGCGGCGTTCGGCCAAAGACGCAAAATGCTTCGGAGCGCGCTCAAAGCGCTAACGCCGGACGCCGAAGCTCTGCTGAATGCGGCGGGCATCACAGCCACCGCGCGAGCCGAGGAAATCGATCAGCAAGGTTTCCGCGCGCTCGCCGATGCCTGGCGCACGCAGAGCAATTAGAGCGAGGATCCAACATGGCCGAACGCTTCGAACGTCACCGCCAGCCATGGACCAGCGACGAGATTCAAAAGCTGCATCAGTTCGCCGGCAAAGGCATGTCGCTGAAAGCGATTTCGAAAGCGCTCACGCGCAGCGAAGAATCCATCAAGGACCGCGCCAAAGCGGACGGCCTCTCCATCACGAAACTGCGCTGAAGCAGCGGAAGCTTAGAACCAGCCCTTTTTCTTCTTCGGCGGTTCCGGCTCAGGGGGCGGGGCAGCGCGCGGGGGCGGTGCGGCGGCGCGAGGCGCGGCGGCTTGCGGAGCAGGCGCTGGCGCGCGCGCGGCTTGCTGCGGCGCAGGCGCTGCGGCGCGGTTCTGAACAGGGGCGCCCGCATCTGGCGCTGGCCCAAGCTTATCTACGAACCACATGCTCATCCCCGGTTCACCCGCCAAGCGCTCGCCCTGAAGCGCCGATCCAATGAGCCTATTATGAGCAGCCGGCGTCAAGGTCCAAGACGGTCATTTTCAGCGTATCATTTGCCGTGTTGCAGCCGCTCAACGTGAAGCTTCAGCCAGGTTTGGCGGTGCTTCTTCAAACGCTCGGCGGCGAGGATTTGCTTGATCTGCGCCAGCGTCTCTTCGATCCTCGTGTTGACGAGGACGTAATCGTACTCTTCCCAATGGCTGATCTCGTCGGCAGAGCGCGCCATGCGCCGCGCGATCACCTCGGGATCATCCTCCGCACGCGCATGAAGCCGCCGCTCAAGTTCCACCATCGAGGGCGGCAGGATGAAAATCCCGACGACATCTTCCGGCGCCGCCGCGCGCAGAGCCCGCGCGCCCTGCCAATCGACATCGAACAGCACGTCGCGACCCTGGATCAGCAGCGCTTCCACCGGCGCGCGCGGCGTGCCGTAGAAATTGCCAAACACTTGCGCCCATTCGAGGAACTCGCCCCGGTCGGCCATCGCTTCGAACTGCGCGCGGTCGAGGAAGCGGTATTCGCGTCCGTCGATCTCGTTGCCGCGCCGCGCCCGCGTCGTCGCCGACACCGAGAGCGCCATGTTGGAATCGTCCTCGATGAGCTTGCGCGCCAAGGTCGATTTGCCGGCGCCCGACGGGCTGGAGAGCGCAAACATCAGCCCACGGCGCGCCACCTGGTCATTCAGCATTGGCCGCCTGCTCCTTGATCTGGTCGATCGCCGTCTTGAGAGCGAGACCGATCCGCGTCAATTCCAGATCGGCTGATTTCGAGCAAAGCGTGTTGGCCTCGCGCGCCAGCTCCTGCACCAGAAAATCCAGCCGCCGCCCCGCCGGCTCGTCCTTGGCCAAGAGCGACCGCAACTCGCCGGCATGGGCGCCGAGCCGATCCAGCTCCTCCTGCACGTCCGCACGCGAAGCCGCGAGCGCTGCCTCTTGCGCCAGCCGCAGCGGATCGAACTGCACCTCCGGCGAAAGCGCGGCCAATCTGAGTTTAATCCGCTCCAGCGCGGCCGCGGGCGCGGCGGCGGCCGAAGCGCGGGCGGACGCGATCAGCGCGTCGATCTGATCGGCCAGCGCGCCGAGCGTCGCCGCGAGCATGCGCCCTTCCTGCTTACGCGCATCGTCAAGCTTGTTCACCGCCGCCACAAAGCCCGCCAACAACGCGGCTTCCAACGCCGCGCGCGCGTCGTCGCTCTGAGCCTCCGCTTCTTCCGCGATCAGCACGCCGCGCAGGCTGAGCAGGCCATCCCAGGTCGCCGGCGTCACCTTGCCCGCATCGACCAGCGGGCGCCCCGCCTCGACCAGTTTTTCGACATAAGCAAAATCGATCCGAACCGGCGGCGCCGCGCTCGCATCGCGCGCAAGCGTGAGCCCGGCTTGGATCGAGCCACGCTTGAAACGCTTGGCCGCCGCTTCACGGGCCATGGGTTCCAGCGCGTCGAGGCCGGGCGGCAGACGCAGCTTCAGGTCGAGCCCCCGCCCATTGACGCTCTTGGCCTCCCAGATCCAGCGGAGCCCCTCGTGCGCGCCCTCGGCGCGCGCAAAGCCAGTCATGCCCGATATGCTCATGGGCACTGCCTAACCGCTTTTCCGGCAAAGGTGGAGAGGCCTGCGTCGCCCGGTGCGATCCAGCACGCTCGCCAGGCGCGGCGGCGTTACGCACTCAGGCATTCCACTCAATCCTATCAGTCATTCCGGGCGGCGAAGCCGAACCCGGAACCCAAGGATCGTAGAGCACAGTGCGGTGGCCCTGGGTTCCGGATCACGCTTCGCGTGTCCGGAATGACTGAGGTGTTTGGAAGCGCGCTACTTCAGCGCCAGCACCACCGGCCCGGACACCGGATCCGTCAGCCCGAGCGCGCCGCCTTGATCTTCCAGCGTGTCGCGAAACGTATCGAGTGTCGCGACCATGGCGGGGCGCGCGGCGGCGAGCGCGTCCATGTCGGTCCATTCGGCGATGATGCAATAGGTGCGGTCGCCGGTCTTGATCAGGTTGGCGTGCACCATCCCCGCCCAAGAGCGGTCGAGTTTGCTGTGAGCGTCGAGAAAATCCTGTTCGCGCCCGGACTTCACCCGAAAACGCACGGCGTTGAACGCGGTCATGGAGCGCCTCCCCTTTACGATGCCGCATGATGCGCCCAGCCTGAAAGCTCGGCAAGGCGGCGCCAAAGCCAGAGCGACCGCTACATCGATTTGCGAATCTTCTCCGCGATGGCGCGCACCTCGTCGCGGCGCGAGCGGGAGAGATGGTCGGCGACCGATTGGCGATCGGCATCGGAAAAATTCTGGTGCAGCTTGGAGACCATCTCCACCGCCTCGATCTCGACCACGAACGCCGTCACGCCCGGAAACTGCCGGTCGATGTGCCCCTCCGGCGCCATCGACGTGCGCCACACCGGATAATCGGCGATCTCCGCGTGCTGCGGCTCGATCAGCGCCGAGAGATCGTCGATCAGCTGTTTGAAGAAGCCAACATCGTCGACGACGCGCGCCGTGCCGCGCACTTGCACCTCCTCGTAATCATAGGTGCCGCCGCGCGTTTTCTCGTCGCGCCAGTTCGGCGAGACATAAGCTGCCGCCCCCGAGAACGCGACCAGCACCGCCGCCCCGTCGAGCCCGCTGGCCTGCGGATTTTTCGCATAGAGGTGAGAACGCAGCCGCACCGGCCGCCCATTCTCGCAATCGGCCAGAAAGGGCACGCGCGTCGAGCGCAAGCCGCCATGCGCAGTGAACAGATGCGCGAACGGACGCTCCGCCATCAGCGCGACAACAGCGGCGGGATCGCTCACGCGATAAGGCGGCGGCGGATAAGCCATGTTCAACACCAGTCTCGGGCCGCACGGCACTCATGCGCTCCGAGCACTCGCTTAGGGCGTCGCCGCTTCCTGCGCCAGCCGCACGCGCTCGATCTCGCGCCAGCGCGCCACATTCGCATTGTGCTCGGCCACCGTCGCGGCGAAGGCATGCCCGCCTGTACCGTTCGCTACGAAATAGAGCGCGCCGCTCTCCGGCGGATGCGTCACCGCTTCGAGCGCGGCGCGGCCTGGATTAGCAATCGGCGTCGGCGGCAAGCGCTGGATACGATACGTGTTGTAGCCGGTGTCGAGCGCGATTTCGCTTTCGCGGATGGTGCGCGGCTGGCGCGTGCGGTCGTTCACGAGCCGACCATTTTCACAGCGCGCCGGATAGCGGCGGCACACGCCATAGATGATCGTGGGATCGCTCTGGAGCGCCATGCCGATACGGAGGCGATTGGTGAACACCGCCGCCACTTGCGGACGCTCTTCGGGGAGGCCGGTTTCCTTCTCCACGATCGAAGCGAGGATCACCATTTCCTCGGGGGTCGCGATCGGCAGATTGGGCGCGCGCGCGGCCCAAATCTCCTCGACCGCCGCATCGCGCGCATCGCGCATTTGCTGCACGAGCGCGGCGCGCGTCATGCCGCGTTGCACATGATAGGTTTCCGGCAGGATCGAGCCATCGGGCGGCGTCTCCGGCATGTCGCCGGTGAGCATGTCGGCTTCCGCGATCACGCGCATGGCCATCGCCGTGGTGTAACCTTCGGGGATCGTCACCGCGTGCAGCAGCGCATGGCCCTCGGCCATCATGCGCACGATCTCCCGGAGCGAAGCGCCCGCCGGAATTTCGTATTCGCCCGCCTGCAAGCTCTGCTCGCGCGCATAGGCGCGGTTGGCGATGCGGAAAAAGAGTTCGCTGCGGATCAGGCCATCGCGCTCCAGCGCCTGGCCAATCGCGGTCGCGGTCGCGCCTTGCTCCACCGTGAAGAGCGCCTGTTCGCTGGAAGGCCCCGCGCGGTTGGCTTCCGCGATGAACGCGAACGCCGCCACAAGCGCCGCGGCCGCAGCCACGATCGCGATCGACGCCAGAAACGTGATGAAGCCCCAAAGTCCGCCGCCCTCGCGGCGCGGCGCACGCTTCGGCATTACTCGACCGCTGTCAGGATCACGGCCGCGTTGGTCCCACCGAACCCGAAACTGTTCGACATGGCGGCCTTCACTGGGCGCTTCTTGGCTTTGTGCGGTGTCAGATCGATCGCGCTTTCCACGGACGGGCTGTCGAGATTGAGCGTGGGCGGCACGATGGAGTCTCGAATCGAAAGGGCGCAAAAAATTGCCTCCACCGCCCCCGCGGCCCCAAGCAAATGTCCAATTGCCGACTTCGTCGACGACAATGAGACTGTCCCTGCCGCTTCGCCAAACAAGCGCTCCACGGCTTTGAGTTCGATTTCATCTCCGAGCGGCGTCGAAGTGCCGTGCGTATTAACGTAGTCGATATCGGAGACTGTTAGACCCGCATCCGCAAGCGCCCCGCGCATCGCGCGGTAGCCGCCGTCGCCGTCATCGGCGGGCGCGGTGATGTGGTATGCGTCGCCCGAAAGCGCATAGCCTTTGATTTCAGCGTAAATCTTCGCGCCGCGCGCCTTGGCGTGCTCGTATTCCTCCAGCACCACCACGCCCGCGCCTTCGCCCATGACAAATCCATCACGATCCTTGTCGTAAGGGCGCGAGGCTCTCTCAGGCGTTTCGTTGAAGCCGGTCGAGAGCGCGCGCGAGGCCGCAAAGCCCGCCATGCCAAGCCGGCAGATCGCCGCTTCCGCGCCGCCCGCCACCATGATGTCGGCGTCGCCATTCTTGATCAGACGCGACGCATCACCGATCGCGTGCGCGCCGGTGGCGCATGCGGTGACAACGGAATGGTTGGGGCCCTTGAGGCCGTAACGGATCGAGACTTGCCCACTCGCCAGATTGATCAGAGCGCTCGGGATGAAGAACGGACTGATCTTGCGCGGGCCTTGCTTATCCAAGATCAGCGCGTTTTCCGCGATGGCGTTGAGACCGCCAATGCCCGAACCGATCAGCACGCCGGCTCTGGTTTTTTCTTCTTCGTTCGCCGGCGTCCAACCGCAATCGGCCATCGCTTCATCCGCCGCGCCCATGGCGTAGAGGATGAAGTCGTCGACACGGCGCTGCTCTTTCTGAGACATCGTCTTGTCGGGATCGAACGCATGGGGATCGCCGGCGCCGCCGCCACGCCCATCGACGCGCGGCACAAGGCAACCGATCCGACAGGGCAGATCGTCGACCTTGAAATGCTCGATAAGGTTTGCGCCGGACTTGCCGGCGAGCAAGCGCTCCCAGCTGACCTCGCGGCCAGCGGCCAGAGGCGTGACAAGTCCAATGCCGGTGATGACCACGCGGCGCATGGGAGTGGTCCCGCGGGCCTTCGTCAGCCCAGCTTTTCCGAAATGAACTTCACCGCGTCGCCGACCCGTCTGGATATGCTCGGCCGCATCGTCGGGAATTTCGATGCTGAATTCTTCCTCGAACGCCATCACCAGCTCGACATTGTCGAGGCTGTCCGCGCCAAGGTCGTCAATAAAGCTGGCCTTATCCGTGACCTTCTCGGCCGGAGCTTCCAGGTGCTTAATGACGATCGCTTTTACGCGCTCAAACACGTCGGACAGTTTAACGCCTCGCCAATTCCAAGAGTGATGATTTCAAGTTGAATGCTCGCCCTTACGGCAAAGCCGCCGCCTTTTGAAGAGGGCGCGGGGGACGTGCAAGCGGTTTTTTCGAACGACGATCCCAGCCGAAGGGCTCGGCTAAGGTCAGATCATGGCCATCCACCGTTCACGTGCAAGGTTTGGCCGGTGACGTAGTTCGCCTCCTCGCTGGCTAAATAGACCGCCGCCGCCGCGATATCGACCCCTTCGCCCAAGCGTCCGGCTGGAATACGGCCCAAGCAGGGCCGTTTTCTGGGCTTCGGGCAAAACATCAGTCATGGGCGAGGCGATAAAGCCGGGCGCGATGCAATTGGCGGTGGGACGTTCCGGCTGCCGACTTCCTGCGCCAGGGCCTCGTAAAGCCGATCATGCCGGCTTTCGAGGCGGCGTAATTCGCCTGTCCGGGGTTTCGGTCACACCCACCACCGACGTGATTCGATGATCCGGCCCAGCGGTTTTTCATCATGTTGCGGAGCGCCGCCGCGAGAGGCGGAAATACGCCTCAGGTTGACCTTGAGGACGTTCTGAAATCCTCGTCCTTCATGCGCAGCAAGAGCCCGTCCTTGGTGATCCCCGCATTGGACACCAGGATATCGAGCCGCCCGCCCAAAGCCGCCTCCGCCTGCCCCACCAAAGCATCGACCGCCGCGCTGTCGGACAAACTGCACGGCAAGATCACGCTCTCGCCGCCAACCTCGGCCTTGGCTTGCTCCAGCGCATCGACCCGCGTCCCCGAAAGCGCCACCCGCGCGCCCTGCGCCGCGAGCGCTTTGGCGATCGCCCCACCGATGCCGCCAGAAGCGCCGGTGACGAGCGCGGTTTTGCCGCTGAGATCAAACATTCTCTACTCCTCAGTCATTCCGGACGGCCGAAGGCCGATCCGGAATCCAGGGCCACCGCCCCGCTCTATGATCCCTGGGTTCCGGGTCTCGCTCCGCTCGCCCGGAATGACTGAGGGAATGAGACGCGTCAAACTCAACTCACCATCGCCGCCAGCTTCGTCACTGTATTCCAATTCCGCATCGTACCCTCGACCGGCAGCTTCAGCCGCGAATCCGCGATGCCCATAGGATAGGTGATATAGACGTGCCGGCCCTCGGCGCGGATTTGCTCCGGGCCTTCGCGCGCGGCGTTCATGGCCTTGGCGTGCGCGTCGCTCGGGACGCCTTTCAGAAACACCACGACCAAATGGCTGGGATCGGCCTTCGCGAAGTCCGGATAGGGATTGGCCGCGATCACCGCGGCGAGCGCCTTGCCGTCACGGACGAAAATCTCCGTCCTAAAGCCGAATTCCGCTTCGATCTCCGCGCAAAGTTTTTGCTCCAAGGCCGCGCCTTTGAGCTTGCCGGCTTCCAGCACCAGATTGCCGCTCTGCAGCAAGGTGCGCGCCTCGCCATAGCCAATGCGCGCGCAAAACGCCCTGAGATCAGCCATCGGCAACTTCTTGTTGCCGCCGACATTGACGCCGCGAAGGAGCGCGACCTGCAGGGTCATCCTGCTACTCCTTTGGACCGCCGGCGCCCCGCCGGCAGCGACATTTGCCGGCGAGGCGCCGGCGGTCCAGGCAACATCATAGCATCTTCGCGAACGCTTCGATGTCCGCAGGCTCGTTCAGCGCCAGGCCCTGCGCTTGCGGCGCGCCGCGCTTGACCATGCCGGTGAGCTGACGCCCAGCGCCGACCTCAACAAAGCGCGTGACGCCGCCTTCTTCGCTCGCCATCCACTCGACGCTTTCCCGCCACCGCACGCGCCCGGTGATCTGCTCGACCAGCAAAGCGCGAATGCGCGCCGGCTCGCTCACCGGCCGCGCGATGACGTTCGCCACCACCGGCGCAAGCAAAGGCGCGATCGAGGCTGACGCGAGCGCTTCGGCCATCGCATCCGCCGCCGGCTGCATGAGCGGCGAGTGAAAGGGCGCCGACACGCTCAGCGGTATCGCCCGCACGCCGCGCGCCTTGGCGGCTTCAAGCGCCGCATCAACGGCGGCCTTCTCGCCGGAGATCACGACATTGCCGACATTATTGTCGTTGGCGACCACCACGATCCCAGCCGCCGAGCCCTCTTCCGCAATAGCCTCGGCCGTCGCGACATCGACCTTCCCGATCAAAGCCGCCATCGCGCCCGCACCCACAGGCACGGCCGCCTGCATCGCTTGCCCGCGTTTGCGCAGCAGCCGCGCCGCATCCGTGATCGTGAGCGCTCCCGCCGCCGCCAGCGCCGAATATTCTCCGAGCGAGTGGCCAGCCACGAACGAGGCTTTACCCGCGCCAATCCCGAACTCGCGCTCCAGCACCCGGACCGCCGCGAGGCTCACCGCCATCAGGGCGGGCTGCGCGTTCGTGGTCAGCGTAAGCTGATCCTCCGGCCCCTCGAAAATGAGCCGAGACAGCTTTTCGCCGAGCGCCTCGTCAACTTCCTGAAACACCTCCCGCGCCGGCCCGAAGGCGTCGAAGAGGCTCTTGCCCATGCCGGGCGTCTGCGAGCCCTGACCAGGAAAAATGAAGGCGGTTGTCATAAAACCGCGACGTAGAGCAGGCGCGCAGGGACGGCAAGCGGTTCAGGGGCCCGCGCCATGTCCCAATTGGCACAACCAAGCCTTGCTTTCCCGGCGCCGATCCGTATGTTCCCCGGCTTCGCGCAATCCGCGGCCCTGGAGCATCCGCGTTCAGGGTCCATCGCCAGACGGGTTCTTCCCCCGCCTCGGCGCCGCGGATTCACCAGGAAGAGGGAACAATGGCTTATTACGAACACGTGCTAATTGCGCGGCCCGATATCTCGCCGCAGCAAGTGGACGCCCTCGTCGAGGACGTCGTCAAAACCGTCACCGATCTGGGCGGCAAGATTTCCAAGAACGAATATTGGGGTCTTCGCAATCTCGCCTATCGCATCCGCAAGAGCCGCAAGGGGCATTACTGCCTCCTCAATCTCGATTGCCCCGCGACCGCGGTGCAAGAACTCGAGCGGCGCTTAAAGATCAACGAAGACGTGATGCGCTACAAAACCATCCGCGTCGAAGTGCTCGATGAAGAGCCCTCGCCCATTCTCGCCCGCCGCGACCGCGACGAGCGTCGCCGCGCGCGCCGTGAAGGCCGCGATGACGACGGCCTCGGCCTCGACGGCTTGGAGGATTAAGTCCCATGAAAAACGCCGCCTCCAAGGTCAACATCTCCAACATCCCCGCGCGCCGCCCGTTCGGCCGTCGGCGGAAAGTCTGCCCGTTCTCCGGCGAAAACGCGCCGAAGATCGACTACAAGGACGTGAAGATGTTGCAGCGCTACATCTCCGAGAAGGGCAAGATCGTGCCCGCGCGCATCACCGCCGTCTCCGCCAAGAAACAACGCGAACTCGCACGCGCCATCAAGTTGGCCCGCGAGCTTGCCCTGCTGCCGTTCGCGGTGGTTTGAGAGGATAAAGACAGATGCAGATCATCCTTCTCGAACGCGTGGAAAATCTCGGCGTCATCGGCGACGTGGTGAAGGTGCGCGAAGGCTATGCGCGCAACTTCCTGCTGCCGCAGCGCAAGGCCCTCCGCGCCACCGAAGCCAACAAGAAAGTGTTCGAAGGCCGCCGGGCGGAAATCGAGCAACGCAACTTGGAAGCCCGCGGCGAAGCGGAAGCCGCCTCTAAAGCCATCGACGGCAAGACCTACACCTTGATCCGTCAAGCCGGCGAAGCGGGCCAGCTTTATGGTTCGGTTTCAGCGCGCGATATCGCCGATGAAGCCACCAAGGGCGGTTCGGAAGTGTCGCCCGGTTCAGTCGTGCTCGATAAGCCGATCAAGACCATCGGCATGCATCAAGTGCGCATTCGCTTGCACCCGGAAGTTTCGGTGAATGTGTCGGTGAACGTCGCGCGTTCGGCCGATGAAGCCGAGCGTCAAGCCAAGGGCGAAAACATCGTCGCCGCGTCCGCCGCCGCCGATCGTGCGCAAGCCGAAGAGCAAGCGCGCGAACTCGCCGCCGCCAGCATCACCAACGATCCGAGCGCGCGCGCGGAATAATCCGCGTCCGCAACGAGAGCCAAAAGAACCCCGGATGGCCTGCGCCTCCGGGGTTCTTCATGTGTGCGCATATCGTTTCGTGTTCGGGATAAACGCAGCCTGCGTGTGAGCAGCGGTCCGGGCGCGCAACGAATCGCGGCATGATGCCCTCATGTCCGCAGACGGCGCTCTCATCCCCTCGCCCGCCCCCGCTCGCGCGGCGCCCCATAATCTCGACGCCGAGCAGGCGCTGTTGGGCGCTATTCTGTTCGACAACGAAACCTATAACCGCATCAACCCAAAACTCGAGCCGCGTCACTTCTACGATCCCGTGCACGGCCGCATCTTCCAAGCCTGCGCGGAAGTCATTTCCGCCGGCAATCTCGCGGACGGCGTCACTTTGCGCGAACGCTTCGCGCGCGATGGCGGCCTCAAGGAAATCGGCGGCGCGACGTATCTCCTCACGCTGCTCGAAAACGCTGCCAAACTTTCCGTGCATGCACGCGAATATGCCGACCTCATCTATGACGTCGCGCTCCGCCGCGATCTCATCCGCATCGGCAACGAGATCGCCGAGCTTGCGGAAAATCCACCGGACGACGCCGACGCCGAACAGATCATCGAAGAAGCAGAACGCACTTTGTTCGGTCTCGCCGAAAGCGGCACCGCCAGCCGCGGCTTCCAAGCCTTCAAGACCGCGCTCACCGCCTCGATCGATGTCGCCACCGCGGCGAAAAATCGGGGCTCCGATATTTCGGGCATCTCGACCGGCTTCACCGACATGGATCATGTGCTCGGCGGCCTCCACGGCTCCGATCTGCTCATCCTCGCCGGCCGCCCCTCGATGGGCAAAACCGCGCTTGCGCTCAACATCGCAATGAACGTCGCGCGCGCCAAACAGAAGGCCGACATTGCCGGCGACGCCGATCATTATGGCGGCGTGGTCGGCTTCTTCTCGCTCGAAATGTCCGGCGAACAATTGGCGACACGTCTTCTCGCCGACTTCGCCAACATCGAATCCCACCGCATTCGCCAAGGCAAGATCGACAAGAACGAATTCACCGTCATCTCCGACGCCGCGCAGATGTTGCAAACCCTGCCGCTCCATGTCGACGAAACCGGCGGCATCGCCATCGCGCAATTGCACAACCGCGCACGGCGCCTGAAGCGCACGTCGGGACTCGATCTCATCGTCGTCGATTATCTCCAGCTCGTGACGACGCAGAATTCCAAGAAAAGCGACGGCCGCGTGCAGGAAGTCAGCGCCGTCACGCAGGGGCTCAAGAGCCTCGCCAAGGATCTCAATGTTCCCGTCATCGCGCTGTCGCAGCTCTCGCGTCAGGTTGAATCGCGCGAAGACAAGCGCCCGCAACTCTCGGACCTTCGCGAATCGGGCTCAATCGAGCAGGACGCCGATATAGTCATGTTCGTCTATCGCGAGGAATATTACTTGAGCCGCACGGAGCCCGAGAAAGGCACCGACGAGCATTTCAAGTGGAATCAGAAGATGGACACGGTTAGGAAAAAGGCCGAGCTCATCATCGGCAAAAACCGCCACGGCCCCATCGACACGGTGCACCTGCAGTTTGAAGGCGCCTTCACCCGCTTCTCCTCTCTCTCCGGACGCCGGATCGGCCACGACAGCGGTGGCTGACGCATCGCGCCGCCTCGCGCGGCTACGCGTAGACGCCAGCGCGATCGCGGAGAACTGGCGCTTCTTTAAAAATCTCGCGCCCAGCGCGATGTGTGCGGCGGTCGTCAAAGCCGATGGCTACGGCCTCGGCGCCGAAACCGCAGCGCGCGCGCTCGCTGAAGCCGGCGCGCGTGTTTTCTTTACCGCGACGAGCGGCGAAGCGGTGCGCGTGCGCCGTGTGCTCGGCGAAGGCCCGCAGATTTTCGTGCTCAACGGCCCAACGCATGACGATGTGGAGCACTACGCGTCCGCGCACCTAACGCCCGTTCTGAACTCGATGGCGCAGATCACGCTCTGGGCCGCGCGCGCGCCAGCGGCGCTTCACATCGACACCGGCATGAACCGCCTCGGCATCGGTCCTGACGAACGCGCCGCCGCAGCACAAGCGCTGCAAGGCGGCGAGCTTGAACTCGTCATGAGCCATCTCGCCTGCGCTTCAACGCTGACGCACGAAATGAATGCGCGCCAGCGCAGCGACTTCATCGAAGCCGCGCAAGCCTTCCCGCGCGCGCCGCTGAGCCTTGCCTCCACCGCCGGCGCGCTCATCGGCGCCGAATATCATTTCGATCTCATCCGCCCCGGCCTCGGCCTCTACGGCTCAGGCGGCCTCGACGCGGATAATCCCACGCTCGCCGTCGCCGCCACCATCGATGCGCCAATCCTGCAAGTGCGCGATGTCGAAGCCGGCGAAAGCTTCGGCTATGGCGCGACCGCGATCGCGCCAAAACCCATGCGCACCGCCACCGGCGCGCTCGGCTATGCCGATGGCTTCTTGCGTTCGCTGAGCGGTCGCGGCTATGGCGTCCTTGGGGGCGAGCGGCGCCCGATCCTGGGACGCGTCTCGATGGACCTCGTCATTCTCGACGTCACCGGCTGCGCCGAAGCCATCCCCGGCGCGATGGTGGAGTTCTTGGGCGCAAACGCCCCGCTCGACGACATCGCGGCGCTGGCCGGCACCGCCCCCTACGAAATTCTCACCACCTTTGCCGGCACAGTGCGGCGAACCGGGGCGAGCGCATGAAGCGCGACGCTTCAAGCACAACCCTCCCCCTAGAGGGGGGAGGGCAGGGAGGGGGTGAGATCGTAGCACTCACCCTTTCAAGCCGCGCCGCGCCGACCAACATGCAAGGGATGCGCGCTACGCTCTCACCCTCCCCCAACCCCCTCCCCTCCAGGGAGGGGGCATTCAAATGAATCCCTTCGCCGCCATCGGCCGCGCCACCATCGCGTTCTTCTCCGAGATCGGACGCTTCTCCGCGTTCACCGCGCGCGCGACCGCCGCGTGCTTCGCACCGCCGATCTTTCTCGGCCAACTCGGACGCCAGTGCGCGCAGATCGGCTATTTCTCGCTGCCGGTGATTGGGCTCACGGCCGTTTTCATCGGCGCCGCGCTCGCGCTCAACATCTTCGTCGGCGGCGCGCGCTTCAACGCCGAGCAATTCGTCCCCAACATCGTCGTGCTCGGCATCACGCGCGAGCTTGGCCCGGTGCTCGCGGGCCTCATGCTTTCGGGCCGCGTCAGCGCGGGCATCGCCGCCGAAATCGGCACCATGCGCGTCACCGAGCAGATCGACGCAATGAGTACGCTCTCGACCGATCCTTTCCGCTTCCTCGTCGCGCCGCGCGTGATCGCGGCGACGCTCTGCCTGCCGATCCTGGTGCTGGTGGCCGACATTATCGGCGTCATGGGCGGCTATCTCGTCGCCACCGAAAGCCTCGGCTTCAATGGCGCGACCTATCTGCGCAACACCGCTAACTTTCTTGAGCCGCAAGACGTCATTCTCGGCCTCGTCAAGGCCGCCGTGTTCGGCTTCATCATCGCCAATATGGGCGCCTATCAAGGCTATAATTCCAAAGGCGGCGCGCTCGGTGTCGGCCGCGCGGCGACCAATGCGGTCGTCGGCGCCACGGTGCTGATCCTCGCCGTGAATTATCTCATCACCGCGTTCTTCGTCGAATGACCGCGAAGCTCCAACTCATCGGCGTGAAAAAGCGCCTGCGCGGACGCCAAGTGCTCGATGGCGTCGATCTCGATGTTGCGCCCGGCAAATCGCTCGTGGTGATCGGCGGCTCGGGCGTCGGCAAATCGGTGACGCTGAAGTGCGCGCTCGGCTTGATGCGCCCCGACGATGGCCAAGTGATGTGCGACGGCCAAGACGTAACGCGCCTCACGGGCCGCGCGCGCGAGCCAGTGATGCGCAAATTCGGCATGCTGTTTCAGGGCGGGGCGCTGTTCGACAGCTTGAGCGTCTGGGAAAATATCGCGTTCCGCTGATCTATTCCGACGGTGTGCCGCGCAAGGAAGCGCGCGAACGCGCAATCGAGGTGATGCGCAAAGTGCGCCTGGCGCCCGAATTCGCGGACGTGCGCCCGATCGAACTTTCCGGCGGCATGCAAAAGCGCGCGGGCCTTGCGCGCGCCATCATCGCCAAGCCCGACATCCTCTTCTTCGACGAGCCCACCACCGGCCTCGACCCCATCACCGCCGACGCCATCAACGACCTCATCGTCGAAATGGTCAAAGACCTCGGCTGCGCCGCCATCTCGATCACGCACGACATGGCGTCCGCGCGCAAAATCGCCGACGAAATCGCCATGCTCTATGCCGGCAAGATCATTTGGCGCGGGCCGCAAGCACAGTCGATACGAGCGGCAATGCTTACGTCGATCAATTCGTCTCCGGCCGCGCCGATGGGCCCGATCCAGGCTGTGGTCTAAACACGCCGCCACACTACAGTCATTCCGGGCGAGCGGAGCGAGACCCGGAACCCAGGGATCGTAAACACGCGTTGGGCCCTGGGTTCCGGATCGCACTTCGTGCGTCCGGAATGACTGAGTGAGCAGAGGAAGAGGAGCAAAACAATGGCCGTGCAATCTTCGATGCTAGACCTCGGCACGAGCGCGCCGCCGTTCGCGCTGCCCGATCCCGCCGGCGCCATCCATTCCATCGACGACTTCGCCGCGTCGCCCGCGCTGCTCGTCGCCTTCATCTGCAATCACTGCCCATACGTGGTCCACATCGCGGACGCCTTCGCCGCCTTCGCGCGCGACTATCAGCCGCGCGGCCTCGCCATCGTCGCGATCAGCTCTAACGACATCGCGACCTATCCGCAGGACGCGCCCGACAAGATGGCGCTGTTCGCCAAGCAGCACGGCTTCAATTTCCCGTACCTCTTCGATGAAACGCAAAACATCGCGCGCGCTTACGACGCCGTCTGCACGCCCGATCTCTACTTATTCGACGCAAGCCGAAAGCTCGCCTATCGCGGCCAGTTCGACGACACACGCCCAAAAAGCGGCGCTACGCCCACCGGCGCCGATCTCCGCGCCGCAACGGATGCGCTGCTAACAGGCGCGATGCCAAGCGCGGATCAGAAGCCGAGTGTCGGCTGCTCGATTAAGTGGAAGGCGTGACGCTCCAATCCCCGGATTGGCCGCAAGGCCAAGTCCGGGGCCCAAGAACAAGCGAAGCACGCGCTGTTGAAGTCTCGCGTTTATGGGTCCCGGGCTCGCGGCTTTGCCGCGCCCCGGGAATGGGTGGGGGATGATGGGCTAAAGCTAAGCCGCCTTCGCGATCACGCCATCCAGCTGATCCGGCGAGACCCTCGGCCCAAAGCGCGCTAGCACCTTGCCGTCCCGCCCAACCAGGAATTTCGTGAAATTCCACTTGATCGATTTGGTGCCGAGAAAGCCGCGCTTTTCGCTCTCCAGAAACTTGTAAAGCGGATGCGCGCTCGGCCCATTCACATCGATCTTCGCGAACATCGGAAACGTCACGTCATACGTCAGCGAGCAGAAATTCTTGATTTCGTTCGCATCGCCCGGCTCCTGCTTGCCGAACTGATTGCACGGAAAGCCCAGCACCTCGACGCCTTGCGCCGCATATTTGCGGTGCAATTCCTCAAGGCCCTTGTACTGCCAGGTGAAACCGCACTGGCTCGCCGTGTTCACGATCAAGAGCAGCTTGCCGCGATAATCGCCGAGCGAGACCTCCTGGCCATCGATCGACCGCGCGGTGAAATCATAAACCGAGGCCATCAGCGATCTATATTCCTTTTGCGCGTTTCCGGCAGCGCCACCAATCCGAAGACGCACGTAAAGCCCGCGACGATCACCGGATACCAGAGCCCCGAATAAATATTGCCCGTGCTCGCTACAATCGCGAAAGCCGTCGTCGGCAGAAAGCCCCCGAACCAGCCATTGCCGATATGATATGGCAGCGACATCGACGTGTAACGGATGCGCGCCGGAAAAGCTCAACCAGCATCGCCGCGATCGGCCCGTACACCATCGTCACATAGATCACGAGCAAAGTCAGAATGGCGATCACCAGCGCATAATTGATGCGCGCCAGATCGGCCGACGCCGGATAGCCGTGCGCATCGAGCGCGGCGCGCACCTGGCCTTGAAACTCCGTGATCGCTTCGCCGCGCAAGCTGCCGTCCGACGCGCGCGGATCGGGCGCCACCAGCCGCTCGGCGCCGATATGCACCTCTGTCGGCGAGCCCGGCATCGAGACCAGATTGTCGTAGGAAACGCCCGCCTTCGAGAGATAATTGCGGACCATGTCGCATGACGTGGTGTCGAACTTGTTGCGCCCGATCGGATCGAATTGCAGCGAGCACGTTGTCGGATCGGCGCGCACCACGACCGGCGCCGTGCGCTGCGCCTGCGCGAGCGCGGGATTGGCCGCCTCCGTCAGCGCGCCGAAGAGCGGAAAATAGGTCAAGGCTGCGAGCGCGCAGCCGACCAGGATGATGGGCTTCCTGCCGATCTTGTCGCTCAGCCAGCCGAACACCAGGAAGAAGGCGTGCCGATAAGCAGCGCGAGCGCGACCATCCAATTGGTCGTGAAGGCCTCGACCTTCAGCACGCGCTCCAAAAACAGCAGTGCGTAGAATTGCCCGCAATACCAAACCACCGCTTGGCCAGCGACCGCGCCGAGCAAGGCGATGAACACCAGCCGCAGATTTGTCCATTTGCCGAACGCTTCGGAAAGCGGCGCCTTAGACGTCGTGCCCTCGTCTTTCATCTTCTGAAAGACCGGGCTCTCGGCGAGCTGCAAGCGGATCCAGATCGAAACGCCAAGCAGCACGATCGACAGCAGGAACGGCACGCGCCAGCCCCATTCGTCGAACACCTCCGGCGCAAGCTGCGCACGCGTCGCCATGATGACGATGAGCGAGAGGAAGAGCCCACCCGTCGCCGTGGTTTGTATCCACGCTGTGTAGAGCCCGCGCTTATTGTCGGGCGCATGTTCGGCGACATAGGTCGCCGCCCCGCCATATTCGCCGCCGAGCGCGAGCCCTTGCAACAAGCGAAGCCCGATCAGAATGATCGGCGCCGCAACGCCAATCTCGTCATAGGTCGGCAGCAAGCCAACGCCAAAGGTCGAAAGACCCATGATCGCCATGGTGACGAGAAACGTGTTCTTGCGCCCGACGATGTCGCCAATACGCCCGAACACAAGCGCGCCGAACGGGCGCACCGCAAAGCCCGCCGCGAACGCCGCAAGCGCGAAGATGAAGCCGGTCGTTTCATCGACGCCGGAGAAGAAGTGCTTGGTGATGAGCGTGACGAGCGCGCCATAGAGATAAAAATCATACCACTCGAACACGGTGCCCAGCGACGATGCGCCAATGACGAGCTTTTCCTTGCCCGTCGCCTTATGATGTTTGGGCAGCGCCCCCGCGTCGCTCATATCCGTCCCCTCGGCTCTTGCTGGCCACCGGCGCACTTAGCACGGGCCGTGCGAGCCTGTCTTGCGTCCGGACCTACATCTTGAACTCAGCCCCAAAGCGGCGCATTTTTGGGGTATGACAATCACGCTCCCCGACGATCTCGAACAGCAACTGGAAGCCGAAGTCGCCGCGGGCCGAACCAAGAGCATCCAGGCCTTTGTGACAAACGCCGTCCGCGCGCAACTGACCGCCCTGGCGGACCTGAACCAGTCGCTCGACGAGGCCGAGGCCGAGTACGACGCCAAGGGCGGGATTCCGTGGGAGGACGTCAAAGCCCATATCGATGCGCGCCTCGCGGCGGATGACTAAGATTGAATTTGCGCCGCGTGCGCGGCGCGATCTCGTCGATATTGAAGGTTACCTCACCCGCGAAGCTGGAAGCCGGCGGGCGAAAGCGGTTTTGGCGCGAATTCGCGAACGCATCGGTCAACTTGCGGAACAGCCTCGGTCAGGTCCTGAACGCGACGACCTGCGCGGCAGACGGGCTCTTATCTGCAGGTCCTACGTGGCGATTTATCGCCTGAGAAACCGAGACAATGGGGATATCGTTGTGATCGTGCGAATCGTTCATGGCGCGCGCGATTTGCCGGCGCTCATCGAGGACTAATGGCCAAACCCGACCACATTTTCACGTGCCAAGCCTGCGGCGCGATTTGGCCGAAATGGGCTGGGAAGTGCGATGCGTGCGGGGAGTGGAATTCGCTGGTGGAGGAAGCGGCGCGCCCCGTGGTGCCGGGCGCGCTCGCGGCGCCGACGGGGAAGAAGTCTAAAGCGCTTGCTTTCGTTGAACTCAGCGGCGAGAGCGAGCCGTTAGAACGCCTCACCACCGGCATCTCCGAGTTCGACCGCGTCTGCGGCGGCGGCCTTGTGCCTGCGTCCGCGATTCTGATCGGCGGCGATCCCGGCGTCGGCAAATCCACTTTACTGCTGCAAGCTGCCGCCGGCCTCGCGCGCAATGGGCGCAGCGTCGCTTACGTCACCGGCGAAGAAGCCGAAGCACAAGTGCAGGACCGCGCGCGGCGGCTCAAGGCGGGCGATGCGCCGGTGCGGCTCGCGGCGGAAACCGATCTCCGCAAAATTCTCGACGGGCTCAAGGCACTAAAGCCCGATGTCGTTGTGGTGGATTCGATCCAGACCGTGTGGGCCGATGGCGTCGACGCCGCGCCCGGCACGGTGACGCAAGTGCGCGCCTGCGCGCATGAGCTGGTGCGCTTCGCGAAACGCTCCGGCGCCGTGCTCATCTGGTCGGCCACGTCACTAAGGACGGCCAGATCGCGGGCCCGCGCGTGGTGGAGCATTTGGTCGATGCCGTGATCTATTTTGAGGGCGAGCGGGGCTTGCCCTTTCGCATCCTCCGCGCCGTGAAAAATCGCTATGGCGCGACTGACGAGATCGGCGTGTTCGAAATGGTCGAAGCAGGCTTGGTTGAAACCCCAAACCCCTCCGCGCTTTTCCTTGGCGCGTCGGGCCAGCGTGCGTCTGGCGCTGCCGTGTTTGCCGGCATCGAAGGCTCGCGGCCCGTTCTGGTGGAAATCCAAGCGCTCGCCGCGCCCACAGCTTACGGCACGCCGCGCCGCGCCGTGGTCGGTTGGGATTCCGCGCGCCTCGCGATGATCCTCGCCGTGCTCGAAACGCGTTGCGGCTTGGGTTTTGGCGGACGCGACGTCTATCTCTCAGTCGCGGGCGGCCTTCGCATCACCGAACCCGCCGCTGATCTCGCCGTCGCCGCCGCGCTGATCTCCGCGCTCTCGGACGAACCCTTGCCGCGCGATTGCGTCGCGTTCGGGGAAGTTGCGCTCTCCGGCGAAATCCGCCCCGCGGGCCGCACCGATCTGCGGCTCAAGGAAGCGGCGAAACTCGGCTTCACCAATGCGTTCGTGCCGCCGATGAAGAAGGGCGGCGCCGATAGCGGGCTGAAGCTGCGGCCGATCGATCATATCGGGGAACTCGTCGCGGCGTTCGCGCCGACGAAGCAGCGCTGAATTCTACTCCCCTCCCCTAGAGGGGAGGGGTTGGGGGTGGGGTGAGACGCGCGCTCCATACCTGCAGAATTCCGAACGATGCTGAACTTCCGCAGCGTCGCGCTCTACGCTCTCACCCCCACCCTACCCTCCCCCCTCTAGGGGGAGGGGCGCTAGCGGTTCTCGCACTCCTCACTCTCTCCCCCATGCTCGCGCAAAAACCCCACATAATAATCCGCGTACGCCATCGCATCGCCGCGCTGCGTCTCCGGCATCAGCGCCGCCACACCATCGCGCCACGCCTCCGCACACAACCGCGCCTCACTCTCCCCATGCACGCAATCCACAAACGCGCCATACGCATCGCGATACACCGCGAACTGCTCCCGCGTCATCGGCGCTCCGTGTCCCGGCACCGCGATGCGGAACGGCGTCGCCCACACTTCGTCCAGAGCTTCCCGCCAGCGCTCAGTGCACGCTGTCTCGAAGAACGGCGCCGGCAACGTCACCAGATCGCCCAGCACCGCGATATGCGTGCGCCGGTCGTAGAGCCACAAATCCGCATCCGTCACCGCGTGATCGGTGACGCGCACATCGAAACGCCGCCCAGCAATGCGCATGCGCTCAGCGCGCGCGATCACCACATCCGGCCGCAAACTCTCCCGCGCATCCATCGTCTCCACGAACAGCCGCGTCTCCGCTTCCTCGCCCGCCGACAGTCCGCCCGCCGCCAGCCGATCCTGCGCGCGCGCCAGATTGCGCGCGATGAAACTCGTCAGCGCGCGGTCGATGGCGCTCGTCGCGTAGAGCCGCGCTTCCGGAAACGCCGCCTTCAGCCGGCGATTGCCGCTCGAATGATCCAAGTGCCAGTGCGTGTTGAGGATCGCCGCGATCGGGCGCCGTTCGCGCGCCGCGAACGCCAGGATCGCGTCACTGTGCGAGACGTGCCGGCCGGTATCGACCACCACCAGCCCATCGCGCGCCGCGAAGATCACGCTGTTGCCGTCCGGACCCCGGTCTTCCGGCACGGCCCCCGCCACCAAGGTCACCCCTGGCGCCAACTCGGTCACCGCGCCGGGACTCATATCCGCGGCGACCAAAGCCGCCGCCATCGCCAAAATCCCGATCATCGTCCCTCCAAGCGGGCGACTTTCGCGGGCTCGTTTCGCCTCCGCAGCAGCCTTTCGACCAAATGACCGCCCCCAAGGACAAAGCACAGCCTGAGCGGGCTTTCCTTCGGCGAAGGGCGCGTTTACCACTCCGGACGCGGGGGCGATGGGCGGCGAAATTCCGCCTTCAAGACCCGCTAGGCTCAAGAACTAGCCAAACGGCGGGAGCGGCGAAAATGGATCTCGGCTTCACTTGGTTCGATCTGGCCGCCCTCGCCATTCTGGGCCTCTCGGGCGTCATGGCGTTCGCCCGGGGCCTGATCCGGGAAATCTTTTCCATCATCGCCTTCATCGGCGCGGCGATCGCGGCGGTCTTCTTCGCCGACATGCTGCGGCCAATCGTGGAAAACTTCACCTCGCTGGAAGGCCCGATCGCCTCGGTGGCGGCGGGGCTCGCGATCTTCCTCATCGTCTTCATCGTGATTACCGTGATCACCTCGGCCGTGGCCAAAACGGCGCACCAATCGGCCGAAATCGGCGCGTTTGACCGCGCGGCGGGCCTCGCCTTCGGCATACTCCGGGGCGTCCTGGTCGTTTCACTTTTCGTATTGCTGATGCGCCAGACCACCGATGACGCCAGCAGCGCACCCCAGGCATCCATGCCTGAGGCTATTTCAAGCGCCAGAACCTTTCCTATCTATGAGAGTGTGGCGGTGGCGCTTGAGCAGGTGTTGCCGCAGGCGCGGCAGCGCGCGCGTGCTATAATCACGGAGCGAGAGCGCCGTGAGTCGCAGCCCGCGGACGCCCCAGCGCCCGAGCAGGCCGACGCGCCCAATTGAGGTTTCGATGACGACTGACCGCGCCATCCTCCGCTTCCTCGATCCGCCCCACTTGCAGACCGAGGAGGATGAGTGGGCCTCCGACAAGCCACGCGAGGAATGCGGCGTGTTCGGCGTCTTCGGCAGCGAAGACGCCGCAGTTTTGACCGCCCTGGGTCTCCACGGCTTGCAGCACCGCGGCCAGGAAGGATGCGGCATCGCAACCTTCGACGGCCAGCGCTTCCACACCGAGCGTCACCTTGGCCTTGTCGGCGACAATTTCGGCGGCGACGGCCCGCGGCGCCTGCCCGGCTGGGCCGCCATCGGCCACACCCGCTACGCCACGCAAGGCGGCACCATTCTCCGCAACGTGCAGCCCCTGTTCGCCGATCTCGCGCTCGGCGGCTTTGCCATCGCCCACAATGGCAATCTCACCAATGCCCGGGCGCTCCGCGAGCAATTGGTCGAAGACGGCGCGATCTTCCAATCCACATCTGACACCGAATGCATCCTCCAGCTGATCGCGCGTTCACGCCGCGCCAAGGTGGTGGATCGCTTCGTCGAAGCGCTGCACCAAATCGAGGGCGCCTATGCGCTCGTCTCGCTTACCAACAATATCCTGATAGGTGCGCGCGATCCGGTCGGCATTCGCCCGCTCGTACTGGGCGACCGCGCCGGCGCACCGATCCTGGCGTCAGAAACCTGCGCGCTCGACATGATCGGTGCGACCTTCGTCCGCGCCATCAAGCCAGGCGAAGTGTTCGTCGCAACGCGCGCCAAGGACGGCACGATCAAAACCGAAAGCCACTTCCCGTTCCCGCAACGCGCGGCGCGGCCGTGCATCTTCGAATACGTCTATTTCGCGCGGCCCGATTCCATCATCGACGGCCGCTCAGTGTACGACATCCGCAAACGCATGGGCGCGCGGCTCGCGCAGGAAACGCCGGCCGAAGTCGACGTCATCGTGCCCGTACCGGACTCGGGCGTTCCCGCCGCGATGGGCTACGCCACCGAATGCGGCGTGCCGTTCGAGCTCGGCATCATCCGCAACCACTATGTCGGCCGCACCTTCATTCAACCGAAACAGGCGATCCGCGACATCGGCGTCCGCCTGAAACATGCCGCCAACCGCGACGTCATCAAAGGCAAGCGCGTGCTTCTGGTGGACGACAGCATCGTGCGCGGGACGACATCTCGCAAAATCGTGCAGATGGTGCGCGACGCGGGCGCATCGGAAGTGCACTTCCGCAGCGCCTCACCGCCCATCAAGTTTCCCGATTTCTACGGCATCGACATGCCGACGCTCGATCAACTGATGGCCGCCAATCATTCGCTCGAGGAAATGACCAAGGCGCTCGGCGTCGATAGCCTGGGCTTCCTCTCGGTCGAAGGTCTCTACTGGGCGATGGGCGCCGAAGAACGCAACGGCGAAAACCCCCAATTCACCGACCATTGCTTCACCGGCGATTATCCCACGCGCCTCCTCGACCTCGACGCCGACCGCGCCTCGAAGGATTTCCAACTCTCCCTGCTCGCCGAAAGCCCGGCGGACTAAATTCACCCAATGACCGAACCTCGCATCGCCCTCGTCACAGGCGCATCGCGCGGCATTGGCCGCGCCGTCGCGCTTGCGCTGGCGCGCGACGGTTGGCGCGTGATCTGCGCGGCGCGCGCGCAAAAAGCGCTCGAACAGCTGGACGACGAAATCCGCGCGCTCGGCAAAGGCGAGGCGACGCTCGTGCCGCTCGATCTCCGCGACGGCGACGCCATCGATCGCTTGGGCGCGGCGCTCTTCGAGCGCTACGGCAAGCTCGACGCCCTCGCCGCTTGCGCCGGCGTCTTGGGCGCGCTGACGCCCGCGCATCAAGCGACGCCCGCCGTGATGGAAGAAACCATGGCGGTGAACTTCATCGCCAATCATCGCTTGCTGCGCGTGCTCCATCCGCTGCTGCGCGCCGCCGACGCTGGCCGCGCTGTCTTCGTCCTCCTCCGGCGCCGCACGCGCCCCGCGCGCCTATTGGGGCCCCTACGCCGCCAGCAAAGCCGCGCTCGAAGCCTTCATCACCAGCTACGCCGCCGAAAACGAAATCACGCCGATCAACGCCAACCTCTTCAATCCCGGCCCCACCCGCACCGCCATGCGCGCCCGCGCTTTCCCCGGCGAAGACCCGATGACGCTGCCCACGCCGGAAGAAGTTGCGCCGGAGATCGTCGCGCTGCTGCAAGCAGAGTGCACGCGCAACGGCGAACTTGTGCGCTTCGGCAAAAGCTAGGCGGCGCAGAATAGAATGACTCTCCTCCCCCTTGCGGGGAGGAGATGGAGGTGGGGGTAACGGCGGTCCGTTCTCCGGAGGGCACACCGCCCGCACCCCCACCCTACCCTCCCCGCAAGGGGGAGGGTTCGCTTTGCTCGCAAGCGCTGCGCTACACTCAGCACCGATGACTCACGACGCCATCATCATCGGCGGCGGCGCGGCGGGGCTCTTCTGCGCGCTCACCGCCGGCGCGCGCGGTAAGCGCGTGCTGGTGATCGAGCACGCGCGCGAGGTCGGCGCGAAAATCATCATCTCCGGCGGCGGCCGCTGCAACTTCACCAACATAAACGCAGCCCCCAATCGCTTTCTCTCCGCCAACCCGCACTTCGCCCGCTCCGCGCTCGCACGCTACAAGCCCGCCGACTTCATCGCCCTGGTCGAACGCCACAACATCGCGCACTACGAAAAAACCCTCGGCCAGCTCTTCTGCGAAGGCGCCGGCGCGGCGAAGAAAATCGTGCGCATGCTGCTCGACGAATGCGCGCGCGGCGGCGTGGAAATCCGCACCGGCTGCGTCGTCAAAGACCTCTCACGCGCCGAGCGCTTCTCCGTCGACACCAATCAAGGCCGCTTCGAAGCCCCCGCGCTCATCATCGCCAGCGGCGGCCTTTCGATCCCCAAGATCGGCGCGAGCGATTTCGCCTACCGTATCGCCGCGCAATTCCATGTGGCCATCGTCCCGCCGCGCCCGGGCCTTGTTCCGCTCACCTTCGCCGAACCCGATCTCGCCTGGATGCGCCCCGCTCAGCGGCGTTGCCGCGCCTGTCGCCGCACGCTGCAACGGCCCATCCTTCCGCGAAGCCGCGCTCTTCACCCATCGCGGCCTCTCCGGCCCCGCCATCCTGCAAGCCTCCAGCTATTGGCGCGAAGGCGACGCCATCGAAATCGACTGGCTCCCCGATCACGCCGAAGATGTCCTCGTCACTCGCAAACGCGCACGCCCCAAAGCGCAAATCAAAACAGCGCTCAGCGAAGTGCTGCCCGCGCGCTTGAGCGAAGCGCTCAACGCGGATGAAGCCATTCTCGGCGACATGAAGGATCAAAAGCTGATCGAGATCGCGCGCGCGCTCAAGGCATGGCGCGTCACGCCGAACGGCACGGAAGGCTACGCCAAAGCCGAAGTCACCGTCGGGGGCATCGATACAGGCGCGCTCTCACAACAAACTATGGAAGTCCGCGCCGTGCCCGGCCTCTACTTCATCGGCGAAGCCGTGGACGTGACTGGCTGGCTTGGCGGCTATAATTTTCAGTGGGCGTGGGCGAGCGGGTGGTGCGCGGGGAATGCGCTTTAAATATGGACCGCCGGCGCCCTCGCCGGCATCATCGGCGCACCGGCGCCTTGTTTGCCGGCGAGGGCGCCGGCGGTCCAAACTCTAATTTCCCTCACCCTCATCACTGAACGGGTTCTTGTTCTGCTTCACGATCAACCGCACCGGCGCGGCGTGCAGATCGAACGCTTCGCGTATCCCGTTCACCAGATAGCGCTTATAGCTCTCCGGCAGATCGCTCGCGCGCGAGGAGATCAGCACGAAGGTCGGCGGGCGCGCTTTGATTTGCGCGATATAGCGCGGTTTTATGCGCCGTCCGCTCACCGCTGGCGGGGGATGGCGCTCGAGCGTGGCATGCAGCCAGTTGTTGAGATCGGACGTTTTTACGCGCGCGGTCCAATCCTTATAGGCCTCAAGCACCGCCTTCATCATGCGGTCGAGCCCGACGCCCGCGAGCGCGGCCACCGTGATCAGCGGCGCGCCGCGCGCTGCGGCAAACGCTCCTTCGCCACCAATTTCAGTTCTTCAAGCGCCGCGCGCGTATCTTCAATCGTGTCCCACTTCGCCAGCACGAACACGAGCGCGCGTCCCTCGCGCACAACTAAGTCCGCGATGGCGAGATCCTGCGCCGCGAACGGTTCGGCCGAATCCATCACCAGCACGCACACATCGGCAAAGCGGATCGCATGCAGCGACTCGCCCACCGCATGCGCTCCAGCTTTTCCTGCACCTTCGCCTTCCGGCGCATTGCCCGCCGTATCGACCAAGCGAAACGGCTTGCCCTGCCACTCCCAATCGACCGAGATCGCATCGCGCGTGATCCCGGCCTCCGGCCCCACCAGCAAACGATCCTCGCCGATCAGCGCATTGATCAAAGTCGACTTGCCCGCATTCGGACGCCCGACGATCGCAAGCCGGATCGGCTTTTCGCCTTGCTCTTCGTCCTCGGGAATAACGACGCGTGCGCTGGCTTCCACGATCGCGGCGTAAAGCTCGCTCATCCCTTCGCCATGCTCGGCGGAGATCGCGATCGGCTCGCCGAGGCCCAGCGCATACGCCTCCATGAAGCCGACATCGCCGGCTTTGCCTTCATGCTTGTTCGCAAGCAGCAGCACGGGCTTATCCGTCCGCCGCAGCAGATCGCCGAAGCGCTCGTCGAGCGGCATCACGCCGACGCGCGAGTCGATCAGGAAGAGAATGATCTCGGCGTCGTCGATGGCCGCTTCGGTCTGCGCGCGCATGCGCGCTTCGAGCGATTCATCCTGCACGTCCTCGAAGCCCGCGGTGTCGATCAAGGTGAGATCGAGATCGCCCAACCTTCCCGTGCCCTCGCGCCGATCGCGCGTCACGCCCGGCGTATCGTCCACCAGCGCAAGCCGGCGCCCCGCGAGGCGATTGAACAAGGTCGATTTGCCGACATTCGGTCGGCCCACGATGGCGAGTTTCAACATCAGGTGTCAGGTTTCGGACGGCGGGGTTTCAAGGCTTCGGCTATATCTATCAGTCATTCCAGACGCGCGAGAGCGCGATCTGGAATCCAGGGCAAACGCACACTGCTTTACGATCCCTGGATTCGGGCTCTCGCTTCGCTCGGCCGGAATGACTTAGGTGTAAAAGCCCAAAACGCGAAACTTAGACTATCTCAGCACCACCAGCTTCGCCTCATCCGTCACCAGATAGATCGAGCCATTGGCGGCGATCGGCGGGATGAAGATGGGCTTGTCGAGATCGGCGGTGGGTGGCGACTTCGCCTGTTTCGGGCGTCACCGCGACGACTTCCCCGAGCGAGTTCGCCAAAACCAGCTTGCCGCCAACCAGGATCGGCCCCGTCCAGGAGATGCGGCCTTCATGGTCTTCCTCGTCCTCGAAGCGCCGCAGCTGGCGCACCCAAAAGACGCCGCCCGTGGTCTTGTCGAGCGCCACCAGTTCGCCGTCGATGTTCACGGCGTAGAGCACATCGCCCGCGATCCACGGCGTTTGCGTCGATGCGAACGCACGGCTCCAGATGCGCGTGCCTGAACGCACATCGACCGCCGCCAGCAAACCCGAATGGCTCGCGGCGTACGCAACGCCATTGTCGATCGCGGGGCGTCCGGCGATGTCGTTGATGGAAGAGAGCGAGGTGAGGCGACCGGTGCGGCTGAGCGAATCCACCCAGAGCCGGCGGCCATTGGCGCTGATCAGCGCGATCATCTCGCCCGACGCAAATGGCGCAATGACAGTGTCGCCTTCAACGGCGGGGCTGGACGCCGAGAGAATGCGCGCCGGTTCGGCGATGGCTTGATAGGTCCACTGCACTTCGCCGGTGCCGGCATTGAGCGCGACCAGTTCGCTGTCATTGGTGACAGCATAAACCCGACCGCCCGCAACCGTGGGCGCGGCGTGAAAGGGCGCGCCGGCTTGCGCACGCCACACTTCCGAACCGTCCTGCGCATTGAGCGCCACCGCAAAACCAAAGCCCGTCGTAACGAACACGCGCCCAGCGGAGGCCGCGACGCCGCCGCCGCGCGCGCGGCGATCTTCACCTTCGTTGGGACGCAGCTCATGCGTCCACAAACGGTCGCCAGTATTGGCGTCAACCGCGTGAACGCGGTGATCGGCGTCGAGGAAGAAGAGCTTGCCTTCCGAAATCACAGGCGGCGCCGCCAAGCGCACGCGGCGATCCGAACCCGCGCCCAGATTGGCGCGCCACGCGACTTGCAGTCCCGCCGTGCCGGCCACATGCACCGGCGTATTGTCGATGGTGCCGCCAGGCTGGCTCCAATCGCCGGCGGCCGCCGGCGGCGGCACCACAACCGTGCGCCCAGCAAGCGCGGGATCAGGCGTCAGTGCTTGTTCAAACGTGAGAATGGAGATGCGGCCGTCTTCCGGCGCGGTCTGCGTCGGCTCGTCATTGCCGCCGCCGAACATGTCGCCGACACGCGACACCGTCGAGCATGCCGACAGCGCGGCGGCCGCGGCGAGCGCGGCGGCGATCGGACCCAAACGGCTCATTTTGTTTCTCCGGGTGTTGGCGCGGGCGGCGCGGCCGCTGCTGGCGCGGGGGCCGCGGGCTCATCCCCGGGGCCCAGCACCGACAGCGCCAATTGCGCGCGCTGGCGAACAGATTCAGGCGCATCGAACGCCAGCGTCAACGTGTTGAGCGTGCTGCGCGCGAGATCGGCGTTGCCCGCCTCCCACGCTTCCACCGCGAGCAATTCGCGCGCGAGGGAAAGAGATTTGTCCGTCCGCTTCCGTGAGCGGCGTGAGGCGCGTTTGCAGCGCTTGGAAATCTTGCGTGTCGGCGACGATGTAGGCGGCGCGCAATTGCGCGGTCTGCTTCATCAAGGGATCGCGCGCCGCTTCAGCGGCGGCGTCGAAGCCCGCGAGCGCGGCTTGCAGATCGCCTTCGGCCTCGAGCACGCCGCATGCTCCATCATCGCCATCACGCGGTAAGCTTGCGGACCTTCGGTGCTCATCGCTTCGAACGCGGCCTTGGCGGCGTCGGCTTCGCCGCTGCGCGCTTGCACCTGCGCTGTCGCGAACGCGTCGGCTTGTTCGCGCGCGGCGTTTTCCTGCACGCTCTTCCACGCTTGCCAGCCGCCGATGCCAAGCAGCATCGCAACGAAGGCGCCGAGCACCCACGGGCCCCAGCGCTTGGCCATCGCCACGAAGCGATCCTGGCGAACGCGCTCTTCGACTTCCTGAAATAAGGTCTCGCTATCGTTGGTCACGCGCTGCCCTGGCCCAATATCCGGACGGTCCCAAGCCGCCCTTGTTCAAAATGCCGGCAAGCTCTAGCCGCGCTTGTCGGTCCGGCAACGCGCGCCTGCCGCTGCTCCCCGGTAAGGGCATAGGTCTCGGCTGCGGCAGGAAAACGGCGGGCGCGCACATCTTCGGCGTAAGCGGCCGCCGCGCCATTGACGATGCTTTTGAGGTCGGCATAGCGGCGGACGAATTTCGGGGTCCATTCAAAGAGCCCGAGGAGATCGTCAGTGACCAGGATCTGCCCATCGCAGGTTGCCGAAGCCCCGATCCCGATGGTGGGGGCCGAAACGATCCCGGTGATTTCCTGCGCCAGGGTCTCGGCCACGCCCTCCACCACGATGGCGAAAGCGCCCGCCTCATCGGCGGCGCGGGCCTCGGCCAGCACCCGCTCGCGCTCATGATCGTTGCGGCCCTTGGCCTTGAAACCGCCCTCGGTGTTCACCGCCTGGGGCCGGAGCCCGACATGGCCCATGACCGGGATGCCGCGCTCGGTGAGGAAAGCGATGGTCGCGCCAATGGATGGCCCGCTCTCGACCTTCACGGCGTGCGCCCCCGTTTCCTTCAGGATGCGGGCGGCGTTGGCGTAGGCGATCTCGGGGCTGGCCTCATAAGAGCCGAACGGCATGTCCACGACCACCATGGCCCTCGTCGCCCCGCGCATCACGGCCTGGCCGTGCAGGATCATCATGTCGAGCGTGACGCCCACCGTGTTGGGCAGGCCATGCACCACCATCCCCACGGAATCGCCCACCAGCAGCAGGTCGCAGTGCGGATCGAGCAGGGCCGCCATCGGGGCGGTGTAAGCGGTCAGGCAAACGATGGGTTCGCCGCCCTTGCGCGCGCGGATATCCGGCGCGGCGATGCGGCGGGCTTCTGTTTGGCGTGACATCGGGGCGCCCCTCGGATGGCCGAAGCTGGACGATGGCCTTAGCGGTTCGGCCCAGGGCGCGCCAGCGGCGTCACCCGCCGCGGACTATTCCTGGGTGGCCCGGTAGGCCGCCGCGCCGCCGGCCAAAGCCGCAGCCACGAGCAGGATCTGGGTCAGGCCGACGCCCATATTGAGGCTGGCCATCGAGAAGCTGTTCTCGCTGAGCGCGCCATGGGCGCGAGCAAGCTCAAGACCGAACGTCGCCATGAGCTGGGGCGCGACCGATTGCACGAATTGGTAGGCGCCCAGGGCGATGGCCGACCCCGCCGCCGCGAACCCGACGCGCTGGGTCACAATCCAGGCCAGACCCGCGCGCTCGCGCTTGGCCACGCCCGCCGACACGCGGACCACAAAGCCCTTATCTTCGGGCTCGGGCGCTTCAGCAAAAGCGCGCTTCAGGGTGGCGTCAAAATTGTCCATCAGGCCGCCTCCAACATGCGGCGAAGCTTCTCTGTTCCCCGTAAGACATGGGACTTCACCGTACCGAGGGGAAGCCCAGTCATGTCCACGATCTCAGAATGACTCAATCCTTCGCCATGATTCAAGGTCACACACAGTCTTTCGGCCTCGGTAAGCAGCTTTAAGGCCCGTTCCAGGTCGATTTTGGCCCCAGCGGCAGCCTCCGGAGAGCTTTCCTCGGCCGCGATCGGGGATGCGTCGTCGATCACTTCGAACACCGCTTTCTGGCGGCGCTTGGCCATCAGGAACGTGGTCACCGCGATCCTCCTGAACCAGCCCGCGAATGCGGCGGGCGTTTCCAGACTGGAAAGATTATCCCACGCTTTCATGAAGGCCTCCTGAGCGAGATCGTCAGCCTCGGCGTGGTTCGAGCACATCCGGCGAAGCAAGGCGCGGGCCCAGCCTTGGCGGCGGCGCACCAGTTCGGAGAAGGCCGCTTGGTCACGCGCCTGCGAGGCGAGGACCAAGGCGGCTTCCGAAGCTGAAGCCAGATCGACGAACCCCCGTGCCACGATTGCGCTTTCACGCGTCCGTCTTCTTCTTGCTGGCATAGTCGACGATCGCCAGCAGGATGAACGCCGAGCCGAGCGCGCCCAGGATGAATGCTGGTATCATCATACCGCCACCGGCGAAGCCGCTCGGGTCCCACCCGGCCGCGAAATAGCTCGCCCCGGCAAAACCGCCAGCCAGAGCCAGCAAAACGACACCGCTTCCAAGGGTCCGGCGGGCCCGGTCGGCGGGCGCTTGGCGTTCGGCCGCCGCGGTTAGCCGCGTCATGATGGCCGGGTCCAAAGGTTGGCCCTTTTCAAGCGCTTGCGAGATCAGGTGATGGGCCGATTGCTTGGTGCGTTCCTTCAACCAGATCGGCACGAGGATAACCGCGCCCAAAAACCCGAAAAACGCGATCGGGACAAAAATACCTGCTTCCATGTCTCACTCTCCATAAGCCCCGGGGATTTCAGCCCCATTCGCATAAGAGGATGCGGGTTGCTTCGCGTTTAGATGCAAGGCTTGTCCGGACACGCTGCCGGTTCGCGCGAAGGCCGGATTCGTGTTAATTTAGCCCATGGCCAGCCCCGCGCGCACCTCCGAAAGCCTTACCATCGCGGCCTTCCTCGATTTCATCGACCGGCGGCCCGGCGAGCGCTGGGAGCTGATCGACGGGCAATTGGTGATGATGACAGGCGGGACGGCCCGCCATGACGTTATCGCCGGCAACATTCTAGCCGCCCTGCACAGCCCGATGCGTCGGCGCGGTTGCTCGGTCTACAAGTCCGACACCTTGGTGGGCCGAGCGGGTTCGGACCATTTCACCGCCGCGCCTGACGTCTTCGTGCGCTGCGGGTCGGTTGCGGGCGACGAGCGCTTGGTGACGGACCCTGTGGCCATCGTCGAAGTGCTTTCGAAAACCACCGAGGCTTACGACCGCGCGCAGAAATTCATCGAATACGTCCAGATCGAAAGCCTTCAGCACTATGTTCTGGTCCACCAGGACGAAGCCCGCGCCGAAGTCTGGACCCGGGACGCCGAGGGCGTCTTTCAGCCCGAAACCGTGCGGGGCCTGGATGGCGACATCCCATTGCCCGCCCTCGAAGCGCAATTGCCCATGCGCGCGGTTTATGCCGGCACGGACATCCTGGTTTAGCGCTTGGCCGGAAAGGCCTTTTCGTAAATCTCGGGCTTGAACCCGACCAAGAGCTTGCCGCCCACATCCAGCACCGGGCGCTTGATCAAGGAAGGCTGCGCCAGCATGAGCGCGATGGCCTTCTTCTGGGTCAGGTCCTCCTTGTCGGCATCATCCAGCTTGCGAAAGGTTGTACCGGCCCGGTTGAGCAGGGTTTCCCAACCCACCTCCTTGGCCCAGCCCTCAAGCACGCCGCGCTCGATCCCGGCGGCCTTGTAGTCATGAAACGCATGCGCCACGCCCCGCGCCTCAAGCCAGGCGCGCGCCTTCTTCATCGTGTCGCAGTTCTTGATCCCATAGATCGTGACGGCTTTCGGCACCCGCGCCTCCTACCCCTCGCCGGTAGCACCGCGGGCAGCGCTTGAAAACGCTTCTAGGGTTTTGCGCTCCAGCTTCCGTCCGCGTCTCTCACCAGCACGGTCACCGAGCCCGGATCGAAGTCGGGCTCCTCCTGGCCGAGATCGAAGAACCACGCATAGCCTTGGCTGATCCGCCAATAGCGCTGCGAATCCTCATCGAGCCCCATCGGACCACACGCCGAGATCGGCCCATCGTTTGGCAGACGCGCGCGCGCCGCTGCGTTCGGGGCGATCACCAGCGCATCGGCCGGCCAGCCTTCGATGCCCGCGGGCCTCACCTCGCAGCTGCTCCGCTCCGCCGCCGGCAGAGCCGACATGCTGTCGGTCAGCGCAAATTGCGGATTGGGCGGGCCCGAGGTGAAGAGATGGATCAAAACCTGCTCACTGTCGGAAGCGTCGAACACTGCGGAGGTCTCCCATTTGACCTCGACTTGGTGCGCGCCGGGAGATGCCGAAAGCTTTGTGGTCACGCCATTGCATCGCGCGGCGCGATAGAGCAACGCTTGATCGGCGAACACCGCCTCGTTCACCGCCCATTCGCAGCCATCAGGCAGCGCAGGCGTGCGCGCGCCTTCAGCGACATTGAGATATGCGACCGCCCGTCCCTCACAGATGCCCGTCTCCGGCAAACGCGGCCCATCATCCGGGCAAGCTTCCACGCCCGCCGTGTTCGCATCGGGCTTCGGCCCACAACCCGCGGCCATGGCCGCCAGAACGCACAACGCTCCGAAAACGACGCTTTTCATGATCATCCCCCCAACGCCCGCCACATGTTTTAGCCGGGGCGGAAAATTTGGCCAGCGTCCAACGATTGTCGCGCGGCCACACCGGCGCTGCCGCGTTCGAGCGGAAACGGGGTCAGTAAGGATAAGATGCGGGGCTTGGCGCTACGCGCTGACGCCTCCGCGCGCATTCTGCGTCGCCCAATCCAAAGCGAAATCCGCCACCTCTTCCCAACCGGGCTCAGCGCACGTCCAATGGCCGCGCGCCGGATAGAGTTTGAACGCGGTGGCCGACGCTGCATGCTTTTGCTTGTCATAGATCGCTTGCGTCATGGTGGCGTCAGCGATCAGATCTTCGCCACCGGCGATCAGCAGCAGCGGCGCCCGCGTGCGGCTCTCCCAGTGAATGGCGCCCGCGCCGCCGGAGATCACGCCGTCCCAATACACTTTGCCGGCGGTCGGCACGATGTAGCGTTCGAAATGATCGTCCTTCATCTCTTCGGGCAGCGTGTTCGCGAACCTTTTGCCGAAAAACTCCCGCGTCATGGACACCACCTTGCCGCCGCTGAAGGGATCGCCAAGCACCGGCAAGGCCGAGACCACGGCATGAGGCCCCAGCCCCACGCCTGGCGTGGGCGCGGGATCGATCGCAACGCCCGCCGCGCCGTAGCCGCGGTCGAGCAGATGCTGCACCCAGACCCCGCCCGCCGAATGTCCGATCAGGATCGGCGTGTCCGCCAATTTGGAGATCTCGCTCTCATAATGCGCGACGATTTCCTTCGGGCCGAATTGGGTGAGTTCGTGACGCGGATTTGCCCGCAGCTCCGCGGGCTCGCCCTCATCGTGCGGCCAGTTCGGCGCGACCACGCGAAAACCCTTGGCCTCATAGCGGGCCTTCCAGTGCTCCCACGACTTCCCATTGAGCCAGGCGCCATGGATCAACATGATTGTCTTGGTCATCGGCTCGTCTCCCCTGTGGCGCCGACGCGGCGCGCCCAAACGCTGTCACGGCGCAGAACCCGTGCGGCACATCTTTTTTAAACCGGCATAATTTTTTGCGAAAGGCGCCACGACCCGGCGCGCGCCCGCGCGCTTTATGAGCACGGCCGGGAAGCTCTACAACGTGCTTCGCGGATAAAGGCCTCGTCGCGACACCGGCCACGACTTTCTTTAGCGCCTTGCCTTGGCCCAGATCATTCCCACTCAATCGTGCCCGGCGGTTTGCTCGTCACGTCGTACACGACGCGATTGATCCCCGGCACTTCATTGATGATCCTCGTCGCAGCGCGCGCGAGGAAGTCCATCGGGAATTGGAAAAAGTCCGCCGTCATGCCGTCCGACGATGTCACGGCCCTGAGCGCGCAGACATATTCATAAGTCCGGAAATCTCCCATCACGCCGACCGTTCGCACCGGCAAGAGCACGGCGAATGCTTGCCAAATCTCGTCGTAGAAACCGGATTTGCGGATCTCATCGAGATACACAACATCCGCCGCGCGCAAAATGTCGAGCTTCTCGCGCGTGATCTCGCCCGGAATACGGATCGCGAGGCCCGGCCCTGGAAAGGGATGGCGCCCCACGAACGCTTCCGGCAATCCAAGCTCGCGCCCAAGCGCGCGCACTTCATCCTTGAAAAGATCGCGCAGCGGCTCGACCAGTTTCAGATGCATCCGATCCGGCAAGCCGCCGACATTATGGTGCGACTTGATCGTGACGCTCGGGCCGCCGATGGCGCTCACGCTCTCGATCACGTCGGGATAAAGCGTGCCCTGCGCCAAAAACTGCGCATCGCCCACAAGCCGCGCCTTTTCCTCGAACACATCGATGAAGAGCTTGCCGATGGTTTTGCGCTTCACTTCAGGATCGGTGACGCCATCCAGCGCGCCCAAGAAGCGATCGCTCTCATCGGCATGGATCAGCGGAATATTGTAGTGATCGCGGAAGAGGGTCACGACCTGCTCGGCCTCGCCCGAACGCATCAGCCCATGATCCACGAACACGCAATGCAGCCGCTCGCCGATCGCTTCATGGATCAGCACCGCCGCCACGCTTGAATCGACGCCGCCCGACAGCCCACAAATCACCGTGCCGTCGCCGACCTGCGCGCGAATGCGCGCAATGGCTTCGTCTTTGAACGCGGCCATCGTCCAATCGCCTTTGCACTTGGCGATCTTGTGCGTGAAATTTCGGAGGAGCTTGGCGCCGTCCGGCGTGTGCATCACTTCGGGGTGAAACATCACCGAGTAGAATTTATATTGCTCATCCACCGCGATCGCGAACGGCGCGTTCTCGCTGGTGCCGACAACGCTAAAGCCCTGCGGCAGCTGCGTGACGCGGTCGCCATGGCTCATCCACACGGGATAGCGCCCGCCCACTTCCCAAAAGCCTTCATAGAGCGGGCTATCGGCTTTGATCTCGACATCGGCGCGCCCGAACTCGCGCGCATGCCCGCCCTCGACCACGCCGCCAAGCTGCACGGCCATGGTCTGCTGCCCGTAACAAATCGCCAGCACCGGCACGCCGAGCGTGAACACTTCCTGCGGCGCGCGCGGACTCTCGCCCTCGATCACACTCGCCGGCCCGCCGGAAAGAATGACGGCTTTCGGATTGAAGCCGCCGGCCAGCACCGCGCCGGCTTTGTTGTACGGATGGATCTCGCAATAGACCCCGCTCTCGCGCACACGCCGCGCGATCAGCTGCGTCACCTGCGACCCAAAATCGATGATCAGGACGCGGTCATGGGATTGAGCGGCGGGATTTTGAGCTGCGTTCTGCGCAGAAGACTGGGCCATGGCCGTAAATGGAGCGCGTCGCGCGGGGCGTCAACGCGCGGGGCGCCCGGCACGGCAGACTTATCCACATTGCGGCCCCGGGTCATTCCGGCGCCGCACCTCAAAATCACCCTCAGTCATTCCGGGGCCGCCGGAGGCGGAACCCGGAACCCAGGGCCAACGCTGAGATCTGCGATCCCTGGCTTCCGGATCGCGTTCCGCGCGTCCGGAATGACTGAGAGATGGGAAGACGCATTTTCCCCGCTCCCCGGACGCTCCGCGCACTGAGCGGAGCGCGGAGGGTGCAGAATGAAATGACTCTCCTCCCCCTTGCGGGGAGGAGATGGAGGTGGGGGTAACGGCGGCACTCCATCCGGAGAGGACACCGCCCGCACCCCCACCCTACCCTCCCCGCAAGGGGGAGGGTTCGCAGTGCTTGATGGCGCAACGTGCGTCCAGCGCCACACCGACTCGCCCCGATCCCCGCAAAACCAGCGCAAATCCCCAACAAATCCGCCCTCCCCAAAATTCCAATCCCACACCTCCCCCACACGCGCATACTCCATCCATGCACCTCGCCGCCCCAGCCCCCAATCACCTCACGCCCCAGCGCCTCGCCGATGGCCTGGCGCTTTGGCTTGAGGCGATTGCGTGCGCGTTTCTCGCGCTGCTGCACGGCGCGGGCGCTTATCTGCCGCGTGCTGCTGTGCGCGTGATCGATGACGGCGCGCGCATCGGCGTTCATGCGTTCGAGACTTATCTCAAAGCGCTGATCGTGCTTCGCGCCGGCGCGCGCTTCACGCCAGCGCCACCACAAGGCGCGGCGCATCCCCGTTTCGCGCCGCGCGGCTTTCATCGCCGCGCGCTGCCGCGCAACAGCCATTTCCGGCTCATCACGCGCGGCCTCCTCGCAGACACGCGCGCTGACGATCCGCGCACGCGCATCCGGCGTCATCCGTGCGCTGCGCAATGTCGCGCTCTATGTGCGCCGTCTCATCGCGCGCCTTGAGCGCGGCTTTACGGCAGGCCGCCTTTGCATCTCCGCGCCGCCCGCACTCGGCCCGCGACGGCGTCGCGCGCGCTGCGCTTGCACACGCCGATACGTCTTAAGCACACACACCATCCGTCAATTCTGCAAAAACACGCGGCCCAAGTCCGCGTGCGTCAACGCGCGCCTAATCGCTCGATCGCGCCCACCGGGCCGCCAATCTTCCCGCCACCAAAGCCGCGAGCACGGCCGGCGCCGGCGGCACGCGCGCGAGCGGCGCGACGATCCAATCGCGCAGCCAAGCAATCGCCGCGCTGTCGGACTGATAAGCCGGCGTGAAGAGAAAGCTCGCGAGCTGATAAAGCCGAATGTGCCAGCGCCGCATGCGCGCATAGAGCGCGAGCGCATCGGCGAGATCGTTGCGCGCTTCGATCGCACGCACCAAAGCCAGCGCATCGAGCAGCGCCATATTGGCGCCCTGCCCAAGCTGCGGGCTCGCGCAATGCCAGGAATCGCCGATATGCGCGAGGCCGCGCGCGACTGGCGCGCTCAAGGTGCGATGGAGATAACGCGCGAACACCAGATCGTCATGCGCGTCGATCTGCGCGAGCAAGGGCGCGGTGTCAGGCCAAAGCCGCAGCACATCTTCCTTCCACGCCTCGATCGGCGCCGCGCGCCACGCCGCATGATCGGCGCCCTTGAGGCTCCAGAAAAACGCGGCTTGCGTCTTCGTCCCGCCCGGCAAACGCCCGATCGGCAACACGCCCGCCATCATCCGCGCCGCTTCGTAGCGTTGCTCGAGCGTGTCGGGCGCAAAGCCCTCACACCAATCCAAATTCGCCCAAAGCGCGCCAAACGCCAAAGGCTCGCTCACCTTGCCGCACAACGGCGAACGCATCCCAAGCGCATCGATCAAGAGATCAAACCGCGCGCTCCTTGCGCCATCCACGAAAACGAACGCGCCGTTCTCTTGCGCCAACACTTCACGGCTCGGCACAATCTCCGCGCCCGCATCCTTCGCAGCATCGTACAAAAGCTGAAACAGAGCGCCCCGATGCACCGCGAGCCCGCTCGCCGCATCCGCGCCAAGCGCCGCATAACGCACATCGAGCACGGTGCGGCCCGAGCGCGAGACTTTGCCAAACAAGCGCTTAATCGGCGCGCCCAGCGCGCGCATCGCATCGCCGACGCCAACCGCATCGAGCGCCGCCAATCCAACGGGCTGCAGAATAATCCCCGAGCCGATCGGCTCCGGCGCCGCGAGCTTGTCGAACATGACGACGCGATGCCCATCGCGCGCAAGCATCGCCGCCGCGCTCAATCCCGCGACGCCGCATCCTGCAATGGCAATATCGAGCTTGGCGCGCATGTGCCAAAATTAGACAGGCGAAATCGTCAAATCACGAACAAATTGCTAAGCAAACTGCGTCATAGTTGCGCCATGCAGGTTGATGATCTCGCGACCGTTCTGGCGCGCCGGAAAGCCGATCCACGCGATCGGCCGACCGAGCAGCACAGAGCCGATAAGCCGGAAGAGCCGAGCCCGCGGCGCTCCGTCGATCTCGGCGGCGCGCTGTCGCACTATAAAGAAGACGAGCTGCTCGCGCTGGTCGATCCCGCCGCGATCACCGATCGCGCGCGCGCCGAAGAAAAAGCCACCGGGCGCATCATCGACATCATCGCCTAGCCCGCGCGCGTCAGCGCCGCGACGAAGAAGCCATCGCACCCGGTCTTGAGCGGCGTCATCTGAATCGCATCGCCGCGCGCATAGCCAGGCAAGGCAAAAGGCAGCGGCGTCGGTTTGAAATCCGCGCCAGTCTTCAAGAACGCTTCGATCGCATCTTCGTTTTCGTCCGGCAGCACCGAGCACGTCGCATAGATCAAGCGCCCGCCCGGTTTCACCAAACGCGCGCCCAGCCGGAGCGCTTCCTGCTGCTCCTTCTTGCGCGTCTCTAACGATGCAGGCCGCAAGCGCCACTTAGAATCCGGATTGCGCCGCCATGTGCCAGAGCCCGTGCACGGCGCATCGACCAGAACCACATCCATGCGGTGATTCAAATCCGAGAGCACATCGCGCTCGCGCGCTGGCGCGCGGATCTGCACATTGTGCGCGCCCGCGCGGTCGAGCCGCTCATGCATCGGGGCAAGTCTGCGCCCATCCACATCATAGGCGAACACCTGACCCTTGTTTTCCATCTGCGCCGCGAGCGCGAGGCTCTTGCCGCCGCCGCCCGCGCACACATCCGCGACCTTCATCCCCGCCGCCGCGCCCGAAAGCTGCACCACAAGCTGGCTGCCCTCGTCCTGCACTTCAAACCAACCTTTGACGAAGCTCTGCTCGGTCGCCCACGGAAAGCTGCCGCCTTGCGCCCACGGCAAACGCAAACCGTTCGGCGCATGCGGCGTTTCAGTCAGCGGCGCTTTGATGCGCGGACTATCGGATAAAGCCGCAAGCACATCGGCGCGATTGCTCTTCAAAGTGTTGGCGCGAAAATCCAGCGGCGCGGGCGCAGCCAATGCCGCGCCTTCTTCACCGCGCGCTTCACCGAAGATGCGCGCCATGCTGGCGTCGAGCCATTCTGGATAATCGCCGCGCACATAGGCCGGCGCATCATCGAGCGTCGCTTCGCGCAAAGCGCGCTGCTCGCGCTCATCGGGCGCTGGCGGCGCGTGAGGATCATCAGTGCATGCCGCGTCGATCCAGTCCGCGCTCTTGCCAAAACCCCAGCGCAGCGCGCCAAACACCCAAGCGCGCGGCCCTTCACTGCCGAACCGCCAAGCACTGGAAGATTTCCAACGCAGCGCGCCAAACACTAGGTCACCAATCTCCGCGCGGTCCTTCGAGCCCGCGAACCGGTGCGACAGCATCCAATCGCGCACCGCATCGCCGCCCGGACGCTTGCGCGCCTCAATGTCGGACAAAATCTCAATAGCGGCCGCGGCCCGCGCACCGTGTCTCATGGCTTCACTCTATGTGAGGGAAGCCATCAGATAGCGCACGCCCTTGTCCTTAGCCAGCGCGGCCCTGCCGATTTCCGTGAAACCCAGGCTTTCGTGGAAGGCGTCGGACACCGAATTGGGCGGCGCATAATTCACCTCGCACGCGACCCGCTCATGCCCCGCCGCGCGCGCCGCATCGAACACATCCTGATAAAGCGTGCGCGCCAAACCCTGCTTACGCGCTTCCTCCGCGACGACGATGCGGTCGACATAGACAAAGCGGGCGAAGCGCTCGCGGAACCACAGGAAGTTTGGGCTAGAGTAATTAGCGGTTTGATCGAAGGCGATGAGAAACGCTTGTACCGCCGGCTTCCAGCCGGCAGCTTCTGTCTGCCGGCTGGAAGCCGGCGGTCCGATCACGCTCGCGCGGAACGCCTCACTGAGCATCGCCGTTTAAAGCAGCGTGATCGAGCGGGCTCGTCGCAACGACATTGTCAGCATTGAGCGCAAGGACGCTCTCGATATCCGCACTCTCAATCGGGCGCGTGCTCATCCGCCGAGCGGATAGTTCGGCGCTTCACGCGTGATCGAGACGTCGTGCACATGGCTCTCGCGCAAACCGGCTGACGAAATTTTCACGAAGCGCGCATTGCTCCGGAAATCCGCCAAAGTCCGCGCGCCTGTGTAACCCATGGCGGCGCGGAGGCCGCCGACGAGTTGGTGCAGGATGTTCGCCACCGGCCCCTTGAACGGCACGCGCCCTTCGATGCCTTCGGGCACCAGCTTCATCTGATCGGGAGACTTCCTTTGGAAATAGCGATCAGCCGAGCCACGCGCCATCGCGCCCAGCGAGCCCATGCCGCGATAGGATTTGTACGAACGCCCTTGGAAGAGAATGACTTCGCCCGGCGCCTCTTCACTGCCCGCCAGCAGCGAGCCGATCATCGCGACTTCCGCGCCCGCCGCGAGCGCCTTGGCAAGATCGCCGGAAAATTTGATCCCCGCCGTCAGCGATCACCGGCACGTCTGCCTTAAGGGCCGCGCTGACGGCGTCCATGATCGCAGTCAGTTGCGGCACGCCGACGCCCGCAACGATGCGCGTCGTACAGATCGAGCCTGGACCAATGCCAACCTTGATTGCGTCCGCGCCCGCATCGATCAGCGCTTTGGCGCCATCCGCCGTCGCGACATTGCCGGCGATGATCTGCGTTTTGTTGGAGACGCGCTTGATGCGCTCGACCGCATTGAGCACGCCCCTGGAATGACCGTGCGCGGTATCGATGACGACGACATCGGCGCCCGCTTCGATCAGCGCCAGCGAGCGGTCATAGCCATCATCGCCAATGGTGGAAGCGGCGCCCACGCGCAAACGGCCCTGCTCATCTTTCGCGCGGTTCGGGAAGGCTTGCGCCTTCTCGAAATCCTTCACCGTGATGAGCCCCGCGATGCGCCCCGCATCATCGACCACGATCACGCGTTCGATGCGATGCTTGTGCAGCAAGCGCTTGGCTTCAGCCTCGCCCGCGCCTTCGCGGATCGTGACGATCTCTTTCGTCATCAGATCGGCGACGCGCTCGTGCTTTTCGGCAAAACGCATGTCGCGATTGGTGAGGATGCCGATGAGCTTTTGGGTTTTGGGCTCGACCACGGGGAAGCCCGAAATCTTCCGCTCTTCCTTGATCGCAAGAATTTCGCCGACAGTTTGATCGGGCCCAATCGTGATCGGGTCGATCACCATGCCGCTCTCGAACTTCTTGACCGTCTTGACCCTGCTCGGCCTGTTCCTTTGGCGTCAGATTGCGGTGAATAACGCCAAGTCCGCCCGCCTGCGCCATCGCAATCGCCAGGCGCGCCTCGGTGACGGTGTCCATCGCCGAGGAATCAGCGGCACATTGAGCGTGATGGAGCGGGTGAGACGGGTGCTGGTGTCGGCGTCGGCCGGCAAGACCTCGGACGCGCCCGGCTCCAGCAGCACGTCGTCGAAGGTCAGAGCTTCACGTATTTCCATTGACGGGGAATAGAGATTCGAGCCCCCTTTTGCAAGGCTGCGGCGCGGCTCGAACCGGCCCGGAGACGCACATGAGCTACCAAGTCACCATCGAAACGGTCGTCCCCCAGCCCTTCGCCGCCGTGCGCCGGAAGGTGGCGATCCGCGATATCGCCAAGGCTTGGCGGCCGGCGCTCGATCAGGTTTGGGACTTCCTCGTCCGAAACGAAAAGCTGCGGGCCGGCGGCGGGCACAATATTTTCCTTTACCACCACCCCGCCCGCCGCGAGGATGCGATGGACATCGATTTCGGCGTTCAAGTCCCGCACGCCTTCACTGGCGAAGGCGAGGTGCGCCTGGCCGCCACGCCCGCCGGCGAAGTCGCGACCACCCTCCATGTCGGCCCCTACGAAAAAATGTCCGACGCCCACAACGCCATCCACGCCTGGTGCTTCGCCAACGGCCGCGCGATTGGCGGGGCGTCGTGGGAGATTTATGGCGATTGGACGGAGGATGCGTCGAAGCTAGAAACGCGGATCATGTATTTGTTGCGCTGAGCCTTCTGCCGCTCCCCGGACGCCGCAGGCGATCCGGGGTCCATCCATCAACCGGCGCAAGTCGTCCAATGGCCCCCGGCTCAAGCGCGTGCTTCGCACGCTGGCCGGGGAGCGAGAGTCAGGGTCGACGAACCCAGTCGCCACCACATAAACCTCAGAACTCTCCGCCCGGCTCGCCGGCGGCTTAGCGTGGCGTAACCACAGCGAAACTCTGCTTCAGCTTCGCGAGCAGCGCGGTGTCCAGCCCGCCCTGAAACGCCTTCGTAATAAACGCACCGCCATGCCCCAGCTGCACCATCGCAAAATCAGCAGCCGCTTCGGCGAGCGCACCCGTCTTGATTTGATCCGTGCGCGCGTGGCCGGTGGCGTTGGCGGCCATGTCGGAGAGCACGATGTCGGGCGGCCGCCGAGCGCGGCGCGCACGGCGGCGGGCGCTTCGGGCGCGAGGGAAATCCATTTCAAGAAAGACAGCGCCGGTTAGGGATCGATCGGCAAGAGATCGATCCCCACCACGCGGCCCGCGCCGCGCTTGAGCGCGACTTGCGCCCAGCCGCCCGGCGCCGCCCCAAGATCGACGATATGCGCACCGCGTTTGATGATTTCGTATTTGTCGTCGAGTTCAATCAGCTTGAACGCCGAACGCGCGCGCCAGCCTTCGGCTTGCGTGCGTTGCACGTAGGGATCGTTCACCTGCCGCTCGATCCAGCGGCGCGAGGATTCAGAGCGCGTGTTTTTCTTCTTCACCCGCACCGCGAGCTTGCGCTCACCGCCCGGCGTGATGATCGCCTTGTTGCGCCAGCGACGCTTTTCCTCCGGCGGTTTTTCCTCGTCGCTCATGGCCGCGCCTGCTTGTGTTCCGCGATCAGCCGCATCAGCACGCCCTCGCGCAAACCACGATCGGCCACGCGCACGCGCGCCGTCGGCCAGACGCGCCCAACCGCTTCAAGGATCGCGCCGCCCGGGATAACGAGATCGGCGCGATCCTTGCCGATGCACGGATTGCCGGTGCGCTCGCCGCGCGACACCGCGACGAGATCGGCGATGGTTGCGTGGCATTGCTCGGTCGTCATCCAGAGGCCATCGACTTTGTTGCGCTGATATTTCGGCAGCTTGAGATAGACGCCCGCAAGGCTCGTCACCGTGCCCGATGTGCCCACGATGTGCGCGCGGCCCGCATCGAACACGGGCTTCAGATGCTGCGCTGCGCCGATCGGCGCCAGGCGTTCGGCCAACGCATCCACCATCGCCGCATACCAAGCCGCTTTATTCTTTTCGGGCTCAGGAAATTCTTCCGCGAGCGTCACAACGCCAAGCGGCGCTGAGCCCCAAGCGAGGATTGGCGGATCGAGCCTGCCCGCGCGCACGCTTTCGCTCGCAATCTTCGCATCGACCCAAGCGAGCTCCGTCGAGCCGCCGCCGATATCGACGATGAGCGCGATCTCGACATTGGGGTCGATCAGGCTCGCGCAGCCGAGCACCGAAAGCCGCGCCTCTTCCTCGGCGCTGATGATTTCGAAATTGAGCCCCAGATCCTGCCGCACACGCTCCAGGAAGGTCGGCCCGTTCGCCGCGATCCGGCACGCCTGCGTCGCGATGCACCCGACCGCCACCGGCTGGCGCCAGGCGATCCGCTCCGCGCACGCCGTCAGCGCCCGATAGGCGCGCGCCATCGCGGCGTCCGCCAGCCGCCCGCTCGACGCCAAGCCCTCGCCCAGCCGCACGATTTGCGAATAGCCGTCGACCACCCGGAAACCCGCATGGTCGGGCTCGGCCACCAGCAGGCGGCAATTGTTTGTCCCCAGGTCGAGCGCCGCGAACAGCGGCCGCTGACGCGCTCTGGGGCCAGGCCGCCCACCGCTATGCGGTGGGCCAGCCCTGCCTGTACTTGCCATCAATTTGTTTCCGCGCGGCTTTTTTAGCCACGGAATGCCTAAGTCGTGTCGGCGCGGATGCTACCTTGCCACACTGCTCGCGTGAATAGCTTGGCCGCTTGTAGGAACAAACCGGCGCTCCTACCTTTATTCTCGTGAGAGGACACAAAGGAGATCGGTAAGGAGAACAAGATGCGTGAAGCTAAATTCTCCATCGGCCAAGTCGTTCGGCACAAGCTGTTTCCGTTTCGCGGCGTTATTTTCGACGTCGACCCGGAATTCAGCAATACTGACGATTGGCTAACCGCCATTCCCGAACCTATCCGCCCCAGCAAAGACCAGCCTTTTTACCATCTGTTCGCCGAGAACTCGGACAGCCATTACGTGGCTTACGTCTCGGAGCAGAACTTGCTGGCCGACGAAACCGGCGAGCCGATCGATCACCCGCAAATCGACATGCTGTTCGATGCGCAGGATGACGGCGGCTACAAACTCCGGCCCGAAAGCCTGAACTAATCAGGCGCGCTGGAACGGGTAGAAGTCACTTCCCAGAGGCAAAATAGCCGTGAGGGCGTCGAGAGCGCGTTGCGTCTCGTCCACCAAATTCGGGTCGGCCAAATCGGCAGGCGCGAGTTCTTCGCGGTAATGCGCGCGGACCCAGGCTTCCAGCCGGTCCGCGAGCGCGTCGTTCAGGAAGAATCCGGGATGCGCGGCGGCGCGCTCGGCGTGGCTCATGGCGATCCGAAGCCTGAGACACGCCGGGCCGCCGCCATTGCGCATGCTCTCGCGCACTTCAACGAAGTCGGCCGCGCCGATAGCGCTTTGCGGACGCGCCGTGATCTCAGCAATCACCGCGCCGACCTTGTTATTCTCCCGCGCTTCGTTCGGCGCAATCAGCGTGAGGCTCTGTGCATTCGGCAGGCGGACGAGTTGCGAATTGAAGAGGTAGGACTTCACCGCGTCTTCGAGCGAAACCTGCTCGGCCGCGACTTCCACGAACACCGGCTCAAAAAGGCCCCGCGCCTTCTCCCGAATCTCGGCGTAGAGCGCTGCCCTTATCGTCAAACGCCTCGGCGTGATGAAACAGCACGCTCTCATGCGCGACCGCGACGACATCATTGTGAAACGCGCCCGCCTCGATCGCGCGCGCGGATTGCTTCGCGAAAATCGTCCGTTCGGGCGCGAGCCCATGACGACGCGCGACGGCGTGGCTGGCCTCCAAAGTCTGCCGTGCTGGAAAGCCGGTGCGCGCATCGCCGGCTTTGCGGCCATAAACGAAAATCTCAACGCCGGGTTCGCCATGCCCCGCCGCCATGCGCATGTGATTGGCCGCGCCTTCGTCGGAGAAAGCTTCGTTGAACGGCAGCGCCTCATGCACCGCAAAGCGCGCTTCATCCGCCATCAAGCGCCGCAGCGCGCGCTCAGTGCTGGGCGCTTCCTGCGCGCGGTGGAGCATGGTTTGGAGATTGGCGACGCTGGCGTGAAGGCGGCCATCGGCACAGTCCGCGCTCGGCGAGATCGTCGCGGCATTCGCGGCCCACATCGAAGACGCGGCGATGGCGTTGCGCGCAATGCCTTGCTCGCGCTCCCATGCGCGCGCCCAAACCTCGCGGTCGGAGCCAGAAAACCCCAGCGTGCGCAGCCAGGAAATGTTGGGGCGCTCCTGCGGCGGCAGCACGCCTTGCACGAGCCCAAGCGCCATCAAGCGGCGCAACTTAGCGATGCCCTGCAGCGCCGCATCGCGCGGACGCGCGATGGTGTCGCGGTTGCGGGCGGAGGCGAGATTGCCCTCCGAGAGGCCGGCATAATTGTGCGTCGGCCCGACCAGCCCGTCGAAATTGATTTCTTCCGCGCCGTTCATGGAAGCCCAGGCGCGGGCAGCGGCGCGGCTTTCTCCGCGATCTGCGCCGCGACGGGATACGCGACATAATCCGCCGCATAATAAGCGCTCGGCCGCAGCGAGCCCGAAAGTCCCGGCCCGCCGAACGGCAGCGCGCCCGATGCGCCAGTGGTCGGGCGATTCCAGTTCAGCACGCCCGCGCGCATTTCAAGTTTGGCGCGTTCCCACAAAGCTGCATCGTCGCTGATCAAGCCGCCCGCAAGCCCGAAGCGCGTTGCGTTGGCAAGCTCGATCGCGTGATCGAAATCGCGTGCGCGCTGCACCTGGAGGAGCGGTCCGAACAATTCTTCGTCGGCGGTTTCGATGCCGGTCACATCAATGAGGCCCGGCGAATAAACGCGCCGTCGCGCTCCAACGCACGATGGGCTTGGCGCCGCGCGCAATGAGATTGGCTTCAAACGCAATCGCGCGCTGCGCGGAATGCGCGTTGATCAGCGGACCCATGAAGGGCTCGGGCGTTTGCGTCCACGGCCCAACCGAGATCATGGGCGCGAGCGCCGCGATCGCATCGATTACCGCCGCGCCCGTCGCGTCATCGGGCACGATCAGCCGCCGCGCGCAGGTGCAACGCTGCCCGCTGGTCGCATACGCCGAATGCGTCGCGAGATTTGCAGCAGCAGCCACATCCGCCGGCGGCCACACGATCAGCGGATTATTGCCGCCGAGTTCGAGCGCGAGCAGCACGTCAGGCCGGCCCGCGAACTTGCGATGGATGAATGCGCCCGTCTCCGCTGAGCCTGTGAAGAGGACGCCGTTCAAGCCCTGCGCATCGAGCAAAGCCGCGCCGGTTTCTCGCGCGCCTTGCAACAGGTTGAGCACGCCAGCGGGAAGCCCCGCTTCTTCCCAAGCCTCCGCCATCAGCGCGCCAACGCCAGGCGCAAGCTCGCTCGGCTTGAACAGCACGCAATTGCCCGCGAGCAGCGCCGGCACGATATGCCCGTTCGGCAAATGCCCCGGAAAATTGAACGGCCCGAACACCGCGAGCACGCCATGCGGGCGATGCGCGAGCACCGTCGCACCAAACGCCGTTTTCTCTTCGCGCGATCCAGCACGTTCGGCTTGCGCGCGGATGGAAATCTCAATCTTGCCGACCATTGGCCTGCACTTCGCCGCGCGCGTCCCAGCCGGCTTTGCCGGTTTCGCGGCTGATGGTTTCGGCGATGACTTGGGCACGCGCTTCGACGGCCTTGCCGAACGCGCGCGCGATGGCGATGCGTTCTTCTGTCGGTCGCCCCGCCCAAGCGCGAAAGGCGCGCCGCGCTGCGTTCATCGCGTCGGCGACATCGTCGCTGCTCGCGCCAATGCCTTCCCAGACTTGCGCGCCGGTCGCGTGATCGTTCGAGCCGAAGCGCGCGCCCGCGCCCGTGCGCCATTTGCCGTCGATGTAAAGCTCAGGCCTCATCGCCGCTCCAAACCAAAACCTCCGCGCCCGCCTCCAGCTTCAAAGCCGCGAGCGTATCGGGATGCACCCGCGCCGCGCCGTTCTGGATCGACGCATGCGCTGAGACACAACGGAAATTGGCGATCGTTGCGTTGCGATCAATGCGCGGCGTGCATGCGCCGGCGCCGGAGCGGCTTCGAGCTTCAGCCGCCGCGCCTCGCGCGAGGTGCGGATCGCGTCGCGCGACACGCTGAGCAGCGGGCCGGCGTCGAAAATGTCGACCACTTGCGAAAAACGAAAGCCTTCCCATTCCAGCAAGCGCCGCGCGCCGAGACCCGCCGCGTGACATTCGCCGATCACCGCTCTCGCGCTTCTGGCAGGAGATCGGCGTAGATCGGATATTTCGGCATGAGGTCGAGAATGAATTGATTGTCGGTGGTGGCGCTCAGGCGATCAGCCTCGCTGAAATCCATTTTGAAGAAGTGCCGGCCAAGCGCTTCCCAGAATGGCGAGACGCCATCAGGCCCAACCACGCCGCGCAGTTCCGAAACCACGCGCTCGTGAAACGCTCAGGCGTCGCGCCCATCAAGAGATAACGCGATTGCGCCAGCGAACGCCCGACGCCGCCGGCCCGGTGCGCGGCGCGCACGAAGAGTGTTGCCGACTTCCGAGCAGCCGGTGAATTCATTGACGAGGATCAGCACGTCCATGTCGAAGCGGCGCTCGGCGGCGGCGGAGGCTTGCGCGACGCGGAGGACGCGGAAATTGAAGAAAGGCGGGCTGGCGCCGATGGTGGATTTGACGCCGCAGCAGCCGGCGATGTCGCCCGTTGCGATGTGTTCGAGTACGAGCAGATAACGCTCCGTGCCCGGGCCGGTCGCGGTGGACTGAAAGCTCTCTTGTGCATGTTCGAGCTTTTGCAGCAGCGCGCGATCGTCGAGCATCAGACTCGTGAAGCCCGGCCCCGCTTCCTCGCGCAGCACCTTGAAGGCATCGAGATCGCCCGCCGTCGCGGCGCGGATCACATAAGCGGGCCCGCTCATACCTTGAGGCTCCGCACATCGAACGCGCCGTTGCTCAGGCTCGCGAGCAGCAGCAGCGAGAGCTTGGCGCGTTCGGCAAAGCTTGAAATGCGCACGAATTCCTGATCGCTGTGGAGCCCGCCGCCGCATGGGCCGAGCGTGTCGATGTTCGGACATCCCGCGGCCGCGAGATTATTGCCTTCGCACACGCCGCCCGATGGGCTGAATGCGAGATCGAGCCCGAGTGCGGCGCCGGCTTGTTTGGTCCATTCGATCAGAACGTGTTGCGCGGGCGTGAGCGGTTTGGGCGGCCGCGTGAAGCCGCCGTGCAAATGCGCGGCGATGCCGTCTCGCGCGCCGATCTCGGCGACGATGCGCGCGATCTCGCTTCCAGCCCAAGCGGCGCCTTTCCGCTTCCGGCGCGCGCACATTGAAGCGCAGCAACGGCTTTATCCGGCACGATGTTCACCGCCCCGCCCGCCTTCGAGCGCGCCGACATTGAAGTCGCGCCCTCGCGCTTGCCATTCAGCGCATCAAGCGCGAGCGCTGCATGCGCGCCAGCCATCACCGCGCTTCGTCCGTCGCCAAAGGCGCGCCCGACATGCGCTGCGCGGCCGCGCAGCACTAAGCTGAAATTGCCCGAGCCCTTGCGCGAACTCACGAGGCCGCCATCGGCGAGCGCCGGCTCGTAGGTCATACCGAGATGCGATCGGGCGCCGAGTTCGGCCAGCAATGCCGCGCTTGCGGGCGAGCCGATCTCCTCGTCAGGGCTGAGCAGGATTTCGTAGCCGAGATTTTTCGCATCCGGCGTCGCTTCAAAAGCGCTCAGCGCCGCCAGCATCACCGCGATGCCGCCCTTCATGTCGGCGACGCCTGGCCCGTGCATCGTCTCGCCATCGCGCCAGGGCTTTTGGAAAGCGTGCTTGGCTGGGAAAACCGTGTCGTAGTGGCCGGTCAGCGCGACTTGGATTGGCGCTTCAGGACGCACGCGCACGCGGATCGAGGCGCCGTGGTCGATGGCTTCGGTTTCGCCGTCGGCGCGCACACGTTGCGTTGGCGCGAGCGCAACGAGCGAGGCGTCGCCGGGAAGAGCGGCGCATGCCTCCAGCATCGGCGCGCGCATGCGCGCTAGGCCATCCGGTTCGAGGGAGCCCGAATTGATCGCCGACCACGCTTCCGTGCGCGCGGCGATCGCTTCGCTTCCATCGTCCAAGGACTGCAATGCGTGCGCGACGCCCGAGGCGATCGGAGCGGCCTGCGCGGTTGAGATCGACATGGGGCGGACCTTGCCGGTGCGCGCTGGCGCTGTCCAGGGAGCCCGAATGCAAGACGGGCCCAGCTTGCGCCAGGCCCGTCCCGGTCCACTGCCGCTGGGTGGTTTAGCGGAAAGTGATCGTTACCGCCGTGCGGCGGTTTAGGGGCTCGCGCACGCCGTCGCGGGTGGGCGTGGCGAGATCGGTTTCGCCGCGCGCGTCCGTGGTGATGGCGCCGGCGGCGAGGCCGCGCGAAATGAGGGCGTCACGCACAACCGACGCACGGCGCGCCGAGAGCGCGGCGTTGTAGGCGGTCGAGCCTGACGTATCGGTGTGGCCAACCACGACCGCGCTGCCGAGGCGGCAGGCGCGCGCGCGGGTCACCGCTTGATCGATCACGCCCAGAGCCGCGTCGTTCAGGTTCGAGCGATCCCACTCGAAATAGACCACGAATTCCGACGTCGGGCAGACCGGCGGCGGGGGTGGAGGCGGAGGCGGCGGCGGGGGTGGCGGAGGCGGCGGGGGTGGCGGCGGCGGAGCGGCCGCGGCGCCGAAGCTCCAACGGAGGCCGACCGTCACGGCTTGATGCTCGTAGTCGGCTTCGTATTGCGTGGGAACCACGCCGTCTTCGAACCCGTCAAATTCCGCGCCCGGCGCGATGAAATAGCGATAGCCGACGTCGAGATCGAGTTGATCGTTGATGGCGAACGAAACGCCCGCCAGCGCCTGATAAGCGACGACGGTGTCGGAATCGTCGAACTCGTCATTCGCGGTGAAGGCGTCCGCGATGACTTTCGCGCCGCCAACGCCGAGACCCAGATAAGGACTGAAACGTCCCTCACGATTGAAATCGTAATAGCCGTTGATCATGCCGGCCCAGGCGTGGACATCGTCGCCGCCGAAGGTCGCGTCTTCTTCGATTTTGTTGAAGCGGTGCGAAATCTCGCCTTCGAGACGCAGGCCGCTCGGAAACGCGTAGCCGCCGCCCACCGATTCCAGCCAGTCGTCGTCGAGTTCGGCTTCGCCGATGTTATCGATGTCGAGATTGCCATCGACGGTGTAGCCGACGTCGCCACGAGCGTACCAGCCTTCGGCCTGCGCGGCGCCGCCCCAGCTGACCAACAAGGCCGCCATAGCGATCGTGCTCAACAATTTCCGCATCAAAGAATCTCCTCGCGCGAACGCGGCCCATCCCAGCCCGCGCCGCCGCGCATCCCCCGCAGGCGCGCGGCGCTTATGCGCCGAGGATGGCCGGACAAACCTCGGGCGCGGCTGTTTCGTGTTAACCAACGGCAACACAGCGTCCACAGGAAGTATCCCAATTGGGGAATCCATTTTGTGGGCTGTGTTCGCGCCGCATCGGAAACGAGCCACGAAACCCTCAAATGCAAACGGGCCCGGCTTTCGCCGGGCCCGTCGCTGGTTTTTGCCGCTGAAGTTTAGCGGAAGGAGATCGTCACAGCCGTACGGCGGTTCAGAGGCTCGCGGACACCGTCGCGGGTGGCGCGGGCGAGATCCGTTTCGCCGCGTGCTTGCGTGGTGACGCTCGCGGCCGAGAGGCCACGCGCGACCAGCGCATCACGAACGACCGACGCACGACGCTCGGACAGACCCAGATTGTATTGGGCCGAACCCGACGTGTCGGTGTGGCCGACAACCACCACGCCGCCGACGTTGCAAGCACGTGCGCGGGTGACGGCGCTGTCGATGACTTCCAGCGCTTGTTGGTTGAGGTTCGAGCGATCCCACTCGAAGTACACGACGAATTCCGACGTCGGGCACACAGCGGCGCGCGGCGGCGGGGGCGGCGGAGGCGGCGGAGGCGCAACCGGCGGCGGTGGCGGCGGCGGCGGCGCGGCGGGCGCCGCAAACTGCCAACGCAGACCGACCGTCACGGACTGCTCATCATAATCGCCGCCATACGGCGCGCCGAGGCCGGTGCCCGCGAAGGAACCGTTGAGCGCGTAGAAGGCGCGATAGCCCACATCGAGGTCGAGGCGCTCGGTAACCGGCAGCGCGATACCCGCGATGTAGTTGTAGGCGTAGGTGGTGTCGGAATCGTCGAAGCCCTGCGGCACGGTCGCGTCGTGACCATTGGCGTTCACGCGCGCTACGCCGATGCCGAAGCCCAGGTACGGCTCGAACGAACCACCTTCATTGAAGTCATAGAAAAGGTTGGCCATCGCCGCCCAAACATGGACGTCGCCGCCATCATCAACCGAGGCGCGCTCCTGAAACTGATTGAAGCGGTGGGAGATTTCCAGCTCGGTGCGGAACGGACCGTCGAATGCGTAGCCGAGGCCGAGACCTTCGTACCAGTCGCCTTGCAATTCAACGCCGCCGCCGAACGTGGCGGTTTGTTCAATGTCGAAGTCACCTTCGGTCGAGTAGCCGACATCGGCCCGGCCATACCAACCCTCGGTGGCTTGGGCGCCCCCTGCGGCGCCGGCCATCAGAGCCGCCAACGCGACGGTTTTTGTGATGCGCGATTTCATGGTTCACCCCTCAACGAGAAATCCCCGAAACGCCCGACAGAAACCTGCGGACGCACTTTACAAAAGAACGGTCTTTCACAGACCTCGTAAAAATATCAAGCCACAAACGACCGCCCACCACTCAAGCGAGACGTCTGCCCATTCTTGTCCCTGCACAACGCCCTCTCGGCGAGAGTGAGGTGCGCGCCGCCAACAATATTAGCTTGATACCCGCTTACGAAAAGCCTGATTCCAACCGGTCCTTTTGCCCTTTTCCACTGATAACCTTGGCGGCCCCCTAGGGGTATGTCAACTCGCAGGTGAATCCTAGAAGGCGAAAAATGAAAACGGGCCCGGCTTGCGCCGGACCCGTTACATTTAAGCGACGCTAAGCGGCTTAGCGGAAGGAGATCGTGACCGCTGTACGACGGTTTAGCGGCTCGCGTACCCCGTCCCGCGTGGCGCGGGCAAGGTCGTTTTCGCCGCGGGCCTGGGTGGTGATTCCAGCCGCGGCGACCCCCCGAGCGACCAGCGCGTCACGGACGACCGAAGCGCGGCGTTCCGACAGCCCAACATTGTATTGGGCCGAACCCGACGTATCGGTGTGGCCAACCACAACCACACCGCCGACGTTGCAGCTGCGGGCGCGGGTGACGGCGCTATCGATGACTTCCAGCGCTTGCTGGTTGAGGTTCGAGCGATCCCACTCGAAGTACACGACGAATTCTGATGTCGGGCACACAGCAGCGCGCGGGGGCGGAGGCGGCGGAGGCGGCGCCACGACCGGCGGCGGGGGCGGCGGGGGCGGCGGCGGGGCCGCTTCCGCGAACCGCCAGCGCAGGCCGACCGTCACGGCTTGATTGGTGTAAGAGCCGTCGCGCTCGAAAGCGAAGGGCTGAAGCGAGTTGAAGGTGTAATCCGGGGCCGCGAAATAGCGATAGCCGACATCGAGCGAAAGCCGCTCGGTCACGCTGAACGCGACGCCCGCAAGCCCTTGATACGCGAGCGTGTTTTCAACATCGTCGAAGCTGCGCGCGGGGAGGCCGGCGTCAGCGCCGTTGGCGTTGATTTGCGCCATGCCCAAACCCAGGCCGAGATAGGGCTGGATCGAGCCATTGCGGTTGAAGTCGTAATAGCCATTGAGCATCACGCCCCAGGCATGCACGTCGCCGCCGAGATCGAGGGTCGGGGTGTCTTCGAGCTGATTGAAGCGGTGGGAGATCTCGCCTTCGAGGCGGAAGCCGCTCGCCATCGCGTAGCCGAAACCGATCGACTCGACCCAATCTTCGTCGAGCGAGGAATCGCCCCAGTCATAGAGGCCGTCATCATCGATGCCGAGTTCGCCGTCGAATGAATAGCCGACGTCCCCGCGGGCGTACCAGCCTTCGGTCGCTTCGGCGGCGCCGGCAGCGCCAATCATCAACGCGGCCAAGGCCACGGTGCTCGTAATACGCGATTTCATTTAGTCCCCTCTCAATAGTCATCGGCGCGTTTGCGCCTCAGTGAGCGCACGCACGGCCCCCGCGAACGGGGCCCCGAAAACGGCGCCTTCTGGCCATGAAGTCCTTCAGCGGCGTTTGGTTCCATCCCTATTCCAAACGGCGACGGTATTTTTCTCCGTCAAAGAAGCATTATTAATCCTAGGGTTAAGCCCGGTTTAACAAATGCCGCCGCGACTCCAATAAAAGAGGGCCGCGCCCCCTCCCGGCGCGGCCCCCGTCCCCTCTTCGCCCCTGCGCGCTCGTTGCCGGCTGCGCCGATCGAAAATGGATGGCCCGCGCGCGTCGTCCCCGGAACGCTCAGGCCGAGGTCATGTAAGCGCGTTTCCAGCGCCCACCCCAGCGCGGATGTCTGTGATCGCGCGCCATTTGCCGGCAGTGTGGCGGCGTAAACACAGATTGTTGCAACGCCGCGCTGCGTTCGAACAGCAATGCGCAATCATGGCGACGTGTGGCGGAGACAAGGCGCCGTGGTCGCGCGATCCATCTCAGTGGCGCTTCAATGCTAGAGCCGGCAAGCCGAGTAGTTCCCTGCGCTCGACTTCACTCTGTCGTGTGAAACCGCGCCGGAACAGCGCGAAACGCTTGGCGTTCTCAATCTGAGTTTCGGAGGAGTTAGAGTATGCGAGAACAACAACCCGTTGATCCTTATGCCCCGCCGCCAATGAAGCGTGATGGCTCGGGCGCCGTGGTGCGCATTGGCGTCATCGCTGTGATGCTGGCCGGCGCTGTGTGGGGCTTCACCGCTTTCAATGCGCAGCAGCCCGACGAGGTCGCGCTGACTGAGCCGGCCCCCGTTCAACAGCAATTCGCTGAAAACGCGCCAGTTGTGGTGTCGGATACTGCGCCGCTCGCTGCGAACGACCCCGCGCCCGCCCCCGCTGCGGCGCCAGCGCCTCGTCGCGCTGCGCCGGCCTCCCCCGCGCCTGTCGAACCGCCCGCGCCGATCACCACGCCCGCGCCAACCGTGACGCCGCCGGCGCCGGAAACGACCCCCGACCCTGTCGCGCCATTGTGAGGATGGTGAGCCCGGCGGGATTCGAACCCGCGACCCCCTGATTAAAAGTCAGGTGCTCTACCGATTGAGCTACGGGCTCGCCCCGCGCGGCTTAGAGGGACCGCCCCTAGACCGCAAGACTCAAGGACGATGATCTGCATGCGTGAGCGCGCCCGTGACAGCGGCGCGCCACGCATCGCGTAGAGCAGCACGCTCCGCTTTGTTCATGCTCGGCCGCCATTGCGCGCGCGTCTGGTTTTTCGGCGCTTCGCCGAGCGAAGCCAGCAATCCCGCGCCGACGGCCGCGCACTTGGCGGCGCCTAAAGCCGTCACCTCCTGGAAATTCGGGCACGCAACCTCAACGTCGCAGATATCCGCCAAAAACTGCATCACCCAGGCATTTGCCGTCATGCCGCCATCGACCAGCAACGCATCGATCGAGGCGCCGTCCGCCGCGAGTGCGTCCAACAAATCGGCGGTTTGGTACGCGACCGCTTCGAGCCCAGCACGGATGAAATGCGCGCGGGTGGAATCGCGCGTGAGGCCGACGATCGTGCCGCGCGCGTCGGCGTTCCATTGCGGCGCCCCGAGCCCTGCGAAGGCGGGCACGAGATAAACGCCGCCATTATTGGGCAGCGCCGCGGCGATGGCTTCCGATTCGCTGGAGGACTTGATGAGCCCCAGTCCATCGCGCAGCCATTGCATGGTCGCGCCTGCTGAAAAGATCGAACCTTCCAGCGCGTAAGCGAGATCGTCCTTGGTTTGATAGCCGAGCGTTGCGAGCAATCGATGCTTCGAATGCGGCGGCGCTTTTCCGGTGTTCATCACCAGAAAACAGCCGGTGCCGAAGGTCGCTTTCGCCATGCCGGGACGCAAGCAGGCGTGGCCCACGAGCGCCGCCTGCTGATCGCCGGCCATGCCCGTGATCGGAATGGCGCGGCCGAGCAGGCCAGGATCGGTATCGCCGACATGCGCATCGCACGCGACGATCTCCGGCAGCAGCGCGCGCGGCACACTAAAGAGCGCGAGCATCTCCTCGCTCCAAGCGCGCGCGCCAATATCCACGAGCAAGGTGCGCGAGGCGTTGGTGACGTCGCTGACATGCGCGCGGCCGCCGGTGAGGCGCCAGACTAGAAAAGATTCGATCGTACCGAATGCGAGCTCGCCGGCCTCGGCGCGACCGCGCAATTCGGGCTTTTGGCCTAGAATCCACGCGATTTTCGTGGCGGAGAAGTAGGGGTCGAGCAGCAAGCCGGTGACGCTCTGGACGCGCGCTTCATGACCTTGCGCGCGCAGGTCATCGCACACTGCGCTGGTGCGGCGGTCCTGCCAGACGATCGCGCGGTGGACGGGCGCGCCGGTTTTGCGATCCCACACAATGGTGGTTTCGCGTTGATTGGTGATGCCGATCGCGGCGATGGCGCCGGCGCCGCCGACCTGCTCGATGACATCGCGGCAGACCTTCAAGGTCGCGGTCCAGATCTCTTCCGGATCGTGCTCGACCCAGCCGGGCTGGGGATAATGTTGCGCGAGTTCGACTTGCGCGGTGGCGCGCGGGTGGAAATCGGCGTCGAACGCGATGGCGCGTGTCGAGGTGGTGCCTTGGTCGATGGCGAGAATGAACTGAACCATGGCGCCTAAAAAGAACGGGGAGACGCCGAGGTCAAACCCTCAATCGAAGACGGGCGGCGGGCGTACTGTCTTCGGGCGTCTCCCCGCAAGCCGCGGCATGATCGAGAAAAGCCGCGGCTATCCGGTTCAACCGATCGGACCGCGCGCCCGCACACGCCCGATCGCGACGCCGAAGATGCCGAGCATCGAGACAAGATCGATCACGGCGGAGGCGAGATTCTGCGCCAAGCCATCGGGCAATTGGATGCTGAACTTGCTCGCGACGAGCGCGATGGCGATGGCCGCCGCGCTCTTCAAGGTGAGCGATTGGCTGGCTGATTTTTGAATGGGGACGGCTTCGTTCATGGGCGGGCTCCTCGGTGATGAGAGGAGTTTAGGCCGCGCCGACACCCGGTCGGATTGATCGGGCGCAAGATCACAAAACGCTATGAATAGCAGGCGTTTCGCGCGATCAGCGCGTGGATAGACCCGCGCACAATCCCCGTTTCGCGTCGTCGTATTCGCGCTTCCAGCGCGCGATCAGCTCGCCCGCGGGCACGATGTCGTGGATTGCGCCGACGCCCTGCCCGGCGCCCCAAATATCCTTCCACGCCTTCGCTGACCCCGCGCCAAAATTCATCTTGGTGGGATCGCTTTCGTCGAGATGGTCGGGATCGAGGCCGGCACTTCGAATCGAGCCCTTGAGGTAATTGCCGAGCACCCCGGTGAAGAGATTGGTGTAGACGATGTCGCCCGCGGCGCTGTCGACGATCATCTGCTTGTAGCGCGCATCGGCATTGGCTTCGGTGGTCGCAATGAAAGCAGAGCCGATATAGCCGAGGTCCGCGCCCATGGCTTGCGCCGCGAGAATGGCGCGGCCGGTGGCGATGGCGCCTGAGAGCAGAAGCGGCCCGTCGAAAAAGGCGCGAATTTCCTGCACCAAAGCAAACGGCGAAAGCCCGCCCGCATGACCGCCCGCGCCGGCGCACACGGCGATCAAGCCATCGGCGCCCTTCTCCAAGGCCTTCTTGGCATGAACGATATTGATCACGTCATGCAGGACGATACCGCCGTAAGAATGGATCGCGTCGTTCACCTCCGGCCGCGCGCCGAGTGACGTGATCACGATCGGAACCTTGTACTTCACGCACATCGCAACGTCGTGCTCGAGCCGGTCGTTGCTCTTGTGCACGATCTGATTGACGGCAAACGGCGCAGCGGGTTCATGCGGATGCGCCGCATCGTGCGCGGCGAGCCCCGCGATGATTCGCTTCAGCCAATCCTCCAACACTGGCGCTGGCCGCGCATTGAGCGCGGGAAAGGCGCCGACCACGCCTGCTGTGCATTGCGCGAGCACAAGCTCAGGGTTTGAGACAATGAATTGCGGCGCGCCGACCGCGGGCAAGCGCAGCTTGTCGAATATGGGCGGCAGGGCCATCATCGTCTCCGCGTTCGTGTCACCAGCAGCGCTAAACGCTGGCGCGGCGCGCGTCGATGCTGTCTTCACGTCAAGCGGAGCCCATGATTAGCACCGACCCTCTGTCCCTGGGCGAACCGGCTGAAGAAGCAGCCTGGCGCGCCTTGGTGGAAAAGGCGCTCAAAGGCGCGCCATGGTCGCGGCTGACAACGCGCACGGCGGATGGAATCGAGATCGGTCCGCTTTACCGGGAAGAAGATTGCGCGACCGCAACGGATATTTCGGGCTTTCCAGGCGCTGCGCCCTTTGTGCGCGGGGCGACGTCGAACGGCGGCTGGCTGATCCGCCAAAGCTATGAGCACCCCGATCCCGCGCGCGCCAATCGCGACATTCTCGCTGATCTCGCGGGCGGCGTCGGCGCAATCGAGCTGGTGATCGATCCTAATGGCGCAAGCGGGATCGCCATTCAAAATGCCAACGATCTCGATCGCGCGCTTGCGAGCGTGATCCTTGAAGCGGCGCCAGTTTCACTCGATGCGGATGTGCGCGCTGCCGAGCTGCTGCGCGACAAGCTCAAGGGCGTCGCCGCACAAGGCACGGCATTCAATCTCGATCCAATTGGCGCGTTGATGCGGCGCGGTCCATCGCATCCTGCAGCGATAGCGCAAGCCATCGATTTCGCCGCAGCGGCCCAGCCGGCGCTTCCAGCCGCGACATTTCTTCGCGCCGACGCGCGTGCCGTACACGAAGCCGGCGGCACGCAAGCACAGGAAGTTGCCGCGGCGCTCTGCAGCGGCATCAGCTATCTGCGGGCGCTCGAAGCCAAAGGCCTGACGATCGAGGCGGCCGCCGCATCGTTGTGCTTTGCACTGGCGGTTGGCCCGGACGTCCTGGTCGAAGCCTCCAAGCTCCGTACGCTGCGGCTTTGTTGGGCGCGTGTGTTGCAAGCCTCTGGCGCGGCGGCTCAACATCGCGCGGCGCGCATCCATGCTTTCACGTCACGGCGCGTGATGACGCGCACCGATGCCTGGACCAATATCGTGCGCGTCACCAGCGCCGCAGTAGCCGCCGCCATCGGCGGCGCGGACGCGATCACCACGCGCCCCTTCACGGAAGCACTCGGCCTGCCGACGCCATTCGCGCGCCGCATCGCACGCAACACACAACACGTCCTGCTTGAAGAATGTCGCTTAGGCCACGTCGCCGACCCGGCGGGCGGCGCGTGGTTCGTGGAGAAGCTGACGCGGGACCTTGCGGACGAAGCATGGCGGCTGATGCAAGAGATCGAAGCGCAAGGCGGCATCGTCACGGCTCTGCACAGTGGAATGCTGCAAGGAAAAATAGCCGATGCACGCGCCGCACGGCAGAAGGACTTCGCCACGCGGCGCGAAACGATCACGGGCGTGACGGATTATCCGCTGCTGGATGCGGCGTTGCCAGAATTTGAAGCGCGCCCAGCTACGGAAGGAGATGTTTTACCCGCCATCCGCTGGGCCGAACCGTTCGAGGATTTGCGCGATCGCGCCGAAACGGGCCGCCGGCTTCCAGCCGGCAACAATGAAGGCCGGCTGGAAGCCGGCGGTCCACGGCCCTCGGTCTTCTTCGCCAATCTCGGCGCCCTCGCCGATTTCAGCGCGCGCAGCAATTTCGCGCGCAATCTCTTCGCGATCGGCGGAGTCGGCGCGATTGCGCCGGAGGCCGCATATCCTTCAGCCGAGGCGCTGCTCTCCGCGTTCAAGCAAAGCGGCGCACAGGTCGCCGTGCTCTGCGGAACAGACGCGCGCTATGGCGAAGACATGCCCGCCATCGCCGAAGCGCTCCACGATGCCGGCTGCCGCCACCTCATTCTCGCCGGCGAGCCGCGCGGGACGCATCTCATTCAACAATTCATCTTCGCACGGTGCGATGTGCTGGCCGCCCTCGCCTCCGTGCACGCGGCGCTGGGGATCGCGCCATGATCCATGGACCGCCGGCGCCCTCGCCGGCCCCTTTGCTGCCGGCGAGGCGCCGGCGGTCCATATTCATTGTGCTGGCGATCGCCATAGCGGCGTCAGTCGGCGGCGTTATCGCGATGGGCTGGTGGTCGCCATTGGCGGCGCGCTATGTCCAGGGCATCGATGTCTCGTGGCACCAGGGGCCAATCGATTGGCGCGCGCTGGCGGCGGATGATGTGCGCTTTGCCTACATCAAGGCGACCGAAGGCGGCGACCATGTCGATCCGCGCTTTGCCTTGAATTGGAGCGACGCGGGCGGCGCCGGCATTCTGCGCGGCGCCTATCACTTCTTCACGCTTTGCCGCCCCGGCGCCGAGCAAGCGGCCAATTTTATCGCAACCGTTCCGCGCACGGCGGGCGCACTGCCGCCCGCGCTCGACCTGGAGCATATGGGACCGTGCCGCGATGGGCCGACCATGCCGGACGTCATCGCGGAAGCGCGCATCTTCCTCGACCGCGTCGAAGCCGCGTATGGCGTGCGCCCGATCCTCTACACCACGCGCGAATTTCACGACGCGCATTTGCGCGAGCTCGGCGACGAGCGCTTCTGGATCCGCTCCCTCTTCACCCCGCCCGCGTTTCGCCAGCGCGACTGGGTGATCTGGCAGCACCACAATCGGGGACATAAGCGCGGCGTGACCGGGCCTGTCGATCTCAACGCATTTCGCGGCGATGAAGCGGCGCTGGACGCGTTTGCGACCTCGTCTCAAGGCCCAACAACATGACCGTGCCAGACTTCACCAGCATCGCGCTCGACGTGTTGGCGCCAGCAACGAGTGCAAGGGACGCTTCAGCCCCTTGGCTCACGCCAGAAGGTATTCCGGTTCGTTCGCTCTACACTGCCGCTGACAGAGAAGGGCTCGACGTCGTCAACGGCTTCCCCGGCCTGCCCCCGTTCGGGCGCGGGCCGTATCCCACCATGTATGTCCAGCAGCCCTGGACCATTCGGCAATATGCCGGCTTCTCCACGGCGGAGGATTCCAACGCCTTCTATCGCCGCAATCTCGCCGGTGGGCAGATGGGGCTTTCCGTCGCGTTCGATCTCGCAACGCATCGCGGATACGATTCCGATCATCCGCGCGTGGTTGGCGATGTCGGCATGGCGGGCGTCGCGATCGATTCCATCTACGACATGCGCACGCTCTTCTCCGGCATTCCGCTCGACAAGATGAGCGTGTCGATGACGATGAACGGCGCCGTGCTGCCGATCCTCGCGCTCTTCATTGTCGCGGGCGAAGAGCAAGGCGTGGCGGCGGACAAACTCTCCGGCACCATACAAAACGACATCCTCAAAGAATTCATGGTGCGCAACACCTTCATTTATCCGCCCCAACCCTCGATGCGCATCGTGTCGGACATCTTCGCCTACACCGCCCAGCACATGCCGAAGTTCAACTCGATCTCGATCAGCGGCTATCACATGCAGGAAGCCGGCGCGACGGCGGACCTTGAGCTTGCCTACACGCTCGCGGACGGCGTGGAATATGCGCGCGCGGGCGTGGCGGCGGGGCTGGATATCGACGCCTTCGCGCCCAGGCTTTCGTTTTTCTGGGCGATCGGCATGAACCCGTTCATGGAAATCGCCAAGCTGCGCGCGGCGCGTCTGCTCTGGACCAAGCTGGTGCGCGCGTTCGAGCCTAAGGATGTGCGCTCGCTCGCCTTGCGCACGCATTGCCAGACCAGCGGCTGGAGCCTCACCGCGCAGGACGTGTTCAACAACGCCGTGCGCACCTGTGTCGAGGCGATGGCGGCGGCCTATGGCGGCACGCAATCGCTGCACACCAATTCGCTCGACGAGGCGCTCGCACTGCCGACGGATTTTTCCGCGCGCATCGCCCGCAATACGCAAATTCTATTGCAGACCGAAGCGGGCGTGACGCGCCCCGCCGATCCTTGGGGCGGCTCTTATTTTGTCGAGCGCCTCACTGCCGATCTCGCGGCGAAAGCTTGGGCGCACATCGAAGAGGTCGAAGCGCTCGGCGGCATGGCGGCGGCGATCGATCAAGGTTTGCCGAAGGCGCGCATCGAAGAAGCCTCGGCGCGCACGCAAGCGCGCATCGATACCGGGCATCAGACCATTGTCGGCGTGAACAAGTTCAAGCTGGACGAGGCCGAAGATGTGCCGGTGCTGAAGGTGGACAACGCCAAAGTGCGTGCGATGCAGCTGGAGAAACTGGCGCGCTTGAAGGCGGAGCGCGAGGAAACGCAAACGCAAGCCGCGTTGACGGCCTTAGCAAATGGCGCGCGCGGCGACGCCAACTTACTCGCGCTTTCGGTTGAAGCCGCGCGCGCCAAGGCGACGGTCGGCGAGATCAGCGCTGCACTGGAGACCGCGTTCTCGCGCCACCAGCCGCCGATCCGCGTCATTACCGGCGTGTTCGCGCGCGAGGCGGGCGACGATGTAGCCGTGACACGCGCGCGCGAAAGCGTCGCCGCATTCCGCGACGCGGACGGGCGCGCCCCGCGCATCCTCGTCGCGAAAATGGGCCAGGACGGACACGATCGCGGGCAGAAAGTGATTGCCAGCGCGTTCGCAGATATCGGCTTTGAAGTGGAGCTCGGCGCGTTGTTCGCGACGCCGGAGGAAGTGGCGAAGCAGGCGATCGCGCGAAATGTGCATGTCGTCGGCGTATCCTCTCTTGCGGCGGGGCATCTCACGCTGACGCCCGCCCTGCGCGCCGCCTTGGTCGCCGGCGGACGCGGCGACATCATGATCGTGATCGGCGGCGTCATCCCACCGGAGGATGTGGCGACGTTGAAAGAGATGGGCGCGGCGGCGGTTTATCCGCCTGGCGGCGTGATCGCGGAGATCGCGCAGGATTTGCTGGGGGCGTTGAATGAACGGCTGGGATATGCACAGCGCGAACGCGTCTAACGCGTCATCGCGCCACCCATTCCCGGGGCGCGGCGAAGCCGTGAGCCCGGGACCCATAAACGCAATCGTTTCGAAGTCGAGCGTGGTCTCGTCGCGCCTATCCTCGAAGCAATGCGTTTATGGATCCCGGACTTGGCGCTGTGCGCCAATCCGGGAATGGGTGGTGTTGAAGCGGCGCGTCAAACCTGTTCAAAGCCAACCATGAACGATCTCACCGCCGCCCGCGACATCCTCCACCGCGTTTTCGGCCATGCCGATTTCCGCGGACTGCAGGCTGATGTCATCGCGGAAGTGCTGGCTGGGCGCGATGTGATGGCCGTGTTGCCGACAGGCGGCGGCAAATCGTTCTGCTATCAGATCCCGGCCATGCTTCGCCCCGGTGTTGGGCTTGTCGTCTCGCCGCTGATCGCGCTGATGGCGGATCAGGTCGCGGCGTTGCGTGCGGCGGGGGTGGCGGCGGCGCGGCTGGATTCGACGCTCACATCCGCTGAACGCAGCGAGTGGCTGGGCGCGGCGCGCGAGGGCAAGCTGGATTTGCTCTATGTGTCGCCGGAAGGGCTGTTTGCGCCGCATTTCCTGGATTTTCTGAGCCAGATTCCGCTCGCGCTGATCGCGATCGATGAAGCGCACTGCGTCAGCCAGTGGGGCCACGACTTCCGGCCGGACTATCGCGCGCTCGGACGCATCGCCGATCTCTTTCCGAACGTGCCGCGCATGGCTGTCACGGCGACGGCGGATTTGAAGACGCAAGCCGACATCCGCGCGCAATTGCGGCTCGAAGAGGCGCGCATATTCGTCGCCTCGTTCGACCGGCCCAATCTCGCCCTCTCGTGCGAGCGCAAAAGCACCAAGCCGCAACAGCGCGTGATCGATCTGGTGCGCGCGCGGGCTGGCGGGTCGGGCATCGTCTATGCCAGCACGCGCGACAATGTCGAAAGTATCGCGGCGGCTTTGCAGGCGGAGAAGATCGACGCGCTCGCCTATCACGCGGGCCTCGATGCGCGCGTGCGCGAAGAGCGCCAGCATCGCTTTCGCAACGAAGATGACCTCGTGATGGTCGCCACCATCGCCTTCGGCATGGGCGTCGATAAGCCGGACGTGCGCTTCGTCATCCACGCCGATCCGCCGAAATCGATCGAAGCATACTGGCAAGAAGTCGGCCGCGCGGGACGCGACGGCGAGCCGGCCGAGGGCGTCGTGTTTTATGGCGCGGGCGATTTGCGGCGGTCGCTGATGTGGGCGGCGGGATCGAATGCGAGCGAAACTGTTAAGGCGGTGCAGGCCAAGAAGGCGCGCCAGCTTTACGGTTTCTTCGACGGCCTCACCTGCCGGCGCGCGTCGGTGCGGCGCTATTTCGGCGAGGAGAATGTCGAGGCGTGCGGCGCGTGCGATGTGTGCCTCGACGCGCCGGCGTCAATCGATGCGACGGAGATGGCGTCCAAGGCGATCTCGGCGGTGATGCGGATGGATCAGCGCTTTGGGCGCGGGCGCGTCGTGGATCACCTGATCGGCAAGCCGGCGCGCGATAGCCTCGATGAGCAATATGTTACGCGCAGCACCTATGGCTGCGGCGCGGATCAGAGCGAGGCGATGTGGCGGCGCGTGATCGAGCATTTGTTGTTCGAGGGCGTGCTGAGCGAGGACGAAGGCGAACGCCCCACGCTCCGCATCAGCGACGAAGAAGCCGTGCGCGCAATCTTCAAGAAAGAGCGCGCGGTGCGCGTTCGCGAGGAAGACAAGCCAAAGCGCCGCTCCAAGGAAGATCGCCGCGCGTCACGTGACGCCAAGCGCGGTGCGCAAGCGGGGTTCGCGGGCGAGGATGCGAAACTGTTTGAAGCGCTGCGGGCTTGGCGGCGCGAAGCAGCGGCGGCGGCGAACGTGCCGCCCTATGTGATCTTTCATGACGCGACGTTGAGCGAAATCGTGCGCGGCAAACCCGCAACAATCGCTGCGCTGAGCGAGGTGCCGGGCGTCGGCGAGGCCAAACTCAAGCGGCATGGCGAGGCCGTGTTGGCGATTCTGAAAAGGGCGGCTTAGGCCATTTCGTCTTCGAGCACGCGGCGCGCGCCAGGCCCCTCGCGCGCGAGATCGGCGGCCTGCTCGATCCATTCCTCGCGCGAGATGCGCCCGCGCAGACGCAAGTATTGGTCGACCCAGGCGATATTCGCAGGCGTCCAGTTGGCGATCTGCTCGAAGTGATAAATGCCGAGCGCGTTGAGTGTGGTTTGCAGCATCGGGCCGACGCCGTCGATTAAAGTGAAGTCGTCGGACGCTCCGCCGGCGGCGGCTGGAAGCGCGGGCGGACGTTCCTCCGCGCCTGCGGGCACGAGCGGCGCGGGCGCGGCCTCGATCTCTTCCGCCTCTTCAATTTCGGCGGAGATCGGTTGCGGCGTGGACGCCGGTTCTGGGGTTGGTTCGGCGATGCTCTGCGTCGGGGCCGCAGCCGCTTGCGCGGCGATAGCCGCGTCGAGATGGCGAACGCGCGCTTCGAGATAGCGGGCGCGCCATTTCAAACGATCGGCGTCCTCGGTGTCCAGCGCTTCGAGCGCGGGCGCGATCCGCGGCGCTTCGGCGGCGGCTTGCTCCTGCACATAAGCCAGACGCTTCTCAAGATAGAGCATGCGCCAGCGCGACAGCTCATCATCGTCCACCGGCTCGCTGCTGGCCACGGCGGCAAGAGGCGCTTCGCGCTCGGCCACGGCTTCACGCAGCGCTTGTTCAAGATGACGCGCGCGCGCCTCGGCGTAGCGGGCGCGCCAATCGAGCTTCAAGGATTCGCGATCGTCTGGCGCGACATCGGGCTCGGGCGTCGGGGCGGGTGCTGGCTCTTCAATCGGCGCGGCGAGCGCAACGGGCGCGGGCGCGAGCGCCGCGCGGCTTTCAAGATAGCGCACGCGCTGCTCGAAATAGCGCAGGCGCCAGGCTTGCGAGGCGGCTTCGCTTTCGGCGGGCGCCGGAGCGGACTCAGAGGCTGGCTCGGCCTCGACATGCAGCATGCGCGCTTGCTCTTCGGCATGCGCGGCGAGTTCGGCGCGGAGACGGGTGAGTTCTTCCTGATCGACCGCCGCGCGTTCCAGACCGCGTTCGGCCTCGGCGGCGCGGCCAGCGGCTTCTTCCGCGCGTGCTCGCGCACTCTCCAACGCGCGTTCCATCTCGGCGACGCGCGCGGCGTCGAGATCGCCTCTGCGGCGGAGCGTATCCATCTCACGGTCAAGTTCGGCGGAGACGCCATTGGCGGGCACGGCGCCGCCTTCGACGCCATTGGCGAGCACGTCGCGCAGCAAGCGCTCACGCTCGCGCGTCAAAGCGAGCTCACGCGGGCGAACGCGCAGGCCATGCCAGGCCCAACCGGCGACAGCGGCGAACGCCAGCACCACCAGCAAGAGCCACATGTTTTTTTCGATGAGGTACAGCATGCCCTATTCCTCGACATTGACGTCGATGCGCGCGGTGTAATTCGCGGGCGGGGTTTCGTAACGCGTGCGCACGGCGCTCACATCGGCCTCGCGGCCACGGCCAGTCAGCGCGATCTCGGTGTCGGAGATGCGCACTTCACCATTGCCGAGCCGTGCGAGCTGGCGGATGGCGTCTCGTGCGACGTCCGTCCAGTTCGCGGTGGGCGCGCCGCCGGCGACATGCATGTCGTCGAGCGTGATGGCGTTGGGGAAAAGCTCTGTTGCGTCGGCGCTGAGGGTCGCGCGCGCCGCTTCGCTGGGCGCGGCGCCGCTCAAGACGACGCTCGATCCATCGCGCCAGACGCGCCACGCGAAAGGATGCTCGATGGCGCCAACGCTGAGCCCCGAAGCATCGACATGTGTGACGCCGCCGGCCCATGCGCCGCCGGCGCCCGCTGCGTGCAGCGCGGCATGCTGAGCGGTCGCGATGGCTTCGGTGTTCGGCACGACGCCGCGAAGCATCGCCTTCTGGCCATGCATATCCACCTCGACGCCCGGGAGGCTTGCGTCTTCGAGCGCTGTCTCGACCCGGTGCTCCAGCACGATCGGCGCACGCCAGACCGAGCCGTCGTGAAAGCCGAACATGCCGGCAAGTGCGGTGACGATCGCGCCGCCGATGGCGACGATGAAAGCGATGCGGAGTTGGTCGGTCTGGTCCATCGCGTTAGCTCACGCGGGCGCGGCGCACTTGCGCCTCGCTCAAGGCCGCGCGCAGCGCCTCGACGTCCCGCTCGGAGGCGCTGAGATTGAGCGCGGCGGCGTAGGCGCGGACCCGCCAGCCGATCACGAAGCCGGCGAGGCCAGCGATGAGGTACAAGATCAACTCTGAGACGAAGATGCCGATCATGGGTTCCCGAACCGCGCGAGCGGCCTTAAACGTCAGCCCCCTTCTAACCCCGATCAAAATAAGCGAAAACCGGAAAACCCCTGAGGTTGAACGGCGTCCCTTCGCCGGTTTGCGGTTCGGTTTTTGGCTGAGACATGCTCCACAAGATTTCCAGCGCCTCAAACCCGCAGATCAAGACGTTAAAAGCGCTTCACGCGAAGAAGGGCCGCGGCGAAACCGGGCTTTTCCTTGCTGAGGGGGCGCGCCTTGCAGCGGAAGCGGCGGAATTGGGCGTTTGGCCGGAGATACTGATCGTGTCGCAGGCGGCTCTGGAGCGTGGCCAGGTGCGCGCGCTGCTCGACGGCGCGGCTGCGCACAATGTGCGCTGCATCGAAACCAGCGAAACGATACTCGCCCAGATCGCGAAGCGGGATAATCCGCAGACGGTGATCGGCGCCTATCGCCAGCGGCTGGCGAAGCTGGACGAACTCAAGGGCGACCTCATCGTGGCGCTCGAAGGCGTCCGCGATCCGGGGAATTTGGGGACCATTCTGCGCACGGTCGATGCGGCGGGCGCCGGCGGCGTGGTGCTGCTGGGGCCAAGCTGCGACCCATTTTCGGTGGAGGCGGTGCGCGCGAGCATGGGCTCGATCTTCGCGGTGCCGATCGCGCGCGCATCATTCGAGGAGCTGCTGGCGTTCAAGCGCGCGCGCGGCGCAGCGATGTTGGGGGCTTCGCTGAAGGGCGCGGCCTTGGAGAGTGATATCGAGATGCCGGCGCGCGTGGTGCTGTTGATGGGCAACGAGCAATCGGGGTTACCGGCCGAGATGGAGGCCGCGTGCGATAGCTTGGTGCGCATTCCGATGCGTGGGCGCGCCGATAGCTTAAACCTCGCGGTCGCAACGGCGGTGCTTATCTATGATGTGTGGCGGAGGCGCTCCTATGCCGGCGCGCGCTGAACCGACGATCCTCATCGCGGACGATTGGCGCGATTATCGCGTGCTCGATAGCGGCGACGGGGAGAAGTTGGAGCAAGTTGGCCCCTATCGTTTTGTGCGGCCCGAGCCGCAGGCGCTTTGGAGCAAGCGCTTGCCGGCGCGCGACTGGGAGAGCGCGGACGCGATCTTCGCGGGTTCAGCGGCGGAGGACGATGAGGCGGGGCGCTGGCGCTTTAATACGAAGCTGCCGGAGAGCTGGCCGCTCAAATGGGACGATCTCTCCTTCGTTTCGCGCCCTACGCCCTTTCGCCACCTCGCTTTCTTTCCAGAACATTCCGTGCATTGGCGCTTCGCGCGCGAGACGTTGGCGCGCCATCAGGGCGATGCGCCTCCCGAAGTGCTGAATCTGTTCGGCTACACAGGCCTTGCGAGCCTTGCTTGCGCTTCCGCGGGTGCGCGCGTGACGCATGTGGATGCGTCGAAGAAATCCATCGGCTTTGCGCGCGAGAACCAGCAAGCCGGAGGGCTAGAATCCGCGCCTATCCGCTGGATCTGCGATGATGCGCTCGGCTTCGTGCAGCGCGAGCTCCGGCGTGGCCGACGTTATGATGGGATTATTCTCGACCCACCAAAATTTGGGCGCGGTCCAAACGGCGAAACATGGCGGCTCGAAGCGCAGCTTGGCGAGTTGCTCGCCGCTTGCTCTGCGCTGTTGCGGCGCGCGCCAGACGATGCGTCGAGTGCACGCGGTTTTTTGATAGCGACAGTTTATGCGGTGCGGCTTTCCTATCTCTCGCTTGCACAGACGGCGGCCCAATCGCTCGCGGCGTCGGCGGGCGTTTGGGAGGCCGGCGAGATGACATTGCCGCACGCGAACGATGACCGCCTGCTCCCGACGGCGATTTTCGCCCGTTGGCGCTCGACTTAAGGGCGCACGGCGCGGCTTCGGCGCCCAATCAGGCGAGTGATTGGACGTTCGTCGCCGAATTTCCACCATTCGTCGCGGGCTTTCGCAGCGTAACCCCAAATGCAGCAGCCTCGTCGCTCAGCACTGCATCCAAAGCCGATTTTCGCGCATCTATCCTCTCGACGTGTTCACCACGTCGAACCTCTAAAACCCAAGTGCTTGCGCGGCGTCGCCCTCACGACGCCGCGCTTTTCTTTTCGGGGCTTAGGTACGGGCCTTCATTTCGGCCATGACGCGCTGCGCATAAGCGCGACTCACCGGCACTTCATCGCCGGTGTCGAGAATGGCCAGCAGGCGCCCGCTGGAATCGCGGTGCACGGCCTTGAGGCGCGCCCAGTTCACGAACGCCGATCGGTGCACGCGCAGCATCACATCGGGATCGAGCCGTTCTTCGAGGTGAGACATAGTCTCGCGATAGAGCAAGGTGCGGCCATCCCAATAGAGCCGCACATAATCGCGTTCAGCCTCGATACGCTCCACTTCCGCAACCGGCACGCGGAGGAAAGCGGCCGCGTTCACGAATCCAGAATTCGCGCTCATAGCGCGGCCCTTCGCGGTCGCGCGCTTCGCGGCGGAGCGCATCGAGCACGGTGGCGAGTTCCTCGGCGCGGCGGCCAGCGTCCTGCGCGGAGCGGCGTTCGCGCGCGCGCTCGAGCGCGGATGCCAGGCGATCGAACTCGACCGGCTTCAATAGATAATCCACGGCGGATGTTTCAAACGCGCGCAGCGCGTAGGAATCGAATGCCGTGACGAAGATGACCGCCGGCCCGCCGGAATCGTCGATCGCGTTGGCGACTTCAAAGCCGTCCGAGATCGGCATCTTGATGTCCAGCAGCACCGCGTCTGGGCGCAGTTCCCGCATGGCGTCGATCGCCTGCGCGCCATCGCTCACCGAGCCCACGACCTGGACATCGGGTATCGCTGCGAGCGCGAGCCGCAGGCGACGCAAAGCCAAGGGCTCGTCGTCAGCTAAAAGTACGCGCAGCGGATCGCGCAACACGTTCCTCCTTTATCGGCAGCCAAATTTCGACACGGCATCCGCGCGGCGCCAAATTCTCCGCGGAAAGTCCGGCTTTTTCGCCATAGATCAAAGTGAGACGCTCGCGCGCATTGGCGAGGCCAACGCCTCGCCCGCGTTGCGGCGCGGCGGCGCTGAAGCCTGGGCCATTGTCCTCCACGCGCACGCGCAGCACGTCGCCATCGCGGCGCGCGCTGACCTCGATGCGTCCGCCTTCCGCCGATGGTGTGATGGCGTACTTTATGGAGTTTTCGAGGATCGGCTGGAGAATGAGGCTGGGCAGCCGCGCATTCTCGATGCCGGGCTCCACTTCGAAACTGACCTGCAACTTATCGCCGAACCGCGTCTGCTCGATCTCGAGATATTTGCGCTGGGCGTCGAGTTCGGCCGACAGCGCGGCAAGCTCGGTGGGTTTGCGGTCGAGCGAATAGCGCAGGAAGCCCGAAAGCCGCAGCAGCATGTTCTCGGCAAGCTCGGTGCGCTTATCGAGGACAAGCGTGGAAATGGCGTTCAGGGTGTTGAAGAGGAAGTGCGGATTGATCTGGTAGTGCAGCATGCGGAGCTGCGCGTCGTAGGCGAGCGATTGCGCCCGGGCGATGGCGCGCGACTGGGCAACGATCTCGAAATGATAGGCCAGCAGCGCCTGAACGAGGCCCCAGACCGGGAGCACCCAGCCGAAGGTGAAAAGGTAACTCATCAGCGGCATCGCGCCGTCGGGCGGGGTGCTCGGATCCAGGACCGAGGGCCAATAGCGCTCGGCAAATTGCGTGATGGGGCCAAGGGCGATCGCGCCGAAGATGAGCGCGAGGTTGCGCACCGTTCCGGACTTGCGCGCCATCGGCCCCGCGACGATGGCGAGCAAAATGCCTGTCACGACGAAATAGCTGGCGACCGCAAGCGCCCGGTTGGCGAGATAGGGGAAGTCCTGGAATTCGGTGGGCGGCGGCTCGGCCTGGGCGGCGGCTGTCCGGACAAGAAAATAGCCGATCCAGAAGAGGCCGTGCGCGCCCCAGCGCACCCAGCCGGGATCGCTCGCGATCTTCGCGAGAATGCTCCCTTCCTTGAACGCCTGAGCCGGCCAACGCTCGTTCATGGGCTTTAGCCTAACGATTTCAGCGCGGCGCGGCATGTCGCCCGTCGCTCGAACATCAGCTTTGGTCGCATTGTTTCGGTTCGTCGCGCCTATTCGTCGTTTCGTCGTGCTGGCGCGGCCATTGGTCGAACCGGGCGCGCCGGCCCCTGGCTTTTTCGCCGGCGAGTTGCACGCGCTTCCGGCGGCGCGCGGCCGTTCGCAAAATCAGCACTCAGAAGCGAGCACGAGACGGGCGTGCAGAGATTTGTGGCGCTGGATTCCTGGCGCGGGCTGTGCGCCTGCGCGGTCGTCGTTTTCCACTTGGCGGGCAACGTCAATTGGAGCTTTCGCGGCACGCCCCTGCTCGGCAATTTCCACCTCTTCGTGGACTTCTTTTTCGTGCTGAGCGGCTTCGTGATCGCGGGCGCCTATGAGGCGCGGCTGCGGCAGGGTTACGGCCTCGTCCCGTTCATGATCCTGCGCCTGGGGCGGATCTATCCCCTGCACATCGCCATGCTAGCGGTGCTGGTGATCTTCGCGGTGGCGCGGGCGCTCTTCCCACTGGCGGACTTCCGCCCCGGCGACATCTTCGACGGCGACATCTATTCGTTCTGGGCGATCTTCACGAACGCTCTGCTACTGCACGGCATCGGCTTCGAGCATCACCTGACCTGGAATTATCCCAGTTGGTCGATTAGCGCCGAGGTCGCGACCTATGTGCTGTTCGCGCTGATCTGGCGGTTCGCGGTGGGATATCGCAATGCGCTGGTGACGGCGCTGTTGGTGCTGTGCCCGTTGGTGCTGGCCCTCGCGCCGCTCGACCCGTTTTCGGTGCTGAACCTGGTGCGCTGCGTGGCGGGCTTTGCGGCGGGCGTGACGGCGCAGCACCTTTATCGCCGGGTAACAGAACGGCGCATCGCGCTCCCGCGCGGGGCGCTGGCGACCTTGGCCGAGACGGCTGTCGCCATCGGCGCGATCGGCTATGTCTTGTGCGCGAATTTTCCAGACGCAGTGGCGTTCGCGCCGTTCGTGTTCGCGCCGGTGGTTCTGGTGTTCGCGTTCGAAGCGGGCGCGCTCAGTAAGGCGTTACGGCTGGCGCCCTTCGTCGCGCTCGGGACGCTCTCCTATTCGATCTACATGGTGCACGCCGTGCTCTTCGCTATCGCGTGGCGGGGTGTCACCTTGTTTGAACAAGCCACGGGCCTGCGCATCACGGCCGACATCGCGGGATCGGCGGAGACCTTGTGGGGGACGGCGCCGTGGATCGGCGACATGGTCATGGTGGGCGCATTGGCGGCGGTGATCGGCGTTTCGGCGCTGACCTATCGCCTCATCGAGGCGCCCGGCCGCGAATGGGGACGCGTGCTGGCGCGGCGCTGGGAAGCGCGCCGCGCGCGGCCGGCGCCAGCCCAAGCTTCCGAGGCGCCGACTTCGGGCTGACAGCGCGGCGCCTGGAGGCTAGCGTGCGGACCGGAGGCAACGTCATGATAAAATTCTTCGCTGGCGCACTCGCGCTCATACTCTGCGCGGCGCCCGCGTCAGCGCAGACGATCCAATGGCCCGGCGGCCAGCGCGCGGCGATCGCGCTCACCTACGACGACGCGCTGAAATCGCAATTGGACGTAGCAATCCCGCAACTCGACGCGGTCGGCCTCAAGGGCACGTTCTTCTTGATGGGGCGTCAGATCGGCGCGGAAATTCCCCGCTGGCGCGCCGCCGCGGCGGAAGGCCACGAACTTGGCAATCACACGGTCAATCATCCGTGCGCGCGCGGCACGTATGAGATGGCCGAGCAATACACGTCGGAAGCCTACAATGTGGAGGTGCTGATCAACGAGATCGGCGTCATGAACAATCTGGTGCAAGCGCTCGACGGCAAGACGACGCACGCCTTCGCGACGCCGTGCGGCCAGACGCGCGCCGGCGGCGCTGACTATATCGATGCGCTGCAGCGCTCGGGCTATGCGCCCTTCGTGCGCAACGCCACCGGCGGAAACGAACGCGGCTTCGATCCGTTCAATGTGCCGGGCCAATTCTTTCCCGACGACGTCACTGGCGCGCAATTGATCGCGTATGTCGAAGGCGTACGCCAAAGCGGCGGCTACGCCGTGCTCGGCTTTCACGGCGTCGGCGGCGACTATCTCAGCGTGAGCGCCGACGCGCACCGCGAGCTCGTGACCTATCTCAAAGCGCATGAGCGCGAGATTTGGACGGCGCCCTTCAGCGATGTGCTGGCGGTGGTGCAAGCCACGCGGCCGCGCTGAGAGCACACTATCGTGCGGTAAACCCTTCGCTCGGCGCCGTTGAAGGACGCCGATTAGCGTCCAAGTCCAACATGGAGGCGCCGGTGCTGGACCATGTCGCGCGAACCATTTTGATCGGCGTCGGGGCGACCTTTGTGCTCGACCTTTGGAGCTTGTTTCAAAAACAGGTCTTTTCCGCGCCCATGCCAAACTATGGTTTGGTCGGGCGCTGGATTGGCGGCTTCCCGCACGGCCGTTTCGTCTCCAGCAACATCGCAATCGCCGCGCCCATCAAGGGCGAGACCGTCATCGGCTGGAGCGCGCATTACGCGATCGGCGTGATGTTCGCCGCCATCGTGATCGCGATCTGGGGCGTGGGCTGGGCGCGCCATCCGACATTTCTGCCGGCCATGATCGTGGGCGTGCTCGGCGTCGCCGCGCCCTATTTCGTAATGCAGCCGGGCATGGGACTGGGCGTCGCCGCATCGAAGGCGCCGAACCCAACCAGCGCGCGCTTGCGTAGCCTCATGGCGCACACGGTGTTTGGAGTCGGGCTTTATCTGGCGGCCTTGGCGTCCGCGACGCTCCTGGCGAACTAACACGCACGAGAGGCAAGATGTCGAACACGCCGAACATCGCTTTACTCCGCGCGCTTGATCTCGCCGCGGCCGGCGATTGGGACGGCGCGCATAAGCTCGTCCAGGACGAAAACTCGCAAGGCGCAGCGTGGATTCACGCGCACCTCCATCGCGTCGAGGGCGATTTGAGCAATGCGCGCTACTGGTACGGCCGCGCCGGCAAGCCGATGGCGACGAGCGATTTCGACACAGAACGCCGCGCGATCGCGCAGACGCTCGCAAACGACCGCGCGTAGCCACGAACGCAAACGGCCCCGCTGTTTCCAGCGGGGCCGTGCATTGATCGTGTGGTGCTGGGTGCGGGAGTAGGATTTGAACCTACGACCTTCAGGTTATGAGCCTGACGAGCTACCGGGCTGCTCCATCCCGCGTCAAAATCGCTCGGCGAACCGAGGAGGCGGCATATGCGCCGCCCGCGCGCGCGCCGTCAAGCCGAATGTCAGACGCCAGTTTGGGGGTGAAAAGGGTAAAAAATGCTCCGGAAGCGGCCAGCGCTCTCGATTGTGATCGGGCGCCATCTTGGCGAATGGGCATTTTCGCCGCACTCTCCCACTCGGATTTTCTGCGAGAGGGATTCCTAATGTCCAAGACCCTGACGATGAGCCTTGCGGTGCTGGCGGCGATGGCGTTCGCGGCGCCGGCCATGGCGCAGGACGACACAACGATTTCCGACGTGATCATCGTCGGCGCGATCCTCGATACCGACGCGGCGCCGGCGGTCGATGACGCGGACAGCAAGGCCCCGCCCGCACCGGTGGTCGCCGAGGACGAAAGCGCCGAGGATTAATCTCTCGGCCTGACCTCGGCGATCGTTTCCAGACGCAGCAGGCTCGCGAGCTGGCCTGCCGCGGAAATCGAACTCGCGTCGCCGTCCCCGATCGTCAGCACGATGTGGCCGCTGTCGAAGCGCTCAAACGCGGCGTCGAAGCTCTGCCAACGGCCATCGACATAAGCGATGACCCAGGAATGCGGGACGAAGGCGTTGGCGACGCCGTGATAGCTCTCGCGCGAATAAGCTAGGCCGTTGGCGACGCGCGTCGGGATGCCGGCGGCGCGGCCAAGCGCGGCCAGCAGCACAGCGGCTTCGGTGCAATCGCCCGCGCGGCGATCCAGCGTGTCGAGCGCGGAGAAATGGCCGGAATAATCGAGACGCTGCAATGTCGCGCGCGCGCGGTGCTGCAGCAATTCCATCTTGCGCGCGGCGTTCGGTTCGGCGCGCGTCACCGCGGCAGCCATTTCGATCAGGCGCGGATGGTCGCTTTGCAGCATGGACGTAGGGCGCAGCGCCGCGGCGAGCGCGGCGTCGTCAGTAGCCAGGCCCGGACCGCAATCGGCGCAAATGTCGAGCGTGAACGCGCCCTCTTCCATGCGCACGCGCTGTTCGTCCGTTTGCGGCGGCGTGAAGGTAAACTCGTCCTCGAAGGCGAAGCGGTAGCGGACATGAGTCAGCAATCCCGCTTCCGAGATGCGGAATGGCGAGCGGATCATGAAGTTCGGCACCATGCGATAAGGCTGGTGCGTGCGCGTCGCTGTTTCACGATCGCTCGCGCGCACATGCACCGAGGCGCCGAACATGGGCTGCACGGTTTCGATGAGACGACCGTTACGGTCGAGCACGAGGCGCGCGATGCCGACGAGACCGCCGTCGCGATAGCGCGTGCGCATGGCGCGGATGCGGCCTTCCGCGTCCGGCGCGCCGAGTGCTTCGATCACGACGTGCTCGCTCGCCATCGCGCCAATGTTGAAATCCTCGAATTCGAGCCGCGGCGAAGCGGCCGGATCCCAGGCGGGCAGCAAGCCGTCGCCTTCGTCGAAGCGCATGCCGGCGGCGATGGGCATGCTTTGAACCGTGCGCCCACTCGGCGTGATACGAACGACCTCGACCAGGCCTTGCGCGATGCGCGTTTCGGTGCGGGTTTCGTGCTCGCCGCTGCGGACGCTGGTGACGATCGACACCGCCTCGCCCGCCTCGTTCTCAATGCGCGCGCTGCGCGTACGCACATGCGTCGGCTGATTGCGCGCCTCTTGGAAGAAGAGCTGCTGTTCGCGGACGATCTCGCGGTCGCCGTCGCGCGCATGCGTTGCGAGAGACGCGTATCCGAGGCGCGCGCCGTCATGCGCTTCGATGACGTACCAACCAGCGCCGTCCGCGGTCTCTTCGGCAAGCGGCTGGTTGATCGTCATCGCCGCAGCGGCCGCGGCCAGTGCGGCAAGCATGGCTCGGAGCGGCTTCACGTCGGCGACGCTAAGCGCGGGGAATACATTGCGCAACACAAGCAAAAGCCCCGCTCGGCGTGCGAGCGGGGCTTTTGCAGAACGGTGTGATGAGGGTTCGTTGGACTTTTTGTTTTCAGTTTCGCGCGCGCCGGGCAGACCCGGCAGCGACCTACTCTCCCACGCCTTAAGACGTAGTACCATCGGCCCAGGGGGGCTTAACGACCGAGTTCGGAATGGGATCGGGTGGGGACCCCCCGGCATAGCCACCAGGTCGGCGCGGCGCGCGCGAACAGGCCTCGCATTCAGGAAAACCTGAACTCGAAACCTGCGGAAGACATCGTCATTTGCGAAGAGCATGCGACGCAGTTGTCGCCATGCATGAACACCAAAAAATCGTTCAAGCCGATGGAGCGATTAGTACCGGTTAGCTTCATGGCTCGCGCCACTTCCACACCCGGCCTATCAACGTGCTGGTCTTGCACGGCTCTCTTAGGGAAACCTAGTTTTGAGGGGGGTTTCACGCTTAGATGCTTTCAGCGTTTATCCCGTCCGCACTTAGCTACCCAGCTGCGCGGCTGGCGCCACGACTGGTGCACCAGAGGTGCGTCCATCCCGGTCCTCTCGTACTAGGGACAGATCCTCTCAAGTTTCCAACACGCACGGTAGATAGGGACCAAACTGTCTCACGACGTTCTGAACCCAGCTCACGTACCACTTTAAATGGCGAACAGCCATACCCTTGGGACCTGCTCCAGCCCCAGGATGTGATGAGCCGACATCGAGGTGCCAAACGACCCCGTCGCTATGGACGCTTGGGGGTCATCAGCCTGTTATCCCCGGAGTACCTTTTATTCGTTGAGCGATGACCCTCCACACACGGGATCACCGGATCACTATGACCGACTTTCGTCTCTGCTCGACTTGTCAGTCTCGCAGTCAGGCAGGCTTATGCCATTGCACTCAACAGCCGATTACCGACCGGCTTGAGCCTACCATCGCGCGCCTCCGTTACTCTTTGGGAGGCGACCGCCCCAGTCAAACTGCCCGCCACGCTGGGTCCCGGATCCGGATAACGGATCGCGGTTAGACGTCACCGAAGATTAGGGTGGTATTTCACTGGTGGCTCCCCTCGAGCTGGCGCCCAAGGTTCAAAGCCTCCCACCTATTCTACACAAACCGTCGATAACGCCACAGCGAAGCTGCAGTAAAGGTTCACAGGGTCTTTCCGTCTAGCCGCGCGTACCCCGCATCTTCACGGGGAATTCAATTTCACTGAGTCTATTGTGGAGACAGCGGGAAGTCGTTACTCCATTCGTGCAGGTCGGAACTTACCCGACAAGGAATTTCGCTACCTTAGGACCGTTATAGTTACGGCCGCCGTTCACCGGGGCTTCGATTCAAAGCTTGCACCTCTCCTCTTAACCTTCCGGCACTGGGCAGGAGTCAGACCCTATACGTCGCCTTACGGCTTCGCAGAGCCCTGTGTTTTTGATAAACAGTCGCCACCCCCTGGTTTGTGCCACTCGCTCGAGCTTGCGCTCTACGAGTCCCTCTTCTTCCGAAGTTACGAGGGCAATTTGCCGAGTTCCTTCACAATAGTTCTCTCAAGCGCCTCGGTATGCTCTACCTGACCACCTGTGTCGGTTTCGGGTACGGTCTACGTGGAGGCTATTTCCTGGAACGACCAGGCTGCCCGGGCAATCCAATAAGCCCAAACAACTTTCGCCATTCGTCACACATCCACTGGCCCAGGAATATTCACCTGGTTCCCATCGACTACGCCTTTCGGCCTCGCCTTAGGGGCCGGCTAACCCTGCTCTGATTAACATTGAACAGGAACCCTTGGTCTTTCGGCGACAGAGTCTCTCACTCTGTTTGTCGTTACTCATGTCAGCATTCTCACTTCCGATACCTCCAGCAAACCTCACGGTTCACCTTCGCAGGCTTACGGAACGCTCCGCTACCGCTCAGTCTTGCGACTGAACCCATAGCTTCGGCGAATGGCTTAATCCCCGATACATTTTCGGCGCAGGTGCGCTTGACCAGTGAGCTGTTACGCTTTCTTTAAAGGATGGCTGCTTCTAAGCCAACTTCCTGGTTGTCTATGCACACCCACATCCTTAGCAACTTAGCCATTACTTGGGGGCCTTAGCTGATGGTTAGGGTTGTTTCCCTCTTGACGACGAACGTTAGCACCCGCCGTCTGTCTGCCGTGCTGCACTCTCAGGTATTCGGAGTTTGGTTAGGATTGGTAGGTCGGTGAGACCCCCTAGCCCATCCAGTGCTCTACCC
>JBBCFZ010000003.1:0-217500 GCA_037200505.1 Terricaulis sp. | reverse complement strand
TCGCCGCGTCGGGCGGCCTCATTGCGCTTGGGCGTTATGATCGCCACGCCATCGTCACCACTGTCGGCGTGCTTTCCCTGATGGGCGCGATCGCCGCCCTCCTCATCGATCTCGGGCTCGATCTCATGACTGCCGCCGCACTCTTCTTCGTCTGCGCGATCGCCGCGCTGGTCGGCGGCCTCCTCCTCCGCCGCAAGCCGAAGGCCACGTGATGCTGAACGCACCGTTACGCATTCTCATCGTCGCGGGCGTTTGCCTGCTCGCGCTCATCGGCCTCGTCGTGCGCGAAGGCGCGGCGCGCGATGGCGGCGAGGAAGTGCTGCTCGCGATGGAGGCCGTCGATCCACGCGCGCTCCTGAGCGGGCATTATGTGATGATCCGGCTGCAAGAGAGCTTGCCCGAAGGCGAGGTCTGCCCTGCCGGCGTAACGGATCAGGGCATGGCCTTCGTCGTTCCAAGCTTAGCCAATGACACCACCTGGGTCTCGCTCAAGGCGCGTGGCGAACACTTCTCAGTGGCGGCGCTCAGCGCGGATCGCGAAGGCGCTGAGGGCGTTTCGGCCATCGTCGCGCAAGGCACGGCGGCATGCTGGCAAACCACGGCGACCGAAGAAGTCCCGGCCCAATCGGTAATCACGCTGCAGCTCAACGGCATCGACCGTTTCTACATCAACCAAACCGAAGCCGAGCGCATCGACCGCATCCTGCGCGACCAAGGCGACACGGTGCGTGCCTTCGCCATCGTCTCCATTGCGGGTGATGGCCGCGCGCGTTTGCGCGGGCTTATGGTTGATGGCGAACGCCTAGAACTTAACTGGTTCTAGCCGGCGTGCCTATCCTCGCCCTTGATGGGCGAGGTGGCCGCGAAGCGGCCGGAGTGGGTGGCTGCTCAATCTTGCAAGCACGGCGCAATCACCCACTCAGTCATCGCGCTTCGCGCGCTGACAGCTCGCCCATCAAGGGCGAGCATGGTCTCCCCACGGGCCTCCGCCGCGCCAACGCGGCGCCAGCACGAGATAAGCAAGCCCACCCACAATGAAGCCGCCCAAATGCGCGTCCCAGGCGATCGGCAGCCAGCCCATCGCCTGCGCCACGCCCGCAAGCCCAACATTGATGACAAGGAACATGCCGATCGCATTGCGCACCAACGGATCGGCAAGCGCATGGCGCCAAGTTGGGCGCACGGCTAGGAAGTAAGCTGCGAACACGCCGCAGATACCGCCCGATGCGCCGACCATGCGCACGCTCGGATCGGCGCCACCATGAAGCGCGACGAACAGGAGCGCCCCGCCGGCGGCCGAAACGAAGAACAGGGTTAAGAAGCGGGCAACACTTAAACGCTGCGCCACCAGCGGCGCGGCCTGCAGAAAGGCGATCACGTTCATCAGAAGGTGAAACGGGCCCGCGTGCAGGAAGACGTGCCCCAACACTTCGCCGAACGGTTCGTACCAAGCCTCAAAGCGATACTGGCTCGCCGCGTCAAACCTTGCGGGAATGACCGAGAGCAACACCTCGGCCTGAAGCTTCATCGTTTCTGGCGCGATGAAAAATAGCCCATAGGCCACAATGAACGCGCCGGTCAGCGCCTTCACCACGACGGTCATGGCGCGCCAGGGCGTTACGCCGGTATCGCTCACGACTAGCTCCCCGCGCGCCAAATCGGCACGCTTTCCCGGATATGGGCGTTAACCGCCCTCCCCGCCAATGCACCAATGGCGCGAACGTCTCGCCTCATGCTCTCCTGGCGCTGGCACGGCCATTGCTTTCTCCCCCTGCAGACGAATTTTTTCGGGAGACACGCGTGAAGCGGTTCATACTCATCAGCGCGGCCATGCTGGCCTTCGCGGCCCCCGCGCTGGCCGATCCGCTTTCGAGCGCCGGCGACTTCGAGCGCCCGTTCGGCATGGATTACGAAAGCTTCGACACGCCGATCGAGGCCTCGACCCGTGACGAAAACGGCAATCGCGTCATCATCAATGGCCGCATGCAGCTCGAAGGCACGCTCTCGGGCGGCCTGATGGACAGCTACGGCTCGGCGCAAGCCATCGGCAACCAACTCAATGTCGTGACCCAAGGCAATTGGAACACGGTGATCGTGGATTCAACTCAAGTGAATAACGGCGACGTCAGCGCCGTCGTCCAAGGAGACAAGTGATGCGTGCGCTGAAAACTCTTCTGGCCCTGCTCGCCACCACGGCGTTGACCGCGTGCGTGACGCCGCATTCCGGCGATGACGGCCATTACGCGACGCCGATCGGCGATGCGCCCGTCACGTCGAACCCCACCGCATATACGCCCGCGCTGATGTGCCTCGCCAATCATGCGCGCAGCCAGAACATCACGGCGCCCCGCATCGCGGTCGGCCGCATCCTCGATTACACCGGCAGCGTCAACGAAGACGGCGGCCGCCGCATCACGCAGGGCGCATCGCTGATGGCGATCTCCGCTTTCGCGAAATCCGGCGCGCGTTTGGTTGAGCGCTTCGACACGTCGGTCACCGAGCTTGAACTCCGTTACGCCAACAACCGGCTCATCGGCCAAGAAGGCGCGGGCCCCGACAATGTTCGCCGCATCTTCGCGGGCCAAATGCCGGGCTCGGACTACACCTTCGTCGGCGGCATCACCGAGATGAATTACAATATCCGCTCGCAAGGCGTGGACGCGTCGGCCGGTACGACCAACAGCCACCACACCAGCGGCAATATCGGCGGGCGCATCTATGTGATGAACATCGCGCTCGACTTCCGCTTGATCGACACGCGCACGCTCGAAGTCGTGGACGTGATCTCGTACCAAAAGCAGATTGTCGGCCATGAAGTGCGCGCCGGCGTGTTCAACTTCTTCGGCGACACCTTCGTCGACATCGCCGCTGGCGACCGTGCGCTCGAGCCGGTGCAACTCGCGGTGCGGGCGGGCGTCGAACGCTCCGTTGTCGAAGTGATGAGCAATCTCTATCACGTCTCCGACTCTTCGGTCTGCCAACAAGCACTCTTCGCTGAAGGCGATCCGATGGGCCCTGGCTCGGCGCAAGCAACGGGCAATTTCGCCAGCACGCAAACCGGCCCCGCGCTCGCTGTCGCCGCCGCGCAACGCACCAGCAATGACGCTTGGCATGCCTCGCGCGACGCCAATGTCGAAGGCCTGCGCGGCACGACGGTCGTCGCTTCGGCGCCCGCGCAAAGCAACGGCCCGCGCGCCATCGCTGGACCCACGTCCCGCTAGGAGAAACGCTTATGCGGCTCGCCGCCCTGCTCGCCAGCGCCGCGCTTTCAACGGCCTCGCTCGCCTACGCTCAGTCTGCCTCGCAAGTCGAGCTTGATGACAGCTTCGCCAATCTCTCGCTCCACGTTGACGACGCCGTCGATGTGGGCGGGACGGCGATCGCCGGCGGCAACATGTATACGTCCGTGGCCGAAGGCCAGAGCGCCGATATCGAAGGCACGCAGCGTTCGAGCGGCGCGTCGAGCGCGAACGCCGATGCGACGGTTTGGAATGCAGACGGCGCTGTCGTTGTCTCTTCCATCGCCGTGAACAATGGCGCGACGGCCAGCACGCTCGATGGCGATCTCCGCATCAGCGGCGCGCAGACCTCGCGAGGCGACGCTTCTGCCAACACGCATGTGCAAACCGGCATGGCCGGCGCCGCAGCTTCGTCCTCTGCCGGCAGCGGCAACGTCGCGGCGCTCAGCGCTGAAAACGGCGGCCTCAACGCAGCTCTCTCGCAAAACAGTTCAGGCTCGGTCAGCGCGACGACCGAAGCGGATCATTGCTGCGTCTCGACCGATGTCGTGGCGGACGCCATCGCCAGCGCCAACAATGTCACCGAAAGCGGCACGACCACGACGCTCATCACCGAAGTGCGCCAGCGCTCGACCGGCGAGAGCGTTGCAGCCAACGTCGATCTTTACGCGGGCTATGCCGGCAACGCCGTCGGCAACGCCACCGCGAACGGCAACGCCGTCACGGTCGACAATGCCTGGGGCTACGCCAATGTCTCCACCAATCAGCGCAATGCCAGCAATGTCGCGGCCACGTCTTATGTGACGCTTGGCGGCGATTTCCTGGGCTTTGCATCGGCGGGCGCCTATGGCGTCGGCAACTCGACGGTGGTTTCCAATATCGGCTCCGACACCGTGATCGGCGCCACGCAGAATAATTCCGGCAATGTCAGCGCCGATGCCGCGCTCGCGGGCGAAGGCGGCGACCAAGCGCTCGCTTCCTCGGCCGCCTACGGCAATGTCGTCACCGGCTCGCTCTGCGGCGGCCCATGCGACGACAGCAATCCCTCACTCACAGCGTCGAGCTCGCAAACCAATTCAGGCGACGTGTCATCCACCGTCGCAGTCACCACGCCGCGCGCACGCTCGGTCGCGGCGTCAGCGAGCGCGATTGGGAATGCCGCGAGCTATCAGGTGACGGGCGGCAATTAATTTAGCTCCACCTCCTCCTCGATGGAGGAGGTGGCCGCGAAGCGGCCGGAGGAGGTGCGCGCGCGAAACCTTGGAGTGAGCCTTCGGAGGCGCCTCCTTCATCGAAAGCGGGGCCTCACCTCCTCAGTCAGTCCGCTTCGCGGCCTGACAGCTCCTCCATCGAGGAGGAGCCTAAAGCCCCGGATCAAACAGCTGGTTCATTTCGGCGGCTGGGCTCACGCCGTCGCAACAACGCTCGCCGATCGGTTTCGCGGGCACGCCGGCCACGGTGCAGCGCGCCGGCACATCATCCAGCACCACTGAACCCGCCGCGATGCGCGCGTCTTCGCCAACTTCGATATTGCCCAGAATTTTCGCGCCCGCGCCGATCATCACGCCGCGGCGGATCTTCGGGTGACGATCGCCGCCCGCTTTGCCGGTGCCGCCGAGCGTCACCGAATGCAGCATCGAGACGTCATCCTCCACGACGGCGGTTTCGCCGATGACAATGCCGTGCGCGTGGTCAATGAAGACGCCCGCGCCGATCTGGGCGTTGGGGTGGATGTCGATCGAATAGAGTTCGGAAATCCGGCTTTGCAGATGGAAGGCGAGCACTTCGCGCTCCTGTTTCCAGAGCCAATGCGCGATCCGGTAGGCCTGCAGCCCGCCATAGCCTTTGAAATACAAAAACGGCTGGATGTAGGAGCGGGTCGCGGGATCGCGCTCGCGCACCACGCGCATGTCGCGCGCCGCTTGCGCGGCGATCTCAGGATCGGCCCGGTAGGCCTCGCGGGCGACTTCGCGCAATTGGAGAGCACCGAGGTCACCGTCACCCAGCTTCTGGGCGAGGTGATAAGAGAGCGCGTCCTCGATCCGGTCATGGTGCAGGATCGAGGCGTGGAGATAGGACGCCAGCAACGGCTCCTCGGCCGCGGCCTGCATGGCCTCGACCCGGAGCTGCGCCCAGACGCCGCCCGAATTCTCAAACACCCGCTGAACCGCTTCGGGCATGGAAAGTCTCCACTTTTCTTATGCCAGCATCGCCCGAGCCAGCGCCTCGGGCAAGCCTCCCGTCACCGCCATGTGGTGGGCGCGCAGCACAGCGGCAACCGTCAGCGAGTCCGTTATCCGCCCGTCGCACACACGGGTTAGCACGTCGCGAAACGGGGCGCTCCGGCGCTGCAACACCTCGACTTCCTCGGGCTGGGCCAGGCCGGGCGTGAGGTCGGTGGCGAGATAAAGGAACGCCCGCTCGTCGGTCAGGGAGTTGGACATATCCATGCGGAGGATCTCTTGGAGCTTGCCGGCGGTGAAGCCGGTCTCCTCCTCCAGTTCGCGCCGCGCGCAGAGTTCGGGCGGTTCATCGAGTTCCGCGCCGCCCTCCGGCATCTCCCAGGAATAGCGCCCAAGCGGGAACCGCCATTGCCCAACGAGATGCACCGTTCCGTCCGGCTCGATCGGCAGCACGCCGACCGCAAGGCGCTTCACGCGGATAACGCCGTAATGGCCGGGATTGCCGGCGGGGTTGAGGACGTCATGATCGTCGACGATGAACCATCCGCTCTCATAGGCGCGCTTCACGCTACGCACGGTCCACGGATCGGTGTCGTCCTGCCAGTCATCGCTCATCGGTTCTCTCTGGACTGCCGGCGCCCTCGCCGGCAAGCGGCGTTGCCGGCGGGGGCGCCGGCAGTCCATAGAAGCGCCATGCCTCTCTCCGTCGAAGCCGTACCGCCCGCCCCCGCCGAAAACGAACCCGCCAACGCGATCTGCGAAAGCGCCGAAACGCTCGCGCTGCTCGCGCGGCGGCGCTCCACGAAAATAGCGGAACTCACTGAGCCGGGCCCCAGCGCCGCGCAACTTGAAGCGCTGATCCGCCTCGCCGCGCGGGTGCCCGATCACGGCAAGCTGGGGCCTTGGCGTTTCGTGATCATCGAAGGCGAAGCGCGCGAACGCGCCGGCGCCAAGCTCGCGGACGTGATCGTGAACGATGCGGGCGTCGATGCTTCAAGGCTCGCGTTCGCGCGCGGCAATTTCATGCGCGCGCCGGTCTGCGTGATGGTGATCTCGACCGCGGCGCCGCATCCGAAAATTCCGGAATGGGAGCAAACGCTCTCCTCCGCCGCCGCGTGCTACGGCCTCCTCATCGCCGCGCACGCCATGGGCTTTGCCGGCGCCTGGCTCACGGAATGGCCGACCTACGACGCGCGCGCCCCGCGCCGCGCTGGGTTGCACCGAGCACGAGAAGATCGCGGGCTTTGTGTTTCTGGGCTCGCCGGGCAAGCCGGCGATCGAGCGTTTCCGCGCGGATGTGACAACGCGCGTTTCGAAGTTCTAAGTTGGTCAAAGGGGAAATTCGGTGTTCGTTCATTCCGTGTATTTTTGGCTGAAGCCTGATTTGACCGACGCGCAACGCGCGCAATTCTGGGCCGGCGTGAAAGCGCTCGGCGATATTCCGAGCCTCACCTATTTCTTCGTAGGCGCGCCGGCGGAAACGGATCGCCCCGTCATCGACCGATCCTATTCCTGCGCCCTCATCACCGCCTTCAACGATCTCGCCGGCCACGACATCTATCAGGATCATCCAATCCACGATCGGTTTCGTGAGCTGGAGCATCTGTGGGAACGCGTGCTGATTTATGACGCGACGGCGAAGGGCTGAGGCCAGAAAGCGACGCCGTCAGCCCTTTATCGGATCGAGATGCGGATATTTTTTCGATATCGGCCTGACGAGCTCCTGCTCGCAGCGCACCATCAATTCGCCAAGACTTCTGCGATATGAACTCCGCTCATCCTCATCGCTGATCGATTGAGTCAAGGCAGTGAGCCTATTGAACGCCGCAAGCATCAAAGACAGTTCCGCGGAAATGGCGCGGGCGACTGCTTCGTTCATCCGGCATCTCCCATACAGCAGCGCGCGATGTAGGTTGCCTCAAGCGTCCAGAGCGCCAGACCAGCTTCGGATGCGCAATTCATCAACGGGGGTCGCGATTGGTCCCAAATATACATGTGTCGGGCTGTTCAAGCCTGCACCAATATTGTTCGCAGGCGCGATGTAGCAGCGGATGAGCGCGTCATTTTTGAAGCCCAAGACCGCCACATAAACGTCGTTGAATATCCCGCTCAAGAGTTCGGTGGCAGCTGACACAGAGACCACCTCCGATTCGGCTTCAGCCAGGAAGACCACGACTTGTTTCCCGTACGAGCGCACGCCTGCAGGGACCGTTGCGCCGGTCCAAGCCACCTCAAAGCCTGCGTCGTTATCGCCGGTAACCCCAGATGAATTTGGAAAACTCGACGCGATTTGTTCGAACGCGGTTCGCAAATCCATTGCTAGCCCCGCCCCCGATACCCAGCCACACCTTGATCCGGCAGCCACAGGCCCTCCGGCGGCGCGCCCGTCTGCCAGAACACATCGATCGGAATGCCGCCGCGTGCGTTCCAATAGCCGCCGATGCGCAGCCAGCGCGGCGCGATTGTGTCGACGATGCGCTTGGCGACTTGCAACGTGCACGCTTCGTGGAAGGCGCCGTGATTGCGGAAGCTCGCGAGGAAGAGCTTCAGGCTTTTGGATTCCGCCAGCCACGCGCCGGGCGCATAATCGATCACCAGAAGCCCGAAGTCCGGCTGGCCGGTGACGGGGCAGAGCGAGGTGAATTCGGGCGCGGTGAAGCGCGCGAGATAGAGCGTGTCCGGGTGCGGATTGGCGACGCGCTCCAGCACCGCCGCTTCCGGGTTCGCGGGGATGCTCGCGGCATGGCCAAGCTGGGTTAGGGCGGAGTTTTCATTGCTCATCTGCGCCTGCTAGCGCTCATAGGCGCGGCGGGCAAATGGAGAAGCGCATGCGCGATTTTGAAGACAAGGTGGTTTTGGTCACCGGCGGCGCGACGGGCCTGGGCGCCGCGCTCGCGGTTGGGGCCGCCACGCGCGGCGCCAGGGCCGTCATCATCAATTATTCCAAGAGCGCCGCGGAGGCCCAAGCCACCGCCGAAGCCGTCCGTGTCGCGGGGTCCGAGGCCGTGCTGGCGCAGGGCGACGTCTCCAAGGATGAAGATTGCCGGGCCATCGCCGAGGCCGCCGCGCCCTATGGCCGGATCGATGCGCTCGCGAACAATGCCGGCATCACCAAGTTCGCGCAGAACCACGGCGATCTCTCCGCGCTCACGGCGGATGATTTCCAGCGGCTCTATGCCGTGAACGTGGTGGGGCCGTTTCAAATGCTTCGCGCGGCGCGCGCGCTGCTCGAAGCCAGCGGGCGCGGCGCGGTCTTGATGGTGTCTTCCATCGCGGGCGTGACGGGCATTGGATCATCGATCGCGTACGCCGCCTCGAAAGGCGCCTTGAACACGATGACGTTATCTTTGGCGCGCGCGATGGGGCCCAAGATCCGCGTCAACGCGCTCTGCCCTGGCTTCATCGATACGCGCTGGCATCAGGAGGGTTTCACGCCCGAGGGAATCGAAAAGATGCGCGAAGCGGCGAAAAAACTGACCCCGCTGCAGGCCGCATCGCTTCCAGAAGACATTGCCGATGCTGGACTTTTCTTCCTTTCGGATGCGTCCCGGCACGTTACGGGCGAAACTCTTCTGGTGGATGCCGGCATGCACCTTGGCTATGCGTCTTTCGCGCAACGGTGACCTTTGACGCGCACAATATTACGTCAAACGTCGTTGTTTCAGCCCGCTAATTAAGCGCTTTCAGCGTGCGTGGCGCGCCTGCAACATGAACGGCTTTCCATGCAACGGAGGCTGCTCAAGGTAGCCCTGCTTAACCACTCGTTCACGCTGTGGCGTGAGCCTCGCCATGTCGCGGCGAGATACCGCGGGGAATAAAGGGATGAGATTTATGAAGAAGTTCATTGGCGCCGCTTTGCTTGTTGGCGCGGCTATGGCCGGGACCACTGGCGTCGCCAGCGCCGAAGGCAGTCTGTCGGGCAACGTGGCGTTCACGTCCGACTATGTCTGGCGCGGGATTTCGCAATCCGGCAACGATTTCGCCGTCCAAGGCGGCTTCGATTATTCCAACGGCATCTTTTATGCCGGCACCTGGGCCTCGAGCGTCGATTTCGGCACCAGCGGCAACACCGAGCTTGATCTTTATGCTGGCGTGAAGCCGGAACTCGGCCCCGTCGCGCTCGACTTCGCCGTGCTCGGCTACTTCTATCCGGGTTCGACGGACGCCGGCGGCGACCTCGACTTTTACGAATTGAAGGGCGGCGCTAGCTTCTCGCCGCTCGACCCGCTGACGCTCAGCGCCACGGTCTATTACAGCGACGATTTCGGCACCTTCGATGAAGTCGGCCTGTACGGCGAAGTCGCCGCTGGCTTCGCTCTGACCGAGTCGTTCAGCCTGTCCGCCGCGTACGGCAACCAGGATGTCGAAAATGTCGGCAGCTACAACACGTATCGTGCTGGCGCGAGCTTCGCCGCTCACGGCTTCGGCTTCGGCGCGACCTATACGACCACGGACGGCGCCGAGGGCTTCGGCTCTGAATCGGCGACGGACGACAAGATCGTGTTCTCGGTCAGCCGCGCTCTCTAAGAGCACGTCTCTACGAAAATGAGTTCGGCCGTCGCGGCGACGCGGCGGCCGTTTTCGTGTCAGCGTTTGGGAAACGGCCCAGCGCGGCTCACCATGCCGGGCGTCTGCTTGCCCAGCACAGCGCCGACGAAATGCGCGGCCTCGATCGCCACGTCCAAATCGATCCCCGTGTCGAAGCCCATGCGCTCGAACATATAGACAAGGTCCTCGGTCGGTACATTCCCCGCCGCGCCGGGCGCGAACGGACAGCCGCCGATGCCACCGAGCGATCCATCGAGCACCGTCACGCCCTCCTCCACCGCCGCAACAGCATTGGCGAGCGCGGTGTTGCGCGTGTTGTGAAAATGCGCGCGCAATTGGATCGACGAGGGAAGCGCCGCCTTCACCGCGCGGAAGCGCGCTTTGACATCGCTCGGCGCCGCAACGCCGATCGTGTCGGCCAGCGCGAGTTCGAAGATGCCTTGTGAAGCGCAGCGCGCCGCGACATCGACGACGCGCGCAACCTCAACCTCGCCGTCGAATGGGCAGCCGAAAGCGGTTGAGATGGTGGCCGACAAGCGCGCACCGCCCGCCTTCGCCATCGCGGCCACCGCCGGCCATACCGCGAACGTTTCTTCAACCGTGCCGCCATTGTTGCGGATCGAAAAGCCATCGGAGGCGCAGAACACATAATTGATCTCGCGCGCGCCCGCTTCCAGCGCGCGCTCAACGCCGCGCAGATTGAGCGCGAGCGCGATGAAGGTCGCGTCGGCGCGCTGCGGCAGCCCGGCGAACACCGCGTCGCCGTCGGCCATCTGCGGCACCTTCTTCGGATTGACGAAGCTCCCCGCCTCCAGCCGCCGAAAACCCGCCGCGAGAATGAGATCGATCAGCTTCAGCTTGTTTTCGGTCGAGACGACCTCGGCCTCGTTCTGCAGCCCGTCACGCGGCGAAACCTCGACAAGTTCAAGCTTCTGGGCCACCGCCGTCTCCTCGCGCGCCGAAAGCCGGCATGCTCCAACCCCAATGTATGGCGCCGGCCCGCACCCCGAAACCCAGGAGCGCGCCCGCGGCGCCCGCCCAGAGCGGCGGAACGTGAAGCGCGCTCAAAACCGCGAACGCGATGGCTGCGAGCAATGCCGCCGTCACATAGATTTCCCGCTTCAACAAAATGGAAGGCTGGCCCGCGAGCACGTCGCGCAACACGCCGCCGAAGGTCGCCGTCAGTACGCCCATCGCCACCGCGACCAGCGGATGGACGCCGAACGCCATCGCCTTGCCCGCGCCGATCACCGCGTAAAGCCCAAGCCCAACCGCATCGAGCCAGAGGAGCGCCGAAGAGCGCGCCAGCCGCTCGCCCAGCACCCACACCACAACAGCCGCCGCGCCGCCGACCGCGAGATACGCCGGATCCTGAATCCAAAACACCGGCGCGCCGATCAAAAGATCGCGCAGCGTCCCGCCGCCAACGCCAGTGACCACGGCGAAGAAGAGGAAGGTGATGATGTCGTGCCGATCCCGCGCCGCCGCGAGCGCGCCGGTCAGCGCGAAGACGGCGACGCCGGCGTAATCGAGCGCTGGAGGGAGGGTGAGGGCGACGTCCGTGGGCATGTGTTGTTTAGCTATTCCATTTGTCGGCTTGCCCAGCCGTAGCCGCGCGGCCGGTGCACAGCCCGCCTTCGCCAAAGCTCCGGCGTGGCGGCCTTCGCCCCGCTGCGCGTTGCGAAGGCTGGTGCGAGCGGCGGGAGTTGAACCCGCACCGCCTTGCGGCGAACGGATTTTAAGTCCGCTGCGTCTACCAGTTTCGCCACGCTCGCGCCGCCGCGTTCTAACCGAGCCCGCGGGCGAGCGCGAGCGCCAGTTGCGAGTCGTTTGCGCCGATTTTGGGTGCGCGGGCAATTGCACGCAGGCCAAATCTCCCCACGTTTAGGGAACAGGCGTCACACGCCCCGGGGGAAATCGCTCCTCTTTCGTCGTCCGAGCCGGACGATCAAAGGAGAGCGAGGATGAACGAAACCGGCATCACCAAGCGCCTTGGGGCGCTCATCGCCATTATCGCGGCCACGATCATCGTGTTCGCGGGCGGGCTTGCGCTCATGAATGTCCGCGCCGATTGGGCGCTTGCGCTTGGCGCCGCGCTCGCCGTCGCCGGGCCTGTGCTCGGCATCGCGCGGCTATGGGCCATGCTCCGGGAGGACCAGCCACAATGAGCCGCACGCCAACCGCCACGCCATCCAGATTTCGGGGGAGATTTCCTATGAACCGTACTTTGCTGATCATCATCGCCATCGTCGTGCTCGTTTTGAGCTCGGCGGTCGCCTGTTCAGGCACGCGCGTGCGCTCCGGCGAAGTCGGCGTGCGCGTGATCGATCTCGGCGCCCATGCGGGCGTGCAGGAAGCCGAACTCGGCGTCGGCTGGTACTTCCCGCAACTCGGCTCCTATGTGCTGAAATTCCCGACCACGACACGCACGGAGGTCTGGGCCGATAGCGGCGAAGCGATCGGCCCCGCGATCCAGTTCAACAATGCCGACGGCGTGCCGACGCGCATGGCCATCAGCGTGCAGGTGCGCATCGATCCCGAGCGCGCCAGCAACGCCGTGCAACGCTATCGCCTCGGCTTCGAAGACATGGTGCGCGGCCCCGTGCAGCGCGACCTGCAAGACGCCTTCGTCCGCCTTGGCCCGAGATACACCTCGCAACAGCTCGTCTCGGGTGAAGGCTCGCGCCTGCTGGTGGAGGTGACGACCCTTCTCAACCAGCGTCTCGGCCAGGAAGGCGTCATCATCGACAATATCAATCTCGTCGGCGCGCCTTCGCTGCCGGAGACCATCCGCGACCGCATCAATCAGCGCATCGAGGCCGAACAAAACGTGGCGACACAAGAAGCGCAGGTGCGCGTGGTTCAGGCGCAAGCCCAGCAACGCATCGCGCAAGCCGAGGGCCTCGCGCGCGCCACGCAGATCGAAGGCGCGGCCTTGGCCAACAATCCTCAAGTGCTGCGCATGCGCGAGATCGAGCGCTGGAACGGCCAGTGCCCGCTCGACAGCGACACCTGCGTGATCGGCGGTCAGGCCTTGGTGCAAACCGGGCAATAAACTCAGGCGTCGTCCGTTTCCTCGGGCTCTCCTCCGCGCGAGCGGATGAGAGCCTTGAGGTCGGCGGCGGCTTTGTCGAGCGCGGCGGCGTCGGCCGAGCGGGCGACGAGGTGCAGGCCGTGGCCGTCGGGCGAGAACCAGGGGTAAGAGCCGAAGGTCACGGCGGGCGCGGCTTCTTCGAGCGCGGCAAGCTCAACCGCGATCTCCCCCTCGCGGACGCCCTTACCCCGGATCGTGCGCGCGCGAACGATTTTGCCGCCTTCGATGCGGTGGGGAATATCCTCCAGCATGCCGCGCATGATCGACGGCACGCCGGCGAGCACGAAGACATTGCCGATCTGAAAACCCGGCGCTTTTGAAACAGGGTTGGCGATCAGGCTCGCGCCGTCCGGGATGCGCGCCATCTTGAGCCGCGCATCGTTCAGCGTGCCCTTCTTGTATTGCGCTTCCAGGATCGCCCGCGCATCGGCGCGCACATCGATGCCGACACCGAACGCGGCAGCGACGGCGTCCGCCGTTTTATCGTCGTGCGTGGGGCCGATGCCGCCGGTGGTGAAGACGTAGTCGTGCCGCGCGCGCAGCGCGTTCACCGCCTCGATGATCTCTTCCGGCACGTCCGCGATCACGCGCGCCTCGGCCACTTGTACGCCGAGCGGCGCCAGGAATTTGGCGATCACGTGCAGGTTCACGTCCTGCGTGCGGCCCGACAGGATTTCGTCCCCGATCAAAAGCACGGCGGCGGTGACATTACGGTCGGGCATGGGCGCGAATATGCGCGTTTCGGGCGCTTCCGTCACCCCAAACGGGGGTACAAACCGGACGCGGAGATGCTACATGAGGGGCCGAACCGGAGACTCGCATGAATTTCGTCGAAGCCGACGAGGCCCCCCGCCCGCAACACCGGGCAAATCAAGATTTATGCGCGCGAGGCCTTCGAAGGCATGCGCCGCGCCGGCAAAGTCGCCGCGGCCTGCCTCGACATGCTGGTGCCGGAAGCCAAGGCCGGCGTCTCGACTGGGCGGCTTGACGATCTCGCGCGCCAATTCGTGCTCGACAATGGCGCGTTGCCGGCATGCCTCTTCTATCGCGGCTACCGCCACACGGTGTGCACCTCGCTCAACCATGTCGTCTGCCACGGCATCCCCAGTGAGAAGACTTTGCGCGATGGCGACATCGTGAACATCGACGTCACCGTCATCATCGATGGCTGGCACGGCGATACCAGCCGCATGTACGCCATCGGCGAAGTGCCGCGTAAAGCGCGCCGGCTGATGGACGTGACCTACGAAGCGATGATGCGCGGGATCAATGCGGTGAAGCCTGGCGCGACGCTCGGCGATCTTGGGCACGCCATTCAATCTTACGCCGAAAGCGAGCGCTGCTCTGTAGTGCGCGAATTCTGCGGCCACGGGCTTGGGCGCATCTTCCACGACGCGCCCAACATTCTTCACTTCGGCCGCCCAGGCCAAGGCGCCAAGCTCCAGCCCGGCATGATGTTCACGGTCGAGCCCATGCTCAATATCGGGAGCCCTGGCGTCAAAATCCTGAACGATGGCTGGACCGCCGTCACCAAGGACAAATCGCTCTCGGCGCAATACGAGCACTCGGTCGGCGTCACCGAAACCGGCGTCGAGATTTTCACCGCCTCCCCCGCAGGCATCGATCAGCCGCATATCTTGCACGAAGCGGCGAGCTAAAGCCGCGATGGCGGCGCGCTCCAATGAGGGACGATCCGGCAAGGATCGCAAAGCGCTGGCGAGCGCGGTGGAAGACGCGTCGCACTTCCTGTTTCAGATCGATGCTGCCACGCCTGCGCCCGTTGATTTGCCCCTCGCACGCAAAACCAAGCCCGAAACCGAGCGGCCGCACTTCCACGATCACCGTTCGCGCCTGCGTGACCGCTTCGAGAAGGCGGGCGCCGAAGCGCTCGCGGACTACGAGCTTCTGGAAATGCTGCTTTTCCGCACCATTCCACGCCGCGACACCAAGCCTCTCGCCAAAGCGCTGATCGATCGCTTCGGCGATCTCTCGGCGGTGCTCGCCGCGCCTCCCCAGCGGATCGCGGAGGTGAATGGCGCGGGGCCTGGGGTCGCGGCGGAGCTCAAGGTTCTTCAAGCCGTGATCGAGCGCGCCGGCCGGGCGCAGGTGAAGCAGCGCACCATCGTCGGTTCTTGGTCGGCGCTGATCAATTATTGCCGCACCGCGATGGCGCATGCGCCGCGCGAACAATTCCGCGTGCTCTTTCTCGACGTGAAAAACCAGCTCCTGGCCGACGAAGTAATGAACGAAGGCACCATCGATCATGCCCCGGTGTATCCACGCGAAGTGGCGCGCCGGGCGCTCGAGCTTTCGGCTGCCTCGGTGATCCTTGTGCACAATCACCCAAGCGGCGATCCCTCGCCCTCCGCCGCCGACGTGCAGATCACGCGCGAAATCGTGGCCGCCGCGGGCGCGGTCGGCGTCAAAGTGCACGATCATCTCGTGATCGGCCGCAATGGCGCATCGAGCTTCAAGACGCTCGGCCTCCTCTAGTTGACCTTCGGCGCGCGCGGTCGCATCAAGCGCGCATGATTTCACGCTATTCCCGCCCCGAAATGACGGCGATCTGGTCGCCGGAAACCCGCTACGCCATCTGGCTCGATATCGAGACGCTCGCGATGGAGGCGCTCGCCGAACTCGGCGCCATTCCGGCTTCGGCCGCGGCGGCGTACCGCGCTAAGGGCAAGTTCGAGGTCGACCGTATCGATGAGATCGAGCGCGAAGTCCGCCATGACGTGATCGCGTTTCTCACCAATGTCGCCAAGCATGTCGGCCCCGAAGCGCGCTTCGCGCATCAGGGCATGACGTCTTCCGACGTGCTCGACACGTGCCTTGCGGTGCAGCTTTCGCGCGCAAGCGATTTGCTGATCGCGGGCGTGGAGCGCGTGCTCGCGGCGCTGAAGAAGCGCGCGTTCGAGTTTAAGGCCACGCCATGCATCGGCCGCAGCCACGGCATTCACGCCGAGCCAACCACGTTCGGCTTGAAGCTCGCCGGGCACTATGCGGAGTTCGCGCGCAACCTGGAACGCTTGCGCGTGGCGAGAACCGAGATCGCAACGTGCGCGATTTCCGGCGCGGTCGGCACCTTCGCGCAAATCGATCCGCGTGTTGAGGCCTATGTCGCGGATAAGCTTGGCCTCGCCGTTGAGCCCGTCTCCACCCAAGTCATCCCGCGCGATCGCCATGCCGCGTTCTTCACGGCGCTTGCAGTTGTGGCGGCGGGCGTCGAACGCCTCGCCACTGAAATCCGCCACCTGCAGCGCACGGAAGTGTTGGAGGCCGAGGAATATTTCGAGCCCGGCCAAAAGGGCTCGTCGGCCATGCCGCACAAGCGCAATCCGGTGCTGACAGAAAATCTCTGCGGCCTCGCGCGTCTGGTGCGTTCAGCTGTGACGCCGGCGCTTGAGAATGTCGCGCTCTGGCACGAGCGCGATATCTCGCATTCATCAGTAGAGCGCGGCATCGGGCCGGACGCCACCATCCATCTCGACTTCGCGCTCCATCGCCTCGCGGGCGTCGTTGAGAAGCTCGTGGTTTATCCCGAGAACATGGCGCGCAACATCGCGCTGCTCGGGGGCCTGCACAATTCGCAGCGCGTCATGCTGGCGCTCACGCAAGCGGGCCTGAGCCGCGAAGGTGCGTATCGTTTGGTGCAGAAGCACGCGATGGCCGTCTGGCAAAGCCCGCCGCCGCGCCCAGAGAACGCACTGATCGATCGCCTGCGCGCTGATGCCGATGTCACCAGCAAACTCGATGCAAAGACGCTCGCGGGCTGCTTCGACGACGCCCACCACTTCGCGCGCCTCCCCCAAATCTTCGACCGCGTGTTCGGCTAGCGCTCGGCGCTGTCTTCCATTTTTGCCTGCACGGCTTCCGCGAGACGCTGCAGATGGCGCTGTGCGCGCAGCATGCGTTCTTGGCGGCGGTGCAAGTCCGACGCGCTCTCGCCCCGCTCGCCTGCGCGTTGCGCGGCGCGTTCGTAGCGCTCAAAATCGATCGCATAACGTGCAGTCGCTTGCTGCAAGGCAAGCACTTCGTGGCAGGCGTCGCGCACGGCGCGCTGCATGTTGAAGAGTTCGGTGTTGTAGCCGCCAAGCGTCATGAGCTGAGTGTATTGCCGAGCCGGCCCGTTCAAATCCGACGGCTCGATGAAGCCCGCGCCGACGCCGGCCAACACCATCACGTCGATATCGGTAATGCCCTCGCCGCCGTCGTTGGACAGTTTAATGATATCGGGCCAGGGCTCACCACGCTCTGCCATCGCCCTGGAATAGGAGCGCGTCGCGCTGCGCAAAAGGTCGCGGCCTTCCGGCGTGCACGCATCGGCGGGCGCACTGCCGCGCGCGAAGTCTTCGAGCACGCCGCGTGCTTCCTCGACAGGAAGATCGGCGTTCGGGCCGCCGCACGCGGCCAACGCCATCAAACTCATGGTGAAAAAAGCGCTACGCGCCACGTCCGCCTCGCCCAGCAGAACACTAGCACGCGGCGCCTAACGCCCGCTTACCGGTTAGGTGGAGCTCGAAAAATTCACGACATCGCCCGCGGGATCGGTGCGCGGCCGGTCGATGGCGCGATGCTCGCGTTCGTAGCGGATACGCCTGGCCTCTTCCGCTTCGACAGCCTCGCGGCGCGCGCGAAAGCACTCGGACGGGTTCTCGGCGCTGCGGCAATCATTGGCGCCGCGGAGGCATATTGCGTCGACATGCACGAAGCGGTGAGCAAGCTCGCCGCCAACACGACCAGAAGCGCTCCCCGCCGCATGCCCGTCTCCTTTTTTTGCTACACGCCCGCTCTGATCTGATTGCGCGCCTCGATCAGGCATTCGTCCATTTTGGCGCGGATTTGGTGGTCCGAAAGCTCAATGGCGTGGAGGTTCAGGTCCGCCCGAAGCTTCTTGAACAGGTCCTCGATGCCGGCCTCTTCCAGGTCCGCGATCACGACCGTTTTGGCGTAATCGTCCGCCGCCTCGTCCGCGAGGCCCATGAGCCCCGCCACCCAGCGGCCGACCAGCTTGGCCCGGCGCGCCTGAGCCTTAAACTCAAGTTCCTGGTCCAGGCTGTACTTTGCTTCCTCGGCGCGGCCGCGGTCGTCGAATTGGCTCATGGTTCCTCGCTGGGTCGTCCGGCCAGACATAAAGGCGGCCCTAGGCCGGATCAACGGCCCTGACCTTAGTTCTCGCGTCGCAGCCGCGCCACATTGTGGCGGCCGGCCACTTCCCCTAAGTTTGTGGGGGGACGGCGTCGCGAATCCACGCAAAGCTTGTTCCCAGTCCACGCTCGGCCCTTAGCCAGCGCCCCTCAAGGAGGGATGATACGATGTCCCGTCGCAAGAAAATATACGAAGGCAAAGCCAAGATCCTGTTCGAGGGCCCGGAGCCCGGAACATTGATCCAGTATTTCAAAGACGACGCGACCGCCTTCAATGCGCAGAAGAAGGCTATTCTTGAGGGCAAGGGCGTCGTCAACAACCAGATCTCTGGTTTCATCATGCAGAACCTGAACGCCATTGGCGTGCCGACGCATTACATCAAGACGATGAATATGCGCGAGCAGCTGGTGCGCGAGGTCGAGATCATTCCGCTTGAGGTCGTGTGCCGGAACGTGGCGGCGGGCTCGCTGAGCCAGCGCCTGGGCATCGAAGAAGGCACCCCACTGCCGCGCTCGATCATCGAATTCTATTACAAGAACGACGCGCTACAGGACCCGATCGTCGCCGAAGAACACATCACCGCGTTTAACTGGGCCTCGACCCAGGAGATCGACGACATCATGGCGCTGACGCTCCGCGTGAACGATTATCTCTTCGGCATGTTCGGCGGCGTCGGCATCAAACTGATCGACTTCAAGATCGAGTTCGGCCGGCTCTATGAAGGCGACATGGTGCGCACCGTGATCGCCGACGAAATCAGCCCGGACTCGTGCCGCCTCTGGGACGTGCAAACCAACGAGAAGATGGACAAGGATCGCTTCCGCCGCGATCTCGGCAATGTCACCGAGGCGTATGTCGAAGTGGCGCGGCGCCTAGGCATCCTGAAGCAGCAAGGCACGGTCGGCCCCGCCGCCGCGGCCGCGGGCGGTGAGAGCGTGCACTGATGAAGGCTCTGGTTCATGTTGGCCTGAAGCCCGGCGTGCTTGATGTACAAGGCAAAGCGGTCGCGGGCGCGCTCAAGGATTTGGGCTTTCCCTCGGTCGTGAGCGCGCGCGTGAACAAGATGATTGAGCTTGAACTCGATGATGGCTTGGACGCCGCGTCGGCTGAAGCGCAGGTCAAGGACATGTGCGAAAAACTGCTCGCCAACACCGTGATCGAAAGCTACCGCGTCGAGATCGCGGGCTAGTCGCCGGTCAGCGGCTTCGAGAAGTGAAACGCGACAATGCCCAGGCGATTGCGGAAATAGAAGCGGTGCGCGTCGACACGCTGCGTGCCTGAACTCAGCATCAGTGCATCGCACTTCAGCGCGCGGGCTTTCGCTTCCAAGTGCCGGAGCATCGTCTCGCCATAGCCCTTCGAGCGCTGCGTGGCTGACGTCACCAAATCATCGACCTCGAAGCGACGCCCGCAATAAGTCGTGAGAAACGTACGCCAGACGGCGATGGCGCGCACCTCGCCCTCATCCGCCAGCTGAAGGATTTCGGCGCCCTCCGCGCCCATGCGGTCCATGTACCCGGCATAGTCGGGACCAAGATTCGGGCGAAAGTCGCGGTGCAGCGCCTCGCCCTCGGCAAGGAAGCGGCGCGCTTCGCTGGGCGAAACGACGCGGCCTGCTGCATCGATGCGCTCTACAGAAATTTCAGCCACCGAGCGGCCTCATATCAGTCCCCACCGCCACCGCCATCTCCGCCGCCGCTATCGCCGCCATCGCTGAAATCATGGCGCGAGCCGCCATACTCCCCGCCGGCGCCGCCACTGTCAGAACCGTCGCCACCGCGCCGACCCCGTCCCTGGAGCCCGGCGGCCAACAGCACGAGCAAAGCGCCAAGAACCACCAAGGCCAAAATCTGCCCCTCGCTCACTCAAGCCGATCCCGGTCCGCGCGCGCGAAAAGCCAGGTGAGCACGCCGGTTGCGGCGATCGATCCAAGAATGACAGCGATGAGTATGGGCGGCATGTGGGCACATCCTACATCCCCTTGGCCGGAATCGCTCGGGGCTTTATGAGGGGCCGCATGAAATCAGCCGTCATCGTCTTTCCGGGTTCCAATTGCGACCGCGACGCGGCGCGGGCGCTCACCCGGCTCTCCGGCCAGCCGACCAGCATGGTCTGGCACAAAGACACCGCCCTCCCGGAGGGCGTGGACGTTGTGGTGCTGCCGGGGGGCTTTTCCTACGGCGACTATCTCCGCTCCGGCGCGATGTCGGCGCGGAGCCCGATCATGCGGGCGGTCGCGGCGCATGCCGAGCGCGGCGGGCTGGTGCTGGGCATCTGCAACGGCTTCCAGGTGCTGGCGGAAGCGGGCCTCCTGCCCGGCGCGCTTCTGAAAAATGCCGGACAGCGTTTCGTTTGCCGCGACGTGCCGCTCGCTGTCGCCAACGGCAACACCGCCTTCACCCGCGCCTATCGCGAAACGCGCGAGACCATGATCCCGGTCGCGCATGGCGATGGGCGCTATTACGCCGACGAAGACACGCTGGACCGCATCGAGAGCGAAGGCCGCGTCGTCTTCCGCTATCTCGACAATCCCAACGGCTCGGCGCGCGACATCGCCGGCATCGTGAACGAACGCGGCAATGTGCTCGGCATGATGCCCCACCCCGAGCGCGTTTCCGACCCATCGCTCGGCCGTCTCGGAGGCGCGGCGGTGTTTCAAAGCCTCATGGAAGCGGCATGATGGGCAAGAAACCGTCCGAACGGGAAAGCGGCCATGTCGCCGGCTTCGACGACGAAGTCGACAGCGCGCGCCGCCGGCTCGAAGCGTCGCTGAAAGAGGACGATACCGAGTTCGACGATCTCGCCGCGCTGCAGGCGCTCGCGCCCGTGCTCGAAGAAAAAATCAAAAGCCGCCGCCTCGCCTTCACGCTCGCCGGCGAAGACGATGACGACGAAACCTCGATCGCCGTCATCCACGTCCCCACCGACGAAGAACTCGGCTTCATTTTCGCCGAGGGCGGCGAATACGTGTTCGAGAGCAATCTCGATGCGTATTTCGACGACTTCGTCGACGAAGACGTCGAGCGCTTCGTGGAGCGGCTTTATGAGACGCTGCGCGCGGATTTGCCGAAGTACGAGGTTGAGAACAAGGGCTAGATGTCTGTCGGCCAAAGCTGGCTGGAATGACGCAGCGCTGCGACCTCCACGGAATCCTCGGTTACTCTATAGGCCACAATCAATCTCGTTTTCGGCACCGTGAGTTCACGCGTGCCCGCGATGCGTCCAGGCCGGCCAAGAAGCGGATAGCGAGCAAGACGCGCAACTGCGACGCGTACCCGCGAGTCTGCCGCATCCGCGGCCTTGGCGCTGTATTTCGTGATCCACCCGATTTGATGCTTCAGCTCCGTAGCGAAGCGGGAAGAAATCACAATGCGCAGAGCGCGCCGCTCAGGCACTCTTCGCGCGCAGTTCGGTCATGAACGTGTCCATCTCGCGCTCAAAATCCTCGAACGACATGGACTTTCCCGCATCAAGTTCGGCCAGGCCGGCCTCTACTTCGGCGCGCCAAGCAGCGTCTTCGTCCAGGCGCGCGCGCACGGCCTGCTCCGCGAGCTGCTCGGGCGTAACGCCTTCGCGGGCCGCCAGCTCCGCCAGCCGTTGGGCATCATCACTAGCCAAGGTGAGCGTGAGGTCAGACATAAGTTTTCTCTAGCAGAAATAGCGTTGGTCCAAAACGGCATTGCCTTACCGAACGTCGATCTGCTGGCTCTCTGCTCGCACACCGGTGTTTTCTTCCCCCAGCACTGCGATCGCGCGCGCGACGCGGGGGTCGCTCATCACGGCGTTGAGCCGCGCCAGCGCCTGAGCGCTTTCGGCGGAGACGCCGAAGAAACGCTCGAGCGATTCAAACGGACTCTTCTGCGTCGGGAAGTAGCGGAGCGTCACGCTCGCATCTTCGTCGATCTCGGCGAGCGCGCGGGCGCGCGTCACCGCGACTTGGAAGCCGCCGAGATGATCGACCAGATGGCGGTCGAGCGCTTGCTGCCCCGTCCAGACCCGGCCGCGCGCGACTTCGCGAACTTGCGCGACGGTGAGGTTACGCCCAGCGGCCACGAGACCAAGGAAGTCCTGGTAGGCGCGGTCGATGAAGCCCGCGAAGGCGGCGCGTTCGGCGGGCGTGAACTGCGTTTCCGCCGAGAACATCGTCACCAGCGGCGAGCCGACTTGCAGACGTTCGGTGTGCGCGGAGAGGTAATGCTCCATCGCGTCGCCGATGATGAGCTTGCCGCCCAGCACGCCGATTGAGCCGGTGATCGTGGTCGGATCGGCGATGATCTCGTCAGCTTCGGCGGCGACGTAATAGCCGCCCGAGGCCGCGACATCGCCCATCGAGACGATCACCTTCTTGCCGCGTTCCTGCGCGGTGCGCAGGGCGTGGAGGATTTGATCGGACGCCACAACCGAGCCGCCCGGGCTCGAGACGCGGAAGATAATCGCTTTTACGTTTTCGTCTTCGGACGCTTCGAGCAGCGCTTGCGAGATCACGTCGCTGTTCATCACGGATTCGTCGCCGAAGAGATCGTGACTTTCGGGGCCGGAGACGATTGCGCCTTCCCCCTGCACCACCGCGATCACCGGGCCGCCGCCGTGCGAAGGCGCACGATAAGCGGCAAAATCGACGACCTCGGCATTCTCATTGTCGGCGCGCGCGAGCGCGGCGCGCTCGGCGTCCTCGGGGCGTCCGCGATGATCGATCAGATGAAGTTCGGCGGCGCGGGCGGCGGTGAAGGGCGTTGCCTCCACGGCGGCGCGCGCGGCGGCCGGCGTGATTTCGCGGTCAGCCGCGATGTTGGCGAGCATGACATCGTAGAGCCCGTTCATCAGGCCGCTGAGCTCTTCGCGGTGCGCGGGCGTGAAGCCATTTTGCGTGAAGCTGTGCGCGGCGGTCTTGTATTCCTCGCGCGTCTCGAATTGGGCGAGCGCATGATAGCGCCGGAGCGTGTCAGCGAAGAAGGTGACTTCCGCCGAAAGACCCATCGGCATGAATTCGCTAGAATCCTGCAGCCAGAGCTCGTCCGCGTCGGCCACGGCCATGTAGCCCGGCATCGACATGCGGACGCCGTCATTCTGGAGGTGCGCGACCACGAATTTGCCCGAGGCTTGGAAGGCCTGCAGCGCGGCGCGGATTTCTTCGGCATGCGCGGGCGACATGCCGTCGGTCGCGGCGCGCACATAAATGCCCTTCACATGGTCGTCGGTGCGGGCCGCATCGATGCGGGCGATCACTTCGAGGAGCGCGTGCCCACCGCCCAGCGCGGCGAAGGGGTTCTGCGGGGTCTGGTCGGTCATGGGCTCGCGAAGATCGAGCGAGAGCACCATGGCCGAGGGCTGTGGCGGGCCGCTGCTGACCGAGGCGCTGACAATCATGATGATCGCGATCGGAGCGACGAACAGGAAAAGAAAGAGCCCGACCAGGACCCCCGCCACGGTGATGAGGAATTGCTTCACGGCTTCGCTCCGCCCGGGCCCCGCGCCTGGTGTTTATCGATAAATGATAAGGACCCCCGCCGGGCCGGGCAAGGGGTGAACGGCGTAAAGGCGCAAAAGCCCTGTTTTCGGGGGTGTGCTTGCCGGCCCCGGCCCGTTCCGGCAAGGCGGGGGCGTGAGCGCGTTCCTCTCCTCCCTGGTCGAGCGGCCTGAGCGCGGGCTAGTCGCCCTGATCGCGGCGCAGGCTGTGTTCTGGAGCCTGGCGCCCGCGCTATCGCACAGCGCGCCCCCGCTCGACGTGGTCGAGATGTACGCCTGGGGCCGCGAGGGCGTGGTGGCGACATTCAAGCACCCGAACTTGCCCGGGCTGGTTCTGGAGGGCGTGCGCCGAGGAACGGGCTTGACGGCATGGCAAGCGGCCTTCTTCGTCTCGCAGCTTTTCATAGGTCTCACGCTTTGGAGCGTGTTCGCGCTGGGGCGCGAGTTGATGGATGGAAAGCGCGCTCTGGCGGGCGCGCTGTTGCTGACGGGCGTCGTGTTCTTTTCCTGGCCGACGACGGAGTTCAATCACAATGTCGCGCAGATGCCGCTCTGGGCGCTGACATGCTGGATGCTTTGGCGCGTGACGACGCGCGGCGACTTGCTCTCATGGCTGCTGCTGGGTGTGTTCGCGGGACTCAGCATGTGGGCGAAATATTCGTCCGCTGTTTTGCTCGTAGTCGCGGCGGCTTGGATTTTGTGGGACGGCACGGCGCGCAAGCGCTTGCTGACACTCGGCCCGTGGCTCGGTTTGTTGGCGTGCGCGGCAGTCGTTGCGCCGCAAGCGCTCTGGCTGATCGAGCACGACTTCCAACCCTTCGCCTATGCGGCGCGCCGCGCGGCAGGCGGCGGCATCGGCGATGCGCTCGCGTTCTTGCCAGTGGAGGCGCTCAATCACTTGCCGATGGCGCTGCTTTTGCTTGCGGCGGGCTGGTTTGGGAAAGCTGCGGCGGATGCGCCTGCCGCGCCCGACACGCGCGCGCTGCGCTTTCTTCTGCTGCTGGGTTTGGGGCCGGCGCTGCTCACCGCCATCGCTGGCGCGCTGACTGGCTCGGGGCTCAAGACCGCGTGGGGCGCGCCGATGTTCAATCTCTCGGGATTGCTCGTTGTCGCGCTGCTGGCGAACCGTTTCTCCACGCCGCGTCTGCAACGCCTCGTCGTTGGCGCGGGCGTTTTGCTGGTGCTGCTGCCCGGCCTCTATTTCGCTCATATGCGCTACGGCGCGCATTTTACCGGCGAGCCCCTGCGTGGAAACTGGCCGCAGGCGCGGGTCGGCCGTGCGCTTGAGAGCGCCTGGGCGCGCGAAGTACCCAATGCGCCGCTTCGCATCGTTGCCGGCGATATCTGGACGGCGGGACTTGTCGGCATGACGGATGAGCACCCGCCGTCAGTGTGGATCAATGGCGATCCCGAAACATCGCCATGGATTACGCCGGAGCGCTTGCGCAGCGAAGGCGTGATGATGGTGTGGCGCGAGGGCGCCGCGCCGCCGCAAGCGCTGGCGGATACGAGCGCTGTGCCGTCGCGCGTCATCGTACCGTTCGACGATGCCTCCGACTCGCCGCCGCTGCGGATCAATTACTTGATCTCACCGCCGGCGAACTAACCACTCACTTTGAAGCAATTTTCGCAGTCATTCCGGGACGGCGGAGCCGTACCCGGAACCCAGAGCCATCGCACCGCACTTTGCGATCCCTGGATTCCGGATCTCGCGCCGCTCGCCCGGAATGACTGAGGTAGTTTTGGTCTAACGCGCCGCCACCGCGAGCATCGGTGCTTCAACACGATCGATCTGCGCCACAAATTCCAGCGCGCGCGCGCGCACGCGCGGCGGGGTATCCACGCGGCCGAGGCTTGAGACGATCAACGTGATCATCGTGAACAGCCCCCCTTGCAGGAACAGCGAGAGCGCAAAGCCGATCACGATCGTAACCCAGCCAGGTGTGGTGTAGTTCATGAACTTCGCGACCAGCGCGCCGATCAGCACGACCACCACCACCGCCGCCATGATCACCATGGCGAGCGCCATGCGCGTCAGCACGAGGTCGGCGAACACCATCACCGCGCGCATGCCGTGCAGCACAAGGCTTGAGAAATTCATCTTGGACCGGCCCGCATAACGCACGCCGCGATCGATCGGCACGTCCGCGCGCCGCAACCGCGCTTTCACAACCGCGCCCGCCACATGCGTCGCGCTTTCATACATGCCGGAAAGCCGCTGCACCGCGCTGGGGCTCAAGGCCATGAAATTCCCGAAGCGCAAGGTCTGCCCCGTCAGCACTTTGAAGAGCCGGCGATAGACCGAGTAGAAAATCTGGAACGTCAGCGGTTCGGAGCGCTTGGCGCGCTCGGCGGCGGCAACGTCGATATTTTGGCTTTCCACCGCGTCGAGCAGATCGGGGATCACTTCAGGCCGATCCTCGCCGTCACAATCCATCACGATGCAGCCGGCGAGCCCCGGTATCTCAGCCGCGCGCGCCAGGCCAATCGAGATCGCGGTCTGGTGGCCGACATTGCGCGCCAGCCGCAAAATCTCGCCCGAGAGCCCCGCCTCCGCCAGCGACGCCACGCGCGGCGGATCAGAGAGCGAGCCATCGTCCACCGCAATCATGTGAAAGCGCCGCTCGCCGCCGCCCTCGCGCTGAAGCGCGGCCAAGTGGCGGCACAGCTCCGCGAAGCTGTCCTGGTCTTCATAGACCGGCGTGACGATTCCAAAGAGAGCCATGAAGGAAAGGGTACCGTCCGCGCCGAAGCGCCACAACCATACGCGGCCAAAGCGCGAATGGTCGGAGTAGCTGGATTCGAACCAACGACCCCCACGTCCCGAACGTGGTGCTCTACCAGGCTGAGCTATACTCCGACGGAGGCGGGCTTATAGACTGGGCCCCTGGCTGGCGCAACGCACCCGTTTCAGCGGGCCCGGCGGGGCGGTGTTGCATCGAAAGGCGGGCGCCCTTAAGTAGCCGCTTCCCGCGCCGGGACCCCTTGGTTCGGGCGTTCTTGGGGTGTAGCCAAGCGGTAAGGCAGCGGTTTTTGGTACCGCCATTCCTAGGTTCGATCCCTAGCACCCCAGCCATCCTTCGCTACGCGCAGCGGAGCGAAGGCTGTCTTCCGAAGCTTTAGCGAAGGAGGACTGGCGCGTTCGAGGCGTATTGCGACCCGCTTAGGCGATCCTCTTCGATGTCGCCTGGCGGTACTCTTCCATCCTCCTCGCATTTTCCGCGTCCCGCGCCGCTGTTCGATCCGCGTCTACGACAGTCGTGGGGACCACTATCGGGACAACGAATTGCACGCGGGAGACGGTCTCGCTTTCGCGCGTCCCCTTTGCCTCTACACCAGCACCAATGCCGTAGACGCGGATGCCACAGCCTTGCCCCCGCTCTCCTCACCCTCAGAAACTGACACGGCCACATCGAACGTGACTTTCTCTACAACTCTTTGGTGGCCTCTTCGAACGGCGATAGACAGGATTTATAACGCCAGCCCCAACGGTTGCAGTGCGTCGTTTGATTGCCTCTTCCACACCCTCCTGGATCTGGCAGAGCGTCTCCGCGACGAACGACTTTAGATCCATGAGTTCCTCCTCCACGTCGAAGTCATGTAGGGATGGACGGTCAGCGACCCAACAGCCGCCCTAAAGAAGATTCGCCGCGCTTCCACACGCTTCCACTAACTCGTTGGCAAGGGAGAACAACAATGCAGGATAGACGCGATTTCATCTTGGGCGCCGGGACGAGTGTCGGCGCGATGACGCTCGCGTCGTGCGCCACCACGAACGCAGCGGCGGAAGCGCCGGTGAGCTTCAACGTAATCTATCCCAACCACGAAGGCGCGCGGTTCGACACGGCCTATTACAAGGACACGCATATCCCGCTGGTGATGAGGGTCATGAACGCCGCCAGCGTCACCCTCACCGAGGGTGTGCCCATGGGCGCGACCCCTGCGCCCTTTGCGATGATCGCGCATTTCCAGTTCGCCTCGGCCGAAGCGCTGGACGCAGCTCTCGCCAATCCAGCAATGGCCGAACTCCGGGCGATGTCCCACGCTTCACCGACATCCGACCGACGATCATGAGAGGCCGGCCGCTGTAGGGCTAACTCATAGCCGGCGCACTTGGCGGCGGGTCGGGCGGGAGCGGGATAAATTCGCCATTGTCCAAGTCAGGCAACTTCATCCGCCCAGCGCGCCAATCGGCTTTCGCTTGCGCGATGCGCTCCATGCGACGACGACACGAAATTCCATTCGATGAAACGCTCGCCGACTGGCTCGCCGCGATCGCGAGCACGATGGCAGGCGAGATCGAGGCGATCACGGCGTCTTCGCGCGGCGCGAACACCACCATCTGGCCCGGCCCGAAGGCCCGCCCGTCGATCTCGACCGACCTGAAACCACATAGATGGCGCGCTCGGCATAGCCGCTCGGCAGCTGCGCTTTGGCGCCGGCGTCGAGCATCCAGTGCACATAGAAGAGCGGTGACTGCGTGACGACATTCGCCTTCTTGCCAAACGCCTCGCCCGCGACGATGCGCGCCCACACGCCCTTGCCATCGAGCACCGGCAAATCATTCGCGCCATAGTGCGCGAAGCTCGGCGCGGTTTCTTCGAGGCCATCCGGCAGCGCGACCCAGGATTGGATGCCGTGCAGATGATCCCCGCTCGCGCGCGCTTTCTCGAAGCGCTCGGAATGCGTGATGCCGCTGCCCGACACCATCCAATTGACCTCGCCCGGCCGGATCGCCTGCTCGGAGCCGACGCTGTCCCGGTGCATCATCTCGCCGTCGAAGAGATAGGTGACGGTGGCCAGGCCGATGTGGGGATGGGGGCGCACATCGACGGTTTTGGGAATGCCGGGCGGAAAATCGACCGGCCCGATATGATCGAAGAAAATGAAAGGGCCGACCATCCGGTGTGTCGGGAACGGCAGCACGCGGCCGACTGAGAAGCCCCCGAGATCACGGCTGCGCTTATCGATCACAAGCTCGATCATGGCATTCTCCTCAAGGGCTCCATGTGGGCCTCTCAGGCGCGCTCCGCAATCGCGCGCGACGCGGCAAAGTCGCCCCGCTCCAACAAAGCGCGCACCGCGGCGATATCGCCGGACAATGCCCGGTCGCTTTGCAATCGCGGCGAGAGCGCGCGCACCTTGGCGTGCGAGTCTTGTAAGGCCGGTGAGGTGACGAGCGGCGCGTGGAAATCGAGCCCCTGCGCCGCGGCCAGCAATTCGATCGCGACCACGTTCGCGGCATTGCTGGCGATATCGCCAGCCTTTCGCGCGGCGAAGGTCGCCATCGAGACGTGATCTTCCTGGTTGGCGGAGGTGGGGATCGTGTCGACGCTGGCGGGGTGCGCGAGCGTCTTGTTCTCGGAAACGAGCGCGGCGGCGGTGACATGGAGGATCATGAAGCCGGAATTGAGCCCGCTGTCCTCCACCAGAAACGCCGGCAGGCCGCTCATCTTGGGATCGACCAAAAGCGCGATGCGCCGCTCGCTGAGCGACGCGATTTCGGCAGTGACCATGGCGAGCATGTCGGCGGCGAAGGCGACGGGCTCGGCGTGGAAATTGCCGCCGGAGAGCACGGAATCGTCCTCGGCGAACACGAGCGGATTGTCGGTGACGGCGTTGGCTTCGGCCTCCAATGTCGCGCCCGCGTTGCGTAACACATCGAGACACGCGCCCATGACTTGCGGCTGGCAGCGGAGCGAATACGGATCTTGCACCCGGTCGCACTGCACATGGCTCTCCCGAATCGCACTGCCATGGATCAGCGCCCGCAAGCGCGCCGCCACTTCGATCTGCCCCGCGTGACCGCGCGCCTCTTGGATGCGCGGATCGAACGGCGCGTCGCTGCCTTTCAGCGCATCGACCGACATCGCGCCGGCGATGAGCGCTGCGTCGAACACGTCTTCGGCGCGGAAGAAGGCGTCGAGCGCGAGTGCGGTGGAGATTTGTGTGCCGTTGAGCAGCGCGAGGCCTTCTTTTGGGCCGAGCGTAAGCGGCGCAAGTCCAACGCGTTTCAACGCATCGCTTGAGGGTAACACCTCTCCGCCTAACCGAATCTCGCCCTCGCCGATCAGCGCGGCGGACAAATGCGCGAGCGGCGCCAAATCGCCCGAGGCGCCGACGGACCCTTGCGACGGAACGACCGGATAAGCCTTCGCTTCCAACAGCCGCATCAACGCATCGATCACAGCGCGCCGCACGCCGGAGCGTCCCTGCGCGAGGCCGATGATCTTCAGCGCGATCGCGAGCCGCACGATGTGATCTGGAAACGCCGGCCCCACGCCAGCGCAATGGGAGAGCACCAGATTGCGCTGGAGGGCGTCGAGCTTGTCATCCTCAATGCGCGTCGCGGCCAGGAGGCCGAAGCCGGTGTTAACGCCATAGACCGCAGCGCCAGAGGCGAGCGCGCGCTTGATCGTTTCGGCGGATGCGTCGATGGCGGCGTAGTCGCTAGCTTCCAACGCGACGCCGCTGTCGCCGCGCCAGATGGCGCGCAGCGCGGAGAGGTCGTGGCGCTTCATGCCCTAGCTCTCCCTTCTCCCCCGCGAGGGGGAGAAGGTGGCGCGCAGCGCCGGATGAGGGGGCGAGGTTCAGAGCGACACGCTGTAGCGGCGCCGCACGCAGTTCTGAACCAATCCCCCTCACCCGATTGCTGCGCAATCGACCTCTCCCCCTCGCGGGGGCGAGGTGACGCTGTTGCGGAGGTTTGCGTCATTTCCTCTCCAGAGACGGCAAATCCAGCCCCATCTCACGCGCACACGCGATCGCTTCGTCACACCCCGCATCCGCATGCCGCATCACACCGCTCCCTGGATCGTTCCACAACACGCGCGCGATGCGCCGCGCCGCGGCTTCCGTGCCATCCGCCACGATCACCATCCCCGCGTGCTGCGAAAAGCCCATGCCGACGCCGCCGCCATGGTGCAGCGACACCCAGGTCGCGCCCGAAGCCGTGTTGAGCAGCGCATTGAGGAGCGGCCAGTCCGACACCGCATCCGAACCATCGCGCATCGCTTCGGTTTCGCGATTGGGGCTCGCCACGGAGCCCGAGTCCAAATGATCGCGCCCGATCACGATTGGCGCCTTCACCTCGCCGCGCGCCACCATTTCGTTGAACGCGAGGCCCAGCCGATCGCGCTGCCCCAGCCCCACCCAGCAAATGCGCGCGGGCAAACCCTGAAACGCGATGCGCTCGGCGGCCATATCCAGCCAGCGGTGCAGTCGCGCGTCGTCGGGGATGAGTTCTTTCACCTTCGCGTCGGTGCGCGCGATGTCTTCGGGATCGCCCGAGAGCGCGGCCCAGCGGAACGGGCCGACGCCGCGGCAAAACAGCGGTCGCACATAAGCCGGCACAAAGCCCGGAAACGCGAATGCATCCGCGACGCCCGCGTCCTTCGCCACTTGGCGGATATTGTTGCCGTAATCGACAACCGGAACGCCCATCGCCTTGAACGCGAGCATCGCCTCAACATGCTCCGCGATTGAAGCGCGCGCAGCATCCGCGACTGTTGCAGGGTCTTGCTCGCGCATGGCGCGCCAGCGCTCGATGCTCCAGCCCTTTGGCAAATAGCCGTTCGCCGGATCGTGAGCGGATGTCTGATCCGTCACCGCGTCGGGCCGCACGCCGCGCGCGACCATCTCCGGCAAAATCTCCGCAGCGTTACCCAGCAAGCCAACGGAAATCGGCGCCGATGCGTTCGCGATGATCGACAGCGCTTCATCCAAAGTATCGGCGCGACGATCCAGATAGCGCGTGGCGAGACGCTTCTCGATGCGGTCGGCTTGGCACTCGATAGCGAGGCACGACGCGCCCGCCATGGTCGCCGCGAGCGGCTGCGCGCCGCCCATACCGCCGAGGCCCGCGGTCAGAATCCATTTGCCCGACCAGACGCCGCCGAAATGCTGGCGGCCCATTTCGGCGAAGGTTTCATAGGTGCCCTGCACGATGCCCTGGCTGCCGATATAGATCCACGAGCCGGCCGTCATCTGGCCGTACATCATGAGGCCCTTGCGATCGAGCTCGTCGAAATGCGCCCAGGTCGCCCAATGCGGCACGAGATTGGAGTTCGCGAGCAGAACGCGCGGCGCATCTTCATGCGTCTTGAAGACCCCGACCGGCTTGCCCGATTGTACCAGCAGCGTTTCGTCATTCTCCAAACGCCGCAACGTTTCCACGATCGCATCGAACGCCGCCCAATTGCGCGCCGCGCGGCCAATGCCGCCATAGACGACAAGCTCGTCCGGATATTCCGCGACCTCGGGATCGAGATTGTTCATCAGCATCCGCAGCGCCGCTTCGGTGAGCCAGCTCTTGCAGGTGATGTCGCTTCCACGCGGCGCGCGAACGGCGCGGGCGCCCTGCCACCGCGCGCTCATGCGGCCACCTTCCCAGCAAATACGCGCTCGCGCAGCGGCGCCGCGCCCAGCCAATAGGCAAGCTCCGCCGGCTCGCGCACGTCCCACACGGCAAAGTCCGCGGCTTTACCCACCTCAAGCGTGCCGATCTCGTTTGCAAGGCCCAGCGCTTTCGCGGCGTTGCGCGTCATGCCGGCAAGCGCCTCTTCAGGCGTCAGGCGAAACAGAGTGCAGGCCATGCTGAGCGCCAGCAGCGGCGAGGTGAGCGGCGAGGTGCCGGGATTGCAGTCGGTCGCGACCGCCATCGCAACGCCCGCCGCGCGTAGCTTTTCGATCGGTGGCAGCTTGGTTTCGCGCAGAAAGTAAAACGCGCCCGGCAGCAGCACGGCCACGGTGCCCGCGCGCGCCATCGCTTCAATGCCCGCGTCGTCGAGCCATTCCAGATGATCGGCGGACAGCGCGCGATGCGAGGAGGCGAGCGCGGCGCCGCCCTGATTGCTCAATTGCTCAGCGTGCAGCTTTACCGGCAGGCCGAGCGCATGCGCCGCATCAAAGAAGCGGGCAACCTCATCGGCGCTGAATCCGAGCGTCTCGCAGAATGCATCGACGGCATCGATCAGGCCTTCGCGGGCGAGCACTGGCAGCATCTCGTTGCACACAAGATCGACATAAGCGCGGCGATCGTCGCGATACTCCGTCGGCAGTGCGTGCAAGCCGAGGAATGTCGTGCGCACGCGGATGTGCTGGCGGGCGGCAAGTTCGCGGGCGGCTTGAAGCATGCGGCGTTCGGTATCGAGGTTGAGGCCATAGCCCGATTTGATCTCGATGCTGGTGACCCCATCGGCCTTGAAGCCCTCAAGGCGCCGTTCGGCGCCGGAGGCCAGATCATGCAGTGTGGCGGCGCGTGTCGCGGCGACGGTGGATGCTATGCCGCCGCCGGCGCGCGCGATGTCTTCGTAGCTTGCGCCGTTCAGCCTTTGCTCAAACTCCGCCGCGCGATTGCCGGCGAAAACCAGATGCGTGTGGCAATCGATCAGTCCGGGCGTGATCCATTCGCCCGCGTACCAGGCGTGGGTTCTAAGCGCGAGATCGGGCGGCGCGCCCGGCAGATCGGCGCGCGGGCCGATCCATGCAATCATGCCATCCTTGACGCCGATCGCGCCGTCGCGGATCGCGCCATAGGGTTTGCCTTGCGTCATGGTGGCGAGATGGGCGCCGAGCCAGAGCGTGTCCCACATGGGCGTCATTCTATGGACCGCCGGCGCCCTCGCCGGCAACACCCCGCTGGCGGGCGGGGGCGCGGTCGGTGCATAAAGCGGCATGATTCCGGACTCCGAGTGCCGCTCCTGGACTTCCGTCGCCGATTTGCTCCGCGGCGACGCTTCGGCGCCGATCGCGCTTCTGGGTGCGCCATTGTCCGAACGCTCCTTGACGCCGGGACGCTGCGATCTCGCGCCGCGCACCTTGCGCGCTACGCTGCCCCGCATCAGCGTCTATGATCTTGAAACCGGAACAGACCTTTCCGCGCTCCGCGTGTTCGACGCGGGCGACCTCGATCTCAAACTGGTCGATCCCGCCGCCGCCTTCGCGCCGATCCGGGACAAGATGGCGGCGCTGACGAGCGCCCATCAGCTCGCGCTGCTGATCGGCGGCAACAATGCGATCACGCGGCCTGCCGTGCATGCGCTTGACGCGACGCTGAAAGACGTCGGCCTCCTCACGCTCGACGCACATTTCGATCTGCGCGACACCGATTGCGGGCTCACAAATGGCAATCCGATCCAAGCATTGCTGGAAGACGGCCTGCCCGGCACGCACATCGCGCAGCTCGGCCTCGCGCCCTTCGCCAACACCAAGCGCGCGCACGAGAAAGCAAAGGCCGCTGGCATCTATGTCGTGAGCGGGCGCGAGTGCCGCGAATTCGGATTTGCGCAAGCGGCGGCGGGGGCGTTGGAACGGCTGGATGCGCGCTGCTCGCGCATCCACGTGGATTTCGATATTGACGTGATCGAGCGCGCGCAGGCGCCCGGCGCGCCCGGTGCGCGGCCAGGCGGCGTCAGCGCTCAAGACTTCTTCGACGCCGCGCGCCTAATCGCGGCCCATCCCAAAGTGGCGAGTGTTGATTTGACCGAGTTCGATCCAAGCCTCGATGTCGCCGACACCACCGCCCTGATCGCGGCGCGCTGGTTTGCCGAAATCCTCGCGGGCTTTGCCGCCCGATGAGTTATGACGCGATCATCATTGGCGCTGGGCACAATGGATTGGTGTGCGCGGCCTATCTCGCGAAAGCGGGCCTCCGCGTTGCGGTGCTGGAGCGGCGGGGCGTGGTTGGCGGAGCGGCGGTGACGGAGGAGTTTTATCCGGGCTTCCGCAATTCGGTCGCGGCCTACACGGTGTCCCTGCTGCAGCCGAAAGTGATCGCCGACCTTGAGCTGGCGCGCCATGGCCTCCGCGTCGTGGAGCGCCGCGTTTCCAACTTCCTGCCGTTGCCGAACGGCGACAGCTTTTCCTCCGCCCCCGGTCTCACGCAAAGCGAAGTCGCGCGCTTCTCCAAGAAGGATGCCGAGCGCTTGCCGCTTTACGAAGCGCGGCTTGAAGCGATTGCGGACGTCGTGCGCGCGCTAGTGCTGGAAGCGCCGCCAAACCTGATCGAGCACGGCATCTTGCCCGCGATCGAAGAGCTGGCGCGCGGCGCCGATCTCGGGCGGCGGCTCAACAAGCTCGATCTCACCGCCAAACGCGATCTGCTCGACCTCTTCACAAAGTCCGCCGGCGATTGGCTCGACACCTGGTTCGAGAGCGATCCGATCAAAGCGCTGCTGGGCTTTGATTCCATCGTCGGCAATTTCGCGAGCCCCTACACGCCGGGCTCGGCCTACGTGCTGCTGCACCACGTGTTCGGCGAAGTGAACGGCAAGCGCGGCCTTTGGGGTCACGCCATCGGCGGCATGGGCGCGATCACGCAGGCAATGGCGGCGTGCTGCCGCGAACGGGGTGTCGAGATACGCGTCGATAGCGGCGTGAAAGAAGTGCTGATCGAGAACGGGACGGCGGTGGGGGTCGTCACCAGCAAGGGCGAGACTTTGCGGGCGCGCACCATCGTCTCCAATCTCAACCCCAAGCTTCTCTTCAACAGCCTCGTCGATCCCGCGCATCAGCCGGAAGATTTCCGCGAACGCATCGGCCGCTATCGCTGCGGCTCGGGCACGTTCCGCATGAATGTGGCGCTCAGCGAATTGCCGCGCTTCACTTCAAAGCCCGAGCCCGGCGATCACCTCACCGGCGGCATCGTGATCGCGCCAACGCTGGCCTACATGGAGCGCGCGTATGACGATGCGCGCGTCCATGGCTGGTCGAAGCAGCCGATCGTCGAAATGCTCATTCCCTCCACTTTGGACGACAGCCTCGCGCCGCTTGGCCAGCATGTGGCGAGCCTCTTCTGCCAGCATGTCGCGCCGACGCTTTCGGGCGGGCGCTCGTGGGACGATCACAAAGAGGAAGTCGCCGATCTCATGATCGCGACCGTGGACGCAGAGGCGCCCGGCTTCGCGAAATCCGTGCTCGGCCGCCAGGTGCTGTCACCGCTCGACCTTGAGCGCATTTTCGGCCTCGTCGGCGGCGACATCATGCACGGCGCGCTGAGCCTCGATCAGCTCTTCTCCGCGCGCCCCGTGCTCGGCCACGGCGATTACCGCACGCCGGTGAAGTGGCTCTACCAGTGCGGATCAGGCACTCATCCTGGCGGCGGCGTCACCGGCGCGCCCGGCCACAACGCTGCCCGCGTGATCGCGCGCGACTTCAAAAGCGGTCGCTGGAGCTAGACTGCGCGAACCGGACGCAAATGCCGCGAAATTTCAGGCATTTTCAACCATGGGGAGAAAGGTGTCCGTATTCGGGCAGACAACGCGCGACAACATCTGTGCGGAGCTTAAACTCGACTGGTCGAGCACGGCGGCAGGATGAGCAGAAGCTCATCAGAATACGGATCAGACGCACGATGATCGTAGAGTCATCATCTCGAGACCTTGACGCCCGAACGCTCTTGGCGCGTGACCGAATGCTTTACTGCATCGAGCTACCGCATAGAGCCGGGAGTTTGTGATGACCGAAAGTGCATTGCATTCCCCGATCAGCTCGCCGCGCACACAGCGCAGCACGCGCATTCGTCCGTTCGGCCTGGCTGACGGCATCGATCTTCTCATCACGCGTCTCAACGCGCTCGCGCCCTTGGCGGCGCAAGATCATGACTTGTTGCGCCGGCTCCCTGGTCCGCTCGAAAATCTCTGCACAGCGCAGACGCTGGATCCCGCCCTGCCGCGCTTTTTGATTTCCGGATGGGCGTGCCGCTACCGCATGCTGTCGGATGGGCGCCGGCAGATTTTCGCCGTGGTGCTGCCGGGCGATTCAATTGGGCTCAGCGAGCGCGGCCGCCCGCTCGGCCAGTGCGGCGTCATCACCATGACCCCGTGCCGCACGATCGGCGCCTCGTCCTTTCTGATGGCGTCGGCGAATCCCGCGCACAACGCGCTAAAGCGGGCGCAAGAGGCCGCCTCCGCGCTCGAGGCGAGTTTCCTGCTCGATCAGATTGTGCGGCTCGGGCGGCAAACCGCGATGGAGCGCCTCGCCCATCTCTTGCTCGAACTGCAATGGCGCCTGGCGCAGGTCGGCCTCACGCACGAGCGCCAATTCCCACTGCCGTTGACGCAGGAAGTGCTGGCCGACACGACGGGCCTCAGCATCGTTCACGTCAACCGCACGCTGCAGCAAATGCGTCGCGAGCGGCTGATAGAGCTCCGCCACAGCATGGTGACCTTGCTCGAACCCGAGCAGCTCGCCCGGATCGCCGACTATCGCGCCCCTGATCCGATGCAATGGACGGAACCGGCGCTGGAAGCCTAATTGCTGGCGCTAGACGGTATTTTCTTGGCCCTTGGACATTGAGTCCTCTTGCCAAAGGCGGGCGGATCACGCTGTACAGCGTGCCGCTGGTTTGGTGAGAGACGGGATCCGCATGGCCACGACACGACGCAATTATACGCCCGGCGATTATGACCTCGTGGTTCGCCGCTCTTATGCGGGCCTCGGCCTGGTCACGGAATCCGACATTCCGAAAGGCGTCTGCATCATCGAGTATTTCGGGCCGCAACTGACGCCGCGCGAGGAAGAAATCAGCCGCAGCCGCTATCTCTTTGAAGTGACGCCGCGCAAAACCATCGACGGCTCGCTCCGCGCCAACAAGGCCCGCTACATCAATCATTCCTGCAAGGGCAATTGCGAGCCCATGATCTATAAGGGCCGCGTCTATATTTTCTCGCGCCGCAAGATCAAGGCAGGCGAAGAGCTCGGGTATGATTACGGCAAGGACTATTTCGACCAGTTCATCGCCAAGCATGGTTGCCTGTGCGTGAAGTGCGAGCCCGCGACGTTGGCTAAGCGCCGCAAGGAAGCGGCCAAGGCCGCGAAAGCCGCCGCCAAGGGCGCTAAATCGATTTAATCTCCACGCCCTCGGCCGTGCCGAGGATCGCAGTGCGCGCAAGGCCGATAAAGAGGCCGTGCTCGACCACGCCGACGATGCGCTTCAGCGCATCGGCCAGCGCCTCGGGATCAGGGATCGCGCCGGCGCTGGCGTCGAGGACAAAATTTCCGCCATCGGTGACGAAGGGCGCCCCGCCTCTTCGCCGAAGCACAACGTCGCTTCCCGCGCATCCGCTCGCGCGCAATGCAGCTTCGATACGCCGCGCGGTCAGCGTGTAGCCGAATTGCGTGACCTCGACCGGCAAAGGAAACGCGCCAAGCCGCGCCACCGCCTTGCTCGCATCCGCCACCACGATGAAGTGCGCGCTGGCGGCTGCGACCACCTTTTCGCGCAGCAGCGCGCCGCCGCCGCCTTTGATGGCGCGGAATGCCGGATCAATTTCATCGACGCCGTCGATGTCGAGATCGATGTGCGTGACATTGTCGATGTCGAGCAGCGGGATATTTTCTTGGCCCGCTTGGAGGCGCGTCGCTTCGGAAGTCGGCACGCCTTGGACGCGGAGTCCCTGGCGGACCCGCTCGCCAAGCAAGCGCACGAAGTGCGCGGCGGTCGAGCCGGTACCGAGGCCCAGCACCATGCCGTCCTTCACATAGTCGAGCGCGGCGGTGGCGGCGCGGAGCTTGGCGGCGTCGCTCATAGTATCGGACCGCCGGCTTCCAGCCGGCTCCTTTTGTATGCCGGCTGGAAGCCGGCGGTCCAAGCGCGCGAGATCAAGACTTCTTCTCGCTCTTCTTGGCGCGGAACGCATCCGCCCAACCCTCGATATTGGCTTGCCGCCCACGCGCCACTGCAAGCGCGCCATCTGGCACGTCCTTGGTGATAACGCTGCCGGAGCCGGTATAAGCGCGGTCGCCCACCACGACCGGCGCGACGAGCGCGGTGTCGGAGCCGATGAAGACGTCCTCGCCGATCACGGTGCGATATTTGCCGAAACCATCATAATTGCAGGTGATGGTGCCCGCGCCGAGATTGGAGCGCGCGCCCACGATCGCATCGCCGACATAAGTCAGATGGCTCGCTTGCGCGCGTTCGCCGAACGTCGCGTTCTTCACTTCAACGAAATTGCCGATCTTCACTTGCTTGCCAAGTTTCGCGCCCGGCCGCAGCCGCGCGAACGGGCCAACCATGGCCGCCTCGCCAATCTCCGCGCCTTCGATGTGGCTGAAGGCACGGATGCGCGCGCGGCGCGCGATTTTGACGCCGGGACCGAAATAGACATTGGGCTCGATGACGACATCATTCGCGATCACTGTGTCGTAAGCGAAGAAGACGCTGCTTGGATCGATCAGCGTTACGCCCGCCTCCATCGCCTGCAGACGCGCGCGGGTTTGAAACGCGGCTTCCGCCGCCGCGAGATCGGCGCGCGAATTGGCGCCGAGAAACTCCGCTTCCTCGCCGCGCACAACTTGTGTCGCAAAGCCCGCCGATCGCCCGAGGCCCACAATGTCGGTCAGATAATATTCGCCCTTGGCGTTTTCGTTGCGCACCATCGAGAGCAATTGAAAGAGCACGCCCGCGTCCGCGCAGACGACGCCGGAATTGCACAGATCGATGCGCCGCTCTTCGGCGTTGGCGTCTTTCTCTTCGACGATACGCGCGAGCGTGCCGTCCTCGGCAAGCACCAGACGGCCGTAGCCTTTCGGATCGGCCGCGGTGAAGGCAAGCACCGCAAGCCCACCATGAGCAGCGCGCGCGGCGAACATGTCTTCAAGCGTTTTCGCTTGGATCAAAGGCGCGTCGCCGTAGAGCACGACCACGTCGCCTTGAAAGCCCTTCAGCGCCGCCTCTGCGGCGCGTACGGCATGCGCGGTGCCGAGCGGGGGATCTTGGATCACGCTGGCGTTTTCACCCAGCGCCCGCGCCGCATGCGCTTCAACACCAGGCGACACCGCCGCGCGCACCACGATCACGCGCTCGCAGCCAATGCCCTTCGCCGCGGCAATCGCCCAATCCAGCATCGAGCGGCCGCCGACATGGTGCAGCACCTTCGGCAGATCGGATTTCATCCGCGTGCCTTGGCCGGCCGCCAAGATAATTGCCGCACGCGCCCGCGTTCCACTCATTCTGTGCTGCCTGCTTGTCCGAATCCGCTTCTGGTTCTAGCCCAAAGCCGCGCGCGACGCGAAGCGGGGCGCGTGCTTTTCCAGCATCGGGGGTCCCCATGACCAGCGGCGCGTTCGCCGACGCCACCATTGTCTTCGATCTCGACGGCACTTTGGTCGACACCGCGCCTGACTTGGTGCGGGCGCTGAACGAAACCTTGGACCTCGAAGGCCTGCCGCGCATGACGCTGGAGACGGTGCGCCGCATGGTGGGGCGCGGCTCGCGCGTGCTGATCGAACGCGCGGCGGGGCTCGCGGGCGTGCAATTTTCCGCCGAGCGGCTGGATCAGCTGACCAAGGCGTTCATCGATTTCTATAAGGCCGATATCGCCAGCCAGAGCGCTGCCTTTCCAGGCGCGGCGGCGGCGCTCGATTCGCTGGCGGCCGCGGGCGCGAAGCTTTCGGTCTGCACCAACAAACGCACGGATTTGTCTCAGCAATTGCTTGAAGCCCTGGGGCTGGCGCAGCGTTTCTCCGCGATCGTGGGCGCAGACGCCGTGCCCCACTGCAAACCCCACCCCGACCATTACCGCGCCGCCGTGGAGCGCGCGGGCGGCATCGTGCGCCGATCTCTCATGGTGGGCGACACCGCCGCCGACGTCGCCGCCGCAAAGAGCGCCGGCGCGCCGGTGGCATTGGTCAGGTTCGGCTATGCCGAAGAAGAGGTCGAGAAACTGGGCGCGGACGCCGTGCTCGACCGTTTTTCCGATCTTTTCGCGACCTGCCGTCAGTTCCTGCCGGCGCGGCTCTGATCAGAAGCATCGCCCCGTTCAGGCAACCTCCAGCAGGCCGCGCACCTTAGGGTTTGCCCGGTTGCTCGTCCGATCGTCGGCCCGATCAGGGGCTTTGCGGGAAGGCAAGCCATTGACCATGTCGCTGCGCACATCGGTGCGCGCCGAACGCATGGCCGCCACGAAGCCCGCCTCGATCAGTTTGACGTCCACCGCATAACCGCGTTCGCGCCAGTATTCCTCGATGCGCAGCTTCAGACGCCGAGCGCCATCAACATTGCAGAAGTCGTGGTCCATCCAAATCTCCGTCTGGTCCCATCTCTGGTGTGAGATTGGGACCCGTGCGCGGGAAAACGCCTCCCGCGTCTGCGCCAGCCCCTCAGTTCGCCCAGTAACCACATGATCCGTGGCCAGGGAGGCGCGGATATGGCGACCTCACGGCTCCCGAACAAGGCGATGCCTTTGATTGCCTTAATCGCGCCGCACGGCGGAAAGGTCCGCTTTGGCACGCAATTACCGGCCACGTGGAGAAAAAGACATGGTTCCAGGGCTTTAGATTGCTCCGAGATGCGGCTCTGGCCGTGGCCAGCGCCGACCGGTGTTCGTGTGAACACGCGGGCGTGATCGCGCCGAAAACGTGGGGCGGGAATGCGCGAGATTCGCATGGAGCATGTCGGCGACGCGCCGGACGCCCGATGCGCGCTTGCGCCGTTGTCCATGTGTGGGCGCCCGCGCCGTTGCCGGCTTTTAGCGACCGGACTTCTTCCGCGCTGGCTTGGACGTGTTCAGCGCCACGGCGGCCCGGACAAGCGCCTTCAGCGCCTTCTCATTGATCTTTTCGCCCTCGCCGACATCGATCGCGCGCCGCACATTGCCGTCGAGACTGGAATTGAAGAGGTGCGCTGGGTCATCGAGCGCGGCGCCCTTAGCGAAAGTCAGCTTCACCACGGCTTTATAGCTCTCGCCGGTGCAGATGATGCCGTCATGCTCCCACACCGGGACGCCGCGCCATTTCCAGGTCTCGACCACGTCCGGATCGGCCGCATGGATGATGGCGCGGACGCGCGCGAGCGTGTCGCCGCGCCAGTCGCCCAACGCCTTGATGCGCGCATCGATCTGCTTGGAGGGATCGGCTTCCTCGGTTGCCACGCTCTTTTTCATCGCCGCCTCACATTTTCTCGCCCGGCAATTTGCTCGCTTGCTTCACCCATGCGGCAATCTGTTTTTCGTCGAACACGTCGTCCTCGTGGATATCGAGATAGCGCACATTCTTCTGCTTGGACGCGCCGGGCGGCGGCGGCTTGAGATGCGCGCCTCGGAAAAAGGCGACTTTCACATAGCGCGTGAAGACGTGAAAGCTGAGGAACCACACATCGTCCTGCCTGCCATAGAAGGGCGAATTCCACTTCACCGCTTTGCGCACGCGCGGCACGGCGGCCGTAATAAGCGCGTCGAGACGCCGGCCGATATCGCGTTTCCATCCAGGCATCGCGGCGATGTAGGCTTGTACCGGCGCCTCGCCATAGCCTTTCGCGATCTGCGGATTGCCGCCTGACAGCAACTTCGGCGCAGCGCCTTTCTTCGGCGATTTCTTGGCGGTCATGTGCGCGCGAGCAATTGATCGAGATTGTCGAAGAATTTCTGCCAACCGAACTTCGCGCCGCCGGAGGCTTGTTTCTGGTCGGGGCGGAAGCCCGATTGCTCCATGCGAAGATGCGTGCCGGCTTGCGTCGGCGTGAGGGTGAACGTCACCACGCTGCGCAGATTGTACGCCGCATCGTCGTGATCGAAATTCCAGCTGTAGGAGAGCGTTTCGTTCGGCTCGACCACGAGCACCTCGCAATCCAAGACCCCGCCCCAGTCTCCGCTGAGCTTGAAGTGATGCCCAACGACAGGCGCGAAATCGTTCCTCATCAGCCATTCGGCGATCAAATGCGGCTGTGTCAGCGCGCGCCACAGCTTTTCTGGCGGATGGCTGATCTCGCGCTCGATGACGACGGTGCGGAGGTCGGCTTCGGTCATTGATCCATCCTCTTGAGCAAATCTTCCAGATCGTCGAACCGACTTTCCCAAAAACCGGCCATCTGGCTGGTCCAGTCGATCAGCGGCGCGAGCGCGGCGCGCTGAGCGCTGTAATGGGTCTGGCGGCCTTCGGGACGATCACGCACCAGCCCAGCCTGCTTCAGCACGCCGAGATGCTTGGACACCGCCGGTTGCGAAATTCCCGCGTGAGCCGTCAGCGCGCCGACCGTCTGTTCACCCTCGCGGCACAGCCGTTCGAAGATGGCGCGGCGCGTGGGGTCGCCAAGCGTTTTGAAGAGCATGTCCGGCGGGGTGGCCATGTCGATCAATAACTCACAAGCTATGGATTGATACATAACTGCGGAGCTATGAGTGAGTCAAGCGGAGTCAGTTTGCGGGCTTGCCGAGCCGAAGCCGCGCGGCCAAAGCGCCAGCCCGCCTTAAAGCTACGCCGAGGCAGCTTTCGCCCCGCTGCGCGTCGCAAAGGCTGGTGGGCGCGGCAGGGATTGAACCTGCGACCCCTCCCGTGTGAAGGGAGTGCTCTCCCGCTGAGCTACGCGCCCTTGCCGGCCGGCAAACCGCCAGGCGACGAGGCGCGGGACATTAGCCGTGAGCCCTGGTGCGTCAAGCGCCCCGCTTGACCTCGCCGCCCTTCAGCGAGCAAATGCGAATAGTTCGCAAGAAAGGCTCGCCCGGTCCCCATGCGCCCCATTTCTCGCCGCGCTTTGTCGCTGGGCGCGGGCGCGGCCGCCCTCGCCGCTTGCACGCCCAAGACGCCCGCGCGGCACGTCAATGTCTATTCGGCGCGGCACTATGATTCCGATCAGCGCATCTATGACGCGTTCCAGGAGCGCTCAGGCATCGAGGTGCGCGTGCTGCCGGCGGCGGGCGATCAATTGCTGGAGCGGCTGCGCGTCGAGGGCGACGTCACGGAGGCCGATCTCATCGTCACCGCCGACGCAGGCAATCTCTATCGCCTTCAGCAAGCGGGTTTGCTGCAAGCCGTGATCACGCCCGCGCTTGAAGCGGGCGTGCCGGCGCGCCTGCATGATCCGCAAGGCTATTGGTGGGGCTTTTCAAAACGCGCGCGTGTGATCGCGTATCGCAAGGATGCGGTGGAGCCGACGACGATTGCCTCCATGGACGACCTCACCGATCCGCGCTTTCACGGACAAATCTGCGTGCGCTCGTCGTCCAATGTTTACAATCTCTCCCTGCTCGCCGCGCGCATCGAACGGCTGGGCGCGGAGAATGCGCGCGCGTGGGCGCAAGGCGTGCGGAACAATTTCGCACGCGATCCCCAAGGCGGCGACATCGACCAGATCCGCGCCATAGCGGCGGGCGAATGCCGCGTCGCCATCACCAACCATTATTATTATCTGCGGCTCGCAACTTCAGAGGATCCTGCCGACCGCGCTGTTGCGGCGGAGGTTGGCCTTCTCTTTCCAGACCAAGCCGGCGCCGGCGCGCATGTGAACATTTCGGGCGCGGGCGTTTCCGCCTATGCGCAGCGTAAGGCCGAAGCGGTCGCGCTCCTGGAATTTCTGGTGAGCGATGAAGCGCAGATCATGCTCGCGCCGCTCAATGAAGAATATCCGATCCGCCCGGAAATCGCGCCGACGCCGGCGCTCGCGGCACTGGGCGCGTTCAAGGAAGAGGACGTGCCGCTCGACGCGCTCGGGCGCCACCAAGCCGAAGCTGCGCAGATTTTTGAAGCTGTTGGATGGCGGTGAGTTTTCAGCACAAGCCGCGCCAAACCAAACTCTCCTCCCCCCTTGCGGGGGAGGCAGGAGGGGGGTGCGGGCGCAATCGTTTGCCCACGCACGGCGCTGATACCCCCTCCTCCATCTCCTCCCCGCAAGGGGGAGGAGAGTCGCTTTGTTCGGCGCCGTCATTGTGAGCGTCGAGAGCGCGATATTGCCGCGCGCATGGCGCTTCGACGGCGTCTCGGTCGCGGGCGCATTCGCGGCGTTGATCTGCACGGCGCCGGCGCTTGCGGTGTTCGCGTTTGCTTTGGCGCCCAGCGCGAATGAAACATCGCTCGCGGGCAACTTGATGCGAGATGGCGTGCTCGGCACGCTTGCGCTGATGGCGGTCGGCGGCGGCGGGGCGATCGTGTTTGGCGCCAGCACGGCGTGGCTCGTCACGCTTTGCCGTTTTCCGGGACGCGGGCTTTACGAATGGCTGCTCGTGCTGCCGCTCGCCGCGCCATCTTACGTGCTCGCCTATTCCTATTCGAGCCTCACTTGGGCGGGCGGGCCCGTACCGTTTCCGGTGCGCGGGTTTTGGGGCGCGGCGTTTGTCTATGCGGTCGGGCTTTATCCTTACGTCTATCTCGCCGCGCGCGCGGCATTCGCAAGCCAATCGGTGTGCGCGCTGGAGGCCGCACGAACCCTGGGCTCGCGGCCGGCGAAAGTGTTCTGGCGCGTCGCTCTCCCGCTGGCGCGGCCTGGCATCGCAGCCGGCGGTGCGCTCGCATTGATGGAGATCGCGGCCGATTACGGCGCGGCGCAACATTTCGGCGTGACCACGATGTCGACAGCGATCTTCCGCGCCTGGTACGCGCATGGCGCGCCGCACGCGGCGCTGCAGATTTCCGCGTTGTTGCTGGCGGCGGCTTTGGTGTTTCTGTTCGTGGAGCGCCGCGCGCGTGGACGCGCATCTTATGCCGGCGGCTCGACGCGCTGGCGCCCGCTGCCGCGCTACGAGATGGCAGCGCCGCTTGCATGGGGCGCGAGCATTTCTTGTGGATCGCTCGTTGTACTGGGCGCGCTCGCGCCGCTGGCTTGGTTGCTGCGGCTTGCGCTGCTGCACACCAGCGGCGATCTCGGCGCTTTGGCTGAACCTTTGTTCAATTCGCTTCTGCTTGCGACATGCGGCGCGGGCATCACCCTCGTCCTTGCGGCGGTGATCGCGGCGGCGGGACGGCGCGGCGCGGCCGGAAAAACCGCGTTGTTCGCCGCAGGCATGGGCTATGCGGCGCCGGGCGCGGTGATTGCGCTCGGCGCGCTTTCGCTCTTTGGGCTTGCGCGCGAAGCGGGTTGGGTTGGCGGTTTTGGCGGCGCGCTGGCGGTGGGCGCGTTGCTATGGGCTTACGCCGCGCGCTTCGCGGCGGCGGGCGCGCAGCCGATCGATGCTGGGTTTTCGCGGCTGGCAAAAGGCATCGACGCTTCGGCGCGCACCTTGGGCGCCGGCGCTATGAAGCGGCTGCTCCGCATCGATCTGCCGATCGCCGCGCCGAGTGTTGCGGCGGCGGCCTTGATCGTGTTCGTCGAGATACTGAAAGAACTGCCGGCGACCTTGATCCTGCGCCCGTTCAATTTCGATACGCTCGCGATCAAGGCTTATTTCTACGCGTCCGATGAACGCCTGCTCCAAGCGGCGGCGCCGTCGCTGCTGATTTTCCTCGCGGGGCTCGCGCCGATCCTGGTGTTGTCGCATGGGCTGGCGCGCTCGCGGGCGGGCGCCCGATGAGCGAGGCATGTTCTGTTTCGCTGAGCGGCGTGCGGCGCGTTTATGATGGCGCGCGCGCGCTCGACGATGTGACGCTCACCGCGCCGAAGGGCCAAGTGCTCGCGCTGCTGGGCGCGTCCGGTTCGGGCAAGAGCACGATCCTGCGTCTGATCGCGGGGCTTGAGCCGGTCGATGCGGGCGAGATTCGTTTTGGCGATGAACTCGTTTCCGCGCCGGGACGCACGACGCCAACAGAGACGCGCCGCGTCGGCATGGTGTTTCAGGACTATTCGCTGTTTCCGCATTTGAACGCGGCGGCGAATGTCGCGTTCGGATTGGAACGCAGCGCGCGCGGCGAGGCGATCGGCTGGCTGGAACGCGTCGGGCTCGGCAATCGGGCAAATGCGTTTCCGCACGAACTTTCCGGCGGCGAGCAGCAGCGCGTTGCACTCGCGCGTGCGCTGGCGCCGCGCCCACGCGCCATTCTGCTCGATGAGCCCTTCTCCGGTCTCGATCCGGTGCTGCGCGCGGAATTGCGCGAGACGACGCTCGATGCGATCCGCGCTGCAGGCGCGACGGCCGTCTTCGTCACGCACGACGCGGAGGAAGCGCTGCTGGTGGCGGACAGGCTCGCAATCCTGAAGAAGGGCAAGCTGCTGCAAGAAGCCGCGCCGCGCGAGGCCTACGATCATCCCGCCAATGCGGATGCGGCCGCTGCGTTGGGGCCGGTGAACGTGTTTGATGGGCGCGTCGAAGGCGGCGCGGTGGCGACGCCGTATGGGCGCGTCGCGGCGCCGGGGCTGAGCGAAGGCGGGGCGGCGCGCGTTGTGGTGCGGATCGAGGCGATGACGCTCACGCCAGGGACTACGGCGCGCGTCCGCGATCGCCGGCCGCATGTGGCGCATGATCTGGTGCGGCTTGAAGCGCAGGGTTTGGTGTGGCTGGCTTTGGTTTCGCCGCGCGCGCCGACGACGGAAACCGTCGACGTTGCGCTTCAGCCTTCGGGCGCGTTTGTGTTTTCGGGCTGAGCTACAATCGCGGGGCCATCGGCCGGACGGCGTACGATGAAGCGGCGGCGTTCCAGGCGACGTTGCGCCAGCATGCGCAAACGTACACGCCAGGCTTCGGCTTCCCAGGCGAGTTCGCGCGCCGTTGCAGCGTCGAAGCTTGAGGCTTCACCCAGCACCGTCTCAAGCCGCTTGAAGCCTTGGCGTGCGAGATCGAGGAATTCGTCGGTCAGGTCTTCATCGCTTTCGAGCGCAAGGCCCGTATCGGTGAAGAATTGCAGGAGATCGCCATGCGCGCGCACATGCGGCTCGGCGAAGGATGAAGCGAACGCGCTGGCGAGCGTTTCGGACGGCAGGCCCGCATAGGTTTCAATCACCGCACAGGCGCCGGGTTTCAGAGCTTTGTAGATTTGCTGCGCGAGATGCGGCGGATAGCTCGCATAGGCGAAATCGTCGACGCTCCAGAGGCCATCGAAATGGGCTTGCGGCCAGACATGGGCTTCGAGATCAACCTTCGTCACGTTAACGCGCGCGGCGAGGCCCGCTTTGCGCACGCCATAGCGCAGCGCTTCGATGCTCTCTTCGCGCCACTCATAAACTTCGATGGCGCCCGCATGCGCGCCCGCGATAGCGGCGATGGGACCAACGAGCCCGGGGCTCAACACGGCCAGAACGCCATCGGGCTGCAGGCCTATGCGCGCGGGCTCCAACGTGTCGGCGGTGTCGTCGCCGGGACGGAGACGGTTCTCGCCCCAGAGCCGGGTCAGCGCGACGAGGCGCGGCGGAAAATCGAACGGGGGTTCGTCGAAGAGTTCGGCGTCGGCTTCGCCGGTGGCGAGCGCTTCGGCGTCGATGGCGGCTTCGGCGGCGGCGGCGTCAAACTCCTCGCCCTCCCACCACGCACGCAAGCGGGCGCGCGTCAGCGAGAGCCGGCGTTTGTCGAAAAGGGCGTTCAGAGCCGCGGCCATAGCGGCGGCACGCTAGCACCGGCCCGTTAACGATTTGCTTGAAGCGTGCGGCGGGGCAGCGGCGGCGCGCCGGAGGGAAATGGCGCGGCTGGATCGTTAATGAAACTTAGGATGTCGGCATAGACCACTTCGGCCTGCCGATCCCTGAGCAGCATGTGATAGCCGTCCGCATAATACGCCGTATGCGCCGAGCGCGGCAGCCGCGCGGCCGCATCGAGCGCGGATGCGCGCGGGATGATCTGATCGTGCGCGCCATAGAGAAACGCGATGTCGCCGTGCAGATTGCTCGAGCGCTGCGCCGCGTCTTCCATCAGATTCACGAGACCATAGATCGCGTCGATCCGCGTTTCGAAAATCATGTTTGGATCGCGCCCGATATGACGCAGCATTTCGATATTGTCGGATGGCGTGATGCGGCGCGCAACATTGCGGGGCGCCGTGACGGGGCGCCATGGGAAGGTGTGCGCGCCAGCCCAGAGCGTCATGGCGTAAGCGTCCGGTAAGGTCGACCAGCCCCACACCGCCGGCGCGACCAGAACGAGGCGATCGGCTTGCGGTGGGCTTTCACTGCCGAACGCGGCAATAGCGGTCGCCGCGCCCATCGACTCGCCACCACCGCGATGGTCGCATTGGGATGCATGCGCCGCGCGACAGCGACGGCGGTGCGCAAATCTTCCGTCATCAAGCGCTCGCCGCCCCACACGCCCCGTTGCGGTGAGCGGCCATGGCCGCGCGCGTCGTAGGCATAAACCGCAACGCCCGCGCTCGGCGAACCATGGGCCGGCGAGATAGAAAGTCGCTTCGCCATAATCGTTCATGCCGTGAAGGCCGACGATGACGGCGCTTGGTTCTTCGCCGTTCGCTGGCGTCCAGGCGCTGAGGCCGAGCGGCGCGCCGTCGAAACTGTAGAAGCGATGGGTGGCGACTTCGAAGCGCGGCCCTTCGAACTGGCCGAGCGTTGGTTGCGCGCGCTGTACGGTCGGCGCGCACGCGGCGAGCAGGATCAGGATAAAGCCAAGGAAACCCTGCGCCGCAGCTCGGGCGCCAATTCGTCTTCGAACCATGGATTGCGCTTCAACCATGCATTATTCCGCCACGAAGGATGCGGCAAAGGCATGACCGAAGGACCCGTAAGTCGCGCCAAGCGCGCACCGTCTCCCCCAGACTCGATTTCACCGCAGCGCCGAGATGATAGCGCTGCGCGTACGCGCCGACGAGGAGGGTCAGCTCAACTTTTTGCAGTAGCGGCAGTAAACGTGGCCGCCAGTGCGGCGCGCATTCGCGGCGCGGCGGCAGATCGGCGCCTTTCACAGTGCCCGGATAGCAAAAGCCCATCGCGGCGACCGCAATGTTTGCCCTGTCATAAAACGCTTCACGGTCAAGGTTCATCCAAAGACGCAGGCGATCGCCGGAAGGATCGTCCCACGGAATGCCGCTTTCGTGCACGCGCCTTCCAACCGCGAAGGCGCCACCATCGGGCTCTATTTCCTCGACCCCTATATGCGCCCGACTAAAAATTACGGCGCATGGATGAACAATTTCCGCGACCAGCAAAGGCTCGACGGCGAAGTGCTGCCCATCGTCGTGAATGTCTGGAACTACAACAAGCCGGAAGCTGGCCAGCCCACTCTGCTCTCATGGGATGACGCCGAAAACCGTCTTCCACGAATTCGGGCACGCTTTGCATGGCCTCATGTCAAACACGACTTACGCCACACTCTCGGCACCAATGTCGCGCGCGATTATGTGGAGTTTCCCTCGCAGGTGATGGAGCGCTGGTTCTCGACCGATGAAATCTGTCGCGCTTCGCCATCAATGCCGAGACTGGCCAGCCGATGCCGGCTGAGCTGATCGCCCGCATCCGCGCGGCCGAGACGTTCAATCAGGGCTTTATCACGGTGGAATATCTCGCGTCCGCCATGCTCGACATGGACATTCATATGCAGACCGAATTTCCCGACGACTTCAACGCCGATGCGTTCGAAGCGGCGCGTCTGACGGAACTCGGCATGCCGCGCGAGATTCTGGCGCGTCACCGCCTCGCGCATTTTGGGCACATCTTCGGCGGCGGCTATTCAGCGGCCTATTATGGGTATCTGTGGGCCGAAACGCTCGACGCCGACGCCTATGACGCGTTCGCGGAAACCGGCGACCCCTTCAACCCGGCGCTGGCGGCAAGCTATGCGCGCAATGTGCTCTCGGTGGGCAATACGCGCCCCGAGATGGAGAGCTACATCGCGTTCCGCGGCCGCGCGCCGACCACCGAGCCGCTGCTGCGCTATCGCTTCGGCCGCCCGCGCCCGCTAGCGCGCGCGGAGCCCACTGATCGTCACGCCCGGCGCGATATCCTCCACATCGGTTTTGATGTGGAGGAGCGCTGGGGCGTTGAGGCCGCGTGCTTCGGCGAGCGCGGTCGGGAAGTCCTCGGTGCGCTCGACACGTTTGGCCCAAATGCCGAACGACTTGGCGTAGGCGACGAAGTCAGGGTTCGAGAGATCGGTGGCGTGCACGCGCTTCGGATAATGGCGCTCCTGGTGCATGCGGATGGTGCCGAAACTGGAATTATCGACCAGCAGGATCGTGATCGCGACATTGTGGCGGACGCACGTGGCGAGTTCGTTGCCGGCCATCATGAAGCACCCATCGCCGAGCACGGCATAAACTTCGCGCTCGGGATGCTGGAGGCTTCGCGCCGATGGCCGCGGGTAACGCATAGCCATCGCGCCGCTGGTCGGGCCGACTTGCGTGGCGAAGCGGCGGTGGCGGTAGAAGCGGTGCAGCCAGATCGCGAAATTGCCGGCGTCGTTGGCGATGATGGCGTCTTGCGGAACGGTGTCGGCCAAATGCCGATAGAGGTGCGAGAGATTGAGCGCGCTCTTCACCTCGACCGGCGCCGCATAGCCCTCATAATCCGCACGCGCCGCTTCACGCCAAGCGCGCCAGCGCGGCTCGACTTTCAGCACCGCCAGCGCATCAGCCGCGCACGCAGGCTCGCACAGCGCCCAGCAGCGGAGGCCAGACACGGCCGATCTCTTCGGCGCTCGCGTAGATGTGGACATGCTTCTTGGCCGTCTCTCCGCGCTTGAATAGCGTGTAGCCTTGTGTGGGATTTTCGCCAAGGCGCGCGCCGATCGTGATGATGAGGTCCGCTTCGCGCACGCGCGCAACGAGCTTTGGGTTTGGCCCGAGGCCAAGATCGCCGGCATAGTGTGGATCGTCGTTGTTGAGGAGATGCTTGCGGCGAAAGGAGAGAATGGTCGGCAGATCGGCGCGCTCGATGAAGCGCGCGATCTGCGCGGTCGAAGTTTCGTCCCAACCGGAGCCGCCGAGGATCAGCAGCGGGCGTTCGGCCTTTGCGAGCAGCGCCTCGATCCGCGCGGCGACGGTTGGATCGAACCCGACGCGTGCTGGTTCAAAGCGCGCGCCGATGCTTGCGTCTGTTTCGTCGGCGAGCATGTCTTCAGGCAACGCCAACGCGACTGGCCCCATGCGTCCCTGCATCGCGACATGAAAGGCGCGCTCAACAAATTCCGGCACGCGCGCGGCGTCTTCGATTTCCGCCGTCCACTTTGTCATCGAGCCGAAGAAGGCGCGGTAATCGACTTCTTGAAACGCTTCGCGCTCGCGGTCGCCGCGCGCGATCTGGCCGATGAAGAGGATCATGGGCGGAAATCCTGGCGCGCCGTGTGAACGCCGATCGCTGCGTGGCTGGCGCCAGGTCCGCGCGTGACGAAGGCGATGCCGGGGCGGCCGGTGAGTTTGCCGGTAGCTTCTGCCATGTTCGCGGCGGCGGCTTCGTGACGGCACACGATGGTCTCGATGCGGTCCTTCACATCGTGCAGCGCATCGAGCACCGGCAGAAAACTCTCGCCTGGCACGCAGAACACGCGCTCCACGCCCTGCGCCAACAGCACCTCAACGAGCGCGCGCGCGCCGGTTTCTTTTTTCGGTCATCACCATCCGCCTTGATTGCCACGGTTTTGCCGCATCCACGCCCAGGCGAAAGGCCCGGCCGGTAACCATGCCGTCTCTCGGAACCACCCTGGAGGCGGAGCGTTTCAAGGCCGAGGGATCAAGGAGATACCTATGGCGGAATGTTTTGATCGCAAGCGCGGCGCTCGCGCTGTTTGCCGCGCCTGTACGCAGAGCGGCAATATTGAACGCGGCGCCATTGGCGGTGCGGCGCTTGGCGGCTTGGCTGGCGCGGTGATTGGCAACAACACGGGCAGCGGCGACGCTGGCCAAGGCGCCGCTATCGGCGCGGCGATCGGCGCGGCAGGCGGCGCTTATGCCGGTTTGCGTGCGCGACGGGCGTTGCGGCGCGAGCGGCAAATGTGAACCGCCGGCAATCCTACGATGCGCGCAGCCAGCGCTATTATTTCCGCGACCCGCAATCGGGCCAGTATTTCTACGAAAACGGCGACCCCTATCCGTAGGACGAGCCAGTTTCGTTGATTGGGACGCCGCGCACCGAAAGGTGCGCGGCGTTCACATTTTTGCGCCACTGATGCGGAAATGGCGTGAGCCATCCGAAGCTCGCGGATGGCATACGCAGCCCTCCTACGCCAAGGCTTCGGAGGGCATCCTACGCTCCGCATCGCGAGCGTAGGATGGTCGGGGCGGCGGGACTCGAACTCGCGACCCCCTGCTCCCAAAGCAGGTGCTCTACCAGGCTGAGCTACGCCCCGATGAGCGCGTGAGAAAGTCTAGTCCGAGCCTTGCGTCAAGGCGGCGGCGGTAAAGAAGCGCACCTCGCCTGGAAAAGGCGGCGTCAAATTCTCGAACGAAGCGGTGGTCGCCGCCCCGCCTGTCCGGTCGAACGAGATATTGGTGACATAGCGCCCGGGCGTGCGGATTGAGCCGAGCAGCGCGCCTGTGGGGGAAAGACGCAGGATGCGCCCCTCGCCATAGATCGCGACATAGACGTCCCCGCTTGGCCCGATCTCCAAGCCATCAGGCCCCGCTTCGGGGATAAACCGGATCGAGCTGAAACTGGCGGATGGTTTCGGTGAGGTCGGCAAACACTTCGCGCTCGCCAAGCGTGCCGTCCGCATTGATCGGATAACGCAGCACGCGGCCGGCCATGTGCTCGTCGACATAAAGCTGATGGCGCGCGGCGTCGACGAAGACGCCATTGGGATACCAGAGCGGGCCAGCGACCCGCGTCAGCACGCCATCGGCGCCGAGATGCATCACGGTGCCATGCGGGCGGGTGTCGCGCGAGAAAATGCCGGGGTCGGAAAAATAAACGCCGCCATGGCCGTCCGCGTAGCAATCGTTCGGATCGCGCAGGCGCGCGCCAGCGGCATCGCGATCCCATTCGCGAAGCGCGGCGCCGGTTGCGTCGACGGACACGACCTTGCCGCCGATATGGCAGAGGATCAGGAAGCCGTCGCCGTAGGGCGCGATGGCGTTGGGCCGCAATCGCGTCGGAGAAGAAGGTTTGCCTGCGTCCGCTTTCGAAAACCGAGACGCGGTCAGCGCCCATTTCGGCGTAATAGAGCTTGTCGCCCTGCCAAAGCGGTCCTTCGGGATAAGACGCGGCGATGGCGTCGCGGTCACGGTCTGCGCGTGCGCGCACGAGGTCGCGAGTGTGGCGACCATGATGAGAAGGATCGCGCTAAGTCGCATCGACGCGGGCTTTGGAACGGAGCGCGATGAGAGCGACACCGCACAGATGATCAGCGCGGCGAAGGGAATACATGATGTCCTTGCTGCCCATGAATCGCATCAGGCCGAGCGCGGTGCCAAGCGTGCCGACAATGTTGCCGACCGTGGTGATGGAATAGACCGAACCTGCGACACGTCCGCCATGCTCAGCGTCCGCCAGCAGCAGACGCACGGCATAGGCGAAAAGAAGCTCAGCAGCGTCATCGGCAGAAACATCAGCGCTACGGCGGACATCAACGCCGCGTTCACGTCGTAGCCGACCGTATCCAGCATCCAGTCGAGAAAGGGCGTCGAAACGAGCGGGATCACACACAAAAAGAGCCCCGCGATGACCACAGCGGCGCCGAGCACGTCAGAACGCGGCGCGCGGTCGGCCACCATGCCGCCGATATAATAGCCCGCCATCAGCGACAGCATCACGGTCGCGATCATGCAGGCCCAGATATCGATGCCGCTGCCGAAATACGGCGTCATCATGCGGATCGAGGCCATCTCGATCCCCCATCAGCGCCACGCCGAGCAGAAAACCGAGCACCAAGAGCGCCGTTTGAACCCACTTTTTCATGGCCGCCGCGCATTGCCGCGCGTAACTGCGCCTTGATATTCCACCGGCGCGAAATCGTCCGTCAGCACGCGGCCAGGGCCTGCGGGCACGTCCGCTTGGCGGCGCGCGATCATTTGCGGGAGCGGATAGCGGAGCGGGCGCGACGTGCGCAGCGCCGCCGCGCGCGCATTGAGCTGCGCCGTGGTTTTCGCGGGCCCGTCATAGCCCACCAGCACGATATTGCCCTGCGCCTCGTAACGATCGACATGCGCGAACACGGATCGCATCGTGGCCGTGACATCAGGCAAGCTCAGCACGTCCGGTGAAATATTCTGCGCCATGGCGCCGCCGGGCGAGAGCTTAGTTTTACGATGCGGTAGAATTCGCGCGTGGTGAGATGGAATGGCACGAAGGTGCCGCGATAGGCGTCGACCAGAATGAGATCGTATCGGTCGCGCGCGGCGCGCGTGAAGATGCGGCCATCGCGCTCCACGAGCCGCAGCCGCGTGTCGGGGCGCCACCGCGAAATAGCGTTGCGCGAGGGCGATCACTTCGGGATCGAGCTCGACGCAAGTCACCGTCGCGCCTGGGATGAAGTCATGGATGTAAGACGCCGTCCGCCCGCCGCCGAGACCGATCTCAAGCACGCTGCGCGCCTGCGCCGAGTATGCGAGCGCGGCCGTGAGATAGCGCGTGTAGGTGACGGGGAGTTCGTCGGGTCGTTGGGATTATAGAGCTCTCGGTGAAGAGCTGATCGTTCACACCGAAGCGCATGGCGATGTACTCGCCCTGCCGGTCGACGAAGATGTGTTTGTACTGGGACTCGCGCCGGTCGAGTGTTGTACAGGGACTCGCGCCGGTCGAGCCGGCCATAGCGCGACGCTTGCGCGAACGCGGGCGAGGCAATCCCCGCCCCAGCAGCAGCCAGAAGCCCCGCGGCCAGCGCGCGCCGGCTGAGTTCAAACGACATTTCGATTTTCCTAGCCGTCCCTCGTCCCTCTCATGGCCAAGCCAGGCGGCGAGATCAAGGCGATGCGGCGTCCGGGCGAAGGATCGCGGGCGCGAGTTATCCCCACAGGTTTTTACTGCTGGGCGGGCTGGCGGATGTTCCAAATCCGAAATCTTCCAATAGGGTCTGCGCTTGATGTTTCCGGGCCGGGCGGGCCTGGGTGAGGTGCTGGGGCGATCATCATGGCGGATGACGGCGAAGGCTATCGCAACGCGCGGATTTGTATCGACTTTGGCACCGCCATGTCGAAGGCGAGCATCTGCCTCGACCCCACCATGCCGCTCGACCTGGGCGTGCGTCCGCTACCCATCGGCGCGGTTTTCGGGCGCCGAGCATCCGCTGCTGACGCCTTCGGTGCTGTTCGTGGCGAACGGGCGGCTTCATTTTGGGCCGACGGCGTTCGAGCATGCGCGGGCGGGCGTCGATGCGGGGCGCGATCCCCTGCTCTCGTTCAAGACGGTGCTGGGCGCGCGGGAAGTCGGCGCGGCGTTGGCGTCGCGCATTCCGCTGTCCGTCGATCCCACGGGCACGCTGCGGCAGCGCGACGCGCTGGTGCTTTATCTCGCCTATCTCGATCAGCTGATCCGCGAAGCGCTGTCGCGCGCGCTCAATATGCCCCCCGGCATCGCGGGCGCGCGGCGGCGCTACACGAGCCCCGTCTGGCGGGCCAATGACGGCCAGGATCTGGTGTTCGAGGCGATCTTCAACGAAGCGGCGGCGGTGTCGCAAAAGCTGGGGCGGCTTTTTCTGTCGCCGGAAGGCATCTCGATCGCGCAATGCAAGGACGCGCTGGATAAAGCCGCGGCGCAACCGGGCAATGGACGCTTGGAAACAGGTGTGTTCGAGCCGCACGCGGCGGCTGCGGCCAGTCTGGCTTTCACCAATGCGCCCACGCGTTTCGTGATGGTGTTCGACATGGGCGCGGGCACCACCGATATCGCGGCGTTCGATTTCGACGAGAGCACCGACCCGCCCTCGCTCACGGAGATCAAGGAAGCGCGCCAATGCAGCGCGCTGGCGGGCGATACCATCGACGGCATTTTGCTCGATCTTTATTTGCGCAAACGCGGCGGCGGCAGAAGCCGCGAAGAAACCGCAAGCTTCATGCGCCAGGCGCGGCTCGATGCGCGCGAGCAAAAGAGGGAGCTGTTTCAGGAAGGCAAATGCACCTTCAAGGACGGTTGGAAGAGCATCACGATCCGCGCCGAAGATGTGATGGAGGACGAGAACTTCCGCAAATTCATCGGCGCTCTGATTCAGATCGTAAGCGCGAGCTTGGCGCAGACGCGCCAGCGCGCCGAGGCGGCGCGTGTCGGCGTCATTGACGTGGTGCTGGCGGGCGGAGGCTCGCACCTGCCCTTTATGCCGGACGTGGTGCGGGCCGCGGTCGGCCAGGAGATCATGGGCATGAATTACCGCGTGGCGCCGCTATCGCCCTCCAGCGGGCTCTATGACGATTTCGACCCCTATTTCGCCGAGGTGTTTCCCCAGATCGCCATGTCGATTGGCGGGGGCCATCGTGGAGATGCTGCCGACCGAGGCCCGCTGAGGCGTCTTGCCTCCCAGGGCGCTCCCCTTTATATGCCGTCGCTCCCCCGCCCAGGCGGGTTCTGGGGGGCCCTTCGTCTATCGGTTAGGACGTCAGGTTTTCAACCTGAAAAGAGGGGTTCGACATCCCCTAGGGCCTGCCACGTTCGCCGCAGCTCGGCGGCGAAGCCGCGATCAGCCGGCCGCGGCCAAATCCACGATCTCGACCTCGACGCGCGATGAGCCGTTTGAAGTCGTTGCGCTTGAGGCGGACGGCGGCGTGGGAAGCTGCCTTCGCGCTTCATCAGCGCCTCGCCGATCGGGCTTTTCATGGCGCGGAAGGCGATGCCGCCGACGCGGGCGCCGCGTGCGTCCTCCAGCGTGAAGCGCACATGATCGTCTTCACGAGCTTAGAATAGCAGACCTGCACATTGGCGAGGGCAAACAGCGGCTCGGTGTGGCCAGCGCCGTACGGGCCGATTTGGTCGAGCGCGGCGAGCAGGCCTAGATCGATCGCGGAGATCGCGCCGGTGGCCGTCGATCGAGAGCGTGCGCGCTTCGCCGGCGGCGGCCGCAAGTTCGGGCGCGAGGCGCTCGAGAGGAAGTCGCGGAGCCGCTCGAGCTGATCCCACTCCATGGTGAGGCCCGCCGCCATGGCGTGTCCGCCGCCCGCGATCAGAATGCCTTCGGCGCGCGCTGCGGCGACTGCAGCGCCGAGATTGACGCCATAGGTTGAGCGGCCTGAGCCTTTGGCCGGCTCTTCCGGCGTGACGCCGCCAGTACGATGGTGGGTTTGTTGAGACGGTCTTTCAGGCGCCCCGCCGCGATACCGATGACGCCCGGATGCCAGCGCGGCGAGCCGACCACGATCACATTGCGCTTTTCTGCTTCGGCGATAGCGGCGGTTTCCGCTTCTGCCAGCATTTCCGCTTCGCGCTGGCGGCGTTCGGCGTTCAGGGCTTCGAGCGTCGCGGCGATGTCGCGTGCTTCTTCGGGATCTTCGGTGGAGAGGAGCCGTGTCGCGAGCGAAGCGTCGCCGACACGTCCGCCTGCATTGATGCGCGGGCCCAGCACGAAGCCCAGGTCATAGACCACGCCGACATTGGGCTTCTTCGCGCTTTCCGCCAGCGCCATCAGGCCAATGTTTTTGCCCTGCTTCAGCACTTTGAGGCCTTGCGCGACGATGGCGCGATTGAAGCCTGTAAGTGGCGCCACGTCGCACACTGTGCCGAGCGCGGCGAGATCGAGGCCGGAAATCAAATCCGGCAAATTATTCGAGCCGATCGAGCCGCGCTTGCGCGCTTCGCGATTGACGCCCGCGAGCGTCACCAGCACGACGCCGGCTGCGGTGAGATCGCCCTGCCCCGATGTGCAATCCATGCGGTTTGGATTGACGACCGCGAGCGCTTTGGGCGGCGGGCCATGCATCAAGTGATGGTCGAGCACGATGACATCGAGGCCGAGCGCGGCGGCGGCGTTGAGGGGGCCTTCGGCCGCCGCACCGCAATCGACGGTGATGACGAGTTCAACGCCGTCGGCTTTCAAACGCTCGAACGCCAGCGCGGAAGGGCCGTAGCCCTCCTTCATGCGATCCGGCACGTAGATCTTCAGATCGCGCCCGCGCGCACGGAAATAGCGCACGAGTTGCGCGGCGGAGGTGCCGCCATCGACGTCGTAGTCGGCGAGCACGGCCGTTGGTTTGCCTGAGACGATCGCGTCCTCGATGGCGGAGGTCGCGATATCCATGTCCTTGAACGAGGATGGATCGGGGGAAGAGCACTTTCAGCGTGGGCTCGAGAAAGACCTTTGCCGTTTCCAAAGTGATGCCGCGCGCGGCCATCAGGCGCGCCGCGATCTCCGGCAGGCTGAAACGGCGGCGCAGTGCTTCGATGAGGCCGAGGTCAGCGTCGCGCGTGCGCCAGCGCTTGCCGGTGAGCGAACGCTCGACGCCCATGAAGGGCGGCGCTTCCGGTTCGACTTTGAGCGCGACATTGGTCATGCGGACCCAGCCGGCAACCGGTGCTGCCGGCTGGAAGCCGGCGGTACGTGGCGCGAATCAGCAGACTGCATACGCCTAGAATTGCACGGACTTCAGGGACGGCCCTACTCGTCAGCTCACCGGCTGCTTGACCCGGAGTTCGCTCACGGTCCGCGTGGCGGAATTCATCACCAGCGTGTGGGTGCGCACGCAGCCGCCGATGAAGCGGACGCCGTCGAGCAGAGAGCCGTGCGTGACGCCGGTGGCGACGAAAATGGCCTCTTTCGATGCGAGGTCGTTCAACATGTAGCGCTTCTTAAAGTCGGCGAGGCCGACGCGTTCGGCGCGCTGCTTTTCTTCGTCGTTGCGGAAGACGAGACGGCCCTGGAATTGGCCGCCGACGCATTTGAGCGCCGCCGCCGCGAGCACGCCCTCGGGCGCGCCGCCTTGGCCGATATAGAGTCGATGCCGGTTTCGGGCTTGGTGGTGTTAATGACGCCGGCGACGTCGCCATCCGAGATGAGGTGCACGCGCACGCCCGCGACGCGGAGCGCCTCGATGATGTCCTTATGGCGTGGGCGATCCAGCACGCAGACGCCGAGCTCTTCCACCGCAACGCCCTTCGCCTTCGCGAGCGCTTTCACATTGCGATCGATCGGCGCGTCAAGATCGATCACGCCTTCATCATAGCCGGGGCCGATGGCAATTTTGTCCATGTAGGTGTCGGGCGCGTGCAGCAGGCCCCCCTTGGGCGCGAACGCGATCACGGCGAGCGAGTTGGACATCGCCTTCGCGGTCAGCGTCGTGCCTTCGAGCGGATCGAGCGCGATATCGATATCCGGCCCATGCCCCAACCCCACCTTCTCACCAATATAGAGCATCGGCGCTTCGTCGCGCTCGCCTTCGCCGATCACGATGCGGCCTTTGATCGGCATGGCGTTGAGCGCATTGCGCATTGCATCGACGGCGGCTTGGTCCGCCGCTTTTTCATCGCCGCGACCCGCGAGCTTTGCCGCCGCAATCGCCGCGGCAATCGCGACGCGCGCCGCCGAAAACGCGAGATCGTCGGTGATCGGATTATCGGTGGACATCGCTCAGCTCCAGAAGCGGGATCGTCCGCCGCTCTCTTCGATCGGCATAACCAAGGGTGGTTCGGTGACGGCGTCGAGGGTCTCGATGGCGGCGGCGGCGGCGTCAAGAGCCGTGCGCGTGCATGACTGCGTTGTCAGCACGATCGGCACGATCGGCGCCTCATAGCTCGGCATCTGCAGGAAGCTTTCGATCGACACATTCTCGCGGCCAAGCCGGTCGGAAACACCGGCGACGACGCCGGGGCGATCCTGCACCAGGAGACGCATGTAAAAGCGTCCGCGTTCGGCAGGCGCAGCGCGCGCAGGCAGATGCGAGCGCGCTCAGGGGGCGACCGAAGGCTGGGCCGCCACGTCCTTCGACGAGATCGATGAGATCGGCGGCGACGGCGGATGCGGTGGGGCCCTCGCCGGCGCCCCGACCGATGAACGTCAATTGCCCAACAGGATCGGCGTCCGCGACGACAGCGTTCAACGCGCCGCCGACATGCGCCAGCGGATGATCGAACGCGAGCAGAGCCGGCCGGACATGCATCGAAACAGCATCGCCAATGCGTTCGGCTTTTGCGATCAGTTTCACGCGATAGCCGAGCTTTCCGGCAAAGCGGATATCGTGGAGCGTGACCAACGCTGACACCTTCGATGCGCACATGGTCAAAGTCGGGCTTTGCGCCGAACGCGATGGCCGCGAGGATCGCGATCTTGTGCGCTGCATCAAAGCCGCCGACATCCATGGTGGGATCGGCTTCGGCGTAACCAAGGCGTTGGGCATCGGCGAGCACGTCTTCGAACGAGCGGCCCGATGCTTCCATTTCGGTGAGCAGATAATTGCACGTGCCGTTAAGGATGCCGGAGACCGCACGCACCGTGCAGCCCGCGAGGCTTTCGCGCAACGCTTTCACCACCGGCACGCCGCGCCGACAGCCGCTTCGAACATGAGCTTGCCGCCGCGCTTTTCGCTCAGCGCCGCGAGCGCTTCGCCGTGCACAGCCAGCAGCGCTTTGTTGGCGGTGACCACATGTGCGCCGCGTTCGAGCGCGACTTCGACTGCGCGTTTGGCCGGACCATCCGAGCCGCCGATGAGTTCGACGAACACGTCGACGTCAGGATTGGCGGCGAGTTCAACGGGATCGTCGAACCATTGGTAGCGCGCGATATCGATGTCGCGCTTACGCGTGCGGTTGCGCGCGGAGATCGCGGTGAGCTCGAGCTTTTCGGTTAGGCGGCGAGCCTTCAGTGGCGAAGAGCTTGATCAGCCCGCCGCCACCGTGCCAATGCCGGCAACGCCGACGCGCAGTTTCTTGGCGCTCATGCTTGACGCTCTCCCCCTTCCCTGGAGGGGAAGGGGGTAAGGGGGAAGGGTGAGATCGTAAAGCGCGATCCGGCAGGCACGGTGATGGGCGAAGGTTTGGAAGTGGCGAGCGCTACGCTCTCACCCCCACCCTGCCCTCCCCCCTCTAGGGGAGGGTTCTTGTGTGCGCTTGCATCTTGTTACTCCGCCGCCGTGCCGACGGCGGGATCGACATTGCTTTGAAGGAAGCGCTTCAAATTGCGCGCGGCCTGGCGAATGCGCTGCTCGTTCTCAACGAGCGCGATGCGGACGAAGCCGTCGCCATATTCGCCAAAGCCCGCGCCTGGGGCCACCGCGATCTCGGCGCCTTCGACCAAGCGCTTGGAGAATTCCACCGAACCGAGATGGCGGAATTTTTCCGGCAGCTGCGCCCAGATGAACATCGGACGCCGTTGGGGTCGGCACCGTCCAGCCGGCTTTCGCGAAGCTATCCACCAGCACGTCGCGGCGCGACTTGTAGGTTTGGCGCATCTCCTCGACGCAATCTTGCGGACCGTTGAGCGCGGCGGCAGCGGCGACTTGCACAGGCGTGTAGGCGCCGTAATCGAGATAGGATTTCACCCGCGCCAGCGCCGCGATCAGGCGTTCATTGCCGAGCGCAAAGCCAACCCGAAAACCCGCCATCGAATAGGTTTTCGAATGCGTGTTCACCTCAACCGCCACATCCGTCGCACCTTCGACTTGCAACACGGAGGGCGGGGGATTGCCGTCGAAATAGATTTCCGAATAGGCCATGTCGGACAGCACGAACATGTCGTGCTTCTTCGCGAAGGCGACCACCTCTTTGTAAAAATCGAGATCGGCGGTCTGCGCGGTGGGATTGGCCGGATAGCAGGTGATGAGCGCAATCGGCGGCGGCACAGAATGGCGCACAGCGCGGCCGAGGCTGGAGAGATATTGCTCCGGCGAATGGGCTTCGACGCTGCGGATCACGCCGCCGGCCATGATGAAGCCGAACGAATGGATCGGGTAAGATGGATTGGGCGCGATGATCACGTCGCCCGGCGCCGTCATGGCTTGCGCGAGATTGGCAAAGCCTTCCTTGGAGCCAAGCGTCGAAACGATCTGCGTATCGGGATTGAGCTTCACGCCGAAACGCCGCTCGTAATAGCCGGCCATTGCGCGGCGAAGGCCCGGTATGCCGCGCGAGGCGGAATAGCGGTTGGTGCGCGCCTTGCGCGCGGTTTCGCAGAGCTTGTCGACGATATGCTCGGGCACGGGCAGATCGGGATTGCCCATGCCGAAATCGATGATGTCGACACCTTTGGCGCGCATGCGCGCCTTCAGCTTGTTGACCTCTTCAAAGACATAAGGCGGCAGGCGGCGGATTTTGTGAAAATCGGTGCTCATTGCACTCATCAAATTTTGAGAGCGGAAGACGCTGGCGTCTCAGTGCGTGGCGGCGGTGTCGTCGATGACGTCGCGCGCTTCTTCTGTGAACGCCTCGGGATCGGTTGGCGGGGCAGGTTCGCTTCGAGGATTGCCCTTCATAGCTCGCTGCGCCGCCAAGAGATCGGCCTCGACCCGGTTCCAGTGCGCCTCATCCGTGGTGGCGACATGCGCGGTGGGGACATCTTGGAGGCTCGGATAGCTGTGTGGCTCGAGACGCTCGGTGAACCATGCGGGCGCGTTCTCGGGTGCGTCCGAAGCGCAAGCTGCGAGCCCGAGCGCCGCTAGCGCCAAGGCCCCGATCATTGCGCCTCCGATGCGTCGCACCACCGCGATTCTCCTGCAAAAGCCCGATCCGCCCCCGCCTGCCTCCTATACCACGCCGGGCCTTTGCGCCACCATGGGAGTCAACCTAGGTAGGCTTGACCCGAATAGGAGAGGAAGCGCGCATGGCGCGGACCGAGGCTGGCCCGATTGTAACGGACGAGCTTGAGATTGCCCCGCCGGATGTGGCGCCGGGCGATGTCGTCGCGGCCGCGCCGAAGCCCGCCGGCAAGCGGGCGCGCCGCCGCACCGCAGCCAAAACCAAGACCGCCGCGAAAAAGCAGCGCCCGCGCCAGAGCCGGTCGTTGCCCCGCCCCCGGCCCCGACGCCAGCTTCAGCGGCGACCAGTCAGACGCTCAGCGAAGTCATGCTGGAGCAGACTGCTGAGAGCTTGACCGCGCTTTCGGTGAATCTCACCGAAGCGATGACGCGCGCCAATCAGGTGTTCGCGACCGCGTTCATCGACCAGAGCAAGGACGCGGCGACCTGGAATCCCGATCCGTTCGACATGCAGAGCGCGCTCAATTCGGTGTGGAGCAATCTCGCCGAACAGCCCGAAACACTGCGCTCCGCGCATGCCGATCTTTGGCGGCGCTATGCGGAAATCTGGGAACGCCACAGCGCCCATATGCTGACGGGGCAAAATCCCGCGAGCGATGCCGCGCCGCGCGACAAGCGCTTCAAGGACCCCGAATGGCGCTCCAATCCCGCTTTCTCGATGCTGCGCGACACTTATCTCGCGACTGCCGATTTCATCACGGGGTTGGTTGAACACACCGACGGCGTTGACGATCAAACCAAGCGCAAGGCGGCGTTCTTCATCAAGCAAGCAGTCGATGCGGCTTCGCCCTCGAACTTCCTGATGACCAATCCCGCCGCCCTGCGGACGCTGTTGCAGACGCATGGCGAGAGCTTGCTGAAAGGCGTCGACAATCTCGCGGCCGATTTGAAACGCGGACACGGCACGCTGGCGATCAGTCAGGCGGATTTGAGTGCGTTCAAGATCGGCGAGAATGTCGCGACCACGCCGGGCGAAGTGATTTTCCGCAATGAACTGCTTGAGCTGCTTCAATACACGCCGACCACCGAGACGGTGCACAAAACGCCGCTGCTGATCTTCCCGCCCTGGATCAACAAATTCTATATTTTGGATTTGCAGCCGCGTAACTCAATGATCCGCTGGCTGGTGGCGCGCGGGCATACCGTGTTTTTGGTGTCGTGGGTCAATCCGGACGAGCAGCTCGCGGAGAAAACCTTCGAAGATTATATGCGCGAAGGCATTTATGCCGGCGTGCAGGCCGTGCAGGACGCGACCGGCGAGGACGAGATCAACGCGGTGGGTTACTGCATCGGCGGCACCCTGCTCGCGGCCACGCTCGCGCATATGGCCAAGCACGATGACAAGCGCATCAAGACCGCGACCTTCTTCGCCGCGCAGACCGACTTCAAGCTAGCGGGCGATCTTCTGGTGTTCGCCGACGATGTCGGCATCAAATATCTCGAAGACCGCATGGAGCAAAAGGGCGGCCTGCTCGACGCCCAAGCGATGGCCGACACGTTCAATTCGCTGCGGTCCAACGACCTCATCTGGAATTATGTGGTCGACAATTACTACATGGGCAAAGAGCCCCCGCCCTTCGATCTGCTCTACTGGAATTCAGATCAAACGCGGATGCCACGCGCGCTCCATCTCTTTTATCTGCGCACCTTCTACCGCGACAACGCCTTCACCAATGGCAAGCTCAGCCTGCTGGGCGACAAGCTCTCGCTGGGCGACGTGAAAATTCCGATTTTCATGCAATCCACCAAGGAAGATCACATCGCGCCGTGCGGCAGCGTCTATCGCAGCGCCGAGAGCTTTGGGGGGCCAGTGGATTTCATCGTCGCGGGTTCGGGGCATATCGCGGGCGTGATCAATCACCCCGACGCAAAGAAGTATCAGTACTGGACCAACCGCAACATCGCGGGCGCGGTGGAAGATTGGCTGGCCTTCGCGCAGGAGCATCCGGGCTCGTGGTGGCCGCATTGGGACCAGTGGCTGAAGGCGCATGACGGCGAACAAGTGCCGGCGCGAGAACCCGGCGACGGCAAGCTCGAGCCGCTGGGGCCGGCGCCCGGGACTTATGTGAAAGTGCGATCGGGCGGGTGATGCGGGAATGACGAAGCGCTTGCTCAGCCTTGGCGAGCCGGTCTCGCTGCCGCATCTCCTCTCATACCGCAATCCGCGTTTTGCGTTCGGTTCGCTGGGCGGACGTTTCGTTTTGCTGTGCGTCGTGCTCGATCCAACGCGCGCAGATGCACGTGCAGCAATTGCGGCGCTTGAAGAAGCGAAGGTCAATGGCAAGACGCATGTGGTTGGCCTTTTCTGCGGCGACGCAAGCGCGTTTGAAGACACAGGACTGAAGGCGATCGATCAGAGCAAGCTAGTCCTGTTCGACAAGGACCGCGAGACCATCCGCGAATGGCGCCTGCTCGATGAGGCGGCTGAGCCCGGCGGTAAATGGGTGCTGCTTGACCCGAGCCTTCGCGTGCTCGGCCTTTGGCCGATACAGAAGAGCGCTGAAGCGCTCGCCGCGCTCGCCAACGCGCCGCATCCAAACGAACACGCGGGAGTGCCGCTCCATGCGCCGGTGCTGATCGCGCCGCGCATTTTCGAGCCCGCTTTCTGCCAGGCGCTGATCGCAGCATACGAACGCAACGGCGGGCGTCCTTCCGGCACGACCAAGGAGAGCCTCGACGGCAAAACCTATGTGTCGCTGGACAATGATTTCAAACGCCGCGCCGACTACACCATCGAAGACGAGACGATACGCAACGATGCGATGCATCGGATTTACTGGCGCCTGTTGCCGCAAATCGAGAAAGCGTTCTCCTTCCGCGCGACGCGCATGGAGCGCTACATCGTCGCTTGTTACGATGCTGCGTCTGGCGGCTTCTTCCGCGCCCATCGCGACAACACCACCAAGGGCACTGCGCATCGCCGCTTTGCGGTGACGATCAACCTAAACGCCGAGGACTATGACGGCGGCGATCTCAGCTTTCCAGAATATGGCTCGCGCAGCTATCGCGCGCCGACGGGCGGGGCGGTGGTGTTTTCCTGCTCCCTGCTGCATGAGGCGACGCCCGTGACGCGCGGCAAGCGCTACGCGTTCCTGCCGTTTTTGTACGACGACGCGGCCGCCAAGTTGCGCGCGGAGAACGCGAAATATTTGGACGATAGCATTGGCGGATACTCGAACGAGCAGTGACGCCATGAATCCCTTCTCCTCCTGCGGAGGAGAAGGGATGCCGATTAGGCATCAAGTCAGCCCCGTCGCTTCATCCATTCCAAGCATCAGATTCAAGTTCTGCACGGCCGCGCCTGACGCGCCTTTGCCGAGATTGTCGAGCAACGCCACCAAGCGCGCCTGCTCGTCGCGGCCAAACACGAAAAGCTTCATGCGGTTCGTGCCATTTAGCCCCTCAGGATCGAGCGTTTTGGTCGAGGCCGCATCGTCGAGCGACGCGACGTCGATGAAGTTTGCGTCCGCATAAGCATCATTCAACGCCGCATGCACGTCACGTAGCTTCGGCGCGCCTGGCAGCGCCGCAAGCGGCAGCGGGACCTCGACGATCATGCCTTTGTAGTACCGCCCCACGCTCGGCGCGAACAAAGGCGCACGCGAAAGACCGGCATGCGTTTGCATCTCAGGCACATGCTTGTGCTGCTGGCTCATCGCGTAGATGCGGTACGGCACGCGCGTATAATTCAGCGCGGCCTCGTCCTCGAACTCGGCGATCATCGCCTTGCCGCCGCCCGAATAGCCGGAGACGGCGTTCACGCTCAACGGCCAGTCGCGCGGCACAAGGCCAGCGTTCACCAATGGCTTCACGAGTCCGATGAAGCCCGTTGGATAACAGCCCGGATTAGAGACGCGTTTCGACGCCGCGAATCGCGGCGCCTTGGCCGGCGCTCATTTCCGGGAAGCCGTAAGCCCAGCCGGGCGCGGTGCGATAAGCGGTCGAAGCATCAATCACCTTCACATCCGGATTTTCGATCAGTGACACCGCTTCCTTCGCCGCGTCATCCGGCAAGCACAGGATCACGACATCAACGCCATTCAGGAGCGCGCGGCGCGCTTCCGCGTCCTTGCGCTTGGCGGGATCGATCGAGACGAGCGTCAGATCGCGGCGCGCTTCAAGGCGCTCGCGGATTTGCAGGCCCGTGGTGCCGGCTTCGCCGTCGATGAAAACTTTCGCCATAGTCGCGCGATCTCCAAAAACAAAGCGGGCGCTCCGTTGCCGAAGCGCCCGCTTGATCCAGTTGCGAAGAGCTGAGCTTAGCGCTTCGAGAATTGGAAGCTTCTGCGGGCCTTCTTGCGGCCGTACTTCTTTCGCTCAACCACGCGGCTGTCGCGGGTGAGGAAGCCGGCATGCTTCAAGGCGGGTCGCAAGCCGGGCTCGTAATCGGAGAGCGCTTTGGAAATGCCGTGGCGCACCGCGCCGGCTTGGCCCGAGAGGCCCGAACCGACGACCGTGCAGATGACGTCGAACTGGCCTTCGCGCTCGGTGATGCGGAACGGCTGGTTGATCATCATGCGCAGCACCGGGCGCGCGAAATAGGCGTCGCTCTGCTTGCCATTGATGGTGATCGTGCCCTTGCCGGGCTTTACCCAAACGCGCGCGATGGCGTTCTTGCGCTTACCGGTGGCGTAGGCGCGGCCGAACTTGTCGACCTTCTTTTCACGCAGCGGCGCCTCTTCGGCGCGCACCGGCGCGCCTGGAAATTCCTGCAGCGCGTCGAAGCCTTGATGAACGTCGCTCATGGGTTAGCCGACCCTCGAATTCTTGCGGTTGAATGATTTGAAATCGATCGTCGCGGGATTTTGCGCGGCGTGAGGATGTTCGCTGCCGGCATAGACGCGAAGCTTGCCGAGCTGCTTGCGCGCGAGTGGGCTTTCCTTCGGCATCATGCGCTCAATAGCTTTTTCCATGATGCGCTCGGGATGCTTGCCGTCCAGGATCTTGCCCGCGGTGCGTTCCTTGATGCCGCCCGGATAGCCGGTGTGCCAGTGATAGACCTTGCGTTCGAGCTTGCGGCCCGTGAACGCGACCTTGCCGGCATTGATGATGACGACATGATCGCCAACATCGGTATTCGGCGTGAAATCGGCGCGGTGCTTGCCGCGAAGGCGGAGCGCCACGAACGAAGCGAGGCGGCCAACAACGGCGCCCGCCGCATCCACGACGATCCAATTGTGCGTCACGTCGGCGGCCTTCGCCGAGCGTGTTACCTGCGTGCGCATGGAAATGTCCTGCTCAAATGAAGGCGCGCGATTAGAGATGTGACGCGTAAGTGTCAAGCATTGGCAATTTTATATATATATTCAATAACTTCCGATGGCGGTATAATCTTACCGCCATGCACTGCGGAGGGTCGCGACCCCGCAGAGCCAAAGCCCTGCCGCCCCCGCCTGGTGGATGAGGCTGAGGCCCAGCGGCGCGGCGTTGAGCACGGTCGCAACGCCGAGTGCGGCCTGCGCAGCGGCTAGCCCACCCAACGCGAGCGCCACGCCCCCTCGCAGCCCCGGTCCCGCGGCGAAACGCCATCGCGGCGATCATGAGCGCCAGCGCGGCGACGATGTAGCCGAGCGTGCGGTGATGGAAATGCTGGGCTGCGTGGTTCTCGGTGAAATTGCGCCAGAAAGGCTCAAGCGCGGCGTAGGAACGCGGCAGCCATTCGCCGCCGATGGTCGGCCAGTCGGCCGTAAGCGGCGCCGCCGTCCGAGCCCGCGAGCAAAGCGCCGAACATGATCTGCGCGAAGAGCGCGACGAGAAATGTCGGAAGCAGAGCGCGCGGCGCACCAAGCTCTGACCGCGCACGCGGCCAGCCGAACGCGCTGAGCGCAAGCCAGAGAGCGAGCGCCATGATGATGAAGGCCAGGCCGAGATGGATCGCGAGACGAATGGGGCTGACATCGAGGCTGCTGAACAGCCCGCTCGTCACCATCCACCAGCCAACCGCGCCCTGCATGCCGCCGAGTGCGAACAGCACGAGCACTGACCAAAAGCGGCCGCGCAATCTGCCCGTCGCCCAAAACACCAAGAACGGGATGGCGAACACGAGACCGATCAGCTTGCCGAGAAAGCGATGGCTCCATTCCCACCAATAGATGCGCTGAAACTCGCCGAGCGGCATGCCGTGGTTTTGCAGCTGATACTCGGTGGTGCGCTGATAGAGCGCGAATTCCTCGGCCCAGCGCGCATCGCTCAGCGGCGGCGTGACGCCCTTCACGAAATCCCATTCGGTGATCGAGAGCCCCGAATCCGTCAACCGCGTCGCGCCGCCGACCATCACCATCGCGAACACGAACACGCAGATCACGATGAGCCATGCGCCGACGAACTTATCGGGCTTTGCGGAAGGTGCGGGGTCGTTCACTCACATGGCCTTGCGCGTTAGGGTGAGCGCGATATCGCCGAACTGGATCGGGATCGCATAGGCCGGCCGTGCTTCGATCAACGGCGCCGAGACCACCGGCGCGCCGGGATACTGGCCGAGCACATACCATTCCGCCGCGGGCGTTTGGGCGCCCAATGTCAGTTCGATCGCGGCGCCGTCGCAGGCCCGGCCCGAGCACGCGAGATTGACATAGTCTCCGATCGTTGCCGTCTCGGCGAAATCAGCGGCGGCGCCATTGATGGTCACGCTTTGCGGCGCGGCGCTGCGCGGAATGCGCAGGATCACGCGATAAGCGCCATTGCTTTGCAACGTGCCGCGCACGATGCGGGTTTCGTTGGTGCGCTCGTCGGCGGTGACGGCGAAATCGGCGGCGGGGAGATTGGCGTACGGCGCGGGCGCGCTCCAGGAGGTCAGAGTATCGCCGGGTGTCGCGGGCAGTGGCTCGAACGCGGCGGCGCTCGCGAGCGATGGCGGCAGTCCGCGGGACGACGAACCGGCAAGGAAGCGCGCGCTCTGTTCGCTTGCGTCTTGCAGATAGGTGATGTTGAGCGCGCGCGGCTTGGCTTCGGTGGCGGCGGGCAGAAAGCACGCCGCAATCACCGCGGCAATCATCGCGCCGCCAGTGGCGAAAACTGGAAGCCGCGCCGGCCCCTGCTGTTGCGACGACACCAAAGGTCCGAACCAGGCGAGGCAGAGCAGCGCCATCAAAATCGCGATGGCGAACGGCAATTCGTAGCCGAGCGCGAGTTCGGTGAGATAGATTGTCGGCGCCCAGATGATCAGCATGAAGAGCGCTGCCGCGACTGCGCCGATGATGCGTGCGGGCGCGTAGAAGCGCGAGGCGATCAGGCCGATGCCGTAGAGCGCGACAGAGGGCAACAAAAGGATCGGCAGGCCGGGCAAATAGAACGATCCCGCAAAGCCGATCAAAGCCAGCCAGAACCATGCGGCGGCGCCCGCCTGCTCGCCGCGCATATGCTTACCGAAAAGGAGCAACGCCAGAGAAACGGCGAACAGCGCCGCGAGCACGCACCAGGCGCGCGTGGCTTCGGGATAGGCGATCCAGTACGCCTCGCCCGGCCGGATAAATCCGATCACGACATTCACGCCGAACCCCAACGCGCCTGCGCACACGATGACGAGGAACGGCGCGGCGAAGGCTCGCCAGCGGCCCGCGCTCCCGGCACCCCACCATGCAAAGAGTGCGATGAGCGCGCCGAGGCCGAGCACGATTGGTCCCGCGATCTCCGGAACCGCGATAAAGCCGAGCGAGGCGATATCGGTGAAGCCTTGCGAGCTTTGCGTGTTTTGATCGGCGCCGGATGCGAAGGCGCGCGTCACGCCGAGGCCGATGTCTCCGATATGCTGCACGCTGCGCGGATCGAGCGAAGCGAGCGTGTCGCGCGGCGTGTGGTAGTTTTCCACGCCATCGAGCAGCGCGACATTGATGATGTCGAGCCCATCGCGGCGGAGCATGCTGACGTCGGTGTCGTTCGGCAGCAGACGATAGACGTCCGCCATCACCGAGCTTGCGATCGGGCGCGGCGCGCCTTGCGCGAAGGCGCGGACGGCGTCTGCGTTCGGACGATTGGTTTCGAAGAAAACCGCGGGCCCACGCGTGCCGCGCGCTTCGAGATTGATGATGGAGCGCACGTCCGCCATCAGCGGATCGCCCTCGGCGAAGAGTTTGGCGCCGAGCAAGGCCGGTTCTTCGGCGTCGGTGAAGAGAAAAATCACGCGGCGCTGCAGCGGCGCCGCTTGCAGCGCGCGCGCGATCTCGAGCCACGCGCCGACCCCGATGCCGTCATCGCTCGCGCCGGGACCTGCTGCCACGCTGTCATAGTGCGCGGCAGCGAGGATGGCGGGGCCGCTTTCGGGGCCGATGCTGAAGGCGATGTTGCGCACGCGCATGCAATCAATGGTCGGCAGATGCGGCTGCGCGCGGCAGGCGAATTGATCGCGCAGGATAGGCGAAGCCCCGAGCCCTTCGATCTCCGCGATCAGCCGCGCGCGGATCTCATCTTGCGCAGCGCTGTCTGTCGGATGCGGCGTCTCATCGCCCAGCACACGCGCCAGCCGCGCGAGCGCGCCGTTTGTATCGAACGACGCCGCGTCATGCGTCGCACGCACCGGCCCCGGCTGCACGACCGCGCCCGCACACATGATTGCGACGAACAGGAGCGCCTGCAGCAGTAGGGGCCGCAGCTTTACCGGCATCATCGACCTCGCCAAACAGGTTGCTTGTCGCCGGGAGCGGACATTCTCAGATCACCGACTTGCATGCATTCCGCGAGCAATCGCTGCTTGGTAATCAGCTGTTGCGAAACCTGGGCAGCATCGGCGAAGTGCAGCGATCACCTCAGGACATGCAGCCGGTTGCTCGTTTGCCACAAGCTTCAACTCTCTTGCGAATGCATCCTCGTCTCGGATCTTGAGACAGATTTCATAGGCGGCCGCGTTCAGTTGATCCCTCATACGATTTGGCTCCGGCACACTGATCTTAGTGCTGCGACCATCCGCTCGCCAACGTTCGCAGTGGTCAGATCATCCGGGCGAAGCGCCCCTGTAAACGACCCTAGGCGAAATGGGGCCGACATTGGTCGGAGCGGAGAGATTCGAACTCTCGACCCCCAGTCCCCCAGACTGGTGCGCTAACCGGGCTGCGCTACGCTCCGAAGAGCGCCGTCTTTAGCGGCAAAGCAGCTCGACCGCTAGCGGCGTGTGCTCACAGTCTCAGGAGCGCGGCTCGCGCTTTGGCTTGCCGGCTTTTTCCACGAAATCGCGCAACATCTGCGAGGGGCGGAAGGTGACCACGCGCCGCGGCGTGATCGGCACTTCTTCGCCGGTTTTTGGGTTTCGCCCGATGCGCTGGCGCTTGGCGCGCACCAGGAAATTGCCGAAGCGCGACAATTTTACGGCTTCGCCCTCGACCAATGCGTCCTGCAAATGGTCAAGCATCGAGGTCAGCAACCGATTGGCCTCGGTGCGCTGCATTTTGGCCCGTTTGGCCAGCGCCTCGACCAAATCGGCGCGCGTAACAGTCTTCGCCGGCACGGAAGCCCCCTGCTCCATCCCAAGAAGGAGAAAAGCTAAGCGCGTCCGATGCTTAGGTCAATTCGTTGGCGAAATTTACATCCGCAGGAGCGCGGCTGCCCAAGTTAGGCCCCCGCCAAGCGCTTCCAGGAGCACCAGATCGCCCTTTTTGATGCGCCCGTCGCGGACGGCGGCGTCGAGCGCGAGAGGCACGGAGGCGGCCGACGTGTTGCCGTGGGTGGCGAGCGTGGAGACAACTTTGCCGGGGTCGATGCCGAGGCGGCGGGCGACGCCGTCGAGGATGCGCTGATTGGCTTGGTGGGGCACGAACCAATCGACGTCGCTGAGCTCAACGCCGCCGCGTTTGCACGCTTCCGTCATGGCGCCCGAGATGTGCTCGACCGCTTGGCGGAACACTTGATTGCCCTGCATGCGGAGATGGCCGACCGATTGGGTCTGCGACGGGCCGCCATCGACATAGAGCAGATCGTGCATGCGCCCGTCGGTGCGCAGGAAGGTCGAGACGATGCCGCGCGCGCCGGCTTCTGATTCAGGGATCGCTTCGAGCACGACGGCGCCAGCGCCATCGCCGAACAGCACGCAGGTGGAGCGGTCTTTCCAATCCAAGATGCGCGAGAAGGTTTCCGCGCCAATAACGAGCGCGGTTTTTGCTTGGCCCCTCGCGAGAAAATTGTCGGCGGTGGCGAGCGCAAACACGAAGCCCGAGCACACCGCTTGCACATCGAACGCCGCGCCGCGCGAGACGCCGAGCGCGGCTTGCACGCGCGCGGACGTGGCGGGGAATGTGAGATCGGGCGTGGCGGTGGCGAGGATGATGAGATCGATATCGTCCGCGGTGCGACCTGCGCTCGTGAGCGCGCGCTTTGCGGCTTCGATAGCGAGGTCCGACGTCTTTTGGCCATCGGCGGCGATGCGGCGTTCGCGGATGCCGGTGCGTTCGACGATCCATTCATCGGTGGTGTCGACGATGGTCGACATCTCAGCATTGCTGAGCACGCGCTCGGGCAAATAGCCGCCGACGCCGAGAACCACAGTGCGGAACGCCATTAAATCGCTTCTCCAGCCGCCTGTGCTTCGGCGCGCGCGAGCCGCGCTAGATTGAGCGCGATTTCGTCACGATAATGGCTTTTGGCGAGCCGTGCTGCGACTTCGATGGCGGCCGCGAAACCGCGCCCGGTTGCGCCGCCGTGGCTTTTCACCACGACGCCGTTGAGGCCAAGGAACACAGCGCCATTGACGGTGCTGGGATCCATGCGGTCGCGCAGCTTCTTGAGCGCGGGATACGCAATCGCCGCGCCAAGCTTGGCCATGATGCCGCTGGTGAGCGCGCCGCGCAGGAAGTGCGATACGAGACGCGCGGTTCCCTCCGCTGTCTTGAGCGCGACATTGCCGGTGAAGCCGTCGGTGACGAACACGTCCACCGTGCCTTTGCCGATGTCGTCGCCCTCAACGAAGCCGTGAAAATCGAAATCGAGATTGGCGCTGCGAATGAGCTTTGCGGCGCCGCGAATTTCTTCGTGGCCCTTCTGATCTTCCGAGCCGACATTGAGCAGGCCCACCTTGGGCTTGGCGCTGCCATGGAGCGCGCGGTGAAACGCTTCGCCCATAATGGCGAACTCGACCAATTGTTCGGCGTCCGCTTCGATATTGGCGCCGACATCGAGAACAGCCGCGACGCCGCGCATGGTCGGCCAGCTCGCGGCGAGTGCGGGACGATGCACGCCCTCCATTGCGCGCAAACGGAACATCGCGATCGCCATGAAGGCGCCGGTATTGCCGGCCGAAACAACTGCGTGCGCTTCGCCTTTCTCAACCGCGGCGACTGCGTTCCAGAGGCTAGAGCCGCGTCCCTGACGCAAGGCTTGGCTGGGCTTTACGTCCATGCCGATGGCGCGTTCGGCGGGCTCGATGCGCGAGACGGCCTTCGCGCCGGGATAGCGCGTGAGCAGCGCTTCGAGTTTTGCCGGATCGCCATGCAACAAGAACGTAACGTCGGGACGGTTGCGCGCGACGATCTCTACGCCCTCGACAACGATATCGGGGGCATGATCCCCGCCCATCCCGTCGATGGATAAAACGAGACCGTCGGCCATGTCGCTGGTGTCGCCCCGTTCGCCCCGGAGCGCGTTGCTCCGCCGTTCGCGCGCGGACCATAATGCCGGCGTTTGGGATTGCCAAACCGGTGCGTCAGGCCGGTGCGGGCTGCCATCCATCCAGGCGAAACAGCGCATCAACCGGGGCGGGCGCCTGCGCCGTGGCGGTGGCGCGGACATAGGCCGAAAGGATGGCGGCGTAAGGCGGCGCTTCGTCGACGCCCAGCATGTTGCGTGCGATGGCGTCCCCAAGCGGGCCGCTCTCCGGCGCGGCCAAGGCCGCTGCGTAAGCATCGAGCCGGCCATAGAACGAGCCCGCGATCTTGCGCATCCGCTTGGGGACAGCGGTGTCGCCGACGCCCGCTTCGCGCAGGCCAGCGTCGAAATGGCGGAACAGCACATCGGCGAAAGCTTGGCCGAGCGGGGCGAGCTTTTCGTCCCGCGCGATACGCATGAGGGCAAGGCAAGCGTGCAGCGTCATGACCTCGAGGCGCCCCTCAAGCGTATCGGCGACCCTGCCCTCCCCAAAGAAGGCGGGCTGGCGGCTGATCTGGGTGATCGCGGCCAACAAGCGCTGGGCGTCCTCCTCCGCCTGGGGGCGCCGAAACGGCCAAACTGGCATATCTGCTCTGTGCTCCCCTCTTGCCGGAAGGCCCGGTCCGCCTTACCGGTTAGCCCTCTTTTTGAAGCCACGCGCCCAATAGGTGAAGCATGGATCGGCAATTCGCGCGCATGTCTGCCGCGCTTCTCGTCTTTGCCGCCGCCGGCGCGGCTTGCGCCCCGGTGCGCAGCCATTCCGGATTTCGCGCAGACTACAACAATGCCGACATCCCCACCCCGCAGGTGGGCGTCGATACCGTTGACACAGTGACGCAGCGCTTCGGCACGCCGTCGACCACCGCCGTGTTCGACCAAACGACTTGGTACTATGTCGCGTCCGATCAGCAGCGCATCGCATTCTATACGCCGCGCGTCACGGGCCAGCGCGTCATGGTCGTGAAGTTCGACGCGGAGAATAAGGTTTCGTCCGTGGAGAATTACGGGCTCGAGCGCGGGCGCGTGATTGCCTACAACGATAACGTGACCCCGACGCGCGGGCGCGAGCTTGGCGTCATCGAGCAAATCTTCGGCAATATCGGCTCCACGCCGCCGATCCGCAGCGAGGAAGATCAGCAAGGCGGCGGACGCCGTGGCCGCGACCGCGACCGCTAGAACGCGCCCCGGGCGGCGAAGCCGAACGCGAATGAGTGATGGATTAGAAACAGAAACGCCCCGGCTCATCACCGGGGCGTTTTGCTTTGCGTGAGTTTCGCGCTCAGCCCGAATGGGCGAGGAACGCGAGCAGCAGCAGAGCCACGATGTTCGTGATCTTGATCATCGGGTTCACGGCGGGGCCGGCCGTATCCTTGTAGGGATCGCCGACCGTGTCGCCGGTGACGGCGGCTTTGTGGGCGTCAGAGCCTTTGCCGCCGAAATTGCCTTCCTCGATGTACTTCTTGGCATTGTCCCAGGCGCCGCCGCCAGAGGTCATCGAGATGGCGACGAAGAGGCCCGTCACGATCACGCCGACAAGGAGCGCGCCGAGCGCGGAGAGCGCTTGGCTTTGCCCGCCGACAGCCCAGACGATGAGGAAAAGCACGATCGGCGCGAGCACCGGCAGCAAGGACGGCACGATCATTTCCTTGATCGCGGCCTTGGTCAGGATGTCCACGGCGCGGCCGTAGTCCGGCTTCTGCGTGTAATCCATGATGCCCGGCATTTCGCGGAACTGACGGCGCACTTCTTCGACGACCGCTTGGGCCGCGCGTCCAACCGCCGTCATCGACCAGCCGCCGAAGAGGTACGGCAAGAGGCCGCCGACGAAGAGGCCGACGATCACGTACGGATTGTTGAGCGAGAAGTCCGGCGTGATGTTTTCGAAGAAGCGGAATTCCGTCGGATGCGCCGCGTAATATTTCAAGTCTTCGACATAGGCCGCGAACAGCACCAGCGCGCCGAGGCCCGCTGAACCGATCGCATAGCCCTTGGTGACGGCCTTGGTGGTGTTGCCAACCGCGTCGAGCGCATCGGTGGTGACGCGCACTTCTTTCGGAAGATCGGCCATTTCGGCGATGCCGCCAGCGTTATCCGTGACCGGGCCGAAGGCGTCGAGCGCGACGATGATGCCGGCGAGCGAGAGCATGGTCGTGACCGCGATCGCGATGCCGAACAGGCCCGCGAGCGAGAAGCACGCGACGATGCCGATCACGATGGTGAGCGCCGGCAGCGCCGTCGATTCCATCGAGACCGCGAGGCCTTGGATCACATTGGTGCCGTGGCCGCTCTTGGAGGCTTCGGCGACGCTGCGCACCGGACGGAAATCCGTGCCGGTATAATACTCCGTGATCCAGACGATCGCGCCGGTGACGCCAAGGCCAACGAGACCGCAATAAATGAGGTCCGCGCCGGTGACGCCGACGAGCGGCGATGTCGGCCCAAGGCTCGGCGCGACAGGGCCGAGCCACGTCGTCGTGTCTTGGCCATTGAGCAAGAAGACCGAAGCCACCAGGCCAACCGCCGAAAGGAGGCCAGCGGCGATGAGGCCTTTGTAGAGCGCGCCCATGATGTTCTTCGAGGCGCCGAGGCGGACGAAGAAGGTGCCGAGGATCGAAGCGATAATGGCGATGCCGCCAATCGCGAGCGGCAAGAGCATGATGTTCGACACTTCCGAAGCGTCCCGGAAGAGGATCGACGCGAGCACCATGGTGGCGACGGTGGTCACCGCATAGGTCTCGAACAAGTCGGCGGCCATACCGGCGCAATCGCCGACATTGTCGCCGACATTATCGGCGATAGTCGCGGCGTTGCGCGGATCGTCTTCGGGAATGCCGGCTTCGACCTTGCCGACCATGTCGCCGCCGACGTCAGCGCCCTTAGTGAAAATGCCGCCGCCGAGACGAGCGAAGATCGAGATCAGCGAAGCGCCAAAGCCGAGCGCGACCAAGCTATCGACCACGACCCGGTCGGTCGGGTTGAGGCCGAGCGCCATGGTCAGGAACATGTAATAGGAAACAACGCCGAAGAGCGCGCCGCCGGCGACCAGAAGCCCCGTCACAGCGCCGGCCTTGAACGCCATTTCGAGACCGCCCGCGAGGCTCGTCTTCGCCGCTTCGCAGGTGCGGACGTTCGCTTGCACCGAGACATTCATCCCGATGAAGCCAGCCGCGCCCGAAAGCACCGCGCCGAGGATGAAGCCCACCGGGATCTGCCAGGTCGGCCAGAACACGATCGCGAGGATCACCACCACCGCGGCGCCGGCCCAGCCGATCGTCGTGTATTGGCGATTGAGATAAGCGCGCGCGCCTTCTTGAATGGCAGCGGCGATCTCTTTCATTTTGTCGCTGCCGGCGCTGGCGGCGCGGATCGCTTGGCTCTGCAGCCAGCCATAAAGGAATGCGACGAAGCCGCAGCCCAGCACCAGCCACAAGATCACGTCATTATTCATCGGTTCGTCCCACTCGCGATGGTTCGGAAAACGGATAAAGGGGCGGGCGCGGCGAGCCCATGGCCGTCGCGCGCCTCCCCCAGGCGAAGTCGGCGCGGACACTGCCAAAAGCCGAAAGCGGGCGCAATGGCGCCGGCAAATTTCGGCAGAAGGGTTTTACGTGCCCGAACCGCGGCTTGAATAGGAAGAAATGATCGTGACCCCGCGAACGGCGCGTTCGCCTAGAACTTGAACGGCCGTGGCGCGAAACACGGCGATGGCGCGGGCCTGATCCAGCAAATTGGGGTCATTGGGGTCCGCGAGCGAGGTGGAATGGGCCACACGGACCAGGGCGTCGCGCAGGAAATGGGCCTGCTCGCGCGTGTGCCAAAGATCGACATTGGGCGAGATGTCAAAACGCGCCGAGACGAAGAGATAGTTCACAAGCTGGCCGTCGCGGACCACCGGGACGGCAATATACGGCGCGTCCATGGTGCGCGAACTGGTTTCGGCGCCGGACGATTCGCCGCCTTTGGCCGCGCCGTGCGGCTGGGCGGCGGCATGCCCCGCCAGCAGGGTCGACGCTAGCAGCGCCATGGCGATAGCACGTCTCATCGGGAAGCCTCCAGGACGCGAGCAGAATCGGCCTGAAGCATTTCCGAAAGCTTACCGGCCAAGCTTGTGGCGATACCCGGTCGCGAGCACCGCGACTTCGGCGCCCGCCTCATCCATCAGGGCAACCCCCTCGCCTGCCTCGACGCTGCCAATTCGGGTCACGCGAATAGCGAGCCCCTCGCCCGAGCCCAGGATTTCCGCACGGGCGCGCTGAGGGGCGGTGAAGAGGATTTGATAGTCGTCGCCGCCGGAGAGGAGCTCGACACGGCGCGCTAAGCCCGCGCCGCTGAGCCAACGCTGCGCCAAATCGGAAAGCGGCGCGGCGGCGGCTTCGAGTCGGACGCGCACCTTGGAAGCGGAAGCGATCTTCTTGGCGTCGGTCAGCAGGCCGTCGGACACATCCATCGATGCGTTGGCGCTGCGTGCGATAGCGGCGGCGAATGACACCGGCGGCTCCGGCACTTGATAACGCCGCGCGAGCGTCGCGCTTTCATTGGTATCAAGCGGCGGCAATGGCCCGCGCCGCGCTTGCAGGCCGAGCCACGCATCGCCGATTACGCCCGTCACCCACACATCGTCGCCCACAACCGCATCGGCGCGCGCCGGCACACGTGGGCCATAGGGCGCACCAAGCGCGGTGATGGTGATGGTGAGCGGGCCGGAGGTGGAGGTGGTGTCGCCGCCGATCAGGGGGGCTTTATAGAAATCGAGATCTTCCTTGAGGCCCTCGGCGAAGCGCGCGATTTCGCGCGTGGGTTTCATATCCGGCCAGGAAAGCGCGAGCAGCACGCCGATGGGCTCGGCGCCTTTGGCCGCGAGATCGGAGAGGTTCACGCGCAGCGCTTTTTTCGCGACGAACTGGATTGGGTCGTCGGGGAGAAAATGAACGCCCTCTACGATCGTGTCGGTCGTCACAACGACGCGGCCTTGCGCGGCCAGCACAGCGGCGTCGTCAAGCAAACCGCGCGCGGCCTCGTCTTTCGCTAGAGGCGCAAAGTAGCGTTTGATGATGTCGAATTCGTCAGAGGACATCGGCGCCGGGCTCGCGTGCGGGACGCAGATCGCGCGCGCAAGCGTCCAGCGTGGCATTGACGAAGCCGGGCTCGGGTCCGTCGAAGAAGGCTTTGGCGATCTCGACATATTCATCGATCACGACGGGCGTTGGGATGTCCGCGCGCTGCTCCAGTTCCACTGCGCCAGCGCGAAGGATGGCGCGCGCCACCGCATCGATGCGTTCTAGGCGCCAGCCGGTTGAAAGCCGGCGCGCGATGGCGCGGTCGATGGTAGCTTGGCGTCCGACGGCGCTCTCGACGAGCACGCGGAAGAGTTCAGCATCCCCTTCGCCTTCAATCGCGCCAGCTTCGCCGAGAGGCAAACGGCCGGCGCGGAAATCTTCGGTGACGTCATCGCTCGACGCGCCCGAAACTTCCATCTGATAGAGCGCCTGCACAGCGGCCAGACGCGCTGAGCGGCGCGAGGCAAAAAGATCGTCGCGCACGGTCACAAAGGCTTTCCGGCGAAACGGCGCTTCAGCGCAATCATGGCAAGGCATGCGCGGACAGCCTCGCCGCCTTTGTCGCCGCCGGTGGTGCTGGCGCGCGCCTCGGCTTGGTCGAGATTTTCGACCGTGAGGATGCCGTACCCGATGGCGAGGCCTTGCTTGATGCTCAAATCCATCAGCCCGCGCGCGCTCTCGCCGCAGACATAGTCGTAGTGGCTGGTTTCGCCGCGGACGACACAGCCCAGCGCGATGAAGCCATCGAAGGCATTGGTGCGCGCGGCGTGTGCGATGGCGGCTGGGATTTCGAAGGCGCCCGGCACGAAGACGCGGTCGAGCACGGCTTCGGCTTTAGTCGCGGCCGCTTCCGCGCCGCGCTGCAATTGTTCGGCGATGGCGCGGTAGTAAGGCGCGGTCACGATCAGGAGCTTTGCGCCCGGGACCTTCGCGATGGGCGTGCGTTCTTCGGCCGCCTTCATACCGAGAACCCGCGCCAGCCGTCGATCTGCAAGCCATAGCCCTCAAGGCCAACCAGCTTTTGCGGCGGACCGTTCGTCAGCACGATCATGCGCCGCACGCCAAGTTCGCGCAGAATTTGCGAGCCGATGCCTATGACGCGGAGCGCGCGCTCATCCGCCTCGCCATCAGGTTCGGCCTCCCCGCGCAGCGCACGCGAAAGACTTTGCGGCGCAACGTCGCGCAGCAGCACGAGGACGCCCGACCCTTGCGCTTCGATTTCCGCGATCGAACGGTCCACCAGCCCCGCGCGCGAGCCCGAACCGCCGAGCACGTCAGCGGCGAAATCGACGCGGTGCACGCGCACGAGCGTGGGGCGCTCCGGCTTGATCTCGCCCTTCACCAAGGCGGCGTGTTCAACCCCGTCGAGCTTGTTGCGGAGCAGAACGAGGCGAAAGCCTTTGCCGGCGCGCGTCTCGAACGGTGTCTCCAGCACTTTCTCGATGACGTGATCATAGAGCCGGCGATAGGCGATGAGATCCGAGATCGCGCCGATCTTGATGTTGTGAAACTGCGCGAACGCCGTGAGTTCGGGCAGTCGCGCCATGGCGCCGTCATCGTTCATGATCTCGCAGATCATGGCGGCGGGATTGAGCCCCGCCATGCGTGCGATATCGACGCTGGCTTCGGTATGGCCCGCGCGCACCAACACGCCGCCTTCACGCGCCGTCAGCGGAAAGACGTGGCCAGGCGTGCCGATGTCCTCGGCGCCTTTGCTGGGATCGATGGCGACGGCGATGGTGTGCGCTCGGTCGTGCGCGGAGATGCCGGTGGAGACGCCCTCCTTCGCTTCGATCGATACTGTGAAGGCGGTGCGGTGGCGCGTCTGATTGCGCGGCGACATCGGCTCGAGGCCAAGCGAGGCGGTGCGCTCTGGCGTGAGTGCGAGGCAGATGAGACCGCGCCCATGCTTTGCCATAAAATTGACGGCGGCGGGCGTTGCAAATTGCGCGGGGATGACGAGGTCGCCTTCGTTCTCGCGGTCTTCGGCGTCGACCAGGATGAACATGCGCCCTTCGCGCGCTTCCTCGATCACTTCCTCGGTGGTGGAAATGCAGCGCTTCAGATCATCGAGCGAGGTTTGCGTGTCGGCCAATTTCAGCTCCGGGCCGACAGGATGCGTTGCGCGTAGCGCGCGAGCGTGTCGGCCTCAAGGTTCACTTTATCGCCAACCGCCAGCTTTCCCAAATTGGTGACGGAAAGCGTGTGAGGGATCACCATGACGCCGAAGCTATCAGCGCCGACTTCGTTTACCGTGAGCGAGACGCCGTGGAGCGCGACCGAGCCTTTGGGCGCGATCAGCGGCATCAGGTCGGCCGGTGCGCGGATGCTGATGCGCGAGCCTTCGCCGTCAGCGCGAACGCCCACGATCTCGCCCAGACCGTCGACATGGCCCATGACGAGGTGCCCGCCCAGTTCGTCGCCAGCGCGCAAGGCGCGTTCGAGGTTCACCGACGCGCCGACCTGCCATTGCCCCAAGGTCGTCACGGCCAAGCTCTCGGCGGCGATCTCGACGACGTGACGCATGCCGCCCGGGGCGGAGGCTTTCTCGACCACCGTCAGGCAGCATCCGTCATGCGAGATGGAGGCGCCAATATCGACTGTGGCGGCGTCATATGCGCTCGCAATCGTCGCGCGCACCAGGCCGGGCCGGCGCTCCAGCGCCGCGACCTCTCCCAGCGCGGTGACTATTCCCGTGAACATTGATGCAGCCTCAGGCCCGCTCGTAGCTTTCCCAGAGATCGGGGCCAAGCTCACGGAGTGCAACACGGCGTAATGTGGGGGCTTCGGAAAGCCGTTCCAGCGCGAGCGGGCCAATCGCCGGCACACCCTCCTCGCCCAGCACGATGGGCGCCCGCATCCATTCAAGCCGATCCACGAGGTTTGCCTTGATCAGCGAAGCCGCGACCCTGCCCCCGCCTTCGACGAGGACGCGGGCGCGCCCTCGCCCCTCGATCACCGCCAGGGCAGCGGCAAGGTCGACGCCGCCCTCGGCCGGCGGGACCAAAGCCGTTTCCGCGCCCGCGGCTTCGAGCGCGATCTGGCGGGCGGGATCGGCGCCCTCGGCGCCGATGACGAGAAGTGGCGCGTCTTTCAGGCTCGCGATCAGACGCGAACCGAGCGGCAGGCCGAACGCGCTATCGAGCACGATGCGGAGCGGTTGGCGCTTGGGCGCGGGATCGCCCCGCGCGGTGAGTTCAGGATCGTCCGCGCGCGCCGTGCCGGCGCCGATCATCACCGCGCCGCACTCGATGCGCATGCGGTGCGTCTGCACCCGCGCTTCGGGACCGGTGATCCAACGACTCTCGCCGCCCGCGGTCGCGATGCGGCCGTCGAGACTGGTCGCGAGCTTTAAGGTGACGTGCAAACTCAGCCTTCTTTGCCCGGCTTAGTCGTTTTGCCGGCTTCCTCAATGAAATCGGCGAAATCCGAGGTTTCGCGGAAATCGCGATAGACCGAGGCGTAGCGCACATAAGCCACCGGATCGAGATGGGCGAGCGCCTCCATCACCATCTCGCCAATGGTTTCGGACGGCACTTCGTTCTCGCCCTGGCTCTCAAGCCGGCGCACGATCCCGGAGATCATCTGCTCGACCTGATCGGCCTCGATCGGGCGCTTGCGGAGCGCGATGGAGACTGAGCGCGCCAGCTTCTCCCGGTCGAACGGCGCGCGTCGGCCAGAACGCTTCAGCACAATGAGATCGCGCAGTTGGACGCGCTCAAAGGTCGTGAAGCGCGAGCCGCACTTATCGCACTGACGCCGGCGCCTAATGCAAGCGCCGTCCTCCGTGGGACGGCTGTCCTTCACCTGGGTGTCTTCGTTTTGGCAGAAAGGACAACGCATCAGATTAGGGAATAGTGAGTGGGGAGTAGGGAATAGGGAGTGGCATCATTCATCCGCGGCGACCTTTTTCTGAACGGCGCGGATCAACGCCCTCAGCATGCGACCGAGATCGTCGCAATGCTTCAACGTAGCATCGACGCCTTCCGACGCGGCGACGCCTACCCGCTGGGCCAGTATCAAGTGAGTCTCGAGTTCTTTCAGCGATCCCTGCGCGATACGCAGGCTTTGTATGTAGCTGCCCGATGTCTCACGCCCGTGACCTTCGGCGATATTCGCAGCTATCGACACAGCAGCGCGGCGAGCCTGGCTGGTTAGCCCATACAGCTCTGATTGCGGATAGGTTTTTGTGAACGCGTAAACGATCTCCGCAACCGACATCGCGGCCTGCCAAACCTTCAGGTCACGGTAAGATTGGATGTCCCCCGCCAAACCCTACTCCCTACTCCCGACCCCCCATTCCCTAACTGTAGATCGGAAACTTCGCCGTCAGCGCTTCGACTTTTGCAGCGACCGCCGTTTCGGTGGCCGTGTTGTCGCCGTTCGAGCGTGAGAGACCGTCGATCACTTCGCACATGAGATCGGCGACCTGGCGAAATTCGGCGGGGCCGAAGCCGCGCGTGGTGCCGGCGGGTGAGCCGACACGGACGCCCGAGGTGACCATCGGCTTTTCCGGGTCGAATGGGATGCCGTTCTTGTTGCAGGTGATGAGCGCGCGTTCGAGGCTTTGCTCGGCCGCTTTGCCGGTCACGCTTTTGGGGCGAAGATCGACGAGCATGAGATGGCTGTCGGTGCCGCCGGAGACGACGGCGAGCCCGTTCTCGATCAATCGGTCCGCCATCGCCTTGGCGTTTTCGACGACGCGACGCGCATAGAGCTTGAATTCGGGCTCAAGCGCTTCCTTGAACGCCACCGCTTTGGCCGCGATCACATGCATCAGCGGGCCGCCTTGGAGGCCCGGGAAAACCGCGCTGTTGATCTTCTTGCCGATGTCTTCCTCGTTCGAGAGGATCATGCCGCCGCGTGGGCCGCGCAAAGTCTTGTGCGTGGTCGTGGTGACCACATGCGCGTGCGGCAGCGGCGAGGGATAAACCCCGCCCGCGATCAGACCGGCATAGTGGGCCATGTCGACCATGAGCACCGCGCCGACTTCATCCGCGATTTCACGGAAGCGGCGAAAATCGATGACGCGCGAATAGGCCGAGGCGCCAGCTAGAATGAGCTTCGGCCGCTCACGGCGCGCGATCTCAGCGACTTGGTCGTAATCGATCAGTTGGTTGTCCTCGCGGACACCGTAAGCCACCGGCTTGAACCATTTGCCGGAGACATTCACCGGCGATCCATGGGTGAGATGGCCGCCGCACGCGAGGTCCATGCCCAGGAATTTGTCGCCCGGCTGGAGCAAAGCGAAGAAAACCGCCTGATTGGCGTTGGCGCCCGAGTGCGGTTGCACGTTCGCAAACGTACAATCGAAGAGACGCTTGGCCCGCTCGATCGCGAGACGCTCGGCCTGATCCACGAACTCGCATCCGCCGTAATAGCGACGACCCGGATAGCCTTCGGCGTATTTATTGGTGAGGACAGAGCCTTGCGCTTCGAGCACCGCCTTGGAGACGATATTCTCGGACGCGATGAGCTCGATCTGCCGGCCCTGGCGATCGAGTTCAGAGCTAATGGCGTCAAAAATTTCAGGATCGGCGCGCTCAAGGCTCGCCTCGAAGAAACGGTCCCGCTCAGCGGCGGCGCGGCCGGCGACTTGGGTCATGCTTAGCTCACCCTCTGACAAAACTTTTCGCGCGCAACATATTCCGCCGCTCTTGCTGAAGCAAAGACGCTCGGCGGCTCATTAGTCGATGAAACTGTAAGTGGAAGAGGCCTAGGTGTATGAACTACTACATTCGCAATACTTGCAATGGGTAGTGGAGCCAGCCTATGCTCTAAGTTAGTTCAAGGTAACTTCGCTGCACAGGCCGTGAAAATGCGGGATGATGACGACATCAGAGGTGATGACACCTCCGAGGCGCTACGCATGACGACTGACATTGTTGCGTCCTTCGTCACCAACAACAAGGTTAGCCCGGAACAATTAACTGACCTGATCCGCTCTGTTCATAAAACGATGGGCGCGCTTTCTCACGGCGAGGACGAGAGAACTCTCGAAAAGCCTAAGCCTGCGATCCCGGTCAACAAATCAGTCAACAACGACTACATTATCTGTCTCGAAGACGGGAAAAAGCTGAAGATGCTCAAGCGCTATCTTCGCTCGACCTACAATATGTCTCCGGAAGACTATCGTAAGCGCTGGGGTCTGCCCGCCGACTATCCAATGGTGGCGCCCTCCTATGCGGCCAGGCGGTCGGAATTCGCCAAGCGAATCGGGCTCGGGCGCGGCGTACGCCGTAAGGACAGCTAAACCAGCTTGCCGCGCCGGCGCGGCGGGGGCGACTCGGGCGGCTTGGCGAGCCGCCGTTTCAGCTTGCGCAGGGCGAGGGCCTGCACGTCCGCCAGCGCCGCCTTGGCGGGCGCCTGCAGCACGACCTCCACGCCGGACGCGACATGGATGGCCGCGACACGCTGAATGTCGCCCACGCGCTGTATTTCGAAAATGACGTCGCCTTGGTCGTCAGCGTCGCCGCTCACGCGGCTTTGCCGATGACGTATTTGGCCCAAACCGCGCTCAGCGAATCCACCAGGGTGGCCATCAGGGCGTCGTCATGGAAGGGCGACGGCGTGAGGCGCAGGCGCTCGGCGCCCCGGGGCACGGTCGGGAAATTGATCGGCTGGGCGTAGATGCCGTGTTCGTAGAGGAGCGCGTCGGAGAGCGTCCGGCAGAGCGAGGCCTCCCCAACCAGAACCGGCACGATGTGCGTGGTCGATGGCATCACCGGAAGCCCTGCGTCGCGCAGCATGCATTTCAGCTTTTCGGCGCGCTCGGCCAAGCGGTCGCGCATGTGCGGGCACGCCCGCACGACCCGGACGCTTTCGAGCGCCGCCGCCGCGATCGAGGGCGAAAGCGAGGTGGTGAAGATGAAGCCAGACGCCGTGGAGCGGATGGCGTCGATAGCCGAGGCCGGGCCGCTGACATAGCCGCCCATGGTGCCAAAAGCCTTGGCCAAAGTGCCTTCGATGAAATCGACGCGGTGCATCACGCCATCGCGCTCAGCGACGCCGCCGCCGCCTTCGCCGTAAAGGCCAACGCCATGGACTTCATCAAGATAGGTCATCGCGCCGTAAGCGTCGGCGATGTCGCACATGGCTTCGATGGGCGAGGTATCGCCGTCCATCGAATAAACGCTCTCGAACGCGATCAGCTTCGGCGCATGCGCGGGCGCTTCATTCAGCAACGATTCCAGGTGCTGGAGATCGTTATGGCGGAAGATGCGCTTTTCACATTTGGCGCGCTTGATGCCTTCGATCATGGAAGCGTGGTTGAGCGCGTCGGAGAAGATCCAGAGATCGGGAAAGAGCTTGGCGAGTGTCGAGAGCGTCGCTTCGTTCGACACATAACCTGACGTGAAGAGCAGCGCCGATTCCTTGCCGTGGAGCTGCGCCAGCTCGCGCTCCAGATCGACATGGTAGGAGGTGGTGCCGGAAATGTTGCGCGTGCCGCCCGAGCCGACGCCGGCTGCGTCGATCGCGGCGTGCGCGGCCTCAACGACTTCCGCGCTCTGGCCCTGCCCCAGATAATCGTTCGAGCACCAGACCACGATCTGCTTGGTCGACCCATCCGGCAGTCTGAGACGCGCATGGGGAAACCGGCCACGCTCGCGCAGGATATCGGCGAACACGCGATAGCGGCCCTCCTCACGGATGGCGCTCACGGCGTCTTCAAATACCTTGCGGTCTTCCGGTCTCATCACGATGCCTGGCGTGAGCGGGACGTCTCTCCTCCCGCTTCAAGGCTGTATATCCTGCTTCTGTCTCAGTAAGGAAATGGGACGTGACGGCGCATGCGCAGTTTTTCGCGTGCGCTCGGAGAGGATTTGCGAACCATTCGCATGAGCAGTTTTCCCGCATCCCGCCCTCGCCGCCTTCGCCAAGCCGATTGGGTTCGTCGCCTCGTGCGCGAACATCGCCTCGGTGTGAATGATCTCATCTGGTCGATCGTCGTGCATGACGGCGCGGAAGCGGAAATTCCTGTCGCTTCCATGCCGGGCTTTGCGCGTCTCTCGGTTGCGGCGGCGGCGGACGCGGCGCGCAAAGCGCGCCAATGGGGCGTGCCGGCAATCGCCCTATTCCCGCATATCGATCCCTCGAAGAAGGACGCGGCGGGACGCGAGGCGGTCAATCCCGATGGACTGGTGTGCCGGGCGGTGCGGGCAATGAAAGACGCGGCGCCCGAGGTTGGGATCATGGTCGACGTAGCGCTCGACCCCTTCACCGACCACGGCCACGACGGCCTCTTGGAAGACGGCCGCATCGTGAATGACGCGACCATCGAAGTGCTGGTCGAGCAGGCCTTGGTGCAGGTGCGCGCGGGCGCCGACATCGTCGCGCCCTCCGACATGATGGACGGCCGCGTCGGCGCGATCCGCAACGCGCTCGAACGCGAAGGCGCGCACGATGCGCTGATCATGTCCTACGCCGCGAAATATGCGTCGGCCTTCTACGGCCCCTATCGCGACGCGATTGGCTCGGCCAAGGCGCTGAAGGGCGATAAGCAGACCTATCAGATGGACTACGGCAACACGGACGAAGCGCTTCGCGAAGTTGCGCTCGATGCGGCCGAGGGCGCCGACATGCTGCTGGTGAAACCGGGTCTGCCGTATCTCGACATCATCCGCCGCGTGAAAGACGCGTTCGGCCTGCCGACCTTCGCGTTTCAGGTGTCCGGCGAATACGCGATGATCAAAGCCGCCGCCGCGAACGGCTGGCTGGACGAAGACCGCGCCATCATCGAAACGCTGACCGCGTTCAAACGCGCGGGGGCGGATGGGATCGTGACGTATTTCGCGCCAAGAACCGTGGAACTGCTGGCTTAAGCCGCTTTCTGCACCGAAGCGCGGGCGACGACGGCGCGCACTTCTTCCGCCAGCGCATCGCGCTTCTCGGCTTCCGCCACCGCAAGCTCCGCGAGTTGCGAAACGCCGGCGATGCAGGCGGTGAGCGCGGCTTTGGTGACTTCGGGGCGCGTGTCTTTCGCTTGAAGCTGGGACGCCATCGCGGTGCAGGCGCGCATCATGGGATCGTCCTTGCGGCTCATGGCGTGGGCTTGCACGAGACGAAGCGCGGCGACGCAGGTTTCAATCTGGCCCGAGCCGCGCACAAAGTCGGCGACAGAGCGCGACAGCGCGACGATGGCGTCGGCCATCGAGGTGATGTCGATTTGCGGCGCGGGCGCAGGTGCAGGCGCTGGCGCAGCTGCGGCGGCAGCGGCCGCTCTGGCGGAATCGTCGGCCTTACGGCGCTTTTTCGGCGCGCCTGCGGTCACGATGCCGGCGCGGCGGCAAGGGCCGACATAACCGGCGGCGTCGATGAAGGGGCGCGGGCTCCCGAGCACTTTTTTGATGGTCGCGATCAAGGTCGCGTTGGAGACGGGCTTGCCGATCAACGCATTGGCGCCGCCGTGACGGCAGTCTTCTGCAATCGAACGCGAGAAAGCGCGCGAGGTGAGGAAGATCGGCGCTTGGCGGTTGGCGAGCTTCATGTTGCGGCGGAACGCGCGCGTCCAGGCCACGCCGTCAACGGGCACGGATTCCAACGCGCCGATCACGATACTGGCTGGATAAAGCTCGAGCGCTTCCATCGCCGCGTTGCTGTCGGTGAAGACCTTGATCTTCTCGCAGCCCGCATTGCGCAGGAAATCGACAATGATCTGCGCTTCGAACTTGTTGGGTTCGAGCAGGCAGACAGTCCAATCCCGAATGTGCATTCCGCGCTCCGCTACGCAATTGCGAGCGCACAACCTAGGGCATTGGGCTTAAAAGAGCGTTTGCGCGCTGGAAACTACGTCTTAGCCGATTGCAGTCGGGCGATCAGGCTGGAGGTGTCCCAGCGCGCGCCGCCCATCGCCTGCACTTCGGCGTAGTAGCGATCGATTTGCTTAACCATGTCGAGCGCCGCGCCATTGCGGGAGGCCTCGTCCAGCACGAGGCCCAAGTCCTTGCGCATCCAATCGACGGCGAAGCCGAACTGAAACTCATTAGCCACCATGGTGCGCCAGCGATTTTCCATCTGCCACGATCGCGCGGCGCCTTTGGAAATCGCGGCGATCACCTTCTCCGCATCGAGATCGGCGCGCTGGGCGAAGTCGAGCGCCTCAGCGAGCCCCTGCACCACACCCGCGATACAGATTTGGTTCACCATCTTCGCTAGCTGGCCTGAGCCCGCTTCGCCGATCAGCGTGATGTTGGCCGCATATGCGCGCATGACGGGTTCAGCTTTCGCGAAATCTTCCGCGGCGCCGCCCGCCATCACTGTAAGCCGTCCCGCCTCCGCGCCTGCCTGCCCGCCGGAGACGGGCGCGTCGAGAAAGCCAAGGCCGCGCGCTTTTGCTTCGCCCGCAAGCTCTCGCGCCAATTGCGCGGACGCCGTGGTGTGATCGACGAAGAGCGCGCCCGGCGCCATCGCCGGTGCGGCGGCGCCAAACACTTCGCGCACGTCGCGATCGGCGCCGACACAGGCGAACACGATCTCGGCGCCCTGCGCGGCGTCAGCAATTTCGGCGCAAGCACGGCCCTTATTGGCGTTTGCCCAGGCTTCGGCTTTCGCATGCGTGCGGTTGAACACGGAAACTTCATTGCCAGCGCGCGCGAGATGGCCCGCCATCGGCGCGCCCATGACGCCGAGGCCGATAAACGCGAGCTTGGCCATCACACTTCTCCCGGCGCCGCGCGGCCATAGCCGCCTCGGAAGAAGGTCAGCGCGTCGCCATCGCGGGATGTGAAGTCGAGCACCTCGCCGACGACAACGACGTGATCGCCGGCGGTGTGGCGGTCATAGGTGCGGCAGGAGAAGTGCGCGATGCCGCCTTTTAGAACCGGCGCGCCGGAGATGAAGTCGGCTTCGCCCGGCAGGATGGTCTCGGTGGCGATGCGCGCATAGCGGCGGGCAAGATCGCCTTCATCCGCGCCCAGCACGGTGACGCCCCAAAGCTCGGCGGCGGCAAAAGCATCGTAGCGCGCGGAATCATGCCCCAGGCACCAGAGGATGAGGCGCGGCGAGAGCGAGACGGATGTCCATGAATTGACGGTGATGCCCGACATGCGGCCATCGGCATGGATCGTCGAAATTACCACAACCCCGGTGGCGAAAGATCCGCAGACGCGGCGATAGCGGCGATCTTCTTCCTGCATGTCGCTGTTCAATACCCTCGTTGCAAACGCGATCTTAACGCTATCGCTCCAAACGTGGCCCTTCACTCGCCCAGAACGGACGGGACCCATGGCTGCCGGCGCGAACACACGTCCTATTATCATCAAGAAGATCAAGAAAGGCGGCCATGGCGGACACCATGGCGGCGCCTGGAAAGTCGCCTATGCCGACTTCGTGACCGCGATGATGGCCTTCTTCCTCTTGATGTGGCTGATCAACACGACCAGCCCGGACCAGCGCCGCGGCATCGCCGAATTCTTCGCGCCAGCCAGCGTCAGCCGCGTTTCGAGCGGCGCGGGCGGCCTGCTTGAAGGCACGTCGTTCGCCGAAAGCGGCGTCCGGCACGGCCATTCGGCCCCAGTCGCGGAGGCTTCACAACCGCAATTTACCTCCAACGCCACCGCCGAGAACCAGCCTCAGAGTGAGGCTGCGACGGGCGGCCAGCAGGATCCCGACCAAAGCTCGCTGTCACGCGCCCGCACCATCCGCGAGACCGCTGAATTCTCCCGCGCCGAAATCGCCATCCGCCAAGCCATGCAAGACATGCCGGACGTGGCCGAACTTTCGCGCCAAGTGATCGTGGAGCAGACGCCCGAGGGCCTGCGCATCCAACTGATCGACCAGGAAGGCCGCTCCATGTTCGCGGCAGGCGACGCTCAGCCCAACGAACGGGCGCGCCGGCTTCTAACCTCGATCGCGGGCGTAATCGCCCAACTTCCAAACCGCGTCACCATCAGCGGCCACACCGATGGCTCGGCTCCAGGCGGGCGTTTCCCGTCCAACTGGGAGCTTTCCGCCGAGCGCGCCAACGCCGCGCGCCGGATCATCCAGGCCAACGGCATCGCGCCCGACCAGATCTACCAGGTTGCCGGCCGCGCCGATTCCGAACCGCTCTTCCCGGACGATCCCACCGTTCCCGGCAACCGGCGGATCACCATCACGCTCCTCCGCGAAGCGCCGCCCCTGCCGGCCGATCACGACCTCTGACGCGACGATTGGCGGTAGCGCAAATTGCGCTACACTCCGCCCATGACAGACCTGACCATCACGCTTAGCGGCGAGGTCGCTGAAAAGCTTCGCAAACTGGTGGCGGACGAGCATTATGCGCGTCCAGAGGAAGCCGTTGCGGATGCGCTCGACGCGCTAAACGCCAGCCGCGACCCGGCCCTGGATGCGTGGCTTCGCGAAACCATAACCGCGCGCGCCGACGCGTTTGAAGCCGATGCCACACGCGGCGTCACGCCGGACCAGGTGCGCGAGCGCCTATTCGGCCAAGGGTGAAACGTTTCACGGTCATCTTCGACCGCGACGCCGCCGCCGATCTCATCGCCATTCGTGATCACATCGCCGAAGAGCGCGGGCTGGACTTCGCCAATCAGTTCGTGGAGCGGATCACCGCCTATTGTGAATCCTTCGCCACGATACCCCATCGTGGCACCCGGCGCGAAGCGATCCGCGCCGGTTTGCGCACCACAAGCTGGCGAAGGACCGTGACGGTCGCCTTTCAAGTCTCGGACGAAGCCCGACGGGTCGTCATCCTGGGTGTGTTCTATCGCGGGCGGGACGTCCTGGCGGCGCTCAAAGCAAAGGATTAACGCCACGACTCCAGCGCGACTCTTGACTTCCTTCGTTTGAAATGCTTCCTTGTTATTCCAAGGTAGCTTGAAATGGTCGCGGACGATCCTTTGGTCAGTGAGAAGTTCGGAGGGCTTCGCAAGGGGCTGCTCGAATTTGTGCTGCTGATCGTCGTCTCGGCGAACCGGGTCTATGTGGCCGATATTTTGAGCCGGCTCGCGCAGACGCCGTTCGCGACGCAGGAAGGCACGCTCTACCCCCTCCTCTCGAAACTGCGCCGCGAAGAGCTTGTCGACTACGAGTGGGTGGAGTCCGAAGCCGGGCCGCCGCGCAAATATTATTCGCTGACCGACAAAGGCTCGGCGCGGCTCGCCGATCTCTCGGCCTATTGGGCCAATCTCAATCACACTTTGGAAGAGCTGGGGCGCTGACCATGGAACGCGTTGTCACCATCAATCTGAATGGCAATCCGTATCAGTTGGATGAGACGGCCTTTGATGCGCTGCGCGCCTATCTCGAACGCGCCGAGGCCGCGCTCGCCGCCAATCCAGATAAAGCCGAGATCCTGCGCGATCTCGAGCAAGCGATCGCGGACAAGTGCGCGGCGTTTCTCTCGCCCGCGAAAACGGTCATCTCCGCCGCTGAGATCGCAACGGTGCTTGAGCAAATGGGCCCCGTTGAAGGCGAAGCAGCCAGCGAAAGCGTGGGCGACAGCGAAGCGCCGCAAGGACCGAAGAAGCGCATCTATCGCATCCGTGACGACGCCAAGGTCGCGGGCGTTTGCGCGGGCATCGGCGCCTATTTCGACATCGACGCCAATCTGGTGCGCTTGCTCTTCGTCGTTCTCACCATCTTCACGCACGGCTTCTTCATCTTGGTCTATGTAGCGATGATGTTCCTCATCCCCTCCGCGCATACGAGCGAGGAATGGGCGGCGGCGCACGGCGTGCCGTTCAACGCGCAAGAAGTGATCGACCAGGCCAAACGCCAATTCAACGACGGCCAGCCTTGGCGTTGGGGGTATGACGGGCGTCCCGCTTGGCGGCGCGCGATGCGTGAACGTGTGCGCGCGCGGCGCGCGCCCCTGGCGCCTGCGCCTGTGGGACCCTTCTCGCGTGTGTTTGGCGGCGTATTCGCGCTGATCTTCTCGCTCTTGAGCGCCGCTTTGGGGATCGCGTTTCTGCTGGCGCTTTATTCGCTCTTCACCACCGGCGTCGTGCTCGGCTGGGCGCCGCCGGCGGGCGTGCCGATCTGGATGGCGCTCATCGTGCTCTGCGTCGTCTATGGCGCATTGGCGGGGCCGCTGGGCGCGCTGCAGGGCGCTTCAGTCTCGGCGCTGACTGGACTGCCCTCCCGTAACCACGACACCGGCTTTGGCGGCCTCGTCATCCTCTGTGTCGTCGGCTGGGCCGCGTACACTTATGTGCCGGAGGCGCGCATCTGGATGGATCAGATGTTCGTCTATCTCCGCTTGGCGTTCGATACGATCCGGGAGGCCTTCACTGGGGCGGCGCCTCAGCCATTGCCTCATCAATAAACGGGCACTGCTTGGCTTGCGCGAGTTCGTAGACGCGCTGGCCGCGCATCATTTGCGGCATCATCGCCTGCATATTGCCGATCATGCCCTCGGTCTCGCCCATGGACGCGTTGCTCTGCTCTTGCATTTGCGCCGCTTGCGCCTGCATGGCGAGGCCTTGCGCATAGCCGGCGCCGGGAACGAATGAACCGATGATGCCGGTGACGACGCCCGTGCCCACCATGGCGAGCTGCTGACGACGCGCTTCTTCAGCGCGCGCCTGCTGGCGCTGCGCGGCTTCGCCGAGTTCGGCGGTGTTGGTTTGAACTTCTTGCGAGTTCATCGTCGCGCCCATTTCGGCCTGCAATTGATCGCAGGTGAGGAGATCGTCGCCCGGCCGCTGAGCGTCGGCCTGCGCCTGCGCCATCGCGGCTTCGAAATTACTGCCGGCGGCCTGCATGCGATCCTGCGCGGCGGCAGGCAAAACGGACAAAGCGAATACGAGTGCGATCACCGATGGTGCTACGCGCATCACGCGCCTCCCCTTTATCGGACCGAGGCTTCAGTATCCGCCTCAAGGCCGGCGGGGACAAGCTGCGATTGTGGCGCTGAACCGGGGCTGAACACGTCTTGCAGGCCACGCCGCATCATCGCACCTTCGCCGCCAAGAGGAGCGCGCATGACCAAGCCGAAAAAAGTCTTGTGGAAGGCTGAGGAAATCCCGCCCCAAGCACGCGCCTTCACCCAGAAGCTCAATCCCAATTCGCTCTTCCGCGCCGCGGCGCTTTCGCGTCTGGCCGGCATGGAGCGCGCGCATGTTTCCTTGGTGCGCCTGCCGCCCGGCAAGGACAGTTTCGCCTATCACGCGCATCTGTTCGAAGAAGAATGGATCTATGTGCTGAGCGGGCTTGCGCTCGCCGAGATCGATGGGCAGACGCACGAAGTGAGCGCGGGCGATTTCATGGGCTTTTCGACGCCCCAAGTTCCCCACCTCTTGCGCAACACGTTCGAGGAAGAGTGCGTCTATCTCATGGGCGGAGAGGATAAGCCGCTCGACGTGCTGCACTATCCCGAGTTGGGTAAGCGGTATCTGCTGATGGCCACCGAGAAGGGAACCGAGTTTTATGAACTTGGCGAAGCGCAAAAGCCGTTCGGCAAAGCCGATTGAACCGCTTCACGGCGATGTGTGCTTGAGCGCCGGCGCGCACTGACGCTAACCTCTCGCCAAACCAGCGGACGCATTTCAAGCGAGCCGCGGCAGGGGAGCGAGCATGGCCCAGGAATACAGCGCAAGAATGCGCGTCAGAATGGCGGCGGCTCTGCTCGCGGCGATGACGACCGCCGCGTGCGGCGGTGGCGGTGGCGGCGGCGGCGGAAGTTCGCCGCCCCCTCCTCCCCCGCCGCCTCCTCCGCCTCCGCCGGCTCTACCCGATCCCGCGACTGCGCCAGCGCTGAAGACCGTGTATGCGTCCGACTTCCTCGTCGGCGCGGCCGTGTCAGCGGCGCAAGTCTCCAGCGCCACCGATGCGCCGGTGCTGCAAAAGCACTTCAACTCGATCACCGCCGAGTATGAGATGAAGGCCGAAACCATCGGCGTCTCCGCGGGCGTTTATAATTTCGTCCCCGGCGATGCGCTGCGCACTTACGCGCAGGCCAACGCGACGCAGCTGCGCGGTCATGCGCTGCTCTGGCATCAAACCTCGCCGAGCTGGTTCTTCGCGGGCGGCAACGCGACGACGATCCGCAATCGCCTGGAGACCTACATTCATGATGTGGTCAGCCATTATGCGGGCGATGTTTATGCATGGGACGTCGTCAACGAAGTGGCGAGCGACACTACCGGCGTCACCTATCGCAACAGCGAATGGCTGCAACGACTGGGCCCCGATTATATCGAATGGGCGTTCCGCGCCGCGCGCGCGGCCGATCCCGCGGCCAAGCTGTTTTACAATGATTACAACACCGAGCTGACGGGCAAGCGCGCCAATGTCATGGCCATCGTGCAGGACTTGCTGACGAAGGGCGTGCCGATCGACGGCGTCGGGCACCAATTCCACCTGCCCTACAATGGCTCGGTCGATGCTTGCGAGGACGCCATCGAGGCGGTGGAAGCGTTGGGCGCGGGGCTCATCAATCACGTCACCGAGCTTGACGTCTCAGTCTACAGCGATCCGGGCTCCTGCTTTGCGAGCGGCACGGGCTGCCAGGCCGACTATGGCGCAACGCTGCCCATCGCGATCCAGCGCACGCAAGCGACCTTCTATCGCCAACTGTTCGCGATGTTCGCGAACCATCCCAGCATCAATTCGGTGACGACATGGGGCATTCATGACGGGCAGAGCTGGCTTAACGCCTACCCAACAACGCGCACGAATTATCCGCTGTTGTTCGATCGCGGACGCCTGCCGAAAGCGGCGTTCTGGGCCGTGGCGGATTCTGGATTTGTGATTCCGTAGGGAGCGCCGCCCTCACGTCTGGGCTGCGCGAATTACTCTGCGCCGAACCACCTTGGATCAAGGCCCGCTAAGCGGCTGATCTCCTCGATTTCGGCTGCCGAAGCGCCGCGGACGAAATAGTCGACGAGTTCGAACGACTCGCGATCGACGCCCAAATATCCACGCATGAAGCCGTCGCGGTAAAATTCGATCCTGATCGGCGGCGCGCGCGTCCCCGATGACATCGCCGCTTCGCGCCGGTCATCCACAAACGCGACAAGTGCCGCAATGGCATCGGCATCCGCAATTGTGCGGCAGAGCCCTTCCGGCTCGCAAGCGCCCTGCGCGTAGACCCGCACCTCATCGACGTTGCGAGAGCCCATGGGCTCAAACCTCTCGGCCGCGGCGTTCGAGCACCACACCAACGCCAGCGCCGAGAAAACAAACAGCGCCTTGCTAGTCATGACGGCTGTCCCGGCGTCCGCCCAGACCAGGAGCGCGCGAAGGCCAGCATGCTTTCACGACTGTAGCTGCGGCCCTGCTCGAGCAATTCTGTGTCTTGCGCGGCGACGAATGCGCCGTCTCTCTCCAAAATGAGAAACGCCGGATAGCCGCGCTGTTCGGGATAGTTTCCGAGGAAGGCGGCGTTGCGATTTTCCCGGCTCCAGTTCACTTCAACGACGACAAAGCTCTCAGCGAACGCCGCGCGAACATCGGCATGCTCGGCGAGATACCGGTCGAGGATCGTGCACCACACGCACCAATCGCCGCCAACGACGATGAGAATGTGCTTGTTGCTCGCGGTGGCGCGCGCGATGGCGGCCTCAAGATCGACGGCCGGATCGCGCGCGGGATCGTAGCCCCGTTGAGAATAGAGATTGTCGCTGGTCGCCGCCGCCGGCGCATCTTTCGCGGCCGCCAGCGTCAATGGCGCGGCGAACAAACTCGCCGCCACAACGCCCAGGCCAAACCATTTGCGGATCATCGCACCCCTCACAGCGAAATATTACCGCGCTTTTGCTGGGGTTCCAGCGTCTTCTTTGTCAGAGGGCGCACGACACGCCGGCGCTAGTCCGGCTCGGACGCCTGCGCTTGGGCGATCAGCCAGTCATCGCCGCGCCGCGCGAGCGTGAGCGTCATGCGCACGGCCTGTATCCCGCCGGCGGCGGTTGGATCGTTCACAAACTCCATGCGCATCACCGCGACGATCGCGTCATCCGTGATCGCGCGCGCGCCTTCGAGCTGCGTGACCATCCGCACGCCCGCCGCATAGCGCGGCCGGTTGGCGCGGTGCGCCGCGACGATCGCGCTGCGGCCGCGCAGGAATTGGCCTTGCAGCGTGACGTGGCGCGCATCGGGCGCATAGAGTGCGCCGAAGCGCGCCATGTCGTTGGCGTTCCACGCCGCCGCATAGCTCTCGGTAACGCGCCGCGAAACCTCCATCACATTGCCGCGCTCGATCAGCGGCGCGCTTGGCGTGGTGCAGGCCGGCAGAGCGAACGCGGATGCCGCGATGAACGCGGCGAGCAGAAATTGGCGCATATGGCGGCCTCCCCTCGCAAAACGCTAGCAGCGGGGTGGGGAGGTGAGGGTTAAGGATCAGCAAGTTTAATTGGCTCTGCCTTGAAGCGCAGCTTAACGGCCGGAGCCAGTGGATGTCACTGTTCCCTGCCTCGGCGCGCAGAAGGCCACAGTAGTTCCAGCCTCGCCCACGGTCGGCGATTCAACACATCCATACTCACGACCCTCCGCGCTGAAGGTGCGAAACGCCGCGGTCATCCGTGACTGCTGGCCTTGAGTCCGAAAGTAGTCTGCAGCTGCGACGTTCAACGCAATGAGACTAGTCTCAGCCGACTCCGTCGGACGCACAAAGACTCGATAGCTGTCGGATGACAGCGTTAGATATTGCTGCCCCCCAAGAGTCGTTCGGCTTTGCTCGAGCGCGCTGAGGCGACGGCTCGTCGCCTCCACCCGCGCCAACAGTGCTCGAAGCTCTTCGTCCTGCCCCGCCGAACGCGCAGCCGAATTCGCGGACACCGTCGGCGCCGCTGCAATTCCACCTTCAATCCGGGCTACTCGCTCGCGGATGTCGGAAATGGGCACGCTTAACTTCTCATTGCCCTGGTCCACCCTCACGGACAAATCGCGCAAATTCTCGTTAGTGCGTTCGTCGAGATGAATGGTAAATGGGATAAGGACGCCACACACGGCTGTGACCACGCCAACAGCAGCAGCCCACAATTCCCAGCTCTTCGCCGTCATCGCGACACCGCTCCCGATCCCCGCGCGCAAAATACATCTATAGATTGCGCCGTCAATGATTCATTAATTGAGATTAACCCATTGTAATCACAACGGAATATTGTCGTGCTTCTTCCACGGATTTTCCAGCTTCTTCCCCTTCAGCGCCTTCAGTGAGCGGATGATCCGCCGGCGCGTTTCGCGCGGCATGATGACGTCATCCAAATAGCCGCGCGAGGCGGCGACGAAGGGGTTGGCGAAGCGGTCTTGATATTCCTTGGTGCGCGCGGCGATTTTTTCGGCGTCGCCGATGTCGGCGCGGAAGATGATCTCGACCGCGCCCTTGGCGCCCATTACCGCGATCTCGGCGCTTGGCCAGGCGTAATTCACATCGCCGCGCAAATGCTTCGAGCTCATCACATCATAGGCGCCGCCATAGGCTTTGCGCGTGATGACGGTGACTTTCGGCACGGTCGCTTCGCCATAGGCGAACAGCAATTTCGCGCCGTGCTTGATGAGACCGCCGAGTTCTTGCTTGGTGCCCGGCAGAAAGCCCGGCACGTCCACGAACGTGATAATCGGGATGTTGAACGCGTCACAGAAACGCACGAAGCGCGCGGCTTTGCGGCTGGCGTCAATGTCGAGCACGCCCGCGAGCACCATGGGCTGATTGGCGACAAAGCCCACGCTCGCGCCGTCGAGGCGGCCAAAGCCGGTGATGATGTTCTTGCCGAAATCCTTGCCGATCTCGAAGAAATCGCCCTCGTCCGCAACCTTCTCGATCAGCTCGTGCATGTCGTAGGGCTTGTTGGGATTATCGGGGATGAGCCGGTCGAGGCTCTCCTCTTCGCGCAGCGGATCGTCGAAGCTCGGGCGCGTCGGCGGCGCGTCGCGATTTGAACCGGGCAAGAAATCCAAGAGCCGACGCATCTGCGTCAGCGTTTCAAAATCATTCTCGAACGCGCCATCGGCGACGCCGGACTTGCCCGCATGCACACGCGCGCCGCCCAGCTCCTCGGCCGTTACGACCTCGTTCGTCACCGTGCGCACCACTTCGGGACCGGTGACGAACATGTAGCTGGTATCCTTCACCATAAAGATGAAGTCGGTCATCGCCGGCGAATAGACATCGCCGCCCGCGCACGGCCCCATGATCACGCTGATTTGCGGAATGACGCCGGACGCGAGGATGTTCTTCAGAAAGATATCGGCATAGCCCGCGAGGCTATCGACGCCCTCCTGGATGCGCGCGCCGCCCGCGTCGAAAATGCCGACGATGGGCGCGCCGTTGCGGACCGCCATGTCCTGCACTTTGCAGATCTTCTCGGCGTGCGCCATCGAGAGCGAGCCGCCGAACACGGTGAAGTCTTTCGAGAACACGTAAGTCAGCCGGCCGTTCACCGTGCCCCAGCCGGTGACGACGCCGTCGCCGGGGATTTTGTTGTCGGCCATACCGAACTCAGCCGAGCGGTGTTCGACGAACATATCGAACTCTTCAAAGCTGCCTTCGTCGAGCAAAAGCTCAACGCGCTCGCGCGCGGTGAGCTTGCCCTTGGCATGCTGCGCCGCCATCCGCTTCTCGCCGCCTCCTGCGCGCGCCGCAGCGCGCTTGGCTTCAAGTGCGGCGATGATGTCTTTCATGGCGGCGTCCTTCTTGCCTTCTGGGGCGAGGTGCAGGCTTTGTGGTGGTCATCGGGCAAGTCAAGCGAGCGCCGCGAAATAGCGCGCGAGCGAGGCCAGTTCATCGCGCATGCGCTCAACGCGGCGGCGCGCTTCATCGTCTTCGCCCCATTTTTCGAGGCTCCATTGTTCGTCGAGCGCGGCGGCGGCGAACGCGGCCTCGCCGCCCAAGCGCCCGTGCAGCAGCGCAAAGCCGATCAACACCGAGCCCGCGACACCGACCGCGTGCGCGAGGCCAGTGATGCGGAAATCATCGAGCACGGCGGCGGCGGCGCTGAGCTTTTCGAGTTCAGCGCCAGGCACGTCAGCCGCGATCACACCCTCGACAACGGGCAGACGAACGCCGATCGCATCCTTGGCCCATGCAAGGATCGGATCCCATGTCGCGTTCTGGCGTTCGACCAAGGGCGGCGGCCCTTCGGCGCGGTGGCAGAGGAGATCGGTCTCGCCGTACTTGGCGATATGCGCCGCGAGCGCATCGCGTTTGGACGGCGTTTGATCGATAGCGACGTTCACAAGCCGCGTCAGCGGCATGCGCCAGGGCGTGAGCGTCTCGCCTTGCGCCTCCCACTCCGCCGCAACCGCCTCTGCGAGCGCACGCGTCGGGAGCTTCACCACGGCGCCGCCCGGCGTCTTCAGCGCGCGCGCATCGAGCGCGACGCCAAAGCCGTCGTCGCTCAGGCGCGCTTGCTTGTAGAACCGGCGCGGCGCTTCCATGCTCATTGTTGCTGCTGCTGTTGTTGGTGAACCTCGGCGCGCAAAGCATTGAGCGCCGCGCAGCGGTCCGCTTTCGTCACCGCCGCCGTGCCATGCACCCAGAGGAATGGCGGCGCCTTTGCGGTGTCGTCGGTTGTGAAGGCGATCATCCCGTCCTGCAATCTGAACTCGGACACTTGCGCCCACGCAAACCGTTCGGTTCCATAGAGAGACCGCAAGACGAGGCCAGTCTTGTCCGCGGAGATGATGACTTTCAAAGCCCGCGCCCAGCGCAGCGCAAGCGCCGCGAGCACGACAAACACTAGGGCAAGGATGATCGGCGAAATCAGATTTCCTGCGCCCACTGACAAAGCAAAAAGGTAAGCGCAGATCGCCGCCCAAAACGTCGCGGCGACGACGCGGTTGCGCGGCCCGTGGTCACCGCTCCAACTTCCCGCGCTTTCCAGCAACGACGAGATCAACCCCTCCGCCATCACGCGATGGCCAGTCCCGCGCGCCAGCGCGAAAGGCCCGCACTGAGCGCGGCAAAATCGTTGGCGATTTCGTGCGCGCCGCCGGACGCGACTTCCTCGGGTGTATGAAAGCCCCAGCTCACGCCTATCGCGTAGCAGTCGGCGGCGCGCGCCATCGCCATGTCGAAGCTGGTGTCGCCGATCATCACGGTGTGCGCGGGCGCGATGCCGAGCGTGCGCATATTGCATTGGAGCATGTGGGGATCGGGTTTGCCGGGGCCGTCGTCGGCGCAGAAGGCGGCGTCGAACCAGTCGCGCAAGCCGTGATGATCCAGGATAAAATCGACGCCGCGCCGCGCCTTGCCGGTGGCGACGCCGAGCAACCAGCCATCCTCGCGCAGCACGCGCAGCGTTTCGCGCACGCCATCATAGAGCGGCTCGTGATGGCCCGCTTCGCGGTTTTTCAGGAACGCGTTCTTGTAGGCGAGGCCAAGCTCGGGGTAGCGCTCGGACGGAAGCTCGGGCGCGAGAATCTGGATCGCTTCGATCAGATTGAGGCCGACAATGCGGCGCGTTTGTTCATAGCCCGGCGGCTCAAGACCCAGCGCAAGCCAGGCATCGCGCACCGCATCCCCGATCGAGCGGCGGCTATCGACCAGGGTGCCGTCAATGTCGAAGACCGCGAGCCGCTTCATAAGCCCCCTCCCCTAGAGGCGGAGGGGGTTGGGGGTGGGGTGAGGGGCGCGCGCGGTCCTTCGTTATCGAGAGCGCGAGCATTGAGAGCGATGCGCTCTACGCTCTCACCCTCACCCTGCCCTCCCCCCTCTAGGGGGAGGGTTCTTGTGTATGCGGGTTTCAAATCGGGTCACCATTCTTGCGGGTGTATTCGCCCTTGCCGGAATAGCGGCCGTTGGAAAATTTCATGTCGATGTCTGAATACTCGCCCCAGTCCGTGTCGTCGCGTGAGCCGATCACGAGCAGCACGGCGTCCTTCTCGGTGCGGTTTTGAAAGCAGTGCCCGTCGCGCACGCCGGCCTTGAAGCCCGCGCAATCGCCCTGCCGGAAGAGCTCCTCTCCGGCATCGGTGATGAGCACGACATCGCCTTCGAGCACATAGATGAACTCGTCTTCCTTCTCATGCCAATGGCGCTGGCTGGACCATGTGCCCGGCGTCAGGCGCAGCAGATTGACGCCGAACTGCGTAAGTCCTGCGGCGTCTGCGAGCTTGTGCCAAGTGCGCGCCTTGACCGGCTCGTCGTACGGCGCGGGATAGCGCGTGCCTTTGCCAGTGGGAGCGGTTGCGAGATCGATCTTTTTCATGCGGGCGCCAAATCAGTTGAGCCGCCTGATTAGCGCGGCTTTTTGGTTCGTCCAAACGGCGCGAAGGGATCGCGCTCTTCGCGTTCTTCAAAGCCCAGCATGTCGAATGCGGCGGCCATGTGCGGCGGGATCGGCGCGATGGTGAGGAGCTCGCCGCCAGAGGGGTGAGGCAAGCGGATCGCGCGCGCGTGGAGCTGGAGCTGGCCGTCGAGGCCGCCGGGGGTTTCGCGGTCGCAGCGATATTTGGGATCGCCGGCGATGGAGTGGCCCATTTCCGACATGTGGAAGCGCAGTTGGTGCGTGCGGCCCGTCACGGGCTTGAGCGCCATCCACGCCGCGCGGCCGGCAGCCTCCGAGAGCACCGAATATTGCGTGATGGCGTGCACCGCGCCTTCGTCGGTCTGCACGCAGCGCTGCATGGATTCGCGGTCGGCATCTTGAGCGCCGGGCGCTTTACGCATCCAGCCGCGCAGCTCGCCGTTCTTCGGGCGCGGCGAACCGAGCACGATCGCCCAATAGATTTTGTCGGTGTCGCGGTCGCGGAACGCATCGCCGAGCCAGGCCGCCGCGCGCGGATGGCGCGCCAGCACGAGGCAGCCGGAGGTGTCGCGGTCGAGGCGGTGGACGAGCTTGGGCTTTTTGTCCTGCTCGAATTTGAGTCCATCGAGCAGGCCGTCCAGGTGGCGCACGGTCTTGGTGCCGCCCTGCACCGCGAGGCCCGCGGGCTTGTTGAGCACGAGGAGATCGTCGTCCTTGTGGATCACCAGCGAGCGGACGAAATCGACATCCTTGCCGGTCATGCCGCCCGGGGTGCGGGGTGTTGCGTCCGGCAGGGGCGGCACGCGCACCGTTTGCCCCGGCGCGACGCGGTCGGAGGCTTTCACGCGCGCGCCATCGACCCGTACTTGCCCGGTGCGGATCATCTTCTCGATCTGGGCTTGCGTGAGGTGCGGATAACGGCGGCGAAACCAGCGGTCGATCCGTGGCTCGCCGTCGTCCGCGCTCACCTCGACGCTTTCGACGTTTCTCATGGCCGCCCTAGTACAAGCCCCAGCCAGCAAGCGCCAATGCTGAGCACCACCGAGGCGACCACATAAAGCAGCGCCGCCCCAAGCTGGGTCTCAAGCAAGCGCACCGTGTCGAGCGAAAAGGCGGAAAACGTGGTGAAGCCGCCCAGAACACCGACACCCAGGAGCACCCGCGCATTTTCATCCTGCGGGCCAACGCGCGCCGCCAGCAGCCCCATCAGCAAACCGCCAACCACGTTCACACAAAGCGTGCCCCACGGAAAACCAACGCCGAGGCGCGCGGCGGCGAGGCCCACACCGTACCGCGCCATCGAACCCACAGCCCCGCCAAGAGCCACCAGCAGAAATTGCGTCATCGCACCGCCACAAGACGTTCTCGAAGCGAAGACGCGACCGCGCGTGCGTCGTACGCGTTCGGATCGTCAGGCTTGGCGCCCTGCCCCAAGCGTATCTCGATCGTGGAAGACGATGCCTGCACGCCGCCTCCGCCGCCGAGCGGGATGCTGAAGCCGACGCTCGCGCCGCCGCCGCTCCGCCGACCATAGCTGCCGCCGCCAACGCCGACGCCAATGCTGGGGCCGCTGCTGCGGCTCTCGCTGGCGTCCGTGGTGCGCCGGTCGACGATGAACCAGTCGCGGCCTTGTTCGATGGTGACTTCGGCCGCACGGAGCAGCGCGTAATCCTCAATCAAGCGCGCATCGGCGCCGCCGCGGGCATTGTAGGTCACGAAATAGCGATCGGATTCCACACGGGTTTCCGAATAGCCGGACGTGGTCGGGCTCGCGGCCGCCGTGTAGGTCGGGGTCGAAGCGCATGCGCCAAGAGCGGCGAGCGCGAAGAGCGGGATGAGCAAGCGTATCATTGGCGCGTTCCTTGTTGGTCCCCTCGCCGCCACCTTACCAGTTCTAACGCGCGAGAGCCGAGTCCAGACCAAGCGAAACCGCGACATCGCGGAATGCGGCAGGCGGCGGCGCCTCAAGGACGAGGCGTCCGCCGGCGGGATGGGGAATATCGAGCCGCGCGGCGTGGAGCATGAGGGTCGGGACTTCCGTCGCGCCAAGCCGGAAGAAACCGCCATATTTACCGTCGCCCGCGATGGGATGGCCGATGGCGGCAAGATGGGCGCGAAGCTGATGCATGCGGCCGGTTTCGGGGGTCAGTTCCAGGAGCGCGGCGGTTGGTGTTGCGGCAAGCGTGCGATAGCGCGTCAGCGCCGCCTGCCCGCCGGTCGCGGCGACCTCCATGATGTCGAGCCCGTGGCGCGACGACTTCTTCAGCGCAAACGCGATCTCGCCTTCGGCGGGTTCAGGCGCACCGCCGCACACGATAGCGAAATAGGTCTTCGGCACGCTTCGCCATGCGAACGCGTCGGAGAGAAACGCGGCGGCCGGCTTGGTGCGCGCCGCGACGATGACGCCGGAAGTTTCGCGGTCGAGCCGATGCACGAGCCGGGGGACCTTACCATTGGATTTGGCGAATGCGGTGAGGAGGCTTTCAAGCGACTGCGTGACGCCGCTGCCGCCTTGCACGGCGAGGCCGGCGGGTTTGTCGAACGCGAGCAGCGTTGCGTCTTGGTGGAGGAGGAAGGAACGGATGTCATAGCCCCCTCTCCCCTCCGGCTGCTTCGCAGCCGGCGAATTATTATCGCGGGATCGCTTGCGATCCCGTGGCGGAGAGGGGGTTGGGGGTGAGGGGCGATCCGCATCACCGGCCTCGGCCGGGTGCGCGCCCTTCCCTTTATATTGCCGCATGCACGAACCCCGCTTAGATCGAAGAATGCCCGATCCTATCATACGCGAACTCAGCGACGTTCCGCAGATGGATCCTGGCTCGCCCACGCCGCAAGTCACGTGGAATGCACTAGCTCCGCTGCTTCTTGCGTACCAATTGCCCGATGACAGCACGGCCACGATCGCCTTCGACCTCGGGCTCGCGTGCAAGATTGGCCCGCCAAACGACGAAACACTCCACGGGCACCCACTCTATGCTTTCGGTCTTTCGCACTACGCCGCCTCGGAGGTTCTGAACTCGCCATGGCTCGCCGAAATTCGGGAACGCAATCGCGTTCACGATAGCCATTCGGACGCGATGTTCGACAAGTTCCGGCATTTCATTTGGACGTTTCACGATGAGACGTTCGAATGCCTTGCCCAGTCCTATCGCCTCATAATCTAACGAAGAGAAGCTGCACGCCCCTCATCCGGCCGCTGCGCGGCCACCTTCTCCGCGAGGGAGAAGGTTTCATCGCGCCTATTTTTGCTCACGGATTGCTCGCCACTTCTCCAGCCGCTCTTTGATCGGCGCTTCGCGCCCCGCGCCCGCCGGATCGTAGAACACGCGGCGTTCCATTTCGTCCGGGAAGTAGTTTTGGCCCGAGAAACCGCCCTCCGCGTCGTGGTCGTATCGATAGCCTGAGCCGTAGCCGAGCTCTTCATGAGCTTGGTGGGCGCGTTGCGGATGTGCATGGGCGGCCCGAGCGTGCCGGTTTCGCGCGCGGCCTGCTTGGCGGCGCCCCAGGCGACATAGGCGGCGTTGGATTTGGGCGCGGTGGCGAGGTGGATCACGGCTTGCGCGAGATGAAGCTCCGCTTCCGGCACGCCCAGAAAATCCACCGCGTCCTTCGCCGCGTTGCAGATGAGGAGCGCGGTCGGATCGGCGAGGCCGATATCTTCCGCCGCGGCGCGCACCAGGCGGCGCGCCAGGAAGAGCGGCGCTTCGCCGCCCGCCAACATGCGCGCGAGCCAATAAAGCGCGGCATCCGGATCGGAGCCGCGAATGCTTTTGTGGAGCGCGGAGATGAGATTGTAATGCTCCTCACGGTCCTTGTCGTAAGCAGGCGCGCGCTTTTGCAAGAGCTGGCCCAGCGCCTTGGTGTCGAGGGGCGCGCCGGGGCGCGAGTGCGAACAGCTCTTCCGCCAGCGTCAGGAAATAGCGGCCATCGCCATCGGCGAAATTGGCGAGCGCGACCCGCGCCTCAGGCGTCAGCGGCAGCGACTTTTCCAGTAAAGCCTCGGCGCGCTGCAGCAATTCCTCCAGCGCCTCATCGCCCAGGCGCTTCAGCACGAAGACTTGCGCGCGCGAGAGCAAAGCGGCGTTGAGTTCGAAGCTCGGATTTTCCGTGGTCGCGCCGACGAGCGTGACGACGCCCTCTTCCACGTATGGCAAGAAGCCATCCTGCTGCGCGCGGTTGAAGCGGTGGATTTCGTCCACGAACAACAAAGTGCCCTTCCCGCTGGCGCGTCGACCGCGCGCTGTTTCGAACGCTTTCTTGAGATCGGCAACGCCGGAGAACACTGCCGAGAGCTGGTGAAATTCGAGTCCCGCCGCTTCCGCGAGCAGGCGCGCGATGGTCGTCTTCCCGACGCCCGGCGGTCCCCACAAAATCATCGACGCCAAGCGCTTCTGCGCCAACATCCGCCCAATCGGGCCATCGGGCTTCAGCAAATGGTTCTGCCCGACGACATCCTCGATGCGCTGCGGACGCATACGGTCGGCCAGCGGACGCGGCGCGCCCTGGTCTAAGCCGGCAGCCTGGAATAGATCGCTCATGGACGGACCTTAGCAGACGGAGGCGACAATGGCCGAAACGATCGTTGGACGAGATATAGGGCTCGCGCCCTACCTCACCATCAAGGGCGGCCGGGGCGCCGAAGCGGTTGAGTTCTACAAGCAGGCCTTCGACGCGGAAGAACTGGTCCGGCAAGGAGTGGAAAACTCAACAAAGCTGATGCACGCGGCGCTCAGGATCAATGGTTCGCTGCTGCTGCTTTCCGACGATTTTCCCGAACATATGGGCGGCCAAGAGAGCCCCGACCCCGCGAGCGTGACGCTCCATCTGCAAGTCGACGATGCGGACGTCTGGTGGCGGCGCGCGCGCGACGCGGGCGCGACAGTGAAGATGGAGTTGGCCGAGCAATTCTGGGGCGACCGCTACGGCCAGCTGCGCGATCCGTTCGGCCATTCATGGTCGATCGGCAGCTCGAAGAAATAGCGCCTAGCTCTTCGGCGTCAGATCCACCACCGCCACCAGAAGATTGCCGGCGGCGCGCATGACGGGCGTCGCCATATGGTCGCGCATGAGATCGTCGTACGGGCCTTCGCCGAATAGAGCCCATCCGAGACGACAAAGCTCATGCGCACATTGCCGTCGGACGGCGCCGGCAGGCGCGGCTCTTCCCATGGGCCGATCGCATCGACGATGCCCTGCCCGCCCGCGAGTAGCGCTTTGACTTTGTCGGCCAGCGGCGGGATTTCGGTTTCGAAGATCGACATCTTGCCGCTGCGGTTGATGTAGCGGACTGACCCGTCTTCGTAGGCGGCGAGCGTATCGAGCCCGCCATCGAGCGGCACCTCGACGATCATGCCGAACAGATGCTTTGGCGCGACATCGGCGCTGTTTTCGCGGAGGCGATTGAAGGCCAACGCCCGAATGCGGCTGGGCGCTCCTGCATCATCTGCGATCGCGCGCAGTGCGTCTTCATCGAACGCCTCAGCCCAAATCGCATCGGCGTCCTCGATGCCGGTGAACAAAGCCGCGTCGTCGCAGAACAGGAGATTGTAAATCGTATCGACGCTTTCGTCGGCATAAGGGCGGTGGAACGGCATCAGCCGCGCACCCGCTCCACTTCCTTCACCGCCTTGCTGGTGCGCATGGCGGCGAGGATGTTGGTGAGGTGGCGGGCGTCGGCGACTTCGATGTCGAACACCATGTCGAAGAAGTCGGCGCTGCGATGCGCCATGCGGACATTGAGGATGTCGCCCTCATTCTCCGCGATGATGCGACAGAGATCGGCCAACACCCCGCGCGCGTTTTCAACGCTGGCATGGATGCGGCCGACCGAAAGCGTGCGCACCAAGGCGGTCTGCGTCCAGGAGAGATCGACCCAGGCGTCGTTGGAATCTTCGAACGCTTCCAGGCGCTCGCAATCGATGGTGTGGATGGTGATGCCGAGGCCAGGCGTTTGCACGCCGATGATGCGGTCGCCGGGAATGGGCGAGCAGCATTCCGCAAAATGGAGCGCGATGCCCGGCGTGAGCTGGCCGCCCTTGACATAGAGCCGCGCCTTCTCGGCCTCCATCGGCCGACGCTTCTCGTCCTTGCGCACGCGCTCTTCGAGGCCAGGGAATGCCGCAACAGCCACAGCGCTCGCTTTCAAGCTGCCTTCGCCGACGGAGACGAAGATGTCCTCTTCGTCCTCCTTGCCGAGCCGTTCGGCTGCTTCGACAAGCGACGTTTGCGCGACATCGTGGCCGTAGCGGTGCAGTGCGTGCGCGACGAGTTCGCGCCCAAGCTTGCCGAACTCCTCGCGCCGCACATGGCGTTCGAGCCGGCGCTGCGCTGATTTCGCGCGACCGGTTTTCGTAAGCGCTTCCCAACCGGGCACAGGCGCGGCGCGATCCGCAGTCAGCACATCCACGACATCGCCATTGCGGAGCACCGTGCGGAGCGGGCGCTCGATGCCGTTGATGCGCGCGCCGATGCAGCGATCGCCGACACCGGAGTGTACCGCGTACGCAAAGTCGAGCGGCGTCGCGCCATGCGGCAGCGCGATGAGGAGCCCCTTCGGCGTAAACGCGAAGACGTGGTCCTGATACATTTCGAGCTTGGCGTGCTCGAGGAATTCTTCGGCGTCTCCCGCCATGCTCGGCGATTTCCAGCAGCGAGCGCGTCGCTTCGCGTGCGTCGAGACCAGCGGAGGCCGCCTGCTCTTCATCGAAGCCATAGGCTTCGTTCTTGTAGCGCCAGTGCGCGGCGACGCCGACTTCGGCGAGCTGATCCATCTCTTCGGTGCGGATCTGAACCTCGACGCGCACATTGCCCGGTCCGATCACGGTGGTGTGGATCGAGCGATAGCCGTTGGGCTTGGGGTTTGAGATATAGTCTTCAAGCTGCTCTGGCACGCAGCGCCAAGTCTGGTGCACGAGGCCAAGCGCACGGTAGCAGTCATCTGCATTCGGCACGATGATGCGAAACGCATAGACGTCGGCGAGATCGGAAAATTCCACGCTCTTGCGCTGCAGTTTGCGCCAGATCGAATAGGTCTGTTTCTCGCGGCCGAACACCCGCGCATCCATGCCCGCCTGATCGAACACTTCCATGATCGTCTCGATGATGATCGCGACGTTGGCGCCCTTCTCCTGACGGAGTTGCTCAAGGCGCGCATTGATGGCCGCCTCCGCATCGGGGAAGGCTTCGTGGAAGGCGAGGCTTTCAAGCTCGCGCGCCATCCGCTCCATACCGATGCGGCGCGCCAAGGGGCCGTAGATTTCCAGCGTTTTCGAGCGCGATGCGGCGGCGCTTGGCTTCGGCTGGAATGAATTTCAGCGTGCGCATATTGTGGAGCCGGTCCGCCAGCTTCACGAGCAGCACGCGCACATCCCGCGACATGGCGAGAATGAATTTCTGCAGGTTTTGCGCCTGCTTGTTCTCTTCGGAGATCAGCTCGAGCTGCTGAGAGCTTGGTAACGCCTTCGACCAGGCTCGCGATCTGTTCACCGAACATGCGCGAGATTTCCTCGCGCGTGGCTTCGGTGTCCTCAATGGTGTCGTGCAGCAGGCCCGCGACGATGGTCGCGGTGTCCATCTTATAATCGGTGAGGATGCCGGCGACTTCGATCGGGTGCGCGAAGTAGGGATCGCCCGAGTGGCGCTTTTGACTGCCGTGCTTGGAGGTCGCGTAGATGTAAGCGCGATTGATCAGGTTCTCGTCGAGACCCGGATCGTAAGCGCGGACGCGCTCGACCAGTTCAAATTGCCGGAGAAAGCGCGCCCGCGGCGCAGGCGCGTTTTCGCCCGCGCCGGCTTCAGGCGCGTGCTTGGCGGCGACCCCCGTCACCGCCGGGCATCGGCTCAGAACCTTTCGTCGCGCTGTGCTTCGGCTTCCTGTTGGAGCGCGCGGAGCACGTCCTCTTCGCTCGACTCCACAGGCGCGGTCAGCGCCAGGCGATCCTGCTCGTCCTCGGCCTGCGCCGTCGGCTGCACGTCTTGGTAGAGCATGACGAGGCTGTCGCGCAGATCATCCGGACGGACAGCGGAATCGGCGATTTCCCGAAGCGCCACGACCGGATCTTTATCCCGGTCGCGCTCGACCAGGGGTTCGGAGCCGGACGAAATGCTGCGCGCCCGGTGCGCGGAAAGCAGCACGAGTGAGAAGCGGTTTGGGATCTTATCGACGCAATCTTCGACGGTTACGCGGGCCAAGGCGCATCCTCTTCGGGGCTGTTTCGGGGAGCGAAGCCTTTACTTAGTCTGGCTCGGGGTTTTTCGCAATGCGGCGAAGGGGCAAAGGCCCGATCCGCCGCGCCTCCTGCCCCCGGAGACCTTCCAAGAGCGCCCCCGCGGTCCGATGGAGCCCGGGATGGCGCCAGTCGGGCGCAACCTCGGCCAGCGGGGCGAGCACGAAAGCGCGCTCATGTGCTCTGGGATGCGGTAATATTATGCCGTCAATCTCTCCCAGCGTGCCGCGGAGATCGACGATGTCCAAGTCCAGCGTGCGCGGCCCCCAACGCTCGGTGCGGACCCGGCCGAACGCCTCCCTCGATGTCCTGAAGGAGCGCGTAGAGCGCGCCCGGCGCGCGGTCGCCCGCGTCAATGGACGCAACGGCATTCACATAATTCGGCTGATCGCTCGGCGGCCAGGCGGGGGACGCCCAAGCGCTGGAGACTCCGCCTATGGCGAGCCCCGCCTCGCCCATCGCCTCAACCGCACGGGCCAGCAGCGCCGCGCCTTCGAGATTTCCGTGCGGCGCGTTCGTGCCCAATGCAACCAAGGCGGCGTCGAATTTGTTCATCCGGAATCACCGCGCGCGTCGTTCATTTTTCCGCCGAGGATTTCGTCCATGCCCACCATACTCGACCGCGTCATTCATCCCAGCGAACGCATCGCTCTTTTCATCGATGGGGCAAATCTTTATTCTGCGGCCAAGGGGCTGGCGTTCGACGTCGACTACCGAAAGCTGCTTGAGGAATTCAAAAAAAGCGGGCGTTTGATCCGGGCTTATTATTACACCGCCTTGGTCGAAGATCAGGATTTTTCGCCGATCCGCCCCCTGGTCGATTGGCTCGATTATAACGGCTACACCTTGGTCACGAAGCCGGCGCGTGAATTCACGGATGCTTCGGGCCGGCGGCGCTTCAAGGGCAATATGGACGTCGAAATCACGGTTGATCTCTTGCAAGCGACATCCTTCATCGATCACGCATTCCTCTTTTCCGGCGACGGCGATTTTGTGCCTGCCGTGGAGGCGTTGATGCGCAAGGGCGTGCGCACCAGCGTGATCTCCACGATCAAATCCAATCCGCCGATGATTGCCGACGATTTGCGCCGCGCGGCGGATAACTTTATCGATCTTGCCGATCTGGTCTCGTTGGTTGGGCGCCCGCCCCGCGAGCGTATCGCCGGCGCGCCGCGCTACGAAGAAGAATTAGACGACGAGGAACGGTGAGCGATTTTCCCGCCGAAGCACCGAAAAACTGCCCGCGCTGTCCGCGTCTTGTTGCGTATCGTGAGGTGAATGCGCGCGCTGAGCCGAGCTGGTTCAATGGCGCGGCGCCGTCCTTTGGGCCGGAAGACGCCCAATTGCTGGTCGTGGGCCTGGCGCCCGGCCGCACCGGCGCCAATCGCACGGGCCGGCCCTTTCACCGGCGATTATGCGGGCGAATTGCTTTACGGCACGCTGAAGAAATATGGGCTGGCGCGAGGCGAGTACCGCGCTGACCCGAACGACGGCTTTACGCTAGAGGGCGCGATGATCACGAACGCGGTGCGGTGCGCCCCGCCGGAAAACAAACCGCTGCCGGTGGAGATCGCGACCTGCCGACCGTTCCTGAACGCACGTATCGCCGCCCTGCCGCGCCTTCGCGTCATGCTGGCGCTCGGCAGCATCGCGCATGAAAGCGTGCTGCGGGCCCATGATTTGAAACCCACGCACTGCAAGTTCGGGCACGGCGCCGAATGCGATCTGCCGGGCGGACGCACGCTCATCTCGTCCTATCATTGCTCGCGCTACAACACGCAGACGCGGCGCCTGACGACGGAGATGTTCGAAGCGGTGGTGGCGCGCGCTAAGGCGTTGCTGGCGGCGTGAACGGGGTGATGCCGTAGGACGCGTAGCGTTCGGCGACCTCTGGATAACCCGCCAGAGCCGCGGCGATATCCCGCGCGGCGTCCTCGGCGCGGCCCAAGTGTGACGCGGCGATACCGCGCCCATAGAGAGAGTGATACTCCTCAGGTTCAATCGCGAGCGCGGCTTCGAAATCCGCCAAGGCTTGCTCGAACTGCTGCAATTGCAGCCGGACAACCCCCCGGCTGTCGAGGATCGCGGCGGAAGACTGAATCGCAATGCCCCTGTTGCAATCGGCGATCGCCATGTCGAGGTCGCGGGCCGCTTTGGCGCGGATCCAGCAGCGTTGATTGAGATAGCTGGCATTCCCAGGCGCGAGACGCAGCGCGGCATTCATGTCGGCGACCGCGCCCTCATAATCGTGCGCATCATCGAGAGCCTGGGATCGGACAAAATAGAGATAATCGTTTGAGCCCCTGGCTATCGCGACATTGAGATCCGCAATCGCCGCCGGATTATCGCCTTCGCGCATGTGAAAATAGGCGCTCTGTTGGCGCAAAGGCTGATCGTTCGGCGCCAATGCGATTGCGGCAAGCATGTCGGCGCGCGCGTGCTCGAAATCGTCCAGCCCTTCATAGGCAGCGCTGCGTTGCGCCAAGGTGCGCGCGCGGCGGATGGCGGGCATGCCCTCGGCCGTGAGGAAGGCCGAGCAAGCGTCGATCTGATCTTCCGGCGACATCTCCTCATCGAAGCACGCCACCGCCTGAATTTCCGCGTCGGGATTATGCGGCGTGCACGCTGCCAGCGCCATAATCGCAGCGGCGAGGCAGAAACGGCGCATCAGCCTTTATCGCGCAGCAGGCGCGACTGCTGGCGCTTCCACTCACGGTCCTTGGTGGCGGCGCGCTTGTCTTGCGCCTTCTTGCCTTTCGCCAGGGCCACTTCAAGTTTTGCGATACCGCGTTCGTTGAAATAGAGCTTGAGCGGCGCGAGCGTGCGCCCATCGCGATCGACCGCGCTCTTGATCTTGTTCAACTCGCGCGCGCGCACCAGCAGCTTCCGGCGCCGGCGCGGTTCGTGATTGAACTGTGAAGCAGGCGCGTATTCGGGGATATGCGCATTGATCAGCCAAAGCTCGCCGCGCTCGGGGCTGGCATAACTTTCGGCGATATTGGCGCGCCCCGCGCGCAGCGCTTTTACTTCGGTGCCGAGCAGCTGAATGCCGACCTCGAACACCTCTTCGATCATGTAATCGAAGCGGGCGCGGCGGTTCTCGGCGACAATCTTTTTCTCGCTCACAGCAAGCCCGCATGGGTCATCGCATCGCGAATTTGCGCCTTGGCCGCGTCCGTCGGCGGCAGGATCGGCAGGCGCACGTCTTCCGTGCAAAGACCAAGCAAGGAGCAGGCATACTTCACAGGGCCAGGGCTGGGCTCGATGAAGAGCGCTTTGTGCAAAGGCGCCAGCTTGTCATCGATCTCGCGCGCCGCGTCGAACGCGCCCTGCTTGGTCGCGTTCTGCAATTGCGCGCAGAGCGCTGGCGCGACATTCGCGGTCACCGAGATGCAGCCCTTGCCGCCATGGGCGTTATAGCCAAGCGCGGTCGGGTCCTCGCCGGAGAGTTGGATGAAAGCCTCGCCGCAGGCCGCGCGCTGGCGCGCCACGCGCGCAAGATCTCCGGTTGCGTCTTTGAGGCCCACGACATTCTTGAGCTTGGCCAATCGCCCGAGCGTTTCGACGCTGATGTCCACCACCGACCGGCCCGGAATATTGTAGAGCACGATCGGGATATCGACCGCGTCATTGATCGCTTTGAAGTGCGCGTAGAGCCCTTCCTGGTTCGGCTTGTTGTAATAGGGCGCGACTGACAACACCGCGTCCGCGCCGATTTCCTTCGCGTGGCGCGCCAGACTGATCGCTTCTTCGGTCGAGTTCGAGCCAGCGCCCGCGATCACCGGAACCTTGCCGGCCGCCACCTCCACGCAGAGCGCCACCACACGGCGGTGCTCTTCATGGCTCAGAGTCGCGCTCTCACCCGTGGTCCCGCAGGGAACCAGAGCGTGCGAGCCCTGCGCGATCTGAAACGCGATGAACGCCTGAAAACCCTGTTCATCCACCATTCCATTGCGGAATGGCGTTATAAGAGCCGGGATAGAACCTTGAATCATATGCGTTCACGCTGAAAGACGGCTGGGTTGGCGCAATTCCTGCCACAGTGTCAGTCCAGGTTAAAGGGACGTGGCCCGCGCCCGCGTGGGCCGTGCTATTCTGGGAATCGGCGACGCCTGGGCGCATGGGATCGGGCAAAGGGAAATTGATGCCTAGTCTGACATCGATTCGCGTGGCGGCCGCGGCCGTGGCGCTGAGCTTCATGGTCGCCGCTTCGAGCAACGGCCAGCAATTGGTCGAGGCCGTGGCGCCCGCCGAAGCGGCCGCCGCTGCTTATGTGCCGCCGCCTCCGCCGCCCGCGGCGGTCGAAGTCGCGCGCCTTCGCGACGGTTTGGCCGCCGCCGAGGCCGGCGATTGGATCGGCGTTGCGCTGCAACGCGATCAAGCCAGCGATCCGGTGGTGCGCCGCCTGCTGCAATGGCGCTACGCCAGCGCGGCCAATGCGCCGCTCGAGTTCGCCGATCTCTCGCAAGCTTTGAACGAACTGCAAGGCTGGCCAGGCCGCGCCGCGATGCGCACGCGCGCCGAGCAAGCCATTTTCACCTCGCGCCTGACGCCCGCCGAACGCATCACGTTCCTGCGCCAAGACGGCGGCCCAACCACGGGCGACGGACGCATTGCGCTCGCCCAGGCGCTCCGGCAAGCCGGCCAACGCGGCGAAGCAACTGAGATCGCGCGCGCCGCATGGCGCGAAGATTCGATGACGCCCGCGGCCGAGGCTGTCGCGCTTTCGGAATTTGGCACATCATTCAGCGGCGAAGATCACGCCACGCGCGTCGATATTCTGGTGTGGCGCGGCGAACGCAGCGCCGCGCAGCGCTTGTTCTCCCGTATCTCACCGGCCGATCGCCTGCTCGCCACCGCACGCATCGCGCTGCAAACCCGTCAACGGCGCGGGCTTCAAGCGGCCGTCGACGCGGTGCCGGCGTCGCGCGAAGACAATCCGGGCCTCCTCTATGACCGCGCGCGCTATATCCGCCGCTCGGGTCGTCCTGAAGATGCAATGCCGGTCGCGGCGCGCATCGATCCCCGCGAAGCCCCGCTCGCGGCGCGCGATGAAATCTACGAAGAGCGCCGGCTCTATGTGCCGCGCGCCTTGCGTGCTGGGCAGGCGCGGACGGCGTATAATCTTGTCACCAATCACGGCATGACGTCGGGCGAAGATTTCGCCGATGCCGAATGGATGTCGGGCTGGCTTTCGCTGCGCTATCTCAACGAAGACGCACGCGCGGCCGAGCATTTCACCCATCTGGGCGAGCGCGTTTCGGCGCCCGTCAGCCGTTCGCGCGCGCTTTATTGGCGCGCCGAAGCCGAGCGCGCGCTCAATCAAGATTCCGAAGCCGACGCCCATCTCGCGCAAGCCGCAGCCTACTCGTTCACCTATTACGGTCAGCTCGCCGGCGCGCGCCTCGGCGGCAACGCAGCGGTGCTCTCGCTTCCCGAGCCAGCACGCGTATCCGATGAAGCGCGCGGGCGTTTTGAAAACCGCGAATTGGTGCGCGCGCTCCGCTTGATGGCCGATATCGGCGGCCAGCGCGATTTCGAGAGCATCGCCTTCTTCCTCGACGACACCTTGGAAGACCCTCAAGAGATCGAGCTGCTTTCGCAATTGGCGCGCGAACGCACCTATAGCCGAACCGCTCTCCGCAGCGCCAAAGCTGGCCTCTTCCGCAATGTAGTCGCGACCAACGCGGCCTATCCGCTGCTCGCCTTGCCGGCTTCGGTGGATTCGCCCGGGCGCCCCGAGCATGCGCTCGTGCTCGCCATCATCCGGCAGGAAAGCGAGTTCGACTCCCGCGCGGTGAGCTCCGCGAATGCGCATGGACTGATGCAATTGCTGCCGTCGACGGCGCAACAGACCGCGCGCACGCAAGGCATGACCTATCAGCGCGGCGCGCTCACCAGCGACCCCGACTACAACATCACCCTGGGCGCGGCCTATCTCGGCCAGCTAATCGATGAATGGGGCGGCTCCTATGTGCTCGCCATCGCGTCGTACAATGCCGGCACGCACAATGTGCGCGGCTGGATCGGCGATTGGGGTGATCCGCGTTCGCGCTCGGTGGACGTGGTTGATTGGGTCGAGCTGATCCCGTTCACGGAGACGCGCAATTATGTGCAACGGGTGCTCGAAAACACGCAAGTCTACCGCCACCGCCTCGCCGGCGCGCCGACACCGATCGCGCTCGAAAGCGATCTGCGGCGCGGGCGCTCCTAAGCGCTGAGCGCCGCCGCGAAGGTTTCCGCATCGACATTGCCGCCGCTTGCGATGATGGCGACGGTCTTGCCTTTAAGATCGAGCGCACCGTCAAGCGCAGCCGCGAGCGCGATGGCGCCGCTGGGTTCGAGCACGATCTTCAAATGTTGAAACGCAAAGCGCATCGCGGCGCGTGCGCTCTCGTCCGATACCGAAAGGGCGCCGGCCAGCTTTTCGCGTGCGATTGCAAACGTGATCTCGCCCATGCGCTCGACCAGCAACGCATCGCAGATCGAGCGGATGCCAGGCGCATTGCTTTCGATCCGCCCTGACGCAAGCGAACGCGCAATGTCCTCGTGGCCTTGCGGCTCGACCGCGTAAACGCGCGCATCCGGTAACGCCAACGCAACGCCGCACGCGAGACCGGCGCCGCTCGCGGGTACCAGCACGATGTCTGGCGTGATCGCGGCGCCGATCTCCAAGCCGATCGTGCCTTGGCCCGCGACCACGAGCGGGTCGTCGAACGGTTTCACCAGCACGGCGCCGCGCTCCGCCGCGAGCTTCGCGCCGATCTCTTCACGGCTTTCGGTGAGGCGATCGTAGAGCACAACCTCGGCGCCGTGGCCGCGCGTCGTCTCGATCTTCATCCTTGGCGCATCGGCCGGCATGATGATGAGCGCTGGAATTCCAAACAGACGCGCGGCGGTGGCGACGCCGATGGCGTGATTGCCGGAAGAGAACGCGATCACGCCGCGCGCGCGTTCTTCCGGCGTGAGCGACGCAATCTTGTTGTAGGCGCCGCGTATCTTAAACGCGCCCCCGCGCTGGAGGCACTCGGCTTTCACGAATACGCGCGCTCCCGTCGCCTCGTCCAAAACATCAGAGCGAAGCAGCGGCGTTTGAACCGCAACGCCGTCGATACGTTTTGCAGCGGCGCGGATATCTTCGATCGTCGGCAGCATTATGAGCCTCGTGGTTTGACGCGGCGCGTCGGCGCGGCGGCGAGCGGATCTTCCGGCCAGGGATGTTTCGGATATCGCCCCCCGCAGATCGGCGCGCACGCCGGCATAAGAGCCGCGCCAGAAGCCAGGCAAATCGCGCGTTGTTTGGACGGGGCGTCCGGCAGGGGAGAGGAGATGCAGCGTCAGCAATTGGCCGGCGACGCGCGGATGTTCGGCGAGGCCGAACAATTCCTGCAGTCGCACCGAGAGCGCAGGGCCGCCCTCCGCCGTGTAGTCGATGCAATGCACGCCCTCCGCCGGCGTGGTGAAACGCGCCGGGGCGGCGTCTTCGAGGTTGCGCTGTTGCGCATAAGGCAATTGGCCGCTCAACGCATTGGAAAGGCGGTTTTCGAGATCAGCCAGTTTTCGCGCGCCCGTTACAGGGAGCCATTGCTCCAGCGAATCCAGCAGCGCCGCATCGCTCCAGTCGGGCCAAGCCTCGCCTTCAAGCCCGCGCATCAACGACACGCGCGCGCGAAGCTGAAGCGCCTCGTCACTCCAGGGTAGCGCGGCGATGCCCTGAGCACGGACGCCCTCGATTAGCGCGGACGCAATCTCACTCTCCGCCAACGCCTCCAGCGGCCCTTGCGCCAATGTGATGGGTCCCAGCATGCGCGAGCGGCGTCCGCGCACGGCGCCTGTCGCGGCGTCGAACGAGATTTGTGTCTTGGTTTCGATCGCGTTCGCGAAAAGACGCGCAACATCCGCTTCATCAATTGGCGCGGCAGCCATGATCTGCGCGCGGTCCGCGAGCCCGCCTGCGTCCGCGATGATGATAAAGCGTTCGCGCGCGAGCGGATCGGTCTCTTGCAAGCCAGCGGCGCGGCCATTGGCCATCAGAAAATCTTGCCGACCGCCGCGCGCGCTGGCGCCGCGCGCTTTGGCGACACGGTCGGGAAAGCCAAGCGCGAGCACCACGCCCGCGCGCTCCGGCTCGATGTCGCCAAAGGCGCCGCCCGCCTGCGTCGCCAAGCGATCCGCCAAGCGCCGCGTGCTTTCCGCGCGTGCGCCATGCTCATGTGCGAAACGCGAAAGCCGCGCGCGCAGATCGATGTCGCGCCCGCCAAGGCCTTGCTCGGTCAGCAGCACTGCGAGGCGCGCGGCGAGACGTGCTTCGTTCAGCTCGGCGGCGGCAAGCACCATGTGCGCGAGTCGCGGCGGCAACGAAAGACGCGACAGCGCGGCGCCATGCGGCGTCAAACGACCCTCGCCATCAAGCGCGCCGATGCGCGTGAGCAGTTTCGTCGCTTGCTCCCACGCCGGGCGCGGCGGCGGATCGAGCCAAGCGAGCGCGCCCGCATCGGCGACGCCCCACGCCGCAAGATCGAGCACGAGGCCGGAGAGATCGGCGTCGAGCATTTCAGGGCGGTCGAACGCCGGCAGCGCCCGCGTTTCGCCTTCGCTCCACAAGCGCCAACACGTCCCTGGCTCGATGCGCCCTGCGCGCCCACGCCTTTGCTCGATCGACGCTTGGCTCGCGCGCACCGTCTCAAGCCGCGACAAGCCGAGCGCCGGCTCAAAGCGCGGACGGCGCGAGAGGCCGCTGTCGATCACAATGCGCACGCCTTCGATGGTGAGGCTGGTTTCGGCGATCGAGGTCGCGAGCACGATCTTGCGCCTGCCCGCCTGCGCGGGCGCGATCGCGGCATCCTGATCGGCGGGCGACATCGCGCCATAGAGCGGACGCACATCGACGCTGGGATCGCTTATCTCCGCGCGCAGCGCCTCGGCAGCACGTTCGATCTCGCGCGCGCCGGGCAGAAACACGAGCACACTGCCGGGATCTGCGGCGAGCGCGGCGCGCGTTGCGCTCGCGATCTCTTTCTCCAAGCGTCCGTTTGGATCGCGCGGGCGATAGCGCACAACCACCGGAAACATGCGCCCCTCGCACTGGATCACCGGCGCGTCGTCCAGCAATGTCGCGACACGCGCGGCGTCCAGGGTCGCGGACATGACCAGCAAGCGCAGATCGGGACGCAGCCCCCCTTGTGCATCGCGCGCGAGCGCGAGTCCCAGGTCGCCCTCGAGGCTGCGCTCGTGAAATTCGTCGAACAGCACCGCCGACACGCCGCGCAATTCGGGATCGTTCAGGATGGTGCGCGTGAATACGCCTTCTGTGACGACTTCGATGCGCGTGCCCGGCCCCACTTTGGAATCGAGCCGCACACGGTAGCCGATTGTCTCGCCTACGCGTTCGCCGCGTTCGCTCGCCATGCGCGCGGCGGAGGCGCGCGCTGCGATGCGGCGGGGGGAGAGGAGAATGATCTTTCCCGCGCGCGCCCAGCTAGCGCCGAGCAAAGCGGGCGGCACGCGCGTGGTTTTGCCCGCGCCGGGCGGGGCGACCAGCACGGCTGTGTTGGGCTGCTCTAAGGCGGCGCAGAGTTCAGGCAGAATGGCGTCGACGGGCAACATGGGGCTCGCCCTGACTAACGCGGCGCGGCGAACCTGTCTCCCCGGATTGGCGGGCAAAGCGTCAGCCTGTATAGGCGAGGACGTTCGGCGGGAGACAGGTGGATCATGCGGATTGGGATTTGGCGGGCGGTCGCGCTGGCGGCTTTGATGTGCGCAAGCGGCGCTTGCACGAACGGACGCACTGCCGATGCACGGCGCGGCGTCGTCAGTGCGGCGGCGACGCCTATTCGCGATGTCGGCCTTATTCGCCCGGAAATTCCCCCAATCCTGCGCACGCTCGGCTATCCCTATTCAACCGCAAGCCTTTCGGCCGGTTGCTCGGCGGTGTCGTACGAGATCGGTCAACTTGACGCCGTCCTTGGCCCCGAAAGTTTTCAGCCTGGCCCCGCGCGCAATATCTGGGATCGCAGCGGCGATCTCGTTGAGCAGCAAGCGGTCGACGCTTTTCAAGACACCGCCGAAGACATCATTCCGTTTCGCTCCTGGGTGCGCCGGTTGAGCGGCGCGAGCCAAGCGGAGCGCGACGCGCTGCGCGCGTTCGCGAACGGACAACAGCGCCGAACATTCTTGCGCGGCTATGGCGCATCGCTTGGGTGCCCTGCCGTCGTGCCGCCGCCACCGCCGCGCGCGGCGAGCTAGACGCGTTGCTGGGCGAGGAAAGCGGCGCGGAAGTCGCCCAGCTTTTGCTCAGCAATCGCCGTGCGCAGACGCTGCATCAGCCCTTGGTAATAAGCGACATTGTGCCAGGAGAGCAGCACCTGCCCCAGCAATTCGCCGGCTTTGAAAAGGTGATGCAGATACGCTTTCGAATAGTCGCGGCTTGCGGGACAATCGCTTGCGGCATCGAGGGGGGAGACGTCCTCGGCGAAGCGCGCATTGGTGATGTTGAGCGGGCCGGCGTCTGTCCAGGCTTGGCCGTGGCGGCCTGAGCGCGTGGGCAGCACGCAATCGAACATATCGACGCCGCGCGCCACCGCTTCGACAATATCGATCGGCTTGCCTACGCCCATAAGATAACGCGGTCGCTCGCGCGGCAGCAGCGGTGCGGTCTCATCGAGCACCGCCAGCATTTCGCCATGGCTCTCACCGACCGCGAGGCCGCCGATGGCGTAGCCGTCAAAGCCTTCGGCGACGAGCGCGTGCGCTGAGGCGGCTCGCAGCTTCATGTCGATGCCGCCTTGCACGATGGCGAACAGGTTTTGCTTGGCGCGATCGCCGAAGGCGCGTTTGCAGCGCTCGGCCCAACGCAGCGATAGCTCCATCGCCTTGCGCACGTCGGCTTCCGACGCTGGGAGCGCTGGGCATTCATCGAGCTGCATCACGATATCAGAGCCGAGTTGATCCGCTTGGATTTCGATGGCGCGTTCTGGCGTAAGGCGATGCTCGGAGCCGTCGATATGGCTGCGGAATGTGACGCCGTTTTCGTCGAGCTTGCGAAGCTGAGAGAGCGACATCACTTGGTAGCCGCCAGAGTCCGTGAGGATCGGGCCGTCCCAGCGCATGAAGTGATGGAGCCCGCCCAAGCGCGCGACGCGTTCGCCGCCGGGGCGCAGCATCAGGTGATAGGTGTTGCCGAGGATGATGTCGCTGCCGGCGCTGCGCACTTGATCGACCAGCAAACCCTTCACCGTTCCCGCCGTGCCCACCGGCATGAAGGCCGGCGTGCGGATCGCGCCGCGCGGCGTCTGCAGCGCGCCAGTGCGGGCTGCGCCGTCGGTTGCGGCAATGTGGAAAGGAAAAGCGCTCATCGTTCTGGACCGCCGGCTTCCAGCCGGCAGGCGCCAAGAATGCCGGCGGGAAGCCGGCGGTCCCATGATAGGCTCAACGCCATAGCAAACTCGTATCCCCGTAGGAGTAAAACCGATAACGCCCGGCGATCGCGTGCGCGTAGGCCGCCTTCATGCGCTCCGTGCCGGCAAAGGCGCAGACCAGCATGAACAAGGTCGAGCGCGGCAAGTGGAAATTGGTCCAGAGGCCATCGACGATTTTGAAGCGATAGCCGGGCGTGATGAAGATGTCGGTGTCGCCAGCTTGCGCGCGCAGGTGGCCATCGTCAGTCGCGGCAGATTCGAGGCTGCGGAGCGCCGTGGTGCCGATGGCGATGACGCGGCGGCCTTCGGCGCGCGCGCGGTTCACGGCGTTGGCTGTCGCTTCGGGAATTTCGCGCCATTCGTGATGCATCTTGTGCGCGTCAGTATCGTCCGCCTTCATCGGCAGAAATGTGCCGGCGCCGACATGGAGCGTGACATGCGCGCGCTCCACGCCGCGCGCATCGAGCGCTGCGAGCAATTCATCCGTGAAATGCAGCCCCGCTGTCGGCGCGGCGACGGCGCCGTCCTTGGCCGCGTAAATGGTCTGGTAATCGGCGCGGTCGCGCTCGTCCTCGGCGCGCTTGCTGGCGATGTAGGGCGGCAGCGGCATGGCGCCTTGCGCGGCGATGGCGGCGTCGAGCGCTGGCCGGCGAGATCGAACGCCAAGATGATTTCGCCATCCTCACCCTTGGCCTCGATGGTCGCATCGAGCGCGCCGAGCATGCAGGCGTCGTTGGTTTCGCCAAAATGAATCCGGTCGCCCGCCTTGAGACGCTTGCCCGGTTTCGCGAACGCCGCCCAGGACGAGGGCGACAGGCGCTTGTGGAGGGTGGCCTCCATCTCAACGAACGAGCCGTCGCGGACGCGGATGCCCTTGAGGCGCGCGGGGATGACGCGCGTATCGTTGAACAAAGATCCGCCCGCGCGAAATAGCGCGGGCGCGTCGCGGACGATGCGATCCTCAGGCGCGCCGGCCCGCAGATGCAGCAAGCGCGCCGTGTCGCGCGGCCGCGCGGGGCGGAGCGCGATCAGCTCTTCGGGCAATTCGAAATCAAACAGATCAACGCGCATGGAAAGTCCCTTCTACCCCGCGAGGGGGAGAAGGTGGCTGTCGCGAAGCGACAGACGGATGAGGGGGAGTGGTACAGAACGGAGCGCGTTTGCGAGAGCGTGCATTATCTTGTCAGGCGCCCCCTCATCCGGCCCTTCGGGCCACCTTCTCCCCCTCACGGGGGAGAAGGGACGTGTGCAGCTCACGTCGCGCGCATGCTCACGATCTTACCGGGATTGCGCGGCGGCTCGCCTTTCGGGAGCGCATCAACATGCTCCATGCCTTCGGTGACTTCGCCCCAGACCGTGTATTGGCCGTCGAGGAAGCCGGCGTCGTCGAAGCAGATGAAAAATTGGCAGTTCGCGGAATTCGGATCCGGTGTGCGGGCCATCGAGCAGACGCCGCGCACATGCGGCTCCTTCGAGAATTCTGCCTTCAGGTTCGGCTTGGACGAGCCGCCACGGCCGGTGCCGGTTGGATCGCCGCCTTGCGCCATGAAGCCCGGAATGACGCGGTGAAATACAACGCCATCATAGAAGCCCTCATTGGCGTTTTCCGCGATGCGCGCGACGTGGCCCGGCGCCAAGTCAGGGCGCAACTTGATCTTCACATCGCCGCTCTCGAGCGTCAGGGTCAGGGTATGAAAGGTATTATCGACCACCAGTGTCTCTCTCTGTCTTCGGTTTCGGGCACGCGCGCAGGGATTTGCACGTCGCAAACGGAAAAGTCAGCCCCGCGCTCGCGGCGTTCTTCATCGACCAGCCGGCGGAAGTCCGGTCCATCGGTGCGCAACACGAAAATTGGCGCGCGTTCATTCTCCGGCAAGTCCGCCGCGACGCGGACGGCGAGCATGCGGTCGGCGACGGGCGGGGGATCGCCCACCGCGATCTGGCGCACGGAATCTTCGCCCCAGACCACCCGGCCCCAGACCGTGTAGCGTTTGTCGAGCGACGGGTAGGCTTGGCGCATCAGGAAGAATTGGCTGTTGGCGGAATTCACATCGTCCGCGCGCGCCATCGAGGCGATGCCGGGGCAGTGGAGGCCCCAGGCCGATACCCGGCCATCGCGCGTCACCGCCATTTGCGCGTCGGGCTGGGTGGCGATCGGCATGGCTTTGTAAAAGCCGATGCGCGCGCCGCCCTGCATCGCCGCTTCGATGAACGGCATGTCGGCGCCGCGGCGGAAGAGAAATTCTTCCTGCAAGTCGGGCAGGCTGGACGCGCCCTCGCCCGTGCCGAGCGGATCGCCGGTCTGGGCCATGAACTGATCCACCACGCGGTGGAAGGTGAGCCCATCATAAAAGCCGGCGCGCGCGAGCGTCTTGATGCGCTCGACATGATTAGGCGCGATTTCCGGATAGAGCTCGACCACGATGCGGCCATGCACCGTATCGATGTATAGCGTGTTTGCCGGATCGACCTGGCGCCAGTTCAACGGATCCGGCGCCGCAGCACTCGCAGCGCCAGCCAAAGCGATCACGCACGCAGCGAGCGCGACCAATATTCCCTTACGCATCACGACACCCCGAATTTCGCCTTCAGCCGTCGCTCGACCTCTGGCGGCACGAATTGCGACACGTCCCCTTCTAGGCGCGCGATTTCCTTGACCAGCCGCGACGCAATGGCCTGACAAGTCGGATCGGCCATCAGAAACACCGTCTCGATCTCCGAGTTGAGTTTCTGGTTCATGGCGACCATCTGAAACTCGTACTCGAAATCCGAGACCGCGCGTAACCCCCGGACGATCACATTGGCGCCTACGCTCTCAGCGTATTTCATCAGCAATGTGTCGAAAGGACGGACGATGATCTCCGTGCCTGCCCCCAGTCCGACGCATTCATGCTCAAGCAGCTCGACCCGCTCCTCCAAACTGAAGAGCGGGCCCTTATCTTCATTGATGGCGACGCCGATCACCAGCTTATCGACTAGTTTGCAGGCGCGGCGGATGATGTCGATATGGCCGTTGGTGACGGGATCGAACGTGCCCGGATAAAGCCCGACGCGGTGGGCGCTGGCTTTTTTGGACCCGCTCATTCGCCCCTCGCCCGGTTCGTCGCCCTCGCCCACGTCTTCGAGCCGTTCGGCCGCGACGACATGTTCATCTTCGCCGACATTGATCAGGATGACGCCCTGCGTGGCGCGCCCGGCGACCCGGATGTCGTCGACCTTGGTGCGGATGAGAAGGCCCTGATCTGTCACCAGCAGCAATTCCTCGCCCTCATGCACCGGGAAAGACGCAACGAGCCGCGCCGAAGCCGGCAAGCGGTGGGCGATCAGCCCTTTGCCGCCTCGGCCCGCGACCCGGTACTCGTAAGAGGAAGCGCGCTTGCCGAGGCCTTCGGACGTGACGGTCAGGATGAATTGCTCCTGCGTCTTCAGCCAAGCCAGGCGTTCGAACGGCACCACGACTTCGCCGCCGTCATCGCCGTTCTCGGTTTCAGGCTCGCTCTGCTCGGCGGGATCGCGCGTCGAGGAATCCCATTTGAAATAGGCGCGCGCTTCGGCGGGCGTGACGTCGACATGGCGGAGCACCGCCATGCCGATGACTTCGTCGCCGTCCTTGAGATCGACCCCGCGCACGCCGCTCGAGGTGCGGCCCTGGAAGACGCGCACGTCCGGCACCGGGAAGCGGATGCACATGGCGTTCTTGGTGGTGAGCAGGATGTCGTCGTTTTCCGTGCAGATCTGCACATCGACGATACCATCGCCCTCGTCCGGCTTCATGGCGATTTTGCCGGAACGGTTTACCCTGCACGAAGTCGCTGAGCTTGTTGCGCCGTACGCCGCCTGAGCGCGTGGCGAACATCACGTCCGACTTATCCCAATCGTGCTCGTCCTCCGGCAACGCCATGACCGAGGTGATGGTCTCGCCCTGCGCCAGCGGCAGCAGATTGACCAGCGCGCGGCCCTTGGTCCGCGGATCACCTTGCGGCAGGCGCCACACCTTCATCTTGTAGACCATGCCGGCCGACGAGAAGAAGAGGATCGGCGCGTGCGTCGAAGCCACGAACAGCCGCGTGATGAAATCCTCATCCTTCGTCGTCATGCCGGACTTACCTTTGCCGCCGCGTCTTTGCGTGCGGTAAGCGGCGAGCGGCGTGCGTTTGACATAGCCGCCGTGCGTGACCGTGACGACCATGTCCTCGCGCGGGATCAGGGCTTCGTCGTCGATGTCGCCCTCGGATTCCGAGAACGGCGTGCGGCGCGCGACGCCGAACGCTTCCTTCACTTCGACCATCTCGCTGCGCACGATCGAGAGGATGCGTTCACGGCTGCCGAGGATTTCCAGCAATTCCTTGATCTCGTCGGCGATCTCGTGCGCGGCCTTCGAAATATCGTCGCGCCCGAGGCCGGTGAGCCGGGAAAGTTGCAGCGCCAGGATGGCGCGCGCCTGTTCATCGGAGAGGCGCACCTTGTCGCCATCCACCGCCGTGCGCGGGTCGGCGATCAGCGCGATCAGCGGCAGCATGTCGCCGGCGGGCCAATCGCGTGAGACGAGACCTTCGCGCGCGGCGCCGGGATCGGGGCTTTCTCGGATCAGCTTGATCACGTCGTCGATATTCGCGACCGCGACGGCGAGGCCGACGGTTTCGTGACCGCGCTTGCGGGCTTTCGCGAGCCGGAACTTGGTGCGGCGTGTAACGACCTGTTCGCGGAAGCTGAGGAACGCCGTCAGCATTTGCCGCAGGCCATCTGCTCGGGCCGGCCCGAGTTCAGCGCCAGCATGTTGACGCCGAACGAGGTCTGCAGCTGCGTGAAGCGATAGAGCTGGTTCAGCACCACATCCATCACCGCGTCGCGCTTCAGCTCGACCACGAGGCGGATGCCGAGCCGGTTGCTCTCGTCGCGCACCTCGGCGATGCCCTCGATGCGCTTCTCGCGGACATTCTCCCCGATGCGCTCGACCATTTCCGACTTGTTCACCTGGTATGGAATTTCGGTGAAGATGATGGCTTCGCGGCCGCGGATGGTTTCGGTGTGGTGCTTGGCGCGGATGATGACCGAGCCGCGCCCGGTCAGCAGCGCCGAGCGCGCGCCGTTGCGGCCCAGGATTTCACCGCCGGTTGGGAAGTCAGGGCCAGGCACGATGTCGAGCAATTCAATATCGGTGGTGTCGGGCTTATCGATCAGCGCGACGGCGGCGTTGATGACTTCCGTCAGATTGTGCGGCGGAATGTTGGTCGCCATACCGACGGCGATGCCGCCCGCGCCATTGACCAGAAGATTGGGATACCGCGCCGGCAACACAGTCGGCTCGCGCATCGAGCCGTCATAGCTGGGCTGAAAATCGACTGTGTCTTCGTTGATGTCGTCGAGCAGCGCGCGCGCGGCTTTGGCGAGCCGGCTTTCGGTGTAGCGCATCGCCGCCGGCATATCGCCGTCGATCGAGCCGAAATTGCCTTGCCCATCGACGAGCGGCAGGCTCATCGAGAATTCCTGCGCCATGCGCACCAGCGCCAGATAGATCGCCTGGTCGCCATGGGGGTGATAATTGCCCATCACGTCGCCCACGGATTTGGCGCTCTTGCGATAAGGCTTGTCGTGCGTGTTGCCGTCCTCATCCATCGCGTAGAGGATGCGGCGATGCACAGGCTTCAGCCCGTCGCGCACATCAGGCAGCGCACGCGACACGATCACGCTCATCGCGTAATCGAGATACGAACGCTTCAGCTCATCCTCGATGGTGATGCTGGAGACGCCTTTAGAAGGGAAGGGCCGCCCGGAGGGACGGAATCGGACGTGTCTGACAAAGGAGGCCCGGCTCAATTCTGTTGTCTGGAAGTGACGGAAAAGCGCGAGAAAAACGCGCGTGCGAATCCCCCAATATGTAGCATTCGTTAACGCCTATCGCAAACCTGGAGAGAGCCCCATGCGCAGTCTCGCCGCCCTCTGTGTCGCCGTGTTTCTGGCCGGCTGCGCCACCTCATCGGAGGTCGCCGCGCCCACGCCGCCGCCCGCCCCGAAGACCAGCTGGATCGTCGGCGCTGATGGCCGCGCCATCGGACAAGCCTCGTTCACGGCAGCGCCTGGCGGGGTCTTGATTCATCTCGAATTTTCCGAGCACGCGCTTTCACCGGGTTGGCACGGGACACACATCCACGAAATCGCGCAATGCGCCGACGTGGCAGACGGCTTCCGCGCCTCAGGCTCCCATGCGGGTCACGCTGACAATGTGCAGCACGGCCTGCTCAATCCAAACGGTCCCGAGGCCGGCGATCTCCCCAACATTTTCGCAACGCCGGCGGGGCCATTCGGCGCGGAATTTTTCTCGCCCTTGCTGACCCTGGGCGCCGAGGCTGACGAAGGCAGCATCCCGCTGCTCGACGAGGATGGCTCAGCCTTGATCGTGCATGCGGGGCCGGACGATCACTTCAGCCAACCCATCGGCGGCGCCGGCGCGCGCGTCGGCTGCGCGGTAATCAGCCTAGCGCCTTAAAGCGCCGCTCCGCGAGCGCGACCAGCAAAACGCCGGCAAGCGTCGCGCCGGCGCCGATGGCGATTTGCGCCGTGATGTGATCGCCAAGGATAAGCGCGCTCAACGCGAATGCGATCAACGGCGAGAGCAGCAGGAACGGCGTGGTGCGCGAGACTTCGTAGATCTGCACCAAGCGGAACATGAAATAGTTGGCGACAAGGCTTGAGGCCACCGCGCTGAAAGCAGGCACGCCCAGGGTATCCAACTCGCGTTGCGCGCGGCCTCGATGTGGCCGGTCTCGAATATGAGCGAGGCGAGCCCCATGATCGGCGCCGTCGCCAGCGCGAGCCAGGCTTGCATGGCCCACGCATCGACGCGCGGCATCTGGCGCACGAGCACCGTCCCGAGCGAATAGCCCGCCGACGAAAGCGCGATGAGCGCGAGCGCGCCGACTTGCGCGAATACGACCGGATCGAAGCTCATGCTCGCGACGCCGATAAAGGCGCACACAATGCCGGCGATGCGCAGGCCCCCGATCGGCTCCTTCAGCACGAGCGCCGCGAACAGCACCGAAAACGGCACCCAGAGCTGCATCGCGACCACCATGGGCGCGAGATCATGGGCGAGCGAGAGGCCGAAATATTGGATGCCGAAATGCACCGGCCCCACCAGCAGCACCATCGCCGCCATGAGTTTGATCGCCGCGGGCGGCAGCGGCTTCAGCCAGGGGAAGAGCACGACGAGCACGATGGCAAAGCGCAGCGCCACCACCATCAAAGGCGGAAACGCATCCACCGCGATCTTGGCCGCGATATTGTTGACGCCCCAGATCACCGCGATCGCGATGAGTTGCGCAAAGTCCAGAGGCGCGAAAGCGCGCGAAGGCGGCGGGGTCATGGGTCGAGCACCGCCGCCACATAGCTGTGTTCACGCCGCTTGGGGAAGCGGGCCTACTTCTTTTGTTTCTTGGCTTTGGGCGCGGCGGGAATTTCAGCGCCGGACGCCACGTCATAGACAGTGACGTCCGCGCCCAAGCGCACGGTGCGCTTTCCGAGCGTCGGAAAATCCACCACGTCCATTTTGGCGTTCTCGCCGCCCGTTAGATAGACGAGGTCGTCACTGCCGATATTTTTGAGGTTGTGGACGACCTGCGGCGCCGGAAAGGCGACAAAGTCGCCCGCGCCCACGGGCACCTCGTCCGCGCCGATCAGCATCGCGCCTTCGCCCATCAGCACATAGAGCCATTCCTCTTCGCGGTGATGGGCATGGGGAACGGCGCTTTCCTTGCCGGCGGGCAGGCGCGCAATGGAGACGCTGGTGCGCTTGAGGCCGAGGCGCTTGCCGAGTTGAACGCTGACGATCTCAGCATTGGCATTCCACGGATGGGAGACGCTTTCCTGACCCGCTGCGATATCGCGCGAGCGGAAAACATGTGGGTTGGCCACCGCAATCCGATTTAGCCGCCGTCGCTTCCTTACCGGCCTTCTTGGCCTTCTTCGATTTCTTCGCCATCACGCCACCACCTAAATCGGTGACGCTTATGGCACGGAAATATCAAGGATTTGCGATGGTCTCCCCACCACCATGCTCGCCCTTGATGGGCGAGCTGTCAGGCCGCGGAGCGGACTGACTGAGTGGGTGACCGCGCCGACTTCCCAAGAGGATCGAGCCGCCACCCACTCCGTCTGCGGCTTTTGCCGCAGCCACCTCGCCCATCAAGGGCGAGGATTGAAGCCCCTAGAAGGGGATCTCGTCGTCGAGGTCGGCCGAGAAATTCTCGCGCGGGCCGTCCGAGACGCGTTTGGCGCCGGAGCGGGCGGTGAAGCCCCCTGCCGAGCCTTGGTCCTCGAACGCACGGTCGCCGCCCTCGCCGCCGCCCTTGCCGTCCAGCATGGTGAGTTCGCCGCGGAATTTCTGCAGCACGACTTCGGTCGAGTATTTCTCGGCGCCGTCCTTGTCGGTCCATTTGCGGGTCTGCAGCTGACCCTCGATGTAAACCTTTGAACCTTTACGCAAATATTGCTCGGCAACCTTGGCGAGGTTCTCGTTGAAGATCACGACGCGGTGCCACTCGGTCTTTTCCTTGCGCTCGCCGCTCTGCTTGTCGCGCCAGTTCTCGGAGGTCGCGAGGCTCAGATTCACCACCGGCTCGCCGGAGCCAAGACGCCGCACTTCCGGGTCCTTGCCCAGATTGCCGACCAAAATCACTTTATTCACGCTTCCGGCCATCAGAGCCTCCGTTCCCGCGCACCAAACCCAAATCCTGCCCGTTTGCGTGGGCGGAAGTTTGTTCCTACTATGTTCTCACGAATCAAGTCTGCCTTCAAGGTAATGCGATTGAGGGGAGAAGCCCGATGAATTCCCAGAAACCGCAGGACCGCCGCTCCACGGACTTCGACTTCCTCTTCGGCCGTTGGACAGTCGAGAACCGGCGCCTGAAGGAACGGTTCGCCGGTTCTACTGACTGGGAGAGCTTCCCCGCCGCCGCCGAGTTCTGGCCGCTCCTAGGCGGGCTCGGCAATGTCGACACCTCAAGACTGAATGGCCTGGGCATCCCGGCTTCGAGGGCGCGACCGTCCGCATTTTCGATCCGGCGCGCCAGCTCTGGACCATCTATTGGATGGACAATGTGGAGTGCCGCCTCGACTTCCAGGTCGAGGGCCGCTTCGAACATGGGCTTGGGACATTCCTTGGTGAGGAAGAAGCAGGCGGGCGAATGCGCCAACTGCGGTTCCTCTGGCGCCAGACTGGTTCCGATACTGCGCGCTGGGAGCAGGCTTACTATCTAGAGGAAACCGGCGACTGGGAAACCAATTGGATCATGGAGTTTCGGCGCGTCCCTAGCTAAGGGGACGCGACGACTTTTGCGCAGAAGGCGAGCAATGACCAGCAAAGCGCCCGCACTCTTCATCGGCCACGGCTCGCCGATGAATGCGATCGAAGACACCGCATTCTCGCGCGGCTGGCGCGACATTGCGCGCCGCTTCGAGCGCCCGCGCGCGATCGTCTGCGTCTCCGCGCATTGGGCGACTGAGGGTGTGCGCATCACCGGCAATGAGCGCCCCAAGACGATCCACGATTTTCGCCTTTCCCGCGGAGCTGCATGCGGTCGAGTATCCCGCGCCGGGCGATCCCGCGCTTGCAGCCGATCTTGCGCAACGGCTTTCGGCGTTCGATGCGCGCACGGACGACAGCTGGGGCTATGATCATGGCAACTGGAGCGTCCTCAAATGGATGTATCCCGCCGCCGACGTGCCATTGATCCAGCTTAGCTTGGATGCCCGCCGAACGCCGCAACAGCATTACGAAATCGGCCGCGCGCTAGGCGGCGTTCGCGACGACAACGTGCTCGTGGTCGCGACTGGCAACATCGTCCACAATCTGCGCGCCTTCTTTTCCGGCGACCGTTCGCAAGAGGCCGTCGCGAAAAGTTTTGACGCGTTCATCGTGGAGCGGATCGCGGCGGGCGATCATCAAGCGGTGATCGATTATCGCGACCACCCCGCCGCCGCGCAGGCAGCGCCGGATTGGGACCACTTCATTCCGCTCCTCTATGCGCTCGGCGCGCGCGGCGAAGGCGAACCCGTAGAATTCTTCAACCGCGATGTCGCGACAGGTATTTCCATGACGTCAATCGCCATGGGCGTCAGCCCGGCTGTGGGGCTGGCCCGATGAGCGAACTGACGCATATCCGCGTGCGCGGGGCGCGCGAGCATAATCTCAAAGACGTCAATATCGATATCCCGCGCGGCGAACTTGTCGTGATCACCGGGCTATCAGGCTCGGGCAAATCCTCGCTCGCGTTCGACACGATCTATGCCGAAGGCCAGCGGCGCTATGTCGAAAGCCTTTCGGCTTATGCGCGGCAATTCTTGGAGTTGATGCAAAAGCCCGATGTGGACTCGATCGAGGGCCTCTCGCCCGCGATTTCCATCGAGCAGAAGACCACCTCGCGCAATCCGCGCTCGACGGTCGGCACCGTCACCGAGATTTACGATTATATGCGCCTGCTCTGGGCGCGCGTCGGCGTGCCCTATTCGCCCGCCACCGGCCTCCCGATCGAGGCGATGCAGGTCAGCCAAATGGTCGACCGCGTTATGGCGCTGCCAGCAGGCACGCGGGCGCATCTCCTCGCGCCGATCGCGCGCGACAAGAAGGGCGAGTATAAGAAGGAATTGGCCGAGCTGCTGCGCAAGGGGTATCAGCGCGCCAAGATCGACGGGGAATATTACGAACTCGAATCCCCGCCGACGCTCGACAAGAAATACAAGCACTCTATCGAGGTCGTGATCGACCGCATCGCCGTGAAGGCGGGGATCGAAACGCGACTGGCCGATTCGATCGAGCAGGCGCTGAAGATCGCCGACGGCATCGCCATAGTTGAGCTGATCGACAAAAAGGATTCCAAGGGCAAGGTCGAGCAGATCCTGCTCTCCTCCAAGTTCGCCTGCCCCGTCTCCGGCTTCACGATTTCGGAGATCGAGCCCCGGCTCTTCTCCTTCAACAATCCGGCGGGCGCGTGCCCGGCGTGCGATGGTTTGGGCGAGCAGCTCAAATTCGATCCCGCGCTCGTGATTGTCGAGGACGGCAAATCGTTGGAAGAGGGCGTCGTGGCGCCTTGGGCCAAAGGACCCTCGCCGCTTTATGCACAGACGCTCGAAGCGCTCGCCAAGCACTTCAAGGTTTCGGTGAAGACGCCGTGGAAGAAGCTGCCGCAAGCAGCGCGCGACGCGGTGCTGCACGGCACTAAGGAGACCATCCGTTTCGTCTATGACGATGGCGTGCGGCGCTACGAAACGACGAAGACTTTCGAAGGCGTGATGCCGAACCTCGAACGGCGCTGGAAGGAAACCGACAGCGCCTGGGTGCGCGAAGACCTGGAGCGCTACCAATCCGCCGCGCCCTGCCCGGCTTGCGAAGGCAAGCGCCTGAAGCCCGAAGCGCTCGCGGTGAAGATCGCTGGCCTTCACATCGCCGATACTTCGAATTTCTCTATCCGCGTCGCGCGCGATTGGTTTGGCGCGCTCGATAAGAAGCTCACGGCGAAGCAGCGCGAAATCGCCAACCGCATTCTAAAGGAAATTAACGACCGGCTGCGCTTTCTGGTCGATGTAGGCCTGGACTATCTCTCGCTGGGACGCGGCTCCGGCACGCTCTCTGGCGGCGAAAGCCAGCGCATCCGTTTGGCGTCACAGATCGGCTCGGGACTCACGGGCGTGCTCTATGTGCTGGATGAGCCGTCCATCGGCCTTCACCAGCGCGACAATTCCCGGCTCCTGGAAACGCTGCGCCGGCTGCGCGATCTCGGCAATTCGGTGCTGGTGGTCGAACACGACGAAGAAGCGATCCTCACCGCCGACCATGTCATCGATATGGGGACCGGCTGCCGGCATTCATGGCGGCCGCGTGATCGCGCAGGGCAAGCCGGCCGATATCGAGAAGTGCAAAGACAGCATCACCGGCGCCTATCTCACCGGCGCACGCGAAATCCCCATCCCCGAGAAACGCCGCTGGCTTGATAAGAAGCGCCTCATCACCATCAAGGGCGCGAGCGGCAACAATCTGCAGAACGTCGACGCCACGATTCCGCTTGGCGTCTTCACCTGCGTTACCGGCGTGTCCGGCGGCGGCAAATCCACTTTGGTGATCGAGACGCTTTACAAGGCCGTCGCGCGGCAATGGCATGGCGCGGGCGATTTGCCCGCCGCGCATGACAGCATCGAAGGCCTCGAACATATCGACAAGATCATCGATATCGATCAATCGCCCATCGGCCGCACGCCGCGTTCAAACCCCGCGACTTACACCGGCGCCTTCACGCCGATCCGCGACTGGTACGCGGCGTTGCCGGAATCCAAAGCGCGCGGCTACGGGCCGGGACGCTTCTCGTTCAACGTAAAGGGCGGACGCTGCGAAGCGTGCCAGGGCGATGGCGTCATCAAGATCGAGATGCACTTCTTGCCGGACGTTTACGTCACCTGCGACACCTGCAAGGGCAAACGCTACAACCGCGAAACGCTCGATATTTTGTTCAAGGGCAAATCCATCTCCGACGTGCTCGACATGACCGTCGAAGAAGCTGGCAATCTCTTCCACGCCGTCCCGAGCATTCGCGACAAGATGGAAACGCTGAAACGCCGGCTATGTGCATGTCGGCCAGCAAGCGACGACTCTTTCAGGCGGCGAAGCGCAGCGCGTGAAGCTTTCCAAAGAGCTTTCAAAAACGCGCAACGGGGCCGCACGCTCTATATTCTCGATGAACCCACCACCGGCCTCCACTTCGAAGACGTGAAGAAGCTCCTCGAAGTGCTGCATGAGCTAGTCGACAACGGCAACTCCGTCCTGGTGATCGAGCACAATCTCGACGTTATCAAAACCGCCGACTGGATTTTGGATCTCGGCCCCGAAGGCGGCGACGGCGGCGGGGCGCATCGTCGCCGAGGGCACGCCGGGAAGATGTCGCCAAGAGCAAGGAAAGCTGGACGGGGCGCTATCTCGCCGAGGCGCTGCAACGCCACGCCGCGCGGCGCGGCGGCGGCAAGAGCGCGAAAACGCCGACGATCGCGCCCGCCAAATCTGTGCGGAAGCCTGCGAAGAAGCGGGCCTCGGCCTAAACGCTCACGAGAACGTATTCGCCAATTCCGGCGTAACGCCCGGTATCTTGCCGTCCTCAATCGCGGCCAGCACAGCGCGCGCGTTCACGCCGTAGAACATCACGTAGAAGATCATGCCAACAAACGCCATCACGACGTAAATGCCAGCGAGCAAGGCGAGTGTCTGCGGCGTCATCATGCCGGCGATCAAGGTCATCACCTCTTCGGCGCTCGCGCCGGAGGCAATGCTCGGCCAAGCCTGCGCGAATACGAGCCTCCCATAACGATGAACAAGAGCACAAAGACGAGCGAATAAATCACCCCGATCAAAACGAACGAACCAAACAGCGCCCAGAACCGTCCCCTTGGTTACGGTCCAGGCCGTGAAAAATGAAAACTTGCGCAACGTGATCGAGGTCGCCGCCGCCGGCCCAAAACGAACGCCCACGATAGCGAGAGCGATGTACTGCAACAGAGAGACCACGATCTGAAAGATCACAATCGTCCCGCCCATTACGGTCGGATCAGATATCCCGCCGCTGGCGCCTGCCATCCCAAAGAACAAAAACGGCATCGTAACGAGCGAGACCACCGTTGAGATCCCGAAGTTGATCCCGGCCCAGAGCCAATAGGTCGAATAGACGCGCCAAGTCGGCGCGCCAAGCGAGAGTCCGAGAAAGCCGACTACCTCGCCATGGATCATCCAGCGCAGGCACGCCGCTTCATAAGCCGCGAGCAGCACGTAAAAGAAGACGAGAAAAATAGAATAGCGAAAAGAAAAAGCCATCATGCCTAAAACAATCTGGGCGCCATCGGGTTGAGCGGCGACCTGGCCGCCGGCGGCCGCGCTGAATTGCGAGAACAACTGGGCGAACATGCCGAAATTGAGCAATACGAGGAGCCCAAGCAGGAGAGCGCTCATCACCACGAAGGCGATAGTGGCGTTCAGCAGAACGCCGCCCCTCTCGCGTTTGCGAAATGCGAAAAAACGTCGCATTCAGCGGCGCGCTATTGGCCATGATCTCCCCCTGTCCCGCTCCCGACCGCCAGCATGCTTCGGGGCGTGCGACAAGTTCAACCGTTCGCTTGGATCACGCGAGCGCGCGCACCACGGCCTCGCCCATTTCCGCCGTACTGAGGTCCCCACCGAGATCGCGCGTCCGCGCGCCGGCGGCGATGGCGGCGCGCACTGCGTTGGACAAGCGATCGGCGGCTTCCGGCGCATTCAACGAAAGGCGCAGCGCCATTTCGAGCGAGAGGATCGCCGCGAGCGGATTGGCGAGGCCTTGCCCCGCGATATCCGGCGCCGAACCATGCACCGGCTCGTAGAGCCCAGGCTTGCCGGCTTCGCCGAGCGCCGCGGAGGGCAGTAGTCCGATCGAGCCTGTAAGCATCGCGGCTTCGTCAGAGAGGATATCGCCGAAAAGATTGTCGGTGAGGATAACGTCGAACTGCTTTGGGGCCTTCACCAATTGCATGGCGCAATTGTCAGCGAGGATGTGTTCGAGTTTCACGTCGGCGTATTCAGCCGCGTGGAGCTTCGTCACTTCCTCGCGCCACAACAACCCCGACTCCATGACGTTGGATTTTTCGGCTGAGTGCACGACGTTCTTGCGCTTGCGCGCCGAGCTCAAACGCTACGCGCGCCACACGGTGGATTTCGCTCGTTGTGTAGACCTGCGTGTCGAAGCCGCGCCGCTCGCCGTTCGACAGCGTTTCAATGCCGCCGCGGCGTACCGAAATAAACGCCGCCCGTGAGCTCGCGCACGATCACGATGTCGAGGCCGGCAACCAGTTCGCGCTTCAGAGGCGACGCATCCGCCAGCGCGTCGAAACAAAGCGCGGGGCGGAGATTAGCGAACACGCCCATCTCTTTGCGAAGCCGCAAAAGGCCCATCTCCGGCCGCTTGTCGCGCGCGACGCTCGCCCATTGCGGCCCGCCAACCGCGCCCATCAGCACGGCGTCGGCATCGAGCGCACGCGCGACGCTTTCGTCGGGTGATCGGCACGCCGTTCACATCGATGCTGGAGCCGCCGAACAGCGCCTCCTCGACCTCAAGGCCGAGCGACAATGCATCGATCACGCGGCGTGTTTGCGCGATCACTTCGGGGCCGATGCCGTCGCCGGGCAGGAGCAGGAGCGTTTTGGTCATGGGCGCTTTGGACGCGATGGCGCGCGCCGGGTCAAGCCGGCTTTGGCGCGCCGTCGACGTCGTAGCGCGTCATGTCGCGGTCGCGCGATGCCGGCTTCTGCCACGCGGCGCGCCAGGCGGCGAAATGCGGCGAGGCGCGGTGAAAATCCAGCGCGGGCTGGTCGTCGTAGGCTTCGAAGATGCGTATGACGTGATCGTCCAGCACATCGAACGCGAACGCATAGGCGCGGCAACCCGCCTCCGCGCGCGAAGCTTCGACCATGCGCTGGAGATGCGCCAGCGCATCGGCGCGCTTGCCCTGTGCGATGCGCACGGTGCCCGCGAGCAGGATCATCGCCGCCACGGCGCGGCGAAGCGGCGCTTCTCTTCGAAGGCGGCGATGGCGTCGTCGCGCTTCAAAGTAAGGCCGATATCGTCGAGGCCTTCGAGGAGCTTGGGCCTTGCGGCCCGGATCGATCTCGAACCGGAAGCTCGCGCCGGACGGCGCCGACACCGTCTGCGCCGCGAGATCGACCACGAATTTGTGGTTCGCGCCGCGCGCTTCATCGAGCAAGCGCTCGACATCGGCTTGATCCAGCACGAGCGGCAGGATGCCGTTGTTGAAGCAATTGTTGTAGAAGATATCCGCGAAGCTCGATGCGATGATGCAGCGCAACCCGAAATCCGCCAACGCCCAAGGCGCATGCTCACGCGACGAGCCGCAGCCGAAATTCGCGCCCGCGATCAGGATATGCGCGCCTTTGTACTGCGCCTGATTCAGCACGAAGTCAGGATTTTCACTGCCGGCATTGTCGAACCGCATATCGTAAAAGAGCCCGCGCCCAAGACCCGTACGCTCGACGGTCGCGAGGAATTGCTTTGGGATGATTTGATCGGTGTCGATGTTCGCGATCGGCAGCGGCGCGGCGACGGCTGTGAGAGTTGTGAAAGGCGTCATAGTGTCCTTCATCACGCCTGCCGTTGGATGGCAAGGGCCGATAGAAACTCGCGCTCAGATCGCAAACGCTTCATGGCCTTGTCCAGCTTTGGCGCTAAGTGCGGATTCAGGTGCGCGCGCGCCGTCGCCGAGTCCTCGTCACGCAGCGCGAGGAAGATCGCCAACGCGAACACCCAGGCCTCTTCGCTAAAATATCCCCATGAACCGCCTGACCAGCCCTGGCGGCCGAAATCATGCGTCTGCTGAAAATCAAATGCAGCGTTGGCCGCGATAACCCCGAAGCCATGATAGGCGACGGCCATCTCCGTCGCGAGTTCTTCAAGTTTCGGCTCCACATCAACGCCTGGCGCAGGCTCCGCGATTGAGTGAGGCAGATAGTGCGCCAGCTCATGCGCGAAGGTTGTGACCAAATTGTACGGCCGCGTTAGCAACATCGGATCATACGTGACGTAGACTTCGCCCTCGATGGACTGAAACGTACCGGCGGCTGACTTCTCTGGGAGCAACATCGTGAACTCCCCGATCTGCGCATTGGTTCGTTCTTGCGCAATGAGCGTGCAGGGCCAAGAGTCCAACCCCATCATGCCTTTAACGCTCGCGAACACAGCCTCCGCTTTTTCGTGATCGTCGCCCGTGATCTTCGGAAAGAATTGCGCATTCGGCAGCACCAATGTCTGGCGCATTAAATCCTCATGGCCGCCTAGGTTGCGTAACAACCACGCCCAACAATCGCGGTGCCACTCTTCGACTTCAAGGTCGAGAAAGCGTGGCTTGCCCCACATGCGCTCACATTACCTTTCGCACGTCCGTCAGAGCCCCCGCGATCGCGGCGACAGCGGCCATCGCTGGGCTCATCAGATGCGTTCTTGCGCCCCGCCCTTGCCGGCCTTCGAAATTACGGTTGCTGGTGCTGGCGACACGCTCGCCGGGCGCCGCGATATCCGGATTCATGCCGAGGCACATGGAGCAGCCGGGTTCGCGCCATTCAAAGCCGCTGTCGGTGAAGATGACGTCGAGCCCCTCTTCCTCGGCCTGGTGGCGCACCAGTCCCGATCCCGGCACGATCATCGCGCGCACGCCGGGCGCGACGCGTTTGCCTTTCACAAGCTCCGCTACCACGCGCAAATCCTCGATCCGCCCATTGGTGCATGAGCCGATGAAGACGCGATCGACGGGTAAACCTTCGAGCTTCTGCCCCGGCTCAAGCCCCATATAAGCCAGCGCGCGACGCGCGGTTTCGCCCATCACCGCGTCACCAAAGCTTTCGGGATCAGGCGCGGCGTCGGCGATTGTCGCGACTTGCTCGGGGTTGGTGCCCCAGGTGATGAGCGGCGCGATGCTCGCGCAATCGATCTCGATGATCTCGTCCCAATGCGCATCGGGATCGGAGTGCAGCGCGCGCCACGTCAGCACCGCTTCCTGCCAGCCGCCGCCCTTCGGCGCGGACGGCCGCCCCATCAAATACGCAAAGGTCTTTTCATCCGGCGCCACCAGCCCGGCGCGCGCGCCCGCTTCGATGGACATGTTGCAGATCGTCATGCGCCCTTCCATCGACAGGTCACGGATGGCCTCGCCGGCATATTCGAGCACATAGCCCGTGCCGCCGCTGGTCCCGATGCGGCCGATTAAGGCGAGAACCATGTCCTTGGCGCCGACGCCAGGCGCCGGCGTGCCTTCAAACCGCACCAGCATGTTCTTCGATTTCCGCGAACGCAGCGTTTGCGTCGCCAGCACATGCTCGACCTCCGACGTGCCAATGCCGAACGCGAGCGCGCCGAAGGCGCCGTGCGTTGAGGTGTGGCTATCGCCGCAGACGATCGTCATGCCCGGCTGCGTGCGGCCCTGCTCAGGGCCGATGATGTGGACGATGCCATTGCGAATATCGCCCATCGGAAAAAACTCGATGCCGTGCTCCGCGACATTGCTGGCGAGTGTCTCCAGCTGCAGGCGCGCTTCAGGGTCGCTGACGCCAGCAAAACCCTTGGACTGATTTTCCGTCGGCGTGTTGTGATCGGACACCGCGAGCGTGAGATCGGGCCGGCGCACCTTGCGCCCCGCCGCCTTCAGCCCCGCGAACGCCTGCGGCGTCGTCACCTCGTGGATGAGGTGAAGATCGACATAAAGCAGCGCCGTCCCGTCGTTTTCATTCGCGACGAGATGGGCGTCCCAGATTTTGTCATAGAGCGTGCGGGCGGTCATGGGGGCTAGATAGGGGATTACGCAGGCGGACGCGAGGGGGTGATCTCTCTATAGAGTACCTCCAAGGACGAGGGGGATGGAAATGGAAGCCACATCATTCGGGCTGCTCGTACTTGCACTTCTGTTTTTCTTGGCAAGCACGACCCAACGGCGTTGGCCGATACGCCTAGTAATTTGGTGCGTAGGCATAGGGAGCTTGGTCGCGGCGACGGTTTTATTGAGCGCCTCCAACGGCCACATTGGCTTACTCCGTCTCGCACTCGATGCAGCTAGAAGTCGCGAAGAGAGCATTCTCGTTCAATCCCTCATCCACAATTGGATTCGTGTCGGTGACAGCGTAGCGCCGCTTTTCGACATCGTTGGTATTCTCTCTGCACTGATCGGACTCGTCTCTCTGCTGGCGCTCACACGTGGGCAGACGTTGGAAAAGTTTGTGCGCCCGCTGGCGATAGGGGCGATTGGGGCGACTGCCGGGAGTTTTGTTGCACTCGCCCTCATCGCTACCGGTCTTGGCGGCTACGCTACCAATCGCGTTTATGCAGCCACCTTTGGCGAAACTGTGCCCACCGGCACAGTGATTGATGGCGACACGTTCAGGATGGGCGAAATGACATTGCGACTCGCAGGCATTGATGCACCGGAATTTCACGGTGGCAGCGAAGACCCCAGAACCCAACGATGCCGCGATGCGAATGACTTGCCCTTTCCCTGCGGAATGCAAGCCCGCGACAGGCTTGAGCAACTACTCGTGAACCGCGCGATCATCTGCGAAAAACCCGCCTGGGAAACGCGAAGACAGAGCGACAGCCCGCTACGCGAAGCGTTCGGTCGACCACTTGTCCAATGCCACACGTACGATCTTGATGGCACGACCTCGGATGTAGCGTCGGAACTTACAGCGGGCGGCTACGCCGACATCTATCGCGACAAGGATGGCCCACTGACGCCGCTCTCTTACCTGCAGAACGTCGCGTGCGCTCGCAGAAACCACTCCGGCATGTGGAGCGGGGCTACGCTCACGCCTCGCCAATGGCGTAACGACCGAGCACTGGCACGCAGATTTCTGGCCGGTGATCCGACCGCGACGACCCAAAACCTTGCACCGGATCCAAACGAGTGTAGCACCGAGTAGCCTAGTCGCACCCATCGCGCGCGCCGTCGAACAGCACGGTCTCTTGGCCTTCGTCAAACATGGTGAGGCGGAGATGTTCGGCTGAGGCGCGTATTTCGAAGCGATAATCGACATCGCCGCCGTCCTTGAAGAAGAGCGCGCGGCACGGAGGGTTGGTGGGCTCGGCCTGCGGGCAGAGCGCCCAGCCGAATTGCTCGTTCTCCCCGGCCGTGGCCTCGATCCGGTAGCCTTGGCGCTCGGGCTCTTGGCCGGGCGCGTAAAACAGCTGATCGCCGCGCCACGCCAAGCCGGACTCTGGAAACCAGCGCATCGTCACGGTGTCCTCGCCGCGCCTTTCGATCCAGCAACCGCGCAGCGCGGCGGGCACGACATCCGAAGCGGCGGACGTGGCGCATGCGGCAAGCACTAGCGCGAGAAGGAGAGGACGCGCGCTCATGCGGGCGTCGCCTCAGCGGGGAGGTCGCCCGAGCCCTCAAGCTGCACTGGCCCTGTCATGATCACGCGATCATCGCCGGCGCGCCATTCGATCTGAAGCGCGCCGCCATCGACCAGCACTTCGACGTTTCGCCCCGTGCGTCCCTGCCGATGCGCCGCGACAACAGCGGCGCAGGCGCCAGTGCCGCAGGCTTTCGTCAGCCCCGTACCGCGCTCCCACACACGCAAGCGAATTTGCTCGGGCGAGCGCACTTCGGCGAAGCCCACATTCACGGCTTGTGGAAAGAAGGGATCAGTCTCGATCTTTGGCCCGAGCGTCTCGATCGGCACGGCGCGCACATCATTGACGAAGAATACGACGTGCGGATTGCCCATGTTCACAGCGCCCGGTTCGTCAAAACCGCCCGCGCTAAAATCGAGCCGCGTTGTATCCATCGGACGCGCGATCGGGATTTCCTCCCAGCGGAGCAGCGGCGAGCCCATATCCACGCTGATGATCTTGTCGCCCTTGCGTTCGGCATAGAGCATTCCGGCGTCGGTCTCGATCCGGCGCGTGGCGGCGCCGCCCTCCTCCATCAGCATCCAGGCGACGCAGCGCGTGGCGTTGCCGCAGGCCGAGACTTGGCCGCCATCGTGATTCCAGATGCGCATGAAGGCGTCGCCCCGGATCGAGCGCTCGACCGCGATCACCTGATCGCAGCCGACGCCCGTGTCGCGGTCGGCGATGGCGCGGGCCTGGGCGGGCGAAAGCGGCAGCCCGCCCCGCGCGCGCGCGTCGAGGATCACGAAATCGTTGCCGCAGCCGTTCATCTTGAAATAGCGCATCGGCGAACATCTAAGGGTGTTTGCGCCATTGCGCACCCCCCGGAACGGACCGCGGGCGCCCTCGCCGGCATCGCCGCTTGCCGGCGGGGGCGGCGGCGGTCCAAAAGCTTGGGCCATGCGCCTTGCCATCCCCTTTCTCGCGGCCCTCGCGGCCCTCGTTCTAGGTTCCTGCAGCACAATGAATTTTGCCCGCCCCGACCCCTATCTCTGGCTCGAAGAGGTCGAGGGCGACCGCGCCCTGGACTGGGTGCGCGCGCAGAACGCACGATCCTTGCCGGTGCTCGAAAACGATGCGCGGTTCGCGCGGCTGCACGCCGATGCGCTGGCCATCGCCAACAGCCAGGACCGCCTCGCGCTGGGTTCAATCCGCGACGGCTATCTCTATAATTTCTGGCAAGACGAAACCCATGTGCGCGGCCTGTGGCGGCGCTCGCCACTGGCCGATTATGCGCGCGGCGCGCCGGTGTGGGAGACCTTGCTCGACGTCGATGCGCTGGCGACAGCCGAGAATGCAAACTGGGTGTTTGCGGGCGTCGATTGCCTGGAGCACTCCACGCGCTGCATGGTTTCGCTCTCGGACGGCGGCAAGGACGCCAGCATTTGGCGCGAATTCGATACTGGGACACGAACCTTCGTCGAAGGCGGCTTCTCACTGCCGGAAGCGAAAACCAGCCTCGCCTGGAGCGACCGCGACACGCTCTATGTCGCGACCGATTGGGGCGCGGGCACGCTTTCTGAGAGCGGCTATCCGATCGTGCTGAAACAATGGCGGCGCGGGACGCCGCTCGCTGACGCGACCGAAGTGATCCGCGCGCAGCCCACCGACATGGCGATGTTCGTGGGCGCGCTCGAAGATGGCGACGGCGCCCGTGTGATGGTGGCGTTCGAGTCTAACACCTTCTTCACGACGACATTCTGGCGCCTCGGCGACGGCGCGCCACAGCGCATGACGCTGCCGGAAAAGGCGAGCTTGCAGGCGCTGCACAAAGGCCGCCTGGTCTTCACGATCGAAGAGGATTGGCGCGGTTTTCCGCAAGGTGCGTTGCTGGCCTATCCGATCGGCGAAACCAGCGCCGCCGAACCAACGACCACCATTCTTTTTGCGCCTAGCGCGCGCGAATCCATTGAGGAAGTCACCGCCACCCGCGATGCGATCCTGGTCGCCGGCTATCAGAATGTGCGCGGTCGCGTGCTGCGCTTTGCTTTCGACGGGCGCGCCTGGATCGAAAGCGAAGTTGCGCTGCCGAGCAATGGCGCGGTTGGTTTTGCAGGCTCAGCGGCGGACGAGGAAACCGCATTCGCCGTGTTTGAGGATTTCCTGACGCCGTCCACGCTCTATGTGCTGAACGACCGCGCCACCATGGCTCGCGCGATCCGCTCCCTGCCCGCGCAGTTTGACGCGAGCCCCTACATCACCGAACAATTCGAGGCCACCAGCCGCGACGGCACGCAAGTGCCTTACTTCGTGGTGCGCCGGCGCGATGCGGTGATGAACGGTGAAAACCCGACCATGCTCTACGGTTATGGCGGCTTTCAGCTCTCAATGAACCCGTCTTACGCGCCCAATGTCGGCAAGCTCTGGCTTGAGTATGGCGGCATTTATGTGCTCGCGAACATACGCGGCGGCGGCGAGTTCGGGCCGGCTTGGCACCAGGCGGGGCTGAAGACGCACCGCCAAGTGGTGTTCGACGATTTCATCGCGGTGGCGGAGGATCTGAGCGCACGGCGCATCACCAGTCCGCGCCGTCTGGGCATCGAAGGCGGCTCTAATGGCGGCTTGCTGATGGGCGTGATGCTTGAGCAGCGGCCCGAACTCTTCAACGCCGCCGTCATCCAAGTGCCGCTGCTCGACATGCTGCGCTACGATCAATTGCTCGCGGGCGCCTCATGGGTGGACGAGTATGGCTCGCCATCCGTCCCGGAAGAGCGCGCCTGGCTAGAGCAAATGTCGCCCTACCAGAACCTCCGCCAGCGCGACGATTTTCCGCTGCCATTCCTGGTCACCTCGACCAAGGACGACCGCGTTCACCCCGGCCACGCGCGCAAATACGCCGCGCGCCTGGAAGAACTCGGCATGCCGTTTCTCTATTACGAGAATATCGACGGCGGGCACTCGGCCGCGGCCAATCTCAACGAAGCATCGCGCCGCCGCGCGCTGGAATATACTTACCTGATGCAGCGCTTGATGGATTGAGGTTAGCGCCCGATCTCGATGTCGCCCGCGGCCTCAAGCGGGGGAGCGGCGGAGGCTGGCGCTTCCGGAGCGTGTTCGGGCCCGAGTTCCTTTTCCCACTTGGCGACGACGGCCGTCGCGATCGAATTGCCCACGACATTTGTCGCGCTGCGACCCATGTCGAGGAAGTGATCGACGCCAAGAATGAGCAGCATGCCCGATGCGGGGAGTCCAAACGTCGTCAGCGTTGCGAGAATGACAACCAGAGAAGCGCGCGGCACGCCGGCCATGCCCTTGCTCGTCACCATCAAGAGGAGCAGCATCGTGACCTGCTGCGCAGCGCTGAGTTCAATGCCGTAAGCTTGCGCGATGAAGAGCACTGCGAAGGTGCAATACATCATCGAGCCGTCCAGATTGAACGAATAGCCCAGGGGAAGCACAAAGCCCGCAATGCGCTTGGAAACGCCGAAGCGCTGCAACGCTTCGAAGGTGCGCGGATAGGCCGCTTCGGAACTCGCGGTGGAAAAGGCCAGCAGAACTGGCGCGCGTATCATGCCGAACAGTCTGGCGACGCGCGGGCCGACGATCGCGAAACCCGCGAAAATTAGAACGCCCCACAAAATCGCCAGCGCCAAATAGAAGCCGCCAATGAATTTTCCATAGGTCCAAAGAATGCCAAGGCCTTCCTTGGTCACCGTGGCGGCAATCGCCGCGAACACTGCAAATGGCGCAAACAACATCACATAGCCGGTGACGCGGAGCATCACGTGCGACACACGCTCGGCGAGATCGGTGACCGGCTTTGCTTCATCGCCCAGCGCTCCAAGGGCCACGCCGAAGAAGGCCGAGAAAATCACGATCTGTAGGATTTCATTGTTGGCCATCGCTTCGAAAATCGAGCGCGGCACGAGGTGCGTGATGAAATCGCGCAGATTCAGCGCCGTCGCTTCAACGCCGGCCTCACCCGTCTCTGGCGGCAAGTCGAGGCCAACGCCCGGCTGCAGCACGTGAACCAGCGCCAAACCCAGACAGAGCGACGTGATGGAGGCCAGCAGGAACCAGCCCAGGGTGCGAAACCCGATCCGCCCCAGCGCGCCCGTGCCGCCCATATGCGCGATGCCGACGATGAGCGTCGACAGCACCAGCGGCGCTATGATCATCTTGATCAAACGCAGGAAGATGTCCGTCACAAGCGAGAATTTGTCAGCGATGGCTGGCCAGTCCCCGCTCGGCTGGGTCTGGTGCAGAAAATAGCCAAGCGCGGCGCCAAGGATCATGGCCGCCAGGACGATCAAGGTGAAATATCGTTGCATCCGACCCGCTTACCGGTTGACCGCCCGTGGCAAAAGCGAAAAGCGCCAAGTCCGCTCCGCCTCAGCGGCCCCGCTTGACCTCGCGCGCTCGCGCGCTGACTAAAGCAGCGTTGAGGAGCAAGTGATGAACATCGTGCGTGCGGCAATTGGCATTGGGGGCCTCGCGCTGCTGGGGCTCGTGCTCTGGGCGGCGTTTTCGATGACCGACCTCCATGGCAGCTTCTTAGAGCAGCTCGGCGTGATGATCACCCTGCCCTGGGGCGTCGCGACCTTGGCCGACCTTTATGTCGGCTTCCTGCTGTTTGCGGTTTTGGTGTTCTTGACCGAGCGCTCATGGATCGTCGCGGCGCTCTGGGCCTTGCCGGTGTTCTTCCTCGGCAATATCTGGGCTGCGCTCTGGTTCGTGATCCGCCTGCCCCACCTGGCCAAGCAGCTCTCTAAGCCGGACTGGCCGACGTCTTAAGCAATTCCTCGCGCAGCATATTGGCCAACATACGCGCTTCCTCCGCGCGCGGGCTGGCTTCACGCCACACCACGCCAATCGAGCGGCCAATCACCGGCTCCGCGAATGGACGGATCGACACCGGCGCGCCCGCCGCGGCGCCGCTCTCGGCGGCCATTTTTGGAAGCAAAGTCACGCCGAGGCCGCCGGCGACCATCTGCACCAGCGTATGCAGGCTCGTCGCGCTCACTTCGGCGGAGCGCCTTCCAGGCGTTGCGCTGCACACGCTGAGCATATGATCGCGCAGGCAGTGGCCATCCTCCAGCAAGAGCACGTCTTCCTCGCGGAGATGCTCCGGCGAGAGATCGTTGCGTCCTGCGAGCGGATGGCCCTCGGGGCAAAGAAACAAAAACTCATCCTCCGCGATCACCGCGCTTTCGATGCCCGTCGTCGCATAAGGCAGCGCGATCACGGCGGCGTCGAGCGTGCGGGCTTTCAGCGCCTCGATCAGCCGCGCGGTCAGGTCTTCGCGCAATTGCAGGCGCAATGTCGGGAAGCGCCGCTTCAGCATGGGAAGCGCACGCGGCAGCAGGAAAGGCGCAATCGTCGGGATGGCGCCAAGACGGAAGCTGCCGGGAAAACGGTTTGCCGGCCGAGTGGACGGCCCGCACCAGCTCCTCGACTTCGCTCAAGGCCTTGGCCGCGCGGTCGGCCGCTTCCTCGCCAGCATGGGTGAGCACAGCGCCGCTTCGGCCGCGCTCGACCAGGACCGCGCCGAGGGCTGTTTCCAGTTCCTTGATCCCGGCCGAAAGCGTCGGTTGCGTCACGCCGACCGCCTCCGCAGCCCCCACAAAACTCCCCTCAGCGCGGAGCGCCGTCAGGAATTGCAATTGCCGCAAAGTGGGGAGCGAGGACGCGGGAAGCCGGCTTTCGTCCATAGAGTCTCTCTATCGAGCACTCTACGTATATTGATTTTGTCGAAGCCGGACGCAAGGTCGTTCGAGCGAGCTCAGGCCGCTTGGCTGGAAGAAGCCCGAGGCGCGGCCATCACTTCTTGGTCGGCGACGCGGCGCGGCAAGGTGAGCGTAAAGCTCGAGCCCTTATCCGGCTCGCTCTCCACGGTGACGTCGCCGCCCATCAGGCGCGCCAATTTGCGCGTGATCGAGAGCCCAAGGCCGGTGCCGCCGAATTTGCGCGTTGTCGTGACATCGGCCTGCATGAAGGGCTGGAAAAGCTTTTCCAACTGATCGGCGGAAATGCCGATGCCGCTGTCGCGGACACAGATCGAGACCCAGGCGCCCGCATCGTTCTCCACGCGCTCGGCGCTGATCGAAACGATGCCCCCCTTGGTGAACTTGCAGGCGTTCGAAGCGAGGTTCAGCACGCACTGATGCACGCGCAGGCCATCGGCCCACACCAAACCAAGATCGGAATCCACCTTCACATCGATGCGGTTGCCGCGCTCATCGGCCGCAAGGCGCAGCGAGTCCGCGATTTCGCGCAGCATGCGGCCAAGATCGGTGTGCTCGAAATCAAGCTCCAGTCGATTGGCTTCGATCTTGGAAATATCAAGCACGTCATTGACCAGCTTCAACAAGTGCCGGCCAGAATTGCGGATGCGCTGCGCATCGCCGCGTAAGCCGTCGAGGCCCTCCGTTTCGAGGTCTTCGTCCAGCATTTCGGCATAACCGATGACCGCGTTGAGCGGCGTGCGCAGTTCGTGACTCATGTTCGCCAGGAAGTGCGACTTGGCGACATTGGCCGCTTCCGCCCGCTCCATCGCCGCGATGAGCTCAGCCGTGCGCTCCTTCACGCGCGCTTCCAGATCGTCGCGCTCATTGGCCAAGCGATCGCGCGCTTCCCACATGCGCGCATAATTGAGATGGCACGCGACGGCGGCGGCGGCCATCACGATGATCCCACCGAACAGCACGACATGCAGCATGACATTGTGCGCACCCGCCGGCGCCCAGGCCGCGATGCCGAGGCCCGCGATCAAGCGTCCCAGCAAGGGCGCTGCGATCAGGGCCGCGAGGAGCTTCGCGGATTGATGCCCAAACGCGGTCACATAGAGCGCCATCACCATGAAAAGCGTAATGGCGGCGCCGCAAAGATCAGGCGCGCCGGTCATCCACAAGAGCGCGCCAAAAGAAGTCCAAAGCAACGAGCAGAGCACCGACGTCACGAAGAATTGGGGCTTGGCGCCCTCGCGCAGCGTCAGCACGCGATAGGCCGCGAAACGATTGGCCCACTCGATCGCCAAGCCCGCCGATAGCCAAGCCATCGCGACCCAGAGCGGATAAATGTAAGCCAGCGCCACGCCGAACGCGATGGCGAGCGGCGTGCGCGCCCAACCCATGCGCCATTCGAGCGCCGCATTCGCGAGCAGATCGTCGCGGCGTTCGAGGTCCACTTTCGGACCCTTCAAGAAATTGAGCGCGCGGCTTAACATCGCTGTCCCCGTTATTATTGTTGCGCGCGTTAGGCCGCGGCGCCGATGCGCGCGTCCGCCCCGCTCTCGCCGGTGTCGCCAAAACCAAAACGCATCGGCACACGGAGCGTGAAGGTCGAACCCGTGCCCGGCTCACTCACGGCGGCGATTTCCCCACCCAGCACTTCAGCGGTGCGTGTTGTGATCGAAAGGCCAAGCCCCATCCCGCCTTGCGAGCGCGTGCGCGAGCCATCGAGCTGCGTGAAGGGCTGAAAGGCTTTTTCGATTTCATCCGGCAGCATGCCGACGCCCGTATCGGACACCGCGATGCGCAAGAACTCACGCCCGTCGACAGCCTCGCGCTCAGCGGAGACGGCAACCAGGCCATTGTTGGTGAACTTCACCGCGTTTGAGAGGAGATGACCGATGCAGACGCCAAGCTTCTCGCCGTCGGTGTAAGCGAAGGTCACGTCCGACGCGATGCGGGTGGCGAGGCGATTATTGTTAGCCTTGGCTTGCTCGGCGACGGAGGCGACGGCGCTTTCGATAACTTGGCGCACATCCAATTCGTCAAGCTCGAGAGCCGAACGGCCAGAGTCGATTTGCGTGAGCTGCAGGATTTGATCGATCAGGCCCAGCAAGTGCTTGGCGGCCGCCGTGATGCGTTTGGCGTCTTGCGCAAGATCCTTGTGGCCTTCCGCTTCCATATCTTCGCCGATAATTTCCGAATAGCCGATCACCGCATTGAGGGGCGTGCGCAATTCGTGCGTCATCGTGGTCAGGAATTCGGACTTTACTCGGTTGGCTTCTTCGGCTTCCGCCTGGCGCGCTTCGGCGATGACCTGACGCTCTTTGGCCGACGCGTTCGCGGCTTCAAGACCCGCGATCATGCGGCTGTTGTTTTCAAGCGAGCGCCAGACGTAAGCGAGAAACCCGATCATGCCGAACGCCATCGCAAGACTTGCGTTGAGCGGCGTCGTATGGCCGCCGGCGAACGGGAAAAAGGGCGAGACCACCAACCAGGCCACAGTCGGCGCCAGCGTGATCAGCATGAAAATCGCCGAGCGGTTCAAAAACAGCATGCCGCTGACCAGCGAGCTTGCCGCCATCAGCATGCTGAGCACACGGCCGTCGGCCCCGCCCAGCACGCCCGTCATCACCGTCATTGCAACAAACGTGATCTGCGTCAGCGCCGAACCCGCGACGAATGCCGCGCCCAATGCGTTGCGCGCTTTTTCGGTCTTGGCGGCGATGTAGCGCTGGCCGATCAGGTAGTCCGCGCCCATCATTACGCACAGCAGGGCAAACCAACCGCCGCCGAGCCAAAGAGAATCCAGTGCGAGCGAAGCGCCGGCGCCGAAGAGCGCGCCCATCACCGTCCGCCATGTCAGGCTCGACGACCGCGCGCGCGCGGTTGCGAGCATGGCTGAATCATGAAGCTTGAGCACGCGCATGAAAATCCTACTCCGCCCGATTGGCCTGTTTACACCGCGTCATATTTCGTTCTGCTTAATGGGCTTGAACGAAAAGGCCCCTAACGACGCCGAAAACCGGGAAAACTAGTGAACGTAATCTTAAATTCATGAGCGCCCATGATTTCGACGCAGCGATCATCGGCGCCGGCGCGGTCGGGCTCGCGTGTGGCTATGCGCTCGCCAAGAGCGGCGAAAGCGTCGTGGTGCTGGAGCGTGAAGCGCGCATTGGCGCTGGCATATCATCCCGCAATTCCGAGGTGATCCATGCGGGCCTCCATTATCCGACGGGTTCGCTCAAGGCGCGGCTCTGCGTCGATGGGCGGCGCGCGCTCTATCCCTTTCTGGAAGCGCATGACGTGGCGTTCGACAAATGCGGCAAACTAATCGTTGCGACCCAAGACAGTGAGATGGCGGCGCTCAAAGCGCTCCATGCACAAGGCGAGATCAACGACGTTGAAGGCGTGACCTGGATGTCGGGCGAAGAGGCGCGCGCGCTTGAACCTGGCTTGCGCGCCGTCGCTGCGCTCGCCTCGGCGCAAAGCGGCGTGTTCGACGCACACGGCTACATGGCGGCGTTGGAAGGCGAGATCGAAGCCCAAGGCGGGGCAGTCGTACTTAGTTCGCCCTTCCTTGGCGCGGCGCCGCAAAGCGGTGGCTTCACGGTGCGCATCGGCGGCCCCGAGCCCTCGACCTTTACGTGCCGCCGGCTCGTCATCTCGGCGGGACTTGGCGCGCAAGCCTGCGCGGCGACTATCGAAGGCTTCCCCGCCGCGCGCATTCCCGCGCTGCATTTCGGCAAGGGAAATTACTTTTCGCTCGTTGGCGCCAAGCCGCCTTTCTCGCGTTTGATCTATCCGCCGCCGATACCGGGCGCGCTGGGCGTGCATTATCGGCGCGATCTTGGCGGCGTCGCGCGCTTCGGACCGGATCTCGAGTTTGTCGAAGCAGAAGATTACCGCGTCGATCCCGCGCGCGCCGAAGGCTTCTACGCTTATGTGCGGCGGTTTTGGCCGGGCTTGCCCGACGGCGCGCTTGCGCCCGATTATTCCGGCATCCGCCCCAAGCTGCACGGACCCGGCGAGCCACAACGCGACTTTGTGATCGATGATCCCGCGGCGCATGGGATTGCGGGGCTCGTCGCGCTGTTCGGCATCGAAAGCCCTGGCCTTACGTCATCACTTGCGATCGGCGAAGAAGTGCGGCGCCGCTTGCTGCTTTAGCGCACAGGCGCCCTCACCTTGCGCGAACACATTGCGCGCCGCGAGCGAAACGCGCGTGAGGAGCCCGCCTGGAGAGAGCGCTGGCGCACACGCCCAAAAGCGCAGACGACAGCGACCGATCGGATATTGCGATGGCTCCCCACGCTTTGTCGGACAAGCGGCGCGCCGCGACATCGCCTTGCGCCGCCCCGAAACACATCGTCGGCCTGGATTTGGTGCGCTTCGCGGCGGCCTTCGGCGTCATGCTGTTTCACTATTTCTCATGGTCATGGCTGGTGCCGACGAGCACCGGCGCGCGCGTGCTGCATGGCGCGGCTGCATTCTCGGACGCCGTGGTCGGCCGCACTTGGTTCGGCTGGGTCGGCGTCGAAGTGTTTTTTGTCATCTCCGGTTTTGTGATTGCGTTCTCGGCCGAGGGCGTCAGCGCCGCGTCCTTCGCGCGCGCCCGCGTCCTTCGCCTAGCGCCCGCTGCGTGGATCTGCGCCAGCTTGACCTCGGTCGTGGCGCTCATGATCAGCTTCGACTGGCGTCCGGTTCTGGCCGCCGATTTCCTCCGCTCGGTGCTGTTCTCGCCCATCGGGCCATACATCGACGGCGTCTATTGGACGCTCGGCATCGAGATCAGTTTCTATGTTCTAGTCTTCATCCTGCTGTTGGTGTCGCGCTTTCGCTACATCGAGGGGCTCGCCTTTGTGATCGGCGCGGTGAGCTTGGCGTTTCTGTTCGCAACGCGCCTGGCGCCTGTCTTCGTACATGACCTCGCCGAGCGGCTGACCGAGCTTTCGCTGCTGCGTCACGGCGTCTTCTTCGCCATGGGCGTCACGATCTGGGCCTGCGTGCGACATGGCTTCACGCCGTGGCGGCTCGGCTTCTTTGTCTTGATGATGATCGGCGCCTGGCGTGAGATCGACCTCACCGCGCTCACCTTCCTGGCGGACATGCAGCTCCTGAAAGGAGTGCTCGCGCCACAGCTTCTGTTCAGCGCCGCGGTGCTGATGATCGTGACCTCCGTGTTCGCCAACCGCGCCTTCGCCGGCAGCTGGCTGGTCGCGCCGCTGCGGACACTCGGCTTTGCGACTTACCCGCTTTACCTGTTCCACCAATTGGTCGGCACGGAGTTCATGAAGCTTCTGATTGGCGCGGGCCTGCCCTCCATGGCCGCGGCCTGGACCACCATTGCCGCATGCGTACTGTTCGCGATCCTCATCGCCACCGCAATTGAGCCGCCGATCCGCAACGCCCTGCGCAACGCGCTCTTGTTCGCCGAAGCCAAGCTGGGGCCGACGCCGTCGCGCGTCTGAATTGACGGTTTGGCCGCAAAAGCCTATCTCCCCGGCACGCGCCAGACCCTGAGCGCGCTTTGACTGACCCAAGTGGGCCCGCCCCGAGGTCAGCAAGGCACCCCGCCCGACGTGATCGTCCGGCGGGGCTCTTGTGTTTGGCGATGAGGAGTTTTGATGTTCGAGGCCCTAACCGACCGTTTGTCCGGCGTTTTCGACCGGCTGACCGGGCGCGGCGCGCTCAGCGAAGCCGACGTCGAGGCGGCGCTGCGCGAAGTGCGGGTGGCGCTGCTGGAGGCTGACGTCGCGCTGCCGGTGGTGAAGGACTTCATCGCCAAGGTGCGCACCGACGCGGTCGGCGAGTCCGTGGTGAAATCGGTCACGCCCGGCCAGCAGGTCGTGAAGATCGTTTATGACGCGCTGGTGGACATGCTCGGCGGCGACGGCCCGCCTGAAGCGCTCCGCATCGACGGCGAGCCCCCGAACGTCATCATGATGGCCGGCCTTCAGGGCTCGGGCAAAACCACCACATCCGCCAAAATCGCGCTCCGGCTAACCAAACAGGACCGCAAGCGCGTGCTGATGGCCTCGCTCGACGTGCGCCGCCCCGCGGCCATGGAGCAGCTGAAAACGCTTGGCGCCTCGATCGGCGTCGATGTGCTGCCCATCGTTCCCGGCCAGCCGCCCGCCGATATCGCCAAGCGCGCCCTGAGCGCCGCCAAACTCGGCGGACATGACGTCGTCATCCTCGACACCGCGGGCCGGACCACGCTGGACGAGCAGATGATGTCGGAAGCCGCCGATATCGCCCGCATTGCCAAACCGGGCGAAATCCTCCTCGTCGCCGACAGCCTCACCGGCCAGGACGCGGTCGAAACCGCCAAGCGCTTCCACGAACGCCTGCCGCTGACGGGCCTCGTCCTTACCCGGGCCGATGGCGACGGGCGGGGCGGCGCTGCGCTCTCGATGCGCTCGGTCACCGGCCTACCGATCAAGTTTCTAGGGGTCAGCGAGCGCACGGACGGCCTCGAAAGCTTCGACGCCCGCCGGGTCGCAGGGCGCATTCTCGGCCAAGGCGACATCGTCGGGCTGGTCGAAAAGGCCGCCGCTCAGGTCGACCGGGCCGACGCCGAGAAGATGGCCCGGAAGATGGCCAAAGGGTCGTTCGACTTCGACGACCTGGCCAAACAGCTCGAACAGGTCATGCAAATCGGCGGCCTCAAGGGCATCATGGGCATGCTGCCGGGCGTCCAAAAGATGAAGGGCCAGATCAACGAGGCGGCCCTGGATGACGGCCAGCTCCGCCGCCAGATCGGCATCATCCGCTCCATGACCGCCGCTGAGCGCCGCAAACCCGACCTTATCAATGGCTCACGCCGCCGCCGGATCGCCAAGGGCGCCGGGGTGGAAGTGGCTGAAATCAACCGCTTAGTGAAGATGCACCGCAATATGGCCGATATGGCCAAGGCGATGGGCAAGGGGAAATTGCCGGGCGCGCTCGGCGCAGCCATGGGCGGGGGCGGCATGCCGAGCCCCGAGCAATTGAAGCAATTGGGGTCGGGCCGCGCCCTCCCCGGCATGCCCGGCGGGGGCCTTCCTGGCCTTTCCGGACAAAATGGACTTCCAAAACTGCCAGGGCTTCCCGGCAGCGACAAGAAAAGCTAAGATTTCAAAGGAGAAGTAAGTAATGTCCCTTAAAATTCGTCTGTCGCGTGGCGGCGCCAAGAAGCGGCCGTTCTACTCTGTTGTTGTGGCCGACAGCCGTAATCCGCGCGACGGAAGATTCATCGAGAAGGTTGGGACGTATAACCCTATATTGAAAAGCGATGATCCCAACCGGGTCGCCCTCAAGCTCGACCGGATTCAGGAATGGATAAGCAAAGGCGCCCAGCCCACCGATCGGGTCGCCCGCTTCCTGGATCAGGCCGGAATTATGAAGCGCGAAGCCCGCAGCAACCCAAATAAGGCCCAAGCCGGCAAGAAAATGCAGGAACGCGAAGCAGCGCGCGCCGCAGCCAGTGGGTCCTCGGAGGCGTAAGAAGAGACTTTGCCCGATAAGAAAACCGCTCCGCCCAAGAGCTCGTCCAAAGCCGCCCCGCCGCCAGCCAGCGGCGGGAAGGCCAAGCCAGTGACCGCCCGCCGCGATCGGCCTGCCGCGCCCGCTAAAGGCGACGCCGCGCGTCCGGCCCCGGCCAAGGCGGCGAAAACGGCGCCCAAGGCAGCGGTAAAAACGGCGGCGCCAGCCCCGAAAGCGGCCCCCGGCAAGCCAGTCGCGGCAAAGAAAGCCCCTCCGCCTCCGGCCAAAGCGGCCAAGACGACAGCGCCGGCAAAGCCTGAAGCGGCGGCCAAGCCCGCCGTGAAGGCTGCGCCAGCCCCGAAGCCGGAGGTGAAAACCGCGCCTAAGGCGCCAGCGGCAAAGACTGCCGCGAACCCGGTCGCAGAAACCAAGGCTCCTGCCCAGCCGACGAAGCCGGCGGCGAAGTCCGCGGCCAAGGCCGCGCCGGCGCCGTCCAAACCAGCAGCCGCGCCCGCTCCCGCGAAAACCGCCAAAGCAGCGCCCGCAGAAAAGCCGTCAAAGCCCGCGCCGGCCCCCGCGGCTGAAGCAAAGGCGAAAGTCGCGCCGAAGGCCGCGGCTAAGCCCGCCGCTCCGGCAACGAAGGCAGCACCGGCGCCCGCCCCGAAGCCCGCCGAAGCCAAGAAGCCTGCGCCCGCGCCAAAGGCGGCGCCTGCGCCGGAAACAAAAAAGCCAGCGCCGACCGCAAGTGCGGCCAGCGCGAGCGCCGCGCCGCGCGCTGTGGCCGCGACGCCAAAGCCTTTGTCTGCGCCGCCCGTGATCGCCGCGCGATCTGGCGCGCCGCGCTTTGCCTCGAACGGCAGCGGCCGTCCGCAAGTCGCGCCCCGCCCGATCACGGCGCCGCCCAAGCCGACGCCTGCTCCTATCACGCCGCCGAAGCCACAGCCTGAATTGGTCGGCGAGTCTCAGCCGGTGCCTGCGTTCAAAGGGAGCGCCGGCAGCGCCAAGTCACTCGTGCTCGTCGGCGCCATTGGCGGCGCCTTTGGCGTCAAAGGCGAAGTGCGTTTGCGCGCTTTCACCGCCGCGCGCGACGGCATCATCTCCTACGGCCCGCTCTATGACGAGGACGGCAAGATCCTGCTGCGCCCGAAATCCTGGCGTGAGTTGAAAGACGGCGTCGCCGTTGTGGCGCCCGAGATCAAGTCGCGCGAGCAAGCCGAAGAGATGCGCGGCAAGCGCCTGTTCGTCCCGCGCGCCAATCTGCCGGAGACAGCGGAGGACGAATATTACTGGATCGATCTCATGGGCTGCCGCGCCGAAGCGCTCGACGGCGCGCCGCTTGGCGAGGTTGTCGCGGTGTGGAATTTCGGAGCCGGCGACATTCTCGAGATCAAGCCGCCGAACGGCGGACCACACGCGCGCATCTCCTTCACCAAGGAAAACGTGCCGCTGGTCGATTCCGCCGCCAAGCGGATCGTGATCGACCCGCCGGCGCCCGACGCCGTTGGCAAGTGAGCTTCGCGGCCAGCGTCATCACTCTGTTTCCCGAAGCGTTTCCTGGAACGCTCGGGCTCTCGCTGATCGGCAAGGCGCTGAATGAGAAGCGCTGGTCACTCGACGCAATCGATCTGCGCACCTTCGGCGTCGGCCCCCATCGCAATGTCGATGACACGCCAGCGGGCGGCGGCGCCGGCATGGTGATCCGCGCGGATGTCGCTGCGGCGGCGATCGACAGCGTGCCGCGCAATGGTCGCCCGATTATTTACCTCTCTCCGCGCGGCAAACAGCTCAGCCAAGAGATGGCGCAAGCATGGTCGAATGGGCCTGGCGTCATTCTGCTGTGCGGACGCTTTGAAGGCCTCGACGAGCGCGTGATCGATGCACGCGACATGGTTGAAGTCGCGGTCGGAGAAGCGGTGCTCGCGGGCGGAGAAGCGGCGGCGCTCGTATTGTTGGAAGCCTGCGTGCGGCTCATCCCCGGCGTGCTCGGCAACGCGGACTCGCTTGCGGAGGAAAGCTTCTCGGACGGCCTGCTCGAACATCCGCACTACACGCGCCCGCGCGAGTGGGAAGGCCGCGCCATTCCTGACGTGCTCCTCTCCGGCGATCATTCCAAGATCGAGACGTGGCGCCGCGCGGAGCGCGAACGCATCACGCCCAAGCGGGACACCTAGCAGACCGGGTTCAGCGCGCGCCCGCCATTACGCCCTGGATTTCGGTGTTCAGATTTGCGACCCACCGATTATAGTTTCGATGAATTGTGCGTTGCGTCGCGTCCAGGTTTTGGCTGCCGAGATACTCGATCGAGTATGAATCGTTGTCATAAGTGATCGTCACCTCGGCGCGATGCTCGCGGATGACCACAAATGCATCAATTGCGCCCGGCCGCCGCGCCCCCACCTGCCAGCCTTTGTTCGACAGAGCACGCTCGATCTTCGCAGCGATCTGATCATCCGGAACGTCACTGCCGATGGGCGCATCCGTGATGCGGAGATATTTGGCCGTCGTGCATCCCGTCATCGCCAATGCGCTCAACACCACGGCCGCAAACATCCGTTTCATCCGATCCCCTCCCCAATTGACGCACCACTGCTAGCACACACGTTGATTGCGCGCCAACCCAAGAGCGCAAACCCCGCTCTGTGAGGGAAGGCGCGCTCGCTTCCCTCAATGCTTGACCACCTGAGCTTCAAACGGCTCGGTGAGGGAATTCCAATCGCCATGCTGTTCGGTGAAACGGCTTTCGGCGTGGCGCTCATGCATCATCGCGGCGACCCGCCCGCCGCTGAGCGCCAAGGTGTTGGGCATCTCGGTCGCGATTGGATCGGCGAACGCTTCGGTCGCGGGAATGATGGTCCAGCCGTCGGCGCGAAGGCCGGCGACCAAGTCAGGCGTGAAATACGCCGCCAGATCGGTCTCGTGCAGCAGCATGACATGGCGCGGCGAGCGCCCCAGCACCGCCACCGCCATCCGGTCGTAATAGCCAGCGCTCTCGACCGCGGTGCGCACATAGAAATCCCGCAGCGCATCCATATCGATCTCCTTGCCCGCCGCGACCGCTTCGCGGGCGAGTTGATCGATGCGCCAGTCATAAGAATCCGTCGTCACATAGCCTTGCGCATAGCCCAACGCGATCAAGCCGGCGCGCACCGCGTCCCGTTTCTCGACTGTGTCGCCCTCGGAGAGATAGGGAAACCGAAAGATCGGCACGAACCCCTTCATGGGCCGCAACACACGGTCGGCCTCGGCGACATCGGCCAGATATTGCTCGGCCGTGACGTCGCGGAGATTGGGATGCGTGTTGGAATGGTTGGCGAGCACGTGGCCCGCGTCAGTGAAGGTGCGCAGACGCGCCTCGCCCTCGGGGCCTGTGATGTGGCCAGGATTGGCGAAGAACATCGCCTCGGCGACGCCCGCCTCCCGGAGCCCCGCCACAATGCGCCGTGCGCGCTCCGGGCCGTCCATGAAGGGGCCGGGGTCGCGCGGGGAATCGTCATAGGTGAGCGCTATTTCCCGGCGGGGCGCATCGGCAGCGACGGGGGCGGGCGCGGAGGCGCAGCCGGCCAGAGCCACGAGCGCGCAAAGGGCCGCCAGGCCCGCCTGGATTGAAACTCTCAAAGCCGTCCCCCCCCTGATTTTTGCGCTATTCTAGCCCTGGCCGCCTTGCCCCCGCCAGGGCCAGCTCGCCCCTCGACAGCGCGGGCGCTTTGACCTATACGCCCCGCTTCTCCGTGGTTTCCAATGGAAGCGCCGGCCTTTAGCCCGTGCGCCCTCGTGTGCAATGATGAACCTGATCCAGACGCTCCAAAAAGAAGAAGTCGCCCGCATCACTGCAGGCAAGACCATCCCTTCCTTCGATCCGGGCGATACGCTCCGGGTCAATGTTAAGATCAAGGAAGGCGAGCGCGAGCGCGTTCAGGCTTATGAGGGCGTGTGCATTGCCCGCTCCGGTTCGGACCTCAACGGCAATTTCACCGTCCGCAAGATCAGCTTCGGTGAAGGCGTTGAGCGGGTGTTCCCGCTCTTCTCGCCGACCGTGGATTCGATCGAAGTGGTTCGCCGCGGCAAGGTCCGTCGCGCGAAACTCTATTATCTCCGTGATCGTCGCGGCAAATCGGCCCGTATCGCAGAACGCGCTGGCGGCGCCCGCGAAGAGGATTATGTCGGCGCCGAGGCTGAGACCGCCGCCGAGTAATGCCGCGCCGCGCTTGACGCGCACGCGTAGCGCGCTCACCTCAAGCACGGCCCATGACTTTAGTCGCTGAACCTCAGAACGCGGACGCCGATAGCGTCGAGATCGTCACGCTTGGCTGCCGGCTGAATGCGTACGAGTCCGAAGCCATGCGCGCGCTGGCGGCGGAAGCGCAGCTCTCCAACGCCGTGATCGTGAACACCTGCGCGGTGACCGGCGAAGCCGTGCGCCAGGCGCGCCAAGCCATCCGGCGCGCGCGGCGCGAGCGGCCGGACGCGGAGATTATCGTCACGGGCTGCGCGGTGCAGATCGATCCCGCAGCATTCGCGGCGATGCCGGAAGTCAGCCGCGTCATCGGCAATACCGAAAAGATGAGCCTCGAAGGCTTTCTCCGTAGCGAAGAGCGCGTCCAAGTCTCGGACATCATGCAGGCGCGCGAAACCGCGCCGCATCTGATCGACGGCTTTTCCGAACGCACGCGCGCTTACGTGCAAGTGCAGAATGGCTGCGATCACCGCTGCACCTTCTGCATCATTCCATATGGGCGCGGAAATTCGCGCTCTTCGCCTGCCGGGGATGTGGTTGCGCAAATTCAGCGGCTGGTGGCGAATGGCTGTCCGGAAATCGTGCTGACGGGCGTTGATCTCACCTCGTGGGGCGGCGATCTGCCGGGGACGCCCGCGCTCGGCAATCTGGTGGCGCGCATTCTGAAGCTCGTGCCGGGCCTGAAGATGCTGCGGCTCTCTTCGCTCGATGCGATCGAAATGGACCCCGTGCTGTTCGATCTTGTCGTCAGCGATGAACGCATTGCGCCGCATCTCCATCTGTCGCTGCAACACGGCGACGATCTGATCCTGAAGCGCATGAAGCGCCGCCATTCGCGCGCGCAGGCGATCGATTTGTGTGCGCGACTGAAGGCGGCGCGGCCTGAGATCGCGCTGGGCGCCGATCTGATCGCGGGCTTTCCGACAGAGACGGATGAGCATTTCGAAAACCTGCTTTCGCTCGTCGATGCATGCGATCTGGCTTACGTGCACGCCTTCCCGTTCAGCCCGCGCGAAGGCACGCCCGCCGCGCGCATGCCGCAACTGGATAAGCCCCTGATCAAGCAGCGCGCCGCGCGCCTGCGCGAACGCGGCGCGCTGGCGCTTGCGCGGCACCTAAATGCTTGGGTTGGGCGTGAAGCGAATGCGTTGATCGAGCGCGAGGGCTTTGCGCGGTTGCCGGATTTCACGAGCGTCGCATTAACGCCCCCTCCCCTAGAGGGGGAGGGGGTTGGGGGAGGGGTGAGACGGGTCTCTGCACCAGCCGATCCAGCGCCAACGCCTTCATCAGATGCGCGCTACGCTCTCACCCCCTCCCCTACCCCTCCCCCCTCTAGGGGGAGGGACGCTAACTCTCGCCAAGTCGCGGGCGAAACGGTGCGCGTCCGCTTCACCGCGCATGACGGCGCGCAATTGATCGGCGTCGCGGCATGATCTGGAAGGTGTTCGGAAACAAGGACGCGCCTGCCGCGCCCGACGCGAACGCGCTCACGCGCCTGTTCGACGGCTTGAAGAAATCCTCTTCCAAGCTCGCCGATGGCGTGACTTCGGTGTTCACGAAAAAGCAGCTCGATCAGCCGGCGCTCGATGCGCTGGAGGAATTGCTGATCGCATCCGACATGGGCGCGCCCGCTGCGGCGCGCATTACAGCGTCGCTGGCACAGGGCCGCTTTGACAAGGAAATCTCCGACGTCGAGCTGCGCACCGCTTTGGCTGATGAGATCGCGGTCGTCTTGCGTCCGCGTCAAGCGCGGCTCGACCTCAGCAACGGGCCGAAACCACGCATCGTGCTTGTGATCGGCGTCAATGGCTCAGGCAAAACCACCACGATCGGCAAGCTCAGCGCGCTTCTGCAAGCGGGCGGCGCGAAAGTGGTGATAGGCGCAGCCGATACATTCCGCGCAGCAGCGATCGAGCAGTTGGAAGTCTGGGCAAAGCGCTCAGGCGCTGATTTCGTCGCTTCGACGCAGGGCTCGGATGCGGCCGGCGTCGCTTACGAAGCGGCGGCGCGCGCCAAGGCGATCAATGCCGACGTCGCGCTGATCGACACCGCTGGGCGCTTGCAAAACAAGACCGAACTGATGGCCGAGCTCTCCAAGATCGTGCGCGCCATCCGCAAGGTCGATGAAGACGCGCCGCACGAAACCCTGCTCGTGCTCGACGCCACGGTCGGCCAGAACGCGCTCAGCCAGGTCGAATCCTTTCGCTCCGTCACGGAAATCACCGGCCTCGTGATGACCAAGCTCGACGGCACGGCGAAAGGCGGCGTGCTGATTGCCGTCGCCCAACGCCATGCGATCCCGATCCATTTCATCGGCGTCGGCGAGAAGGCCGAGGATTTGCAGCCTTTCGATGCGAGCGCGTTTGCGCGGGCCATGGTCGGCGTCACGCCCTAAACGGTCGCGATTCCGATCAGAATAACCGCGATCAGCACCACCGAAAGCGCGCTGCTGATGGCGCGCATGTCGCGCGAGAAGGCCTTGGCGTCGTAGGCGCCGATGTTTGAATCCCAGATCATTTGAAGCTCCTCTGCTCAGGCGACGATGCCGGCGGCGGTGAGCGCGACGTGGAAAAGCACGACCGAAACGGCGAGGGCGGAAACCACCAGCGCGGCAGCCCGCGCGGGCAGCGGAAGGTGCGTTTCAGAGGCGGAGTATTGGGCAGGATGCGTGCGCATTTGCGTGGTCCTTGAGATGGGGTCCGGGGGAAATCACCGGGCGCACCTCTCAAGTATGGCGGCCCCCTCTTGAATCCGAACGAGGAGTGCTCGACTTGGATGTGAGCGGGAATAACAACCCATGGCCCATCTGCCGTCACTGCAAACCCTGCGCGCCTTCGAGGCCGCCGGCCGGCTGCAAAGCTATTCCAAGGCCGCCGAAGAGCTGGGCCTGACGCACGGCGCCGTCAGCCACCGCATACGCGAGCTGGAGTTGCGCCTCGATCGCCAGCTCTTCCGGCGCGCCGGCAACACCATGGTCCCGACATCCGCCGGCGCCGAATTGCTGGTGCAAGTGCGCCAGGGTTTGAGTTTGCTGGAGCAGGTGTTCAAAGCGCCCACGGCGCTCGCTTCCCAAGCCTCAGAGCAAGTCGTCGTCACCGCCGTGCCGAGCCTTGCCTCGACCTGGCTCTTCGCGCGTCTCGGCGATTTCAAAGCCGCTTACGGCGATATCGATATCGCGCTCCGCGTTTCCGAAGAGCTCGTCGATCTCAAGCGCGACCGCGTCGATCTCGGCGTGCGCCTCGGTCTCGGCGGCTGGACTGGCCTCAGTGCAACGAAGCTGTTCGACGAGGCGCTGATGCCGGTCTGCACGCCCGAGTATCGCGATCGATTGCAACTCAGTGCGCCGGATGACCTTTCCCGCGCCACTCTGCTGCGCAACACCTGGACGCCGTGGGCGCGCTGGTTTCAGGCGGCGGGGCTCGATTGGCCCGAGCCGAGCGCGGGGCCATCGTTCGACGATTCCACGCTGCTGATGCGCGCCGCGATGCGCGGCGACGGCGTTGCTTTGGCGCGGCACTGGCTCGCGGTGGATGAAATCCGCGCCGGGCGGCTCGTCGCGCCCTTCTCGCTCTCGGTGCGGGACGATTTTGCTTACTGGCTGATCTGGCCCGCGCGCGGAACTCTGCGTCCGTGCGCGGCGGCGTTCCGGGACTGGCTGCTCGCGCAGGCCGCCGACGAGAAAGGCCCGGTCGGCGCCGTTTGAGCCGCACCCGCCCCTGGTCGGACGCGCTCGTTCCAGCGTATCAAGCGCCATGAGCGAAAAACCCGCATCCTCCCCCGGCTTCAGCCAACTCCTCATCGATCTCGGGCCGATCGCGGTCTTCGTCATTTCCTACAATGTGCTGAAACGCATTTGGCCGGATGACGCGGTCTATTGGGCGACGGGCATTTTCATCGCCACGACACTCGCCGCGATCGCATATTGCAAGATCACGCGCGGCAAGATCCCGCCGGTTCTCATCGTCACCGGCGTGCTAATCACGGTTTTCGGCGGCCTTACGATTGCCCTGCACAACGAGGAATTCATCAAGATAAAGCCGACTGTGATGTACGTCTTCTTCACGCTCGCAATCGCCAGTTCGCTGATCATAAAGCAAAACGTGTGGAAGCTGATGTTCCGCCACGTGTTCGAGTTGCCGGACCGGATATGGGATGTGCTCGCCATGCGCTGGGCTGGGCTTTTCATTTTCATGGCGATCCTCAACGAGATCATCCGGCAGACGCAGACGACGGACGGCTGGGTGAATGCGCGTCCGATCTTTTGGGTGCTGACGTTGGGCTTCGCCCTGCTCAACACGCCGCTGGTGCTGAAGCATTCGCCCCCGGATGAAGCGCAGGCAAAACCCCTAGCCGCCCGAATTTCGGGCGCATTTTCGCCGGTTTCGCGAATAATCTTCGCAATCCTTGCCTACAAGCAAGGTGGCGCTAGGCTTCGCGCCACCCAGGCCTGGGCGCGGGGAGGATGGCGAAAAGCATGGCGGACGGCCCAGATTCCAGCAGCTACATGCTCGCGAATTCGGCCAGCCATCTGCTGCGCCGGCTGCTTCAGCTCGCCGAAGACCGTTTCCTGCACCTCGCCAAAGCCAACGAACTCAATCTTCGCCAGTTCGCCGTCATGGCCGCCATCGCGTACGCGCCGGGCCTCAGCCAGACCGACCTTGTCCGCGCGACCGGGATCGATCGCTCCACGCTCGCGGACATGATGATCCGCATGCAGGAGCGCGGGCTCATCGTGCGCACCACTTCCAAATCCGATGCCCGCGCCAATTCGGTGCGCCTGACCGCCGAGGGCGCCGCGGCGCTTGCCACGTCGAATGGACACGGCAAAGCGGCCGACGCCGCGATTATGGACTATCTCTCGGAATCCAAACAGCTCGCGCTGTCGAACACGCTGAAGCGCATTCTCAAACGCGCCGACGAAGCCGCCGAGGTTCAGGAGAAGAAGGCCCGCAAGAACGCCAAACGTCAGGCCGAGATCGAAGCGCGCCGCGCGGGCAAAAAAGCGCACGGCAAAAAACGCGGCGATAAGGAGCGCGGCGAGAAAGAGCGCGGGAAGAAAGCGCGCGGCCAAGGCAAGACGCGCGCTGAGAAAACCGAGAAGAGCCCCGACGGCAAGCGTCCCGATGGAAAACGCCCGGATGGGAAGCGTCCAGATGGGAAGCGCAAGGCCAAGCCGCTCGCGGACGTCAGTCAGTAGAAGCGCCGAGCGCCGGAAGAATCTTTTCCGCGATCACCTCGTCCGTGAGCGGGCCGCGATGGAGCGCGAGAATGCGTCCATCGGCGCCGATCACGAATGTCTCGGGCACCCCGGCCGTGCCGAGCTCAAGCGCGAAGCGCCCGTCGGGATCCAGCGCGACGACGGAAAACGGATTGCCGAGTTCGTGCAGGAAGGCCTCGGTGTCGGCGGCGTCGTCTTTGTAGGCGACGCCTAGGACCGGCACGCCGCGCTGCTGCAGCGCCATCAACAACGGATGCTCGGCGCGGCACGGCACGCACCAGGATGCGAACAGGTTCACGATGTGCGCGCGGCCCGCGAGTTCGTCCGACGTCACCAATTCGCCGCCGCCCAAGCGCGAGAGCGCGAAAGTCGGCGCGGCGCGGCCGATTTGGCCATCTGACACGGTTTCGTGCGGCGAACCGCGCAGCAGCACGAACCCCGCGACGCCAATCAAACCAACCAGAAGGACCAGCGGAATGAGGGCCCAAACACGCATCAGGGCTTTTCTTCCTCGCGCGCCTGACGCGCCCAATAGCGCAAGCGCAAGAAGGTGTTGAGCGCGAGCGCGACAAGGCCTGCGCCCGTCAAAGCGTACGCGCCGATCACATAGGGCCAGACGCCTTCCATCATGCGCTCCGTGCTCTGCGCGCGATCGCGGCCAGCGCGCGGCGGCGATAGATCGCGGTGCGCATGCTTGCGAGCAGGAGCGCGCCAAACAACGCAGCGTACGCGGCGGTCATGATCAGCAGCGGCGCGAGCATGGTGGGGTAAATCGACGATCCGCCCGAGCGGAGCACGCTTGAGCTTTGATGCAGGGTCGACCACCACTCGACCGAGAAATGCACGATGGGCACATTGGCGAGCCCAGCGAGGCACAAGATGCCCGCAAGCCGCGCCGCTTTCGTTTCATCCTCGACCGCGCTCCACAGCGCGAGATAGCCGAGATAGGTGAGGAAGAGCACGAGCATCGAGGTGAGCCGGCCGTCCCACTCCCAGAACGTGCCCCAAGTCGGCGCGCCCCAGAGCGAGCCGGAGATGAGACAAAGGCCAGCATAAGTCGCGCCGATGGGCGCGGCCGCTCGCGCGGCGACATCGGCGAGCGCGTGGCGCCACACCAAGCCGATCAGGCTCGCGCCGCCCATGAAGGCGTAGATCAGCAGCGCCCACCACGCCGCCGGCACATGCACGAACATGATCCGCGCGCTCTCGCCTTGCAGATAATCGGCGGGCGCAAACACCAGGCCCCAGGGCACGCCCACAGCGAGCAGCAAAGCGGCGAGCGCCGCCAGCAGCGGCGTCGCCCAGGCGGAAAACGCCATGAAGCGTTCGGGGTTGGCGAAGGCCTGAAACATCGCCGCTGCGTAGGGCTTGCGGGGCGGGGATGGCAATGCGGTCATTCGGCCTGGAGCCGCAAAGCCGCAGCCGCCGCGATCGGGCCGAGCGCCGCCGACGCGAACGCGATGCCGGTGAGGATGAGGAAAGCCGGCCCGAACCCGTCCTCCGCCACCGCCGCGCCGAAAATGATGGGCGGCGCAAAAAACGGCAGCACGATCAGCGCGATCAGCACGCCGCCGCGCCTGATGCCCGCCGTCACCGCCGCGCCCACGAGCCCCAGCCCGATGAAAGCAGCCATCCCAAGGCCGAGACTAAGCACGATCGCCGGCACGGCGTCGGACGGCGCCTGCAGCAACACAGCCGCCGGAGCGCCGGCGAGTGCGAGAGGCAGGCCCACGGCCAGCCACAGCGCCGCGCCTTTCACCAGCACGATCAATTCAAGCGGCGCGGGGCTGAGGAAGAGCTGGTCGAGCGAACCGTCTTCGAGGTCCGCCTGAAAGAGGCGCTCCAACGTCATCAAAGCCGCTAGCGCCGCCGCGACCCACACCAAGGGCGGACCCGCCGCTTGCAACAAAGCGCGCTCCGGCCCCATCGCAAGCGGAAGCAACGTCGTCGCGCCGAGGAAAAATCCAACCGGCGCGGCGGCGCCGCCGCCCGCGCTCCACGCCAGTGCAAACTCGCGGCGAAAGATCGCGAGCAAGGTCATGCGCGCACCAACTCAACGACATGCGTCGGCTCTGGGCCGATCGGCTCGTGCGCTGCGGCGATCACTGTCCCACCGAGCCCGCGATGCGCCGCGATCAAATCCGCGACAAGCGTTTTGCCGGCCGCATCAAGCCCAGCAACCGGTTCATCCAGCAGCCACAACGCACGCGGCGCCACCAAAAGCCGCGCCAGCGAAAGCCGCCGCGCTTGGCCCTGGCTCAGCATGCGCGCTGGCAGATCGGCGATGCGCGCGAGACCGACACGCACGAGCGCCGCTTCCACCGCGCCATGACCGTCGCCCAAAAGCCCCGACCAATACCGCACATGCGACAGCCCGCGGATGCTCGACTTCAAGCCGTCGCGGTGCCCGAGCAGATGCAGCGTAAGCGCGGGCTCCTCAACGCCGTCGAACGCAATCGCGCCAGCCTCCGGCTTCAAGAACCCGGCGAGCGCGCGAAGCAGGCTGGTTTTGCCCGCGCCGTTCGCACCACGCACTTCGACGTAAGCGCCGGACGCCGCCTCAAAGCTCACGCCGCTGAACAGCGTCCGCCCCCCGCGCGCAAGCGCGAGACGCTCTACCCGAATTGTCGGGATGACTTGGAAAGGTCGACCAGCGCCCATATTCGCGCCGTTGTTCTAGGGTCGCTTGTCGCTCGCGCCAAGGCGGCGCCGTGTTAGAGATGTGCGGCAAAGGGGGAGATCACGATGCGGGCGAGTATCGCGGGGTTAGCACTGGTCGCGCTTCTGAGCGGCTGCGGGCAGGCTAATCTCAGCCAGGGCGAAGCAGGCAGCACGACGGAGAGCTACGCTCCCAGCGGAGGCGTCGCGCCGCCGATGGCCGACATGGACATGACCCGCGGCGTTGCGCCGGAAGAGCCATCGCCCGCACCGCCGCCGCCGCCACCGCCGCCCGGTCAGCCCCCTGCGCCGACACCCTCGGGCGGCACGGCCTCGCCCGTTCTCTTCCTCGCCTACGCCTATTCCCTGCGCATGGAGCTTCCCGCCGATCGCTTGGCCGGCGTGATGGACACGCATGTCGCGGCCTGCCAGCAAGCCGGCCCGCGTGTTTGCCAGTTGATCGGCTCGAACCGCAGCGGCGAGCCGGAGAGCCAGATGTTCGGCACGGTGCAGTTTCGCGCTGAGCCCGTGTGGCTGCGCGCTTTCATGGGCAACGTGTCCGGCCAGGTCGATGAGGCCGGCGGCAAGATCCTAGAGCAATCGACCTCCACCGAAGATCTGACACGCGCCATCGTCGACACCGAAGCGCGCCTGCGCGCCACGCGCGCCTTGCGAGACCGCTTGCAGCGCCTGCTCGAAAGCCGTCCAGGGCGCCTTGCCGATCTTCTGGAGGTCGAGCGCGAACTGGCGCGGGTGCAGGGAGAAATCGACGCTACGGAATCCAATCTCGCCGTGATGCGCACCCGCGTTTCGATGTCGGAATTGACGCTCGGCTATTCCTCCACCCCGCAATCGCTGCGCAGCGACACTTTCAAGCCCTTGACCGACGCCCTCGCCGGTTTCCTGGGTCTCGTGGTCGGCAGCTTCGCGACGATCATTTTCTTCATCGGCATCTTGCTGCCATGGCTGCTCGTGGCTGGCTTGGTCGGCTGGCTGGTGCTGAAATGGCGCCGGCGCAACGGCGGGCGGTTCTGGAAACGCCGCGCGCCGCCTCCCGCTGAAGCGCCGCCGCCCACGCAGGGTGCATAAAAGGCACGCCGCGCCCGTCACGGAACCAGACTAATTGCGCGTTAACACAGGCTTGCTACATAGAGCCCAAGCCGCGCGCCGGGTTTGATTCCGGATGGGGCGCTCCCCGCCGCGCCTGCGATCTCTTTAAGACATCCAGGAGCGCAACCATGCCCAGCGTGAACTCATTCAATTGCCGCCGCACCCTCGAAATCGGCGACAAATCCTATGCTTATTTCGACCTGAAGGTCGCCGCCAAGAACGGCCTCGGCGACATCACCCGCCTGCCCATCTCGCTCAAAGTGCTGCTCGAAAATCTGCTGCGCACCGAAGACGGCGTCGCCGTGCAAAAGAGCGATCTGAGCGCGATGGCGTCCTGGTTTCAAAATCTCGGCAAGACGGACGCCGAAATCGCCTTCTCGCCAGCGCGCGTGCTGATGCAGGATTTCACCGGCGTGCCGGCCGTGGTCGATCTCGCGGCGATGCGCGATGCGGCGGCGAAGCTCGGCGCCAATCCTGAAAAGATCAATCCGCTGGTGCCCGTCGATCTCGTGATCGATCACTCGGTGATGGTCGATTTCTCGGGCCGCAATGCGTTCAAGAAAAACGTCGATCTTGAGTATGAGCGCAATGGCGAGCGCTACACCTTCCTCCGGTGGGGCCAATCGGCATTCGAGGATTTCCGCGTCGTGCCGCCCGGCACCGGCATCTGCCACCAGGTGAACCTCGAATATCTCGGCCAGTCGGTTTGGGTGCGCGATGTCGATGGCGAGACCTTTGCCTACCCAGACACCGTGGTCGGCACCGACAGCCACACCACCATGATCAACGGCATCGGCGTTTTGGGCTGGGGCGTCGGCGGCATCGAAGCGGAAGCGGCGATGCTCGGCCAATCGGTCTCGATGCTGATCCCCGAAGTGATCGGCTTCAAAATCAGCGGCCACATGCCCGAAGGCGCGACCGCGACCGACCTTGTGCTCACCGTCACGCAAATGCTCCGCAAGCGCGGCGTGGTCGGCAAGTTCGTGGAATTCTTCGGCCCAGGCTTGGAGACGCTCTCCGTCGCCGACCGCGCGACGATCGCAAACATGGCGCCCGAATACGGCGCAACCTGCGGCTTCTTCCCGGTCGATGCCAAGACCATCGAATATCTCGCCGCCACCGGCCGCGACCCCGCGCGCGTTGCGCTCGTCGAATCCTATTGCAAAGCGCAAGGGCTGTGGCGTTCGGAGGAAGATCCGATCTTCACCGACACGCTCGTGCTCGATCTCGCCGAAGTGCGCCCCTCACTCGCCGGCCCAAAGCGTCCGCAAGACCGCGTTTTGCTGGGCGATGTGGGCGGCGGCTTCAACAAAGTGCTGACCGACGAATTCCGCAAAGGCGGCGAACTCACCAAGCGCGTTCAGGTCGATGGCGAAAAATTCGATATTGGCCACGGCGACGTGGTGATCGCCGCGATCACCAGCTGCACCAACACATCCAATCCGTCCGTGATGATCGCGGCGGGCCTCGTCGCGCGCAACGCACGCGCCAAAGGGCTTTCGGTGAAGCCGTGGGTGAAAACCTCGCTCGCGCCCGGCAGCCAGGTCGTGACGGATTATCTGCTGAAAGCCGGCCTCGACGACGATCTCGACGCGCTCGGTTTCAACCTCGTCGGCTATGGCTGCACGACTTGCATCGGCAATTCCGGCCCGCTGCCGCCGGCGATTTCGAAGACGGTGTACGATTCAGATCTGGTGGTGGCTTCGGTGCTCTCGGGCAACCGCAACTTCGAAGGCCGCGTGAACCAGGACGTGCGCGCCAATTATCTCGCCTCGCCGCCTTTGGTGGTGGCCTATGCGCTGGCCGGCACGGTGTTCCTCAACATGGATACCGATCCGCTCGGCGTCGGCAGCGATGGCGCGCCGGTTTATCTGCGCGACATCTGGCCGAGCAATGGCGAGATCGAGAGCGCTGTGCGCTCAGCGGTGACGCCCGAAATGTTCGCCTCGCGCTACGCGGATGTGTTCAAGGGTGACGCCAATTGGCGCGGTACGAAAGTCACCGGCGGGCGCACCTTCAAGTGGGACAGCAAATCCACCTATGTGCAGAACCCGCCTTACTTCGAAGGCATGAGCATGACGACCACGCCCCCGAAGGACATCGTCGGCGCGCGCGTTCTCGGCCTCTTCGGCGACAGCATCACCACCGACCATATCAGCCCGGCGGGCTCGATCCGCGCCAGCTCGCCCGCCGGCCTCTATCTCACCCAGCACGGCGTCAGCCAAGCCGACTTCAACTCTTACGGCGCACGGCGCGGCAATCACGAAGTGATGATGCGCGGCACCTTCGCCAATATCCGCATCAAGAATGCCATGGTGACGGACGAAGCCGGCAATGTCGTCGAAGGCGGCTTCACCATCCACCACCCCTCGAAGGAGCGTCTGGCCATCTATGACGCGGCCATGCGCTATCAGGCCGAGGGACGCGAGCTCGTCGTGTTCGCGGGCAAGGAATATGGCACCGGCTCCTCACGCGACTGGGCGGCCAAGGGCACGAAATTGCTTGGCGTCCGCGCCGTTATCGCGGAAAGCTTCGAGCGCATTCACCGCTCGAACTTGATCGGCATGGGGGTCTTGCCGCTGCAATTCCTGGAAGGGCAGAGCTGGAAGTCTCTGGGGCTGACCGGCGCGGAGATCGTCTCGCTCGCGGCCGTAGCCGGCCTCAGCCCACGCCGCACGGTGTCACTGGAGATTTGCCGCCCAAGCGGGGAAGTCGAGAACGTCAGCGTATTGTGCCGCATCGATACCGAAAACGAGGTCGAATATTTCCGCAATGGCGGCATTCTCCACTTCGTCTTGCGTGGATTGGCCAGAGCGGCCTGATCTCTTCCAAAAGAGCCGCCCTTGCGCGCCCGTTCACTGCGCCAGTGAGCGGGCGTCACGGTGGTGTGATTCGAACCCCGGACCCGCGACGGCCATGCTCGCGGCCATGATGCGCCGTTTCCTCGCCCTCGCGCTGTTTGCGGCGATGCTGGCTGTCGCGCCCCAGGCGCGCGCGCAGGCGCAGGGGAGGACCGCCGCGGCCCCGGTGCTGGTCGAGCTCTATACCAGCCAGGGCTGCTTCTCCTGCCCGCGCGCCAACCGCCTCTTGGGTGAACTTTCGCGCGATCCCGGCATCCTCGCGCTGACCTTCCCGGTCGGTTACTGGGACTATCTTGGCTGGAGCGATACCTTCGCGCAGCCCGAATTCACCTCCCGCCAGCGCGACTATGCGCGCACGCTGCGCTTTCGCGGACCGTACACGCCCCAACTCATCATTGGCGGTGTGCGCCAGGTCAGCGCAAGCGATTGGGACGAGTCGCGCGCGGCGCTGCAGGAGGTGCAGGCCGAACCCGCCCCCGCCGCCGAGAATCCCACGCTTTCCATTACCCGCGTCGATGGCGGGCGCGTGCGGGTCAATATCGGCTCGCGCCCCGGCCATTCCGGCGCAGCCGATATCTGGCTCGTAGCCTATGACCCTGGCCCACTGACCGTCTTCATCACGACCGGCGAAAACGCCAACCGCAATGTCACGCACTACAATGTCGTGCGGCGCGTTACGCGCGTCGGCGCATGGAGCGGCGCGGCTTTGTGGTTTGAGCGCTCACGGTGTTCGCCGCAATGCGCGGTGATCGTGCAGGCGCCGCGCGGCGGGCGGGTGTTCGCCGTGGCGGCGACACGCCGCGCGAACGATTAGGGCGCTGGCGGCCCGGCGCCTTGGTTGAGACGCGGCGGGAGCAAAGTGGAAAGGGGCGGCGCGAGCGCGGCGGCGTCGGTCGGGCTCAGCGCATACGCCCAGCCCGCGGCGCGGTTATTGATCTCAAGCGCGGCCGGCTCTTGTTCGGGCGCGCCTGCCCGCGCGACCAGCTTCAGCCAAAGCTTCGCATCGCTCTCGATCAGCTCGCCCTCGATCGCCACGCCATCATACGTGACAACACGAACGCGCGCGCGCGGCGGGCCTTGGATCGCGGGCGCGGTTTGCACATCGACCGGCGAGAGCTGCGTGATCCGGAGGGCCGTCGCGGTGACAGCGCCCGGCGCCAGCGCCACGCGCGGCGACACCAAGGTGAATTCATTCAACTCTGGCGACTCGCGCGCCAGGACATAGGCGCCGCCTTCGGCTGGCGTGATCTCGACGCGCGCAATCTCATCGGCCTGCAAAGCGAGGGGCTGTAGTTCGAGCCACGCGGCAATATCCCGGAGCGGCGGCAGTTCGCCCCGCGCGGCCCAGGTCTGGTTTTGATCGGGGCGGCGCACATAAAGCCCGTTCGGCTCAACACCGAGAATGAGGTTCACGAGGAACGCGCCCTGCCCGTCCTCGATCTGCACCAGCACGCCGCGCCCGCCTTGCCGGGGATCACCAACGCCAAGACGTTCATGCTTTGCCGGATCGCTGGTCATGCGGCGCACATATTGAAGGCCTTGCAGGCCCTCGGTGAGTTGTGCGAGGCGCGCCGCGAGCACCGGAAAATCGCCCCGGTCGCGCATCGCCCAGCCGCGCTGGGTGCGTTCGATCCGGTAAGTGGCCTCGGCACTTGTCACCGTGATGCGCTGCGCGCCGCTGATGCGGTCCGCCAAGCCCTGCACCACTGGACCGGAGGCGAGGTCTGGGCGCGAGGCGCGCGTTTCAATCGCAACGGTCACGAACGCCGCGGCAGCGAGCGCGCCAGCCGCGAGCAGCAGCTTGAACAGATTTCCCTTACGCCGTTCGGCGAGCACGGTGGTCATTTCTTCGCCCTCGCCCGCGCGCGCCGCTGACGGCGCCAGAACAGGAAAAGACCCGCGGCCGCAACCAGGATCGGCGCCATCCAAACATTGATGAACACAATCACGGTCTCGAGCCGGTCGATATCGCTGCGAAGATCGCGCTCCACACGGCGAAGCTCGCCTCGCACTTCAACAACGCGCGTGCGAAAGCGATCGATTTCGGCGCGCTCATCGCCGGTAAGCTCGGCGCCCAGATTGCCGGAGAAGAAGCCGGAGCCTCGGCCCTGTTCCTGCAGATTGGCGAGGCTGGCTTCGGTCTGCTGCAACTCAGTCTGCAAATCTTCCTGGCGTTGCTCGATGCGGCGCTGCGCTTCCGCTTCGAGGCGATCCACCAATTCCATGCGGCGTGTCGCGGGCGCGCGCGAACGGAGCGACACCAACGCATCCGAGCCGCTCAGGATGTCGATGGCGTTCAAGGCGAATGCCGCGTTGTCGGCGGCGGGCGCGCCATCCGGGCCCATGTAAAATTCGTCGGCCAGGAAGTCGGTGTCAGCGACGATCACGATTTCCGCGGGCGTCGCGGATTCGGTGAGGGGCGCCGCCGGCGGCGGTGCGCCTTCAACAGCCGGTAGCGCACCCTGCGGCGAGCCTTCCGGAAACGCCGTCTGCAGGTGGCCGGAGAGATGAACCGCGATCGTTTCGACGCGTCCACCGGCTGGCGGCCACGAGGCCAGAATTTCAAACGGCGACGGGCGCATCATCGCTTGCATCGCGGGCATGCGCATCGTGCGGGCGCTGGTGCGCGCCAGCGGCACCGCCGTCAGCCCATCGCGCTCACTGAAGCTCAATCCGCCTGGCAAGCCGAAATTGATTTCGCGCGCGAGGGCAGCGGTCATCAGGTCTTCGCGGTCGAGTTGCGCGGCGGGCACGCGGAATAAGAGCGGCTGCGGCGCTTGGGTCTGCTGCCCATTCTGATCTTGCGCAGAAACAGGCAATGCGCCGTCGAGATCGAGCACGACCTCGCGCGTCATCGCCACACCCCACCGCGACAACATCGGCTCCAGCGAAGACGATGTCGGCGCGGGCGCGACTGGGTTGAACGGATCGAAGCCGCCACCGCCAGCAGCACGCTCAGCCACCATCGACGCGGGATCGAGCGCAATGAACGCCCGGCCTTTGCGCAGAATGAACTGATCGACTGCGAACGCCTGCACCGGCGAGAGCGGCGGCGGCTGGATCAGCACCAGCACGTCCGTGTCGGGAGGGATTTCAGTGAAGTCAGGATTGAGCTTCTCGACCTGCATCAGCCGACCCATCTCGATCGCAAACGCCGGCTGGCTGCTGGCGCCGAAACGCGGATCGCCGGCCTGCGCGGGATCGATGGGGAGCGCGCTGATCAGCGCGACACGCGTCGGGTCAGGATTTTCCAGCTCGGAAATGAGCCGCGTGATTTCGTATTCCAGAAACGCTTCGCGCTCGGGATGAAAGAAGCCGATGGAGCGGCGATCATCGATGGCGTTCGAGCCGGTGAGGCCGAAATAGAGCGGGTCGGCGCCCTGGAAGAGTTGCACGGGCTCAAGGCCCGCCTCGACCGCGTCGTCTTCCTCGTCACTGAACGGCTTTACGTTCACTTCAACGAAGCGCACCCGGCCATGCGAGCGCGCCGAGAAGGTCTGCAGCATCTCGCGGACGCGCGCGCCATACGCTTGCAATTGCGGCGCAGGGGAAGCGGCGTCGCGGGAATAATAGAGCGTGAGCTCGACCGGCTCGGAGAGGCCGTCGAGGATTTCCTGCGTGCCGGGGCTCAGCGAATAGAGGTGGTTCTCGGTGAGATCGATGCGCCAAGATTTCAGCAGTGAATTCGCGAGCAGATTGCCAGCGACGAAAATCACCAACAGCGCGAGCGCGGCGAAGAGGGCAAAGCGGCGTCCGCTCATGGCCTAGCCTCCCCGCCGTGCGTCGACCGCGAGCGCGGTAAAGCCAAGACAAAGCGCGATCAGCGACAGGAAGTAGAACACCGACCGAAATTCCACGACGCCGCGCTGGGCCGCGTCAAAGTGAAAGAGGATCGAGAAGCGCGAAATGGCCTCCGCCGCGCCGCCGCCCACGAAGCCTGAGAAGAAGTCCGACACCAACGGCAGCCCGAGCGCTGTCAACATGAACGCGATGATCACCGCCAGCACGAACGCCACCACTTGCGCCGGCGTGATCGCGGACATCGCCGACCCGATTGCGAGATAAGCGCCCGCCATCAGGAGGCTCGCGACATAGCCGGTGAAGATCGCCGCATTGTCTGGATGGCCCAGCACATTGACGCTGACCCACAGCGGAATGGTCAGCACCAGAGCCACTGCCGCGACAGTCCACGCCGCCAGAAACTTGCCCACCACCAGCGACCATGTCGGCGCCGGCAGCGTCAGCAGAAGCTCAATCGCGCCGGAGCGCGCCTCTTCCGACCAGAGCCGCATCGAAACAGCCGGCAGGAACACCATGAAGATCCAGGGATGAAACGCGAAGAAGGAGCGGCTGAGTTCGGCTTGCCGCGCGTCGAAGAATTGGCCGACCTGAAACGTAAAAAGGCCGATCGCGAACAAGAAGACCGCGACGAACACATAAGCCGTCGGCGTCGTCAGATAAGCCAAAAGTTCACGGCGATAGACCGCGAGCATGCTTTTGAGGCCTGGGCGCTTCTTGGCAATCACGCGCGCTCCTCCCCGCGTGTCAGTTCGCGAAACGCCGCTTCCAGACTGCCGTATTTTTCGGCGAGCGCCGCTGGCGTCTCGTCCGCTACGATGCGCCCTGCGTCGATAACGATGGCGCGCGTGCAAACCGCGTCGACTTCTTCCAGGCTGTGCGTCGAGATCACAAGGCCACGATCTTCGCCTAGCTTGCGGATGAGATCGCGCACGGCGGAGCGCTGATTGGGATCGAGACCGTCGGTCGGCTCATCGAGAATGAGCAACATCGGATCGTGCAGCAGCGCCGCTGCAAGGCCGACACGGCGGCGATAGCCTTTCGACAACGTCTCGATCGGCTGATCGATGGTATCCCCTAAGCGCGCGTCTTGCGCCGAACGCCGCACTGCGTGCCTTGCCGCTTCGCGCGACATGCCGCGCGTCTCCGCCACGAAGCGCAAGAACGTCCAGGGCGTCATTTCGCCATAGAGCGGCGCGCCCTCCGGCAGATAGCCCACACGCTCCTGCGCACGGCGGCGATCCTGTGCGACGTCGATGTTGAAGATTTTCGCGACGCCCTCGTCCGGCTCAAGATAGCCGGCGATCATCCGCATGGTCGTGGTTTTGCCGGCGCCGTTCGGCCCGAGCAGGCCAACGATTTCGCCCACGTCGAGCGAGAACCCGACGCCGTCGACCGCAACGCGCGGACCGAAGGTTTTGCGCAAGCCGTCGACCTGCAGCAGCATGCTGGAAAATCCCGCTGAAAACGCAGGCGCCGCTCTTACGGCGCCGCCCGGCAAAACGCCACCCCTGGGAGGTGTGGCCAAATGGGCCGTTTCGCCGCGCTGGTTCGGGGATGGGACCGCGCCGAATCACAAAATGCGAATCGGTCCCGAAGTTTCGCATCGGTTAATACCGCGCGGCCCGCCTTCCATACGCTCCTTGGGGAGTGAAGAGACGAACGCGTCAGCGTTGACGTAACGTGCCCGTCAGCGATGCGGCGCCCGGAAATTCTTGAATGATTTCATTCACGCAGCGTGCGGCCAAAACGAAAAACGCCCGCGTGTTGCGCGGGCGTTTTCAGAGAGTAGCGTGGTCGGTCAGAGCGTGGACCCAGGGGGCTGGGGGGGCTGATGGATACTGGATCCATGCTTTCTCCGACCGACCACGCAGCTAAGGTCGCTCCCGTTTGCGGCGACCGCAAGGCAATTTTCCTGAAATGCCATCCATGTGAACAATTGTGCAGTGCTGGCGTTTGCGCTTTGCTGACAGGCGCGCGCGAAAACTATCGTGTTTCCAAGGAGCCCCAAGGAGCCTTGATGGACTTACTCACAAAGAAGCCGAAGCAGGTTTTTTTCGACCGCCCTGAGCTCAATCGCATCCTTTCAATCTATGGGCGTAAGGTTGCAGCCGGTGAGTGGCGCGACTACGCGCTCGACGCTCTGCCCGACCGCGCGCTCTTCTCGATCTATCGCAGAGCCAGTGAAGCGCCGCTCTATCAAGTGGAGAAGCGGCCTGACCAGAGCGCACGGCAAGGCGCCTTCAGCGTGCGCGCCGCGGGCGGGCTTATTCTCCGGCGCGGGCACGATCTTCAGCAGGTGCTGCGCGTGCTCGAGCCGAAGCATGTGCGCCTCGTGGACGGCTAAACGAAAAACGCCCCGGCTCTCACCGGGGCGTTTCGCTTATGACACTCGTTAGAGCGTTCAGTTGCGTCCAGACATCAATCGCAGAATGAACTGAAAGAGATTGATGAAGTTCAGATAGAGATGGAGCGCGCCGTACGTGGTCGCGACGGCGACAGCCCGCGCATTCCCAGCAAGCTCATAATACATGTATTTCAGGCGTTGCGTGTCGTAGGCGGTGAGGCCGGCGAACACGAGCACGCCGATCACCGAGATCGCAAAGCTGAGGCCTTCAATCGGCGCGCCGGTGAAGTACGCAAAGCCGAAGTTCACGAGGCTCGCCAGGATGATGCCGATCAGGCCCATCATGAGGAACGTGCCCCAGCCCGAGAGATCGCGCTTGGTGGTGTAGCCCCAGAGGCTGAGCGCGCCGAACGTCGCCGACGTCACGAGGAAAGCTTTGGTCACGTCGATCAAACCGCCGGGACGGCCGCCATAGAACATGAGCAGCGCGCCCATGCCGACGCCGATCAGCGAAACCACTGACCAATAAACGAGATTGGCGCCGGCCGGCGAAGGGTTGCGCATCGCAAAGCTGGAGATCAGCAGGATCGCCAGCGGCCCGAACATCACCACGAAGACGAGCGGCGTGCCGAAAACCAATTGCGTCACGGGCGGCACAGTCGCCGCGACATAGGCCAGGACCGCGGACAAAAGCAGGCCCAGCGCCATCTTATTGTAAACGCCGAGCATGAAGCTGCGCAGGCCGGCGTCCACCGCCATATCAGCCTGACCGGCTGGTATCGACCGCGCGCGGCTATTGTAGTCGCTCATCGTTAACCTCCTAGCCGGCGGAACTCATAGCCGGCGCAGCCTTTTATATGGCTTTGGCGCCGCTCCGCCGCAAGCGCTACTGAGGCCGGGGTTTGCGCTCACCCCTAGCCGCGCCCAAAATATTGGGAACGCGCCGCATCCAGTTCCCGTTTCGCGCGTTAAGCGTTTGGGAGCGCCGGCCACGTTTGCCCCGGATGGAGGGGCGGCGGGGTCGAATCGCGCTAGAGCGGCGGGCAGAGGTTTACTGGGGTGGCTGAAGCAGACGATCCGGAGGAGCCGGACACGACCCCCTCGCCTGGGCTGGGCGACGGCGGTTCCGAGGCTCCCACACCCACGTCATCCGGCGAAGGCCCGGAAGACGGCGGCGAACTGCCGGATAAATTCTTCAAGGCCGCCGGCGATCCCCCCGAGGTCGAACCCGAGCCAGACACATCGCGCTGGGGCCGTGCGAAGGCGCGGCTACAGGCCGAGTATGCGCGCGCCAAGGCCGTCGCCGGGCCGGTGCTGCAAAAATCCGCCGATAAGACCAAAGTGTTCGCATCGGCTGCTTGGGGTCAGGCGCGCCGCGTGCGCAGCCCCCGCAATGTCCGCGAAGCCGCGGTCTGGAGCGGTTGGGCGGCGAGTGCGTTTGCCGCGGCGCTGATCGGCTTCTTCATTTATGTCACCTGGGGCATGCCTTCCACGGACGATCTGTGGGAAGCGCGGCAAGGCCAGAGCATCACCTTCCTCGACCGCAACGGGCACGTCATCTTGCGCGAGGGCGCGCAGAACGCGCCCCCGGTCGATCTCGCCAGCCTGCCGCCTTATGTGCCGCAAGCCTTCATCGCGATCGAAGACCGGCGCTTCTATCACCATTTCGGCGTCGATTTCGGCGGCTTGATGCGCGCAAGCGCGCAGAACCTCCGCGCCGGCCGTGTCGTGCAAGGCGGCTCGACCATTACGCAGCAGCTCGCGAAGAATCTCTTCCTCACCAATCAACGCACTTGGCGGCGTAAGGCGCAAGAAATCGCGCTCGCGATCTGGCTCGAGAGCAAGTTCACCAAGGACGAGTTGCTCGCGCTCTATCTCTCCCGGGTTTATTTCGGCGCGGGCGCTTATGGCATTGAGGCGGCGGCGGAGCGCTATTTCGATCGGCCGGCGCGCGAACTCACTCTGCTGCAATCGGCGATGCTCGCAGGGCTTGTGAAGGCGCCCTCACGCCTTAATCCAGCGCGCCAGGACATCGGCGCCGCGCGCGACCGGGCGAGCGTGGTGCTGCACGAAATGGCCGCAGAGGGCTTTATCAGCGAAGCTGAAAACCGCGCGGCTTTGCAGCAGGAATTGCTGATCAGCCGCCGAAATCCGGCGGGCGTGCTCGGCTATTACCGCGACTGGGTCGATCCCCTGCTCAACAGCGTCATCGGCACACAGCGCGACGACTTCATCATCGAAACCACGCTCGATATCGCCGCGCAGCGCGCCGGCGCCGAAGCAATCGACGCAGTGCTCGAAGAAAATTCCGAGCAATACAATGTCGGGCAAGCCGCGCTGATCGCCATGGACGATGAAGGCGGCGTGCGCACCTTGGTCGGCGGGCGCGATTACGATCAAAGCCAGTTCAACCGCGCGACACAGGCGCGCCGGCAGCCGGGCTCCTCGTTCAAATTTTTCATCTATCTCGCCGCGATGGAAAATGGGCTAACGCCCTGGAGCGTCCGCGAGGATGCGCCAATCACGATCAATGGCTGGACCCCGGGCAATTACGAGGACCGCTATCACGGCGCGGTATCGCTGACTTCGGCGTTCCAGAACTCGTTCAACATGGTGGCGATCCGCGTCGCCAACGAGATCGGCGGCGACAAGGTGATCGATGTCGCCCAGCGCCTTGGCGTGCGGTCCCCGCTGCACAATTACAATTCCCTCGCGCTCGGCGCGCAGGAAGTGACTTTGCTTGAAATGACGCAAGCTTACGGCGCGATGGCGACCGAGGGCTACAATATCGAAGCACACGGCATCGCCCGCATCCGCCGCGCCAACAACAGCGAAGTGATGTGGAGCTGGCGCCCGACACGCCGCACGCGCGTGATCGAAGAACGCCCGCTGCATTACATGAATCTGATGATGTCGCGCGTCGTCGAAGCCGGCACCGGCACGCGCGCGCGCATCGAAGGCCGCCAGATCGGCGCCAAGACCGGCACAGGCAATGATTATCGCGACGCATGGTTCGTCGGCTTCGTGCCCGGCCTCGTCGGCGGGGTGTGGGCCGGCAACGACAATTTCACCGAGACGCACCGCATGACTGGCGGCTCGCTGCCGGCCGAGATTTGGCGCCGCTACATGACAGTCGCGTTGCGCTCGGTCCCGGTGCGCGAGCTCCAGATGCCAACCAGCGAAGATCTCCAGGCGGGCCCCGCCATCGCCGCCGTGGACGGCCCCTATTCCGCCATCGGCGCCCCGCTCGGCGCGCCCGATGCATCCGCGCCAACGCCGCCCGACAGCGTCGACCGCTCGCTCGACTTCGGCCCGGAAGGCTAGATCGCGCCCGCGCGCAATTGCTCCACCGCGTAGGCCGACGCGCGCGCCGTCAGCGCCATATAGGTCAGCGACGGATTCTGCGTCGGCGATGACGCCATGCACGAGCCATCGGTCACGAACACGTTCGGCGCGCCATGCACTTGGTTGTGCGCATTGAGCACGGATGTCGCGGGATCGCGCCCCATGCGCGCCGTGCCCATTTCGTGGATGACCTGGCCAGGCGTCACCGGATTGTTGAAGCCGCCGATATTCTCAAGGCCAGCGGCCTCCAATATCTCGACCGCATCATTCTTCATCTGCTCGGCCATCGCGCGTTCGTTCTCGTGATACTCCATGGAGATATGCAAGGTCGGCATGCCCCATTGATCGAGCGCGTCGTGGCCGAGCCAGATGCGGTTGTCGCGATGGGGCAGCGTTTCGCCGTAGCCTTCCATGTAGAGCGACCAGCTTCCTGGCCTGGTGATTTCATTCTTGAAGGCCGCGCCGAAATCCGCACTATCGACGCCGCGCCCCCATGAATCGCGGCTGGTATAGACTTCATAGCCATAGCCGCGCTTGAACGCTGCTTCCGGCGACGACACGTTGCGAAAACGCGGGATGTACATGCTGGTGGCGCGCCGCCCGCGATAATAGCGATCCGACAAGCCTGAATAGGACGCCCAAGCGCCCGCGCCATTGTGGTGATCCATGAGATAGTGGCCGAGCACGCCGCTGTCGTTGCCAAACCCATTGGGATAACGCGGTGAACGGGAGTTCAGCAGGATCGTCGTGGTGTTGAGCGTCGAGGCACAGAGGAAGATCACGCGCGCGAAATATTCCATCGTCGCTTTGGTGTTAGCGTCGATGACCCGGACGCCGACCGCTTTACCCTGCCGCTCGTCATAGATCAGCGAATGCACGATCGCATCGGCGCGCAAAGTGAGATTGCCCGTCTCCGCCGCCGCCGGCAGCGTCACGCCGTTGGACGAAAAATATGCGCTGAAAGGACAACCGCGCGCGCACTGATTGCGCCCCTGGCATGGGCCTCGCCCGTTATGCTCGCGCGACAGCACCGCCGTCGGGCTACAGATCAATTTGCGGTCCGTGAAGCGATCCGCCATGGCGCCGCGGATGTGCTTTTCGAGCGCATTCATCTCGAAGGGCGGCTGAAGATTTTGCGCCGGCAATTGCGCCAGTCCGCTGTTTTCGCCGCTCGCCCCGATGAAGCGCTCAACGTGATCGTACCAGGGCGCGATATCGGCGTATCGGATCGGCCAATCGATGCCGACGCCTTCGCGCTGGTTCGCCTCAAAATCCAGATCGCTGTAGCGGAAAACATGCCGCGCCCATAGCAGCGAGCGCCCGCCCACCTGATAGCCGCGATACCAATGGAAGGGCTTGTCCTCGGCGTAAGCGTGCTGGGAGTCGCGTACGAGAAACTGCTTAGTGGCTTGGTCGTAGAGATAGAGCGTCGATTGCAGCGGCTGATCGGCGCGGTCGGTCTGCGTGACGCGGTTATTATGCGGCAGATCCCAGGGATTGGAGAGCGCGGTGGTGTAGTCCGTGATGTGCTCCACATTACGCCCGCGTTCGAGCACGAGCGTCTTTAATCCCCGCTCGCACAATTCCTTCGCCGCCCAACCGCCGGAGATGCCGGAGCCAACGACGATCGCGTCAAACTGATGCGTGGTGGGTGAGGAAGCGGCCATCAGATCGCCCACGCTTTTTGCCCAGGCTCAAGCGGCAGATCGCCCCAATGGCCGCCGGGAATTTGCTCGTACGCCAGAGCCTGCGTCGCGCCGATCTCGGAATGGAAATAGCCGACGAGCGTATAATCCTTCACGATCTTGAAGAAGGATTGGTCGTAGGCGAGCGCCATATCCGCCTCCGCGCGGCGCGTCACGATTGCGGCCTGCCGCGCGGCGCTGATCGCGCCAAATCCACGCCGATGGCGCGCGCGGCTCTCTGCTTCCAGATCACGCAGCCCCGCGCGCAAGGTCTGTTGCTGCGCCTCCGTCGCGCACGCCTTCGCGGCGCTATCGACGAAAATATGCGCGCGCGCGACGGACGCCGCTGGCGAATCCGTCTCGGGCAAGATCACATCGACGAGCACGAGCAGAGTCGCCATCTCTTCGGCGCTAAGCAGTTCCGGCGCCGTCTCCTGCGCGTTTGCGCTCGCGATGAATGCGCCCAAAGCGTGCGGAAAAAGGCGCGCTCGCCATCAACACCGAGCCGCCGGCCAACAATTTGCGCCGATCCATCTCCGCCCCTTCTTATTATCTTATCCCGCCACGCCGGACGCCAAGAATGTCAGCTCCGCTTCAAACCCTTCCGAGGCGAAACGTGCTTCAAACGAACCGCCAAGATCGGTAGCCAGCAGGCGCTGGATCAGTTTGGAGCCAAATCCGCTCACGGGATCTGCCGGGACTTTAGGTCCGCCGCGCTCGCGCCAACTCAACGTCACCATCGCGCCCGGCGCGCGCTCATCCACTGTCCAGCTGATCTCCAGCGACCCCCCGGTCGAGAGCGCGCCATACTTCGCCGCATTGGTCGCCAATTCATGGATCACCAGCGCCAAAGTCACCGCCGCCCGCGCCGCAATACGCACCGGCGCACCATCGAGCGACAAGCGCGCGCTGGTGTCGGTGTTGGCGAAATACGGACGCAGTTCAAGTTGGAGAATATCCCGCAGCGCGGCCGAATCCCACGATTCCGCTGTGAGCAGGTCATGGGTCTTCGCGAGCGCGATCAGACGCGCATGGAAGGCGGTGTTGAAGGCTTCGATCGTCGGCTTGGTGCGCCCGGTCTGCGCCGCGATCGAGACCACCGTGGTGATGGTGTTCTTGATGCGGTGGTTGAGCTCTTTCATCAGCAGCGCCTGGCGCTCCTCGGCGAGCTTGCGGTCGTGGATATCGACTTGCACGCCATCCCAGATCACCGCGCCATTCTCGCCATGGCGCGGCGCCGACGACATCCGAAACCAGCGCACTTCGCCATCCGCGCGGCGCATCCGCGTTTCGCAATCGAAACCGCGAAACGCTTCGCGCGCCTCACGCTCCGCCGTTTCGAAGATCGGGCGATCTTCCGGCACGATGAGATTGTAGAGCGTCGCGGGATCGCTCTGCGCCACCTCGGCGCGCACGCCGTTCAGCGTTTCGCAACGGCTGGACACAAATGAAAAATAGATTCGCCCATCAGCCTCGGCGATGAGCTGATAGATCATGCCATAGGGGAGATTGTCCGCGAGCGCGCGCATCCGCGCTTCGCTTTCACTGAGTTCGGCCTTGGCCCGGCGCTCATCGGTAACGTCGGAGTTGACGCCGATCATTCCGGTAAAAGCGCCGCTTGCGTCGAAGCGCGGCTCCGCGCTGGTTTCCAGAATGCGGATCGCACCGTCCGAGCGCCGATAGCGCGCTTCGCACTTGAACGGCACGCGCTTGCTCATGCCCTCGGCAAACGGCCCGTACACTTTCTCAGCGTCTTCCGGCAACAAGGTCGTCGCCCAGCTGAACTCGCCGATATCGGCAAGATCGACGCCCCAAAATTCTCGCTGCGCGCGGTTGAGATAGACGCACTTGCCGGCGGCGTCGCCGCGCCACAGCATAACCGGCGCATATTCAGCGACGGCGGCGAAACTTTCGTCTTCCCTGGGAGCGGTTTCCCCGCCGCTTATTGCCCCGTCCACGCTCTACCTCGCTGACGCCGGACTAAAGCGCGAAGGCTGGGCCCGCGCAACGCCCTTAGAGCTGCGGCGGCAAGCCTACGGCGTGCAGCACCGCGCCATGCTGATGGAGCCATTCGCGGCCCCGCTCGAAGTCCGGCATGCAGCGGCGCACCAGCGCCCAGAAGCGGCGCGAATGGTTCATTTCGCGCAGATGCGCCACTTCGTGCGCGGCGAGATAATCGAGCACGAACGGCGGGGCGAGCACGACGCGCCACGAAAACGCCAGCACGCCATCGGGCGAACACGAGCCCCAGCGCGAGCGCGTTTCCTTAACCTGAATGCGCGCCGGCTTCACGCCGAGATGCGCCGCATGCACGGCGACACGTTCGGTAAGATCGTCGCGGGCTTCCGCCTTGAGGAAACGCAGCAAACGCGCCTCGAACAGCGCGGCGTCCGGCGCCGGCGCGACCAGTTGCGGCGGCTCACCCGGCTCGATGCGCGGCGTCGCGCGGCCGTGCTCGTACACCAATTCATGCATCACGCCGCGCAGCGGCACATGCGCGCCGGGCAGCAAAGTGACGCTCTCTGGCAAGCGCGCCAGTTCGCCCGCGATCCAGCCCGCGCGCTCGGCGGCAAATTGCACGGCGCGTTTCAGATGGCGGCTCGACGGCGCTGTCGCGATCGCGACGCGGCGCGTTTGATCGATGCGCACGGAAACCCGGCGCGCGCGCGGATTGACGATCAACCGCACGCTGACGCGGCGACCGTCCACAGTTTCAACTTCAGTGGTGAGCGGGGCGAGGCCCGAAACCGAATCGACACGCATTCGAAAGAATCTCACGATCCGCGCCTTTGCGCACGTCCGCGCTTCCGTTAGTTTGCCGGCAAAAGGTGGAACATGCCGCTTTATTCCGGATCGTGTCATTGCGGCGCGGTGCAATTTGAAATCGATGCCGAAATAACCGAGATCACGACGTGCGATTGTTCACTCTGCGCAAAGAAAAACGCGCTGATGACGCAGGTGCATGAAAGCCAGCTCGCGATTCGCGCCGGCGAAGACGCGCTCACGCTCTATCAGTGGAATACGCATATCGCGCGGCACTATTTCTGCCGGGTCTGCGGCATTTATCCGTTCCACCGCAAGCGTTCGGCGCCCGATCATTACGGCGTCAATGTGCGCTGCCTTGCCGACTTCGATCCCGCGAGCGTCAGCGTGCGCCACGCGCACGGCAAGGAGATGACGATGGTCGATCCCACGCCACAACCCGATTGGACTGGGCCGCGCGACTAACGCGCCTTAAGCCGGCACGCGCTTTTTCGCCTTCGCGGCCCCCGCGCCGCGCGATGCGGGCGCTTGGAAGGTGCGGTGAAATTCGCGCATGCGCGGCGCGATCTCGGTGCGGAAACGCCGGCCATTGAACACGCCATAGTGCCCGACGCCGAGCTGGATATAATCTTGGCGCAATGCGCTCTGGAATATTCGCGCAAATCTCATGCGCGGCCTGGGTTTGGCCGATGCCGGAAATGTCGTCGTTCTCGCCTTCGACGGTGAGGAGAGCTGTCTTGGTGATCGCGGAGGGCGCCACCCAAAGTGCCGCGATGCATCATCGTGCCGTTGGCCAACGTGTAGTCCTGGAACACTTCGCGCAAAGTCTGAATATAGAATTCCTCCGTAAGGTCCATCACGGAAAGGTATTCGTCGTAGAAGTCGCGATGCTTCTGCGCGCTGTCGCCGTCGTCCTTCACCAGATGCTTGTAATAGTCATAGTGCGCATCGACGTGGCGCGACAGGTTCATGCCCATGAAGCTCGCGAGCTGCAAAAACCTGGATAAACCCGCCGAAACGCGCCGGGATAAATCGGCGGCACGGTGTGGATCATATTGTTCTGGAACCAGTCGATCTTGCGCTCTTCGGCCAGCTTGTTCGGCACGGTCGGTGATTTGCGCGCATCGATGGGCGAGCCCATGAACGTCATCGTCGCTGGCGTGCACGGATCGCCCGCCTGCGCCATCAGCGAGACAGCCGCGAGCACCGGCGGCCCCGGCTGACACACCGCCACCACATGCGATTCAGGGCCGAGGAAGCCCAGCATGTTCATGACGTGATCGATGTAATCGTTGAGATCAAAACGGCCAGAGATCACCGGCACGGTTCGCGCGTCGGACCAATCGGTGATGTAAACCTCATAGTCCGGCAGAAACGCCTCGACCGTCCCGCGCAGCAAAGTCGCGTAATGGCCGGAGAGCGGCGCGACGATCAGTAAGGTTGGATCGGTTCGCTCGCCGCGCGCCTTTCTTCAGCGCTTCGGGATCGCGTTCGAAGTGGAGAAGATTGCACCAGGGCGTCGACCAGACGCTCGTCGGCGTCACGTCCACTTTCACGCTGTTCACCGAAGTGGTCGGCAAATTCCATTCGGCTTGCGGTAGCGGCGCGTCACGCTTTCAAAAAGTTCAGACGCGGCGGCGGCCGTGCGCGCGAGTTCGGTGTCGACGGCGGGGTTCAACGGCGAGCGCAGCATGCTCGATTGCAGCATCGCCGCGATCCGCATCGGCGCGACCGACCAATGGCTAAGCTCATAGAGGGAATAGAGCATTCGGCGCTTCCACTCTTTCACGGCTGCTGCAACGCAGCATTACCAAACGACCATGCATCAAATAAAGTTTCAAACCACTCAAGTTAACGGTCTAGGCGAGTTCTATCGCAGTGCGAAAGCAGCGATTTTGGTTAGCCCGAACGGCCTAATCGGCGCCCAAAATTGAGGTTTGGCGCCGCAAAATCGGCCTTCAGGAGGGCTCGCCAAGGCCCGCGGCGATGCAGGCCGAAATGCCCTCCGGGGTCGCCGCGCTGGTCGGCATGATGGCCGCCGTCCGCCAGTTTTCATCCATCACATAGAGGAAGGACGAGTGATTGACGGTGTATTCGCCGGGCGCGCCCTCAAGCGCGGACCGGGAATAGGCCACCTTGAACGCGCCCGCCGCCGCCCTGACCTGCTCTTCCGAGCCTGTCAGCCCCACCAAACCCTCTGGAAAACCACCGCTTTTCACATAAGCGTCCATCACGTCCGGCGTGTCGCGCTCGGCGTCCAAAGTGACGAACACCGGCTGGATATCGTAGCCGCCGGGCGCCCCGAGCGCCGCGCCAAGATCATAGAGCGTGGTCGGGCAGATGTCCGGGCAGTGCGTGAAGCCGAAATAAAGGATCGCTGGACCGGACGAAAAATCGGCCTGGGTGACGGCCTGGCCGTGCGTGTCCAAGAGATCGATCGGCCCGCCAATGGCCTGAAGTTGCGTCGTAATGCAGCCCGGCGGCGGCTGAGCCGCCTCTTCAGCCTGGCGGCTCACCAGAAAAAGCGTGCCTAGCCCGGCCAGCCCCGCCGCGGCCAGGGCCGGGACGATGGCGCCGGTCAGCCCACGGCGCGGCGTTTCGGGTGCGGAACTCATGGCCACTAGCCGTGCCGCGCGCCGCGCCGCTGATCAACGCAGCCCAACGCCGCACCCAGAAGCCGACTTTTGCCGCGAATCCGTGCGCAAGTGCGCCGATGCGCGTGATCCCGCGAACGCCCCGCACCCGCTTCGCCCTCCTTGCGGCGTTGCTCATCGTCATTGCCGGCGTGACGGCGTGCGCGGTGCTGCGTCCGCACGAAGTGGCGGTGCAGCCCTGCATCGACCATGAGTTCGAAGGCGACGATTTCGTCGTCTGCACCTTCGACACGCGGCAGAGCGAGTTTCGTCTCATCGCCGCCGGCCCCGATCGGGCTTATCTCCGCACCTTCCGCGCTCTGCGCGAAGCCTTGGGCGACGATGCCGAGCGCGTGCGCTTTGCGATGAATGCGGGAATGTTCAACGATGCCGGCGCGCCAATCGGACTTTACGTTCAGAACGGCCAACGCCTCCACCCGATCCGCACCACCGAAGGCCCGGGCAATTTCCACATGAAGCCCAATGGCGTCTTCTCACTCGACGCGAGTGGCGTGGTGCGTGTGGAAGAGAGCGAAGCCTTCATCGCGCGCGGTGAAGAGCCGCTCTGGGCCACGCAATCGGGACCGATGCTCGTGCTCAACGGCGCACTCCATCCGCGCATTCAGCATGACGGCGTCTCGCGCCTGATGCGCAATGGCGTCGGCGTGCGCGACGCCCACACCGCCTTTTTCGTGATCAGCGAGGACGCCGTCTCGTTCGGCAAATTCGCGCGCTTCTTCCGCGACCAACTCCATTGCCCGAACGCGCTCTTCCTCGACGGCACCGTCTCAAGCCTCTGGGCGCCCGGCCTGCATCGCATGGACGCTGGCCGCCCAATCGGCCCGATGGCCGTCGTGCTCGAGCGCGCGCGCCGCTAGCAATCGGCGCGGCCTTTCTCCATGAAGGCGCCCATGAGCGACGACGTTCCCGCCTTCTGGACCGCCACCAGCCGCGTGCGCCTGCGCACTTTGCTGCTGCTGCGCTGGCTTGCGGTGTTCGGGCAGACGGTCGCCGTGCTGTTTGTCCGTTTCGTGCTGGAGGTGGAGTTTCCACTGTTTTGGGCGCTCGTGGCGATCGCGATCAGCGCCGGACTCAATATCGTCCTGATGTCGACGCGCCCGATCATGGGCCTCGCGCGTGAGTGGGAAGCGGCTGCGCAACTGGCGTTCGACGTGGTGCAGCTGGCCGTGCTGCTCGCGCTCACGGGCGGTCTGCAAAACCCGTTCGTGTTCTTGTTCGTCGCGCCGGTCGCGGTCTCCGCCACCGTGCTGCGACCAGCCGTCACCGCCATGCTCGCGGCGCTCAGCTTCTTCTGCGTCGGCGCGATCTCGGTGTGGCGCTTACCGCTGCCTTGGCCGCAGCACGAGACGTTCGAACTCCCGCCGCTCTACCAACTCGGCATGGCCGCGGCTGTACTCGTTGGGCTTGGCTTCACCAGCGTTTATGCGTGGCGCGTTGCGGCGGAGGAGGAGCGGCTGAACATCGCGCTCGCCGCCGTCCAAGCCGTGCTGGCGCGTGAACAAAAACTCTCCGCGCTCGGCGCGCTCGCGGCGGCCGCCGCGCACGAACTCGGCACGCCGCTCGCCACCATTCACCTCGTCGCCAAGGAAATGGCGCGCGAACTGGCTGAAGGCGATCCGCGCGCGGAGGATGCCGCGCTCCTCGTCTCGCAGAGCGAACGCTGCCGCTCGATCCTGGCGCAGCTCTCGGCGCGCCGCGAAGAAACCGACGCGATGCACGCGCGCGCCCCGATCAAGGCCCTGCTGGAAGAAATCGCCGCGCCGCACGAGGGCCTTGGCGCTGAAATCTCCATCAGCGCGGAGGGCGCGGGGCCGCTCGAAATCATCCGCATGCCCGAGATCATCCACGCGCTCGGCGCCATCGTCGAAAACGCCGTGGGCTTTGCCGCGGGCCGCGTCGAGTTCGAGGCGCGCTGGACCGCCGAGCAGCTCGAAATCGCGGTGATTGACGATGGCCCAGGCTTTGCCCCCGGCGTGCTCGGACGCCTGGGCGAGCCCTATCTCACCGAGCGCGAGGCGGGCGCGGCGGGCGGGCTCGGTCTTGGCTTTTTCATCGCCAAGACCCTTCTCGAACGCACCGGCGCTAAGATCGTGGTGAAGAACCGCCCGCTCCCCTACGAAGGCGCCACTGTCCGCGCCCGCTGGCCCCGCCAAGCCATTGAAGCGCCGCCACTTTGATATCCTGCGGAATACGCTAAAACGCGCGGGACAGGAGTTGGAAACACCCATGGCCGAGGCCGCAATCCCGCTCGAAATCACCGACAAGACTTTGCTCATCCTTGATGACGACGTCGCCTTCCGCACACGCCTGGCGCGCGCTCTGGAGCAGCGCGGCTTTACCGTCGTGCCGGCCGAAACAGTCGCGGAGGCCTCCGCCATCGCCGCGCGTGAACCGCCCGCCTACGCCGTGTTGGATCTGCGGCTCGAAGACGGCTCGGGGCTCTCGGTGGTCGAAGCGCTCCACAAGCACCGCCCCGACTGCCGCGTTGTGATGCTGACGGGCTATGGCGCGATCGCGAGCGCGGTCGCCGCCGTGAAAGCCGGCGCAATCGATTATCTCGCCAAGCCCGCGGACGCCGAAGACATCGTCAAAGCCCTGCTCGCCGCCCCCGACGACCGCCCCCAGCCGCCCGACAACCCCATGAGCGCCGACCGCATCCGCTGGGAGCATATCCAGCGCGTCTATGAGCTGTGCGGGCACAATGTGAGCGAAACCGCGCGCCGGCTGAACATGCACCGCAGGACGTTGCAACGCATCCTCGCTAAACGCGCCCCACGTTAGCCGGTTCAGTAGAGAAGGTGCGGCTGACGCGCGTGCGTCCAAGCCTGCTCATCCACACCAGCAATCGCATCCAAATCACCCGGCACGGCGGCCGCGTCATCGACCCATTCGCGCAGCAGCGGCGAGCCGTTGATCACGTCGATCGCGAGCTTTCCCAGCTCATATTCATACGGAAAATCGCGCCACAATGCGTAGTCCGGATAAAGCGCGCGGATCGCCTTGAACGCCAGCGCTTGCACACGCCACGGCTTGAACGTCGCGTGATCGTAGCTCGGGTCTTCAACATGGATCTGCACGCCGTGGCAGAGCTTGCCGGCATGCTTGTGAAACGTCGGCTCGAACCAGCATTCGCGCAGCCGGCAGCCGTTCAGCCAGTGCGGCGCGAGCGTGTGCATTTTCTGAATGACGCGCCGCGCGTCGATATCGGGCGCGCCGAACAATTCGAGCGGCCGCGTCGTGCCGCGCCCTTCGCTCAAGGTCGCGCCTTCCAGCATCACCGTGCCGGCATAAGCGCGGGCCATCCACAGATTGGGCGCGTTCGGTGAAGGGTTCACCCAAGTGCGTTCGCCGAGCGGCCAGCCATAGCCGGGCGCATCATTGGGACGATAGCCTTCCATCGCGATCACGCGATACGCGACATCGATCTTGTAGTGCTCGATGAACCAATGCCCCAGTTCGCCAAGTGTCAGCCCGTGACGCATCGGCATCGGCCCCGCGCCCACAAAACTCTCCCAGCCATCGCGCAAAGTGAGCCCTTCAACTGGACGCCCAGCAGGATTGGGGCGATCCAGCACCCAGACTTCCTTGCCGTCCTTCGCGCAGGCTTCGAGCATGTAAAGCAGCGTGGTGACGAAGGTGTAGATGCGGCAGCCGAGATCTTGCATGTCGATTAAGATCACATCGAACGTCGACATCATCTGACCGCTCGGCCGGCGCACTTCGCCATAAAGCGAAAACACCGGCACGCCATGCAGCGGATCGGTGTAGTCGGCGGTTTCCATCATATTGTCTTGCTTGTCGCCGCGCATGCCGTGCTGCGGGCCGAAGGCGGCGGTGATGTTGAGGTCGTCGCACGCTTTCAACGCATCGAGCGCGTGCGTGAGATCGCGCGTGACCGAAGCGGGATGCGCCAGAAGCGCGACGCGCTTGCCTGCGAGCGGCGCACGCAATGCGCGATCTTCCAGCAACCGATCGAGACCGAACTTCATGCCTGCTCCGCTGCAAGATCGAGCGCGAAAGAATCGCCGTGATGAAAGTCCGGCTTTCCGGGCGGATGCGCCAGCGCCCAATAGGATTTTTCGCCACTGGTTTCTTCGATGACCGCGGAGAGGCCCAGGCGCCAGTCCACGTCGCTCACCGGCAGCGCGATCAATGTCTCAAGATCGAAGTGCGTATCGTTGGCGCCCACGATAATGTGCGGCGGCGCGATTTCCGCGAGCGCCATGCCTTCGCGGTAGGCGTTGAAGTGATACGCGGCCCAGCGCGTTGAGGGCGCGAGATTGAACTCGTAGTAGCCCGCGCCCGGCGCGGTGCGGACGAACGCCTCGAAGCAGGTCGTCCGCCACAGCTCATCGGCCCGCATCGGCGCAATTGCCGGCGGCAGCCGCACGCCCGCCATCCGGCCCGTCACGGTGTAGCGCAGCGCCAGCAGGCCCGGTTGCGGCCGCGCGACCGCCACGCTGATCCCGGTGACCGCTTCGCAGCGCGAGTCCGGGTGCAGTTTCAACGTCTCAAGCATGGCCCATTATAGCGGCGAACTTTAACGCCAGGCGAATGCTCCGCGCTTGACGCCTCCGCCCCGCGCCCTCTACCTAGCGCCCCATGTCGCGCCGCCTGACCCTTCTCCGCTATTATCGCTCGCTGATTTAGCGAGCGGCGCGCTTTTGCATGCCGCCCTTGGCCGGCGGCATGCGCTCCACAAGAGACGGTCTCCGGCCCTCATCTCGGGAGACTTTCGTGACTGCCGCCGACGCCTTTAGCCCCCGCTCCGAGTTCCTGCGCGCCGTCCAAGCGCGCGGGCAATTTCATCAATGCACCGACCTCGCCGCGCTGGACGCGCGCGCGGACAAGGGCGTCACCGGCTATATCGGTTTCGACATGACCGCGCCGAGCCTTCATGTCGGCTCCCTCACCCAGATCATGCTGCTGCGGCGCCTCCAGCAGGCCGGCGGCAAGCCGATCGTGCTGCTCGGCGGCGGCACCACGCGCGTCGGCGATCCTTCAGGCAAGGACGAGTCGCGCCAGATGCTGAGCGAGGCGCAGATCGACGCCAACGCGGCCTCGATCAAAGGCGTGTTCGAGAAATTCCTGCGCTTCGGCTCGGGCGCCAGCGACGCCATCATGGTCGACAATTCCGAATGGCTGCTGCCGCTTCGCTATGTCGATTTCCTCCGCGATGTCGGCCGGCACATGTCGGTCAATCGCATGCTCAGCATGGATTCGGTGAAACTCCGGCTCGACCGCGAACAACCGCTCTCCTTCATCGAGTTCAATTACATGGTGCTGCAGGCCTACGATTTCGTGGAGCTGCAGCGGCGCTATGGCTGCGCACTGCAAATGGGCGGGTCGGATCAGTGGGGCAATATCGTCAATGGCGTCGAACTCGGGCGGCGCATGGACGGCGCTGAACTCTTCGGCCTTACCCAGCCGCTGATCACCACCGCATCAGGCGCCAAGATGGGCAAGACGGCGGCGGGCGCAGTGTGGCTCAACGCCGATCTCGTGAGCCCCTACGATTACTGGCAATATTGGCGCAACGCGGAGGACGCGGACGTCGGCCGCTTCCTCAAGCTCTTCACCGATCTGCCGCTTGAGGAAATCGCGCGCCTCGAAGCGCTGCAGGGCGCCGAGATCAATGACGCGAAGAAAGTACTCGCCACTGAAGCCACCGCGCTGCTGCATGGCCGCGCGGCGGCGGAGGCCGCGTCCGAAGCCGCGCGCGCGACTTTCGAGCAGGGTGAACGCGCCGATGGCTTGCCGACGGTGACGCTGCCGCGCGCCGAACTTGAAGCGGGCCTTCGCGTCGCGGCGGCGTTCGAACGTGCGGGATTGGTCGCCTCGCGCGGCGAAGCCAAGCGCCACATCGCGGCCAGTGCACTTCGTGTGAACGATGAACTGGTGAGCGACGAGAACGCATCGCTGACCCCCGCCGATCTTCACGATGGCGCGATCAAGCTCTCGGTCGGCAAGAAGAAACACGCGCTTTTGCGCGTGGATTGATTTGGACCGCCGGTGCCCTCGTCGGCAATGGTGGGCCGGCGAGGGCGCCGGCGGTCCAAATCTTAAGGCTCGACGACGTCGCCTTCGCCGACCGGCAGCGCCGCGGTTTCGCGCGTCGCGGGCGCCGCCGCGCCTTGATCCGGCGCGGCGGGCGCGGGCGTTGCGGCTGGGCGCGCGGGCGCGCGCGGGGTCACTGGCTCAAAGATGCGGCGGAGAATGCCGGGCGTCACCATCGAGATCGGATTGACGCCCACACGCGGCGTCGCCACCGGCCCGTTCAGCGCATAGGTCATGCCGAACACGCCCTCGCCTTGGCGCGACACGAAAAGATCGCCGAGCACCGGCAGCGCGCCGAGCATGGAGTTCAGCCCATAAGACGGCACCACAACACCATCGATATCGAGATTGTCGGCGCGCATGTCGTAGCTGCCCGAACCCGTGAGACCGAGCGCGGGGCCTGCCGCACGCGCATCGGTGAAGGTCATGCGGTTATTGTTGAATGCGATTGACGCATCGAGAGCGCTAAAGCCGATGCCGTCCCCGTTCAGCGTATCGACCATGCCGGTGAGCGAGCCGACCGAAGAGAGCAATCCCGCCATCGCCGGCAATCGCACCACGCGGAAATCGCGCAAATGCACGTTGAAATTGGCGCGGCTCGGCGGCCCCGCGCGCCAATCGCCTTCCGCGGTCGCTGTGCCGCCGACAACATTTTCCCCGCCCGTGAGAGCGCGGAGCGCAAAGCCGCCATCCTCGGCGCGCAACGCAATGCGCCCCTGCGGATCGGCGGCGCGCGGCCCGAGCCCCAGTGAAAAGGCGCGTCCGCCCGGAGAGCGCCCTTCTGCCGTGAGCATGGCAAGCGCGCCGCGCTGCACCAGAACTTCAACGCGCGCATCGGCAAGCGTCGCGCCGCCGCGCATCTTCAAACGATCGACTGCGAGATGCGCGCGCACCGGCGGCTCGGCCGTCGCCGGCGTCGCCGTGCGTCCAGCTTCCGGCTCCTCCGCATCCATAAAGGGCGCTGCGTCCCAGAGAGCGCCGCGGACGGTGATGTCGAGCGCGCCATCTTGCGCGCGCACTGCTTGCAGGCGTGCATCGGAGCGCCCGTCAATGCTGAGGCGCGTTAGATCCGCTTCAAGCAATTCCTGATCGCGATTGACGCGAATGCGGCCTTGCGCGAGCAAACCCACGCCGCGCGCATCGAGATTGTTGAACGCGACCGAACCGTCGGGCTGACGCGCCACGTCGAAGCGCGCCGAAGCGGCTTGTCCTGCGCGCTTAGTCCAGAATGTCCACGGCGTTTCGACGGCCGCATTGCGCAAATCGAGCTGAATATTGGCGTGGTTCACGTCAAAACCGCGCCCGTCGCCGCTCACCGTGACGCCAACGCGCCCTTCGGCATATTGCGCGATTGGGTAGCCGAGACGGATCAGATCGCCAGCATCGAAATTGCCCGAAATCTCATAGCGCGAACCGCCTTCGACGCCGCGCCGCTGCAAGGTCTCCGTCCATTGCACGTTCACATCAGACGTGCCCGCGCGCACCGGGCCGGACACATTGATCGCGTTCTGATCGCCGCGCACCACAAGTTGGCCCTGGCTCAGCGTGACGCGGCGCGTGTCCATATTGCCGGCGAAATCGTTGATGCGGCCATTGATGTTGAAGCGCCATTGCTCGAACGCGACATCGTTCAAAAGCGGGCGCTGCAAGGTGAGATCCACGCTGGTGCGGCCCGTCGCGGTCGCAACATCGACCGGCAATTGCGGATCGAGGCTCAGCGGCGCCTGCGTCAAAACTTCGAGCACGTTGCGCGTGTCGCCTTCGGCATGCGCTGCGATCGTTAGCATCGCGCCCTTGGGATGAAGGCGCGGCGCTTCCACGCGGCCTTGCGTGATGACGAGATTGTTGAGCCGTCCTTCGCTCAGCGTCAGATCGAAGCGGTTGCCCTGCAGCACGCCGCGCGCACGCGCATGCGTCAGCGGCGACATGGTCTCGATGAAGCGCATTTCCGCATCGGCGAGATTGAAACTCACATTGAGGCTCTCATTGCGGAGCCCGCCCGCCGCGAAATCGGAGGGAAGAATATTGATGCGCACTTGCCCATCGGTGACGCGGCCCCCGCGGATGGATTCCGCGAGATAGTGCCGCGCGCCTTCGCCAAGCTTGATCGGCCAGAGGTGCAGCACCTGCTCGGTCGTCAGCGCGCCCGTGACCGCACCATCGAGCGTGATGCCCATATGATTGCGCCGCTCCGCGCCAGCGCGCGCCCAATAGATGCGCCCGGTCGCGTTGAGCGTCGCTTCGCCGGCGCGCGCCTGCAGACGCGAGAACTGGATGCCGTCGCCGAGCGAGCCTGTGACGCGCACGTCGGCAAGGTCGATCGGCGCCGCGAACACGCCCGGCACATCCAAGGTCAGCGCGGGGAGCGCGATGTCGAACGCGGAGGGCTCGTCGGAATTGGCCCGCAGCAGCGCGGAGGCGTCGCGCACATGCATTTCGCCCTGCACGCGCGTGCGGTCTCCCGCGAGATTGAGTTGGTCGATGATGAGTTCGTCAGTCGCCAGATCGTAGCGGCCATGGAGGCGCCCGCCGTCGAGGCTGAATTGCCCGCCGGCCATGTCCGCAACGCCGCGCCCAAGCGAGACCTCGCCCTCGAGCCGATTGATGCCGCTCTCACGGTCGAGCCCGATCGAAATGTTTGCGGTCAGCGGCGCATCGAGGCCGGCGAACGGGCCAAGCGCCGCCGTCGTTAGCAGCGCACGCGGCCGCACCTCGCGCGCGCCGAACTCAACGATCGCCGATTGGAACGCGGTGTCCGTGGTGATCCGCAAGGTCGCGGGCGCCGAGCCCTCCGCCGCCTCCAGCCGCGCTTCGGCGGCGAAGGCGAGCGCATTGCCATTGCGCGCCAGCGACATGCCCGCCGCGTCCGCCGTCCAGCGGCTTCCGCTCACTTCATCGATGATCACCAGCTGCGCGCCGCGCAAACTCACATTCCGCAAACGCCCGCCCACGCCAACAGGCCTGAACACCGCTTGCATGCCATCGAGCGCGCGGTTGACGCGCTGCTCCAAGGTTTCGTTGATCGGCGGGGGCGGGATGATGATGTCGGGCGGCGCTTCGGGCGGGCCAAATGCGATATGAACCGCGCCATCGATCTTGCGCGTGATTGAAATATCGCCGCCGGAGAAATCGGCGCGCACCACCGAAACGCGTCCGATGAAGAGCGGCAGCACGCCAAGCTCGATGCGCGCTTCCTCCGAACGCGACAGCACCTGGCCGCGCCCGTCTTCGACCGTGACGCCGATGGCGCGCAATTCGAGCGAGCCCCCGCTCTGGCTCCAGGCGAGTTCAACGCGCTCAATCCCGACAGGCCGCCCTGAACGCGCTTCGCTCAGTTCGGCCTGCACATGCTCGCGAATGAAATTGAGTTCGACCGGCCCTTGGCTTAGCCGCCACCAGACCACGACCAGCGCGATCAGCGCCGCCGCCGCGAGGGCCAACAAGCCTTCGAGAGCAATGAGGCTGGAGCGCCGAATCATGCCGACCCGCCTCTGGCGGAGCCGCTCGATCTTGCGCAAAGCTCCGCCCCAGCGCCGAGCGCCGGTGCATCAGCTCGCAGCAAGGGGGTGCCCATGTCGAAACCGCTCAAGCCAGGCGATCCTGCCCCCGACTTTGATCTGCCAACGGCCGGGGGCGGTCGCGTCAGCCTCGCTGGCCTCCGTGGCAAGCAAGTCGTCCTTTATTTTTACCCTAAGGACGACACGCCTGCTTGTACCCAGGAAGCCCTAAACTTCACTGAAAAGACAAACGAATTCGCGGCCGCCAAAGCAGTCGTGGTCGGGGTGTCCCGCGATCCGCTCCCCAAGCACGCTAAATTCACGGCCAAATATGGGCTGAAACTGCAGCTTGGCTCCGACGAAGACGGCCTCGTTTGTGAGCGCTACGGCGTTTGGGTCGAAAAGAGCATGTACGGACGCCAGTACATGGGCGTGGAGCGCGCCACCTTCCTGATCGACCGTAAGGGCCGGATCAGCCGCATCTGGCGCAAGGTGAGAGTGCCCGGACATGTCGATGAAGTCTTAAATGAAGTTAATGGCGCCTAGCGTTTTACTGGGCTTGTTTACCTTTGACGCCCGCTAATTGGTCCGGCTTTCGCAAGCTCGAGGCAAACATACTGAAATTCCTGTAAACGATCGTTACGGAGTGTTGCAATTCGGGACCGTTTCAGGTTGGATTGGTTTCGGCGGGGCTAACGACATTTTTGGTTTTGCAGCGGGCGGTGGCGGAAAATGAGCCAGTTCGGGTCGCGAGCTAGGGCGTTCTTTGATCGCGCTTTTCCAGAGCGTCAGATCTATCACCGCAGCGGCGGTAGCGTCCGGTATGTCTCGCTTTCTCCCTCCAAACAGGCGCTTTTGGCGCTCGGAGCGGTCGGCATTGCCGGTTGGTGCGTCTATGCGACCGCCAACACCCTTCTCGAAGGCCCGCAAGCCACGGCGTCCAACGCAGAAGTTGAGCGCCTCCAACAGAAATACGATCGCTGGCTGAACGAAGCGCGCGCCCAGTCCGCCGCCGCTCAAGCCCAGCTCGAAGAACGCACCCAGGCGTTCGACAACGCCACCCGCGATTTCGAGACCCGCCACGAAGTCCTGCGCAGCCTGCTCGAATATGCCGGCGGCACCAGCCTCACAGCCGCCGCCCGCCCGATCGAACGCGATGGCGCCCGGATGCTGATGGCCGCCTCGATCGACGAAGCCGAGCCCCGCCAAGCCCGCATGATGGTTTCCGAGCCCTATCAGGTTCAAACCGTCGGCTTCCGCGCCCGCGCCGAACGCCTCGACGCCGACCAGGAAGAGACCCTCTCGGAACTGGAAGACGCCGTCGCCGAGCGCAGCGAGCAGGTTCGCGGCGTGATGCGCCTGACCGGCGTCAGCATGTCGACCCTCACCGGCCCCGAGGCTGCCGAAACCGGCGGTCCGCTGGTTCCCCAAGATCTGGTCGCCTATCTCCGCGACAGCGATCTCAACCCCGCTTTCGCCCACCGCGTCAGCCAAGTCGCCGCCCGCGTCGCTGAATCGCGCCGCCTGGAAGCGATCGCCGGGGCAACCCCGCTCGCCGCGCCTTTGGCGGTCGATTACCGCGAAACCAGCGGTTTTGGGCCCCGCGTCGATCCCTTCACCGGCCGGCCGACCTTCCATGCCGGGCTCGACATGGCCGCGTTCGACCGCGCGCCGGTCGTCTCCACATCGCCAGGCACAGTCGTTTTCGCCGGCACCAAGTCAGGCTACGGCTATTGCGTCGAGATCGACCACGGCCACGGCTTTAAGACTCGGTACGGACATTTGCGCGACATTCAGGTCGCGCGCGGCGACCGGGTCGCCATCGGCCAACGCATCGGCTCGATGGGTTCAACTGGGCGCAGCACTGGCACCCACCTTCATTATGAGGTGTGGTTCCGCGGGCGGGTTGTTGATCCCGTCAATTTCTTGAGGGCCGGACGACATGTTCACGAACAAGGGTAAAGTCGAGCCAAACATGCCCGCGCTTCCCGATCCCGTCACGCAGCGCCGCCAAGCGCAAGGTCGCCCGACCATCGCCTCGATCATCGCCAATGGCGTGAAGATCACGGGCGCGATCGTCGCCGAGGGCGCCGAGCTTCAGGTCGACGGCGAGATCGAAGGCAATGTGCGCGGCGGCTCGCTGACGGTCGGCGACACCGGCATGGTCAAGGGCGACATCATTTCCGAAAGCGTCACCGTGCATGGCCGCATCGAAGGTTCGGTGCGGGCGCGCAAAGTCATGCTCGCACGCAACGCCCACGTCCTGGGCGACATCGTCCACCAAAGCCTCTCGGTCGAGATGGGCGCGGTGTTCGAAGGCCAATGCCGCTATTTGCAGGATCCGCTGAGCCAGTCCGGCCCCGGCGCTCCCGCCACGCCGCAACTGGTCGCGCCGGCTGAGGCGCCCACTTCATCCTTTGGCGCATTCGGCGATGCCGAACCCGCCGACCGCATGGCCCCGAGCGTGATCGTCACCGGGGCTTCGAACTGAGCTTCTGATTTTACTGGTTTGGGTTGGAATACAAACTTCGAGGCCGGCGGAAACGCCGGCCTTTTTATTTGTGCGCCGTGCCGCCGCTTCATGCTCGCCCTCGATGGGCGAGCTGTCAGCGCGCGACAGCGCGATGACTGAGTGGGTGATAGCGCCGTGCTTGCAGGACAAAGCCGCCACCCACTCCGTCCGCGAGCTCCGCTCGCGGCCACCTCGCCCATCAAGGGCGAGGATGAGCGGCGAGCCCTCCTCTGCATCAGATTCCAGATCGGCCTTTGCCCCGTCTGGAATGACTGAAAGCGCGAGCGCTAGTCGATATCCTCCACCACCCCATCGGCCGTCCCGCTCACGCGCGCAGCGAGTGACGCGGCCATGAACGCATCCAGATCGCCATCGAGCACGCCTTGGGTGTCGCTAGTCTCGACGCCGGTGCGGAGGTCTTTGACCATCTGATAGGGCTGCAGGACGTAAGAACGGATTTGCCGGCCCCAGCCGATTTCCGTCTTCTGCGATTCCAGCGCATCGGCCTTGGCTTCGCGCGCTTGCAATTCGCGCTCGTACAAACGCGCGCGCAGCATATCCCACGCGGTGGCGCGGTTCTTGTGCTGCGATCGTTCCGATTGGCACGCGACGACGATGCCGCTCGGCATGTGCGTCAGCCGCACGGCGCTGTCGGTTTTGTTGACGTGCTGCCCGCCCGCGCCGGATGAGCGGTAAGTGTCGATGCGCACGTCTTTCTCGTTGATTTCGATCTCAATCGTCTCGTCGATCACCGGATAGACCCACACGCTCGCAAAGCTCGTGTGCCGGCGCGCGTTGGAATCATACGGGCTGATGCGCACGAGGCGATGGACGCCCGCTTCGGTCTTCAGCCAGCCATAGGCATTCTCACCCTTCACTAGCAAAGTCGCGGACTTGATGCCGGCGGTATCGCCGCCCTGATATTCAAGCTCCTCAACTTTATACGCATGCGCATTGGCCCAGCGCGCATACATGCGCGACAGCATCTCCGCCCAATCCTGGCTTTCCGTGCCGCCGGCGCCGGAATTGATTTCGACATAACAGTCGTTCGCGTCCGCTTCGCCCGAGAGCAAAGCTTCCAGTTCGGCCTTGGCCGCGCGCTGATGCACTTCGTTCAAGCTACGCCGCGCATCCTCCACCATCGCCTCTTCGCCTTCGACGTCGGCCATCTCGGCCAGTTCGACGGTGTCTTTCAGATCACGCTCGAGCGTGAGGATGCGTTCGATCGCGCTCGCGAGCTTGTTGCGCTCGCGCATGAGCTTCTGCGCTTTTTCGGAATCGTTCCAGAAATTCGGATTCTCGACGAGCGCGTTCAGCTCATCGACGCGGACATTGGCGCGGTCCCAGTCAAAGACGCCTCCGCAGCAAAGCGGCGCTGTTCTCGATGCTCTCGGCGAGGGCGGCAATATCGGGTCGCATGGAACGTGTCCTTGGAATGTGTCAGCGGGATATATAGCGAAGCCCGCCGAAACACCCAGCCCTGCTCAGTAAAGTCCGCCCAAATCCTCGTCGCGCTGTTGCGGCGTGGGCGTGGTGTTGGTCGAAGGCTCGGCTTGGCCGGGCGAGCCGAACACATCCTGCAGACCAGAGAGCACGCGCGGATCGATCGGATCGGTGCCGCCGAACACGAAGGGCGAGGACGGCATGTTTTCGTTCGTCGGCTCTGTGCCCGGTCGGAATGCTTCGAGGATCGTGCTCGTGCTCTCCGGCCCCGGCAGCAAGCCAGTGTTTGAATCGACGCGCACCAACCGGACGCCGGCTGGAATCCGGAACGGCGCGGGTGAGACGTCCCGCAGCGCTTCGCGCATGAAGTCGCGGAAGATCGGCACGGCGTTGCGCGCGCCGGTTTCGCCGTCGCCCATGGTGCGCGGGCGATCGAAGCCAACCCACACGCCGACGACGAGGTCAGGCGAATAGCCGATGAACCAAGCGTCCTTGTAATCGCTGGTGGTGCCGGTCTTGCCGCCGAGGGTTTGGCCCAGGCTGTTGAGCGCTGTCGCGGTGCCGCGCTGCACGACGCCTTCTGTCATCGAGACGACCTGGTAAGCCGTGATCGGATCGAGCACTTGGCGGCGCGTGTCCGGCAAAGAAGGCGGGCCTTGGTTGCGCCACTCGGCATCGCAGCCCGTGCAGTCGCGTTGATCGCGGCGGAAGACCGTGTGGCCGCTGCGATCCTGAATGCGGTCGATCAGGATCGGCTGAATTTGCCGGCCGCCGTTCACGAACATGCCGTAAGCCGTCGTCATGCGCAGCAAGGTGGTTTCGCCAGAGCCAAGCGCGAGCGCGAACACGGCTTGGGTGTTGTCGCCATAAACGCCGAGACGGCGGCCATAATCGAGCACGCGCTCGGGCCCCATCTCATAGGCGATGCGCGCCGTCATCGCGTTGCGCGAGAGCTCAAGGCCGCGCCGCAGCGGCGTCGGCCCCATGAAATCGTGCTCGTAGTTTTCCGGCGACCAAGTCGAGCCATCGCCCGCTTCAACCGAGAGCGGGCCATCGTCGATCAGCGTCGCCGGCGTGATCGCCGCGTCGCCGCTGGTCCATTCAAGCGCCGCCGCATAAACGATCGGCTTGATCGATGAACCAGGCTGGCGCTGCGCCTGCGTCGCGCGATTGAGCCCGCCTGCCTCGTTGAACGAATAGCCGCCGACCATCGCAAGCACGCGGCCAGTATGCGGATCCATCGCCACCAGCGCGCCCTGCACTTCGGGCACTTGCTTCAGCGTGTAACGGCCGCCCTCGCCGCGCGTGACATAGATCATCGAGCCGACGCGAAGCGCCGCATTGGATTCACGCCGCGCGGCTTGCGCGGCCCAAGTGACATCAGCATCGAGCAAGCGGCCGCTGTCGCCGTTCTCATCCGTGACCCGCACGCCGCCTTGCGTCGCCGTGACCATCGCGCGGCGCCAGCCGGAAAGCTGCGGCGGCGCGGCGGCCTCGCGCAATTGCGCGCCGATATCGCCGCTTGCTTCGCCAGCGCCGATCGGACCGCGCCACGAATGGCGGCGATCATAACCCTCAAGCCCCGCGCGCACGGCGCGCGCGGCGGTGAGCTGCAAATGCGTGTCGAGTGTCGAGCGGATCGAGAGCCCGCCGTCGTACAGCGCTTGCTCGCCATACTGCGCCTGCACTTGGCGGCGCACTTCTTCGACGAAATGCGAAGCAGCGACGTACTGATCGCCTGCCAAGCGATCGACAGTGGTGAGGTCTTCGGCGCGCGCGGCGGTCGCTTCGGCTTCCGTGATGTAGCCGCGCTCCAGCATCCGGCCGATCACGAGATCGCGGCGCTGCACCGCGCGGTCATGGTGACGCGCGGCGTTGTAATTGTTCGGCGCCTTCGGCAGCGCGCCGAGATAGGCGGCTTCGCCGATGGTGAGCTGATCGAGCGGCTTGTCGAAATAATTGAGCGCCGCCGCGGCCACGCCATAGGAGCGGTTGCCGAGATAAATCTGGTTCAAATAAAGCTCGAGGATGCGCTCCTTGCCGCCTTCGCCTTGGAACGCTTTCTCGATGCGCTGAGCCATCATGCCTTCGCGCAATTTTGTGTAGAGCGCGCAAACGAGGCCCTCGCAACCGGCCGCGCGGCCCGTCAACATATTGCCCGCGACTTGCTGGGTGATGGTCGAGGCGCCTTCAAGACGCCGGCCGCGCAGCACATTGCCGACGTTCGACACCATGGCGCGCATCAGGCCGCTATAATCGATGCCGCTGTGCTCGAAAAAGTGTTGGTCTTCCGTCGCGATGAACGCTTCGCGCACATGATCTGGGATCTGCGCGATCGGCACGAACATGCGCTGCTCACGCGCGAACTCGGCGACAACCGCGCCGTCGCCCGCGTGCACGCGGCTGGTGACGGGCGGCTGATAGTCCTGCAATTCGCGCAGGCTGGGCAGGCCTTGCATCGCAGCGATCAAAAAGCCGACGACGCCAAGCACCACAACACCGGCGGCAATCGCCGCACCGATCAAGACTTTACGCAGCATCCAACCCGCTTCCCGCTTCGCTCAACACGCCGCCGACCCGCCCCGGCCCCGCGATTATGCCATGGCGCGCTTGCTGTCACGTGAAGCTTTACGCGGCAAATTAGGGCGGTGTGGGGCGACTTTGAGGCCGCCCCTGCAGAACGCTGCTTACGCCCCGGCCATGTGAACGGGGCCGCCGAAATAGCTGTCCACCGCCCCCGCCATCGCTTCGGCCATCGAGGCGCGCTCGCGCGGATCGGCCAAGCGGCGCTCGTCAGCGACATTGCTCAAAAAGCCAGTTTCGATCAGCACCGCTGGCACATCGGGCGCGAGCAGCACAAAGAAGCCGGCATTGCGGTGCGTGTTGCGCAGCAGCGGAGACACTTCGCCCAAGCTGTGGATAACCGTCTCGGCGAAGCTGGCCGAGCGATTGGTGGTTTCACGCTGCGCCAGATCGACCAGGATATTGCCGACAACGCCAGTGCGCGGCGCCTCGCCAAGGTCGAGATCCCAGTTCTGCGCCGTCATCATGTTCTGCGCCCGCGCCGCGCCGCGTTCGGAGAGTGTGTACACCGACGCGCCATGGGCGTCCGCGTTCGAGTGGGAGTCCGCATGCACCGAAATGAAGAGGTCCGCGTTCTGCGCGCGGGCAAAGCTGACGCGGTTTTCCAGGGGCACGAACGTGTCGGTGTCGCGGGTCAGCGCGACGCGGTAGCGGCCCCGAGATTCCAGCGCCTGGCGCAACTGGAGGGCGGCGTCGAGGACGACATCCTTCTCACGAACGCCCGTCGCGCCGATCGCGCCGGGATCGCGACCGCCATGCCCAGCGTCGATCACGATGGTGCGCCGGCCAGTGTTGCGGCCAGGCACTTGGAGCGCGGGGCGCGCGGCGACGATCGGGCCGGCCGCAGCGAGGTCGAAAGTGAGTTCCGGCGAACGCCCGCCCAAAGCTTGGCGGACCAAGGTCGCGGGGGCTTGGAGGTCCAGCACGAGCCGCGCCGCGCCCTCCGGGCGCATGGCATAACGGTATCCAGACACCACGCCCGCGCCCGGGCCTTGTCCCGACTGGCCCGGCATCGCCCAATGCGCGCCAGCCATGTCGATCACGAAGCGACCTGGATTTTCAAGGAAAAATGTACGTGCGGAAACCGCCCGATCCGCAATCACGGCGATCCGGACGCCCTGCCCGGCTTCAGTCAGCGCGACATTGCGGATCGCCGCCGGCACGTCCGCGAAGGCGCGGCTGGGCAAAGCGGCGCCGAGCGCGAGAGCGCTGGCAAAACGCGCATTGAAGAGGCGGCGGGTGAAATCCATTGAGGCGCGACCTTAGCGGGGCGCGCTTGCGATGTGGTTTAAGGACGGGGTTAATTGCAGTTACCCAAAGCTCAATCTGCAGTTAGCGGCGGGTTAATGCGCGGCTATGCGAAAGGCGGCGCATTTCAATCATTACGGGCGCCCCAGCCCGCTTCCTTTCCGTAACCAAATCAGGCAAGGTGGCCCATCGCCGTGTGCGCCGCCGGGCATCCAAGCCCCATGCGCGCCGGCGCGCTCCCGCACAGCGGATCGGCGCGACAGGCCCTGCGGAGCGCCCCTATGGCGCCGCCCCGGACCCCGAGCTTGCCCCTGCCCCTGTGGGAGCGCCGCCACGCCGTCTTTTAGACGGCGTCAACTGGAGACGTGCATGATCCGCGCTTCGCTTGCCCCTATCGCCACCCGGCCCATTCAGGCCGGCGGCGCGGGCAGCGTCACGGACACGCTTTATCCCATGACTTTGCATCGCCACGCCGCCCCGCGCCCAGCGGATGATCGCTACGATCGTCCCAAGGTTCGCCAGCGGGCCCGCGCGCGCGACGCTGACGGAGCCCATATCAATGGCCAAAACAATGCTTATCGACGCCGCCCACCCGGAGGAAACCCGGGTTGCGGTGCTCGACGGAACACGTGTTGACGATTTCGACTTCGAAACTCAGAACCGGAAACAACTCCGCGGGAATATCTATCTGGCGAAAGTGACGCGCGTGGAGCCGTCGCTCCAGGCCGCCTTCGTCGAATATGGCGGCAACCGCCACGGCTTTCTCGCCTTCCCGGAAATCCACCCGGATTATTACGCCATCCCGGTCGCCGATCAGGATTCCATCAAGGCTGAACTCGCCGCGGCAGAAGCTGCTGTCGGCGAGGAAGAGGAGGACGACGAAGCGCTCGAAGAGCGCCGCCGCCGCATCCTCACGCGCCGCTACAAAATCCAGGAAGTGATCCGCCGTCGGCAGATCATGCTGGTGCAGGTGGTCAAGGAAGAGCGCGGCAACAAAGGCGCAGCGCTCACGACCTATCTCTCGCTCGCCGGCCGTTATTGCGTGCTAATGCCCAACACGGGTCGCGGCGGCGGCATCTCCCGCAAGATCACGCAAGCGACCGATCGCAAGCGTTTGAAGAAAATCGCCAACGAGCTCGAAGTGCCGCAGGGCCAGGGCCTGATCATCCGCACCGCGGGCGCCAAGCGCACCAAGACGGAGATCAAGCGCGATTACGAATATCTCTCGCGCGCCTGGGAAACCATTCGCGACCAGACCATGCGCTCGATCGCGCCGGCGATGATCTACGAAGAATCTTCGCTGGTGAAGCGCGCCATCCGCGACCTCTACGACAAAGACGTCGAGGATATCCATGTCGAGGGCGAGGAAGCCTACAAGGAAGCCAAAGACTTCATCCGCATGCTGATGCCGAGCCACGCCAAGCGCGTGCAGCATTGGCGCGACCCCACGCCCATCTTCGTCAAAAACGGCGTCGAGCGGCAGCTTGAGTCGATTTATTCGCCTGTCGTGACGCTGAAATCGGGCGGCTACATCGTGATCAACCAGGCTGAAGCCCTGGTCGCCATCGATGTGAACTCCGGCCGCGCCACGCGTGAGCGCGGCATTGAGCAGACCGCGTTCAAGACCAATTGCGAAGCGGCAGATGAAGCCGCGCGGCAAATGCGGCTTCGCGATCTTGCCGGCCTCATCGTGATCGATTTCATCGACATGGAGGAATCCAAGAACGACCGCATCGTCGAAAAGCGCATGAAGGATAATCTGCGCTTTGACCGCGCGCGCGTTCAGATGGGCAAGATTTCGGGCTTCGGCTTGCTGGAGCTTTCGCGCCAGCGCCGCCGCACCGGGGTTCTTGAAGGCACCACGCATGTCTGCGCCACCTGCCAAGGCGCGGGCCGCATTCGCTCAGTGCAATCGGCCTCGCTCGCGCTGCTGCGTGCGCTCGACGAAGCCAGCGTGAAGCAAAAAGGCGCGCTGATCGAAGCGCGCGCGCCGACCGATATCGCGCTCTACATCTTGAACGAAAAACGCGAAGCGCTCGCGGCGATGGAGCACAATCGCCATGTGCGCCTGCGTGTCGCCGCAGCGCCCGGCCTCGTCGCCACGGAGTTCGAAATCGAAGTGCTCGGCGACGGACACCTCGACGACGATCACGAGCACGCAGAGTCGCACGAGGCGGAAGCCGCGCCCTCGTCGCGCCGTCCGCCGCGCCGCGAAGCCGAGCCGGAAGAAATCGAAGCCGCCGAGCCCGACGTCGAGGAAGACGAAGAGCACGAAGAGGCCGAAGCAACGCCGGAAACCGCCGAGGCCCGCGCCGACGCCGAAAATCGCCGCCGCGGCCGTCGCCGTGGCCGCCGGGGCGGTAAGCGCCGGCGCGAAGGTGAGCCGGGCGCCGCTGAAGGCGGCGACGGGGAAGAAGTCGCCGCGCGCGCCGCGCCTGCGCCAACCGCCTCTGCCGCCCCGCGCGGCGACGATCGCGGCCCGCGCCGCCGTCGTCGCCGCCGTGGCCGTGGCCGGCGCACCTTCGAGGTCGATGGCGGCGAATGGCTGGATTTCGTCAGCGCCGATCCCAAATCGCTGCTGCCGCGTCCGCCGCAAGAGCAAGAGGCGCCGCCCGCTCCAGTGCGCACCCAAGAGGTCGAGGACAGCCCGGTGGAGGAAGCGATCGAAAGCTTCGATCCCGAACCCGCCGCCGCCGAGATCGTCACCCGCCCGGTGCGCGAAATCGCCGAGCCGGTGAATGTCGAAGCGGGCCGCTCCGAGCCCGAAGAAGACATCGACGAGGATCGCAGCCCCGCCATGGCCGACATTGCCTACGAGCCAGACCAGGAAAGGCGTGATAAATTCTTCTCGCGCCTCAGCCGCTGGTCGAAAAAGGGCGGTTGAAGCGTCTAGCCATCTTGCCGCCGCAAACCGGCATTCAAACCCGCAATGGGGCGGCAAGATTGGGTTTTCTGGAGGCGGCATGATCGCGCCTGTACTCGTTGGCTTGCGCCGTTTTGGAAGCGCGCTTTTGCTTGCCGCCGCGTTCGTGGTGAGCAGCGTTGCGCCCGCATCCGCGCAAGGCCTGCTGCGCGACACTGAAATCGAAGACACGCTCCGCGCTTACGGTCAGCCGATCTGGGTCGCGGCGGGCCTCAACCCCGACGACATCCACATTTATATCGTCGACGACAATTCGCTGAACGCCTTCGTCTCAAGCGGCCAGAACATCTTCTTCCACACCGGCCTTTTGCTCGCGGCCGAGCGGCCAAACGAAATCATCGGCGTGCTCGCGCACGAAACAGGCCACATTGCGGGCGGCCACTTAGCGCGCTCGCGCGAAGCCATGGGCCAAGCCATGGGGCCCGCGCTGATCTCCATCGGTCTTGGCGTGCTTGCAATGGCCGCCGGCGCGCCGGACGCGGGCGCCGCTTTGATCGCCGGCTCGCAACAATTCGCGATGAGTAATTTCGTGCGCCACACGCAAGTGCAAGAATCGTCAGCCGACCAGGCGGCCGCGACATATCTTGAGGAAACCGGCCAATCCGGCGAGGGCCTCATCAGCTTCTTCAACCGCAATCTGCGGCCCTACGAATTCGCCGTGCGGCGCGCCCCGCCCTACATGATGACGCACCCCTACACATCCGACCGCGTCGAAGCTTTGCGCCGCCGTGTCGATGCGGGCTCGCACCATGATGCAGTCGATAGCGAAGACAATCTCGAACGCTTCCGCTTCATGCAGGCCAAGCTGATCGGCTTTCTGCGCACGCGCGGACAAACGCTCGCAGAATATCCCCTCAGCGATCACTCGGCGCCGGCACGCTATGCCCGCGCTGTCGCATATTTCCGCGTCTCAGAACTCACGCAGGCGCGCACCGAACTTGAATCGCTCATCAGCGAGGATCCCAACAATCCCTACTTCCAAGAATTGATGGGCCAGATCCTGTTCGAAAATGGCCGCGCGGAAGAATCGATCCCCTTCCATCGCCGCTCGACGGAACTCGCGCCCAATGAGCCGCTGCTGCTCATCAATCTCGCCCGCGCCACCATGGCCGGCGAAAGCCGCGCGGGCGCCGATGAGGCCGTCACCTTGCTCGAACAAGCTGTGGCGCTCGAACCGGACAACGCATTCGCCTGGCGGGAACTGGCCCAAGCGCGTGACATTCGCGGCGAGCGCGGCCTCGCGGAACTTGCATCCGCCGAGCAGAATTTCGCGATCGGCGATTTCGGCGCGGCGCAAAGCTTTGCGGAGCGCGCGCGCCGCACCCTGGACCGGGGAACCCCGTCCTATCAGCGCGCTACGGACATCGCGGGCTTCGCCGAAGAGCAGATGCGCGAACGCGAACGGCGCCGGAGCTAAGCGCAAAAGCTTGCCGACACCGCCAAAAGCCGCCATCTCCGGCGCTCAACACGCCTGACGGAGCCCTCAATGGCGCGCCTTCTCCTTACTCTCTTCGCTTTTGCCCTAATGTGGTCGCCGGCCCTGCCCAGCGCCGCGCAGAGCTTCAACGCGCAGGAGCAGGCCGAAATGCGCGCCATTGTGCGCGATTATCTGGTCAACAATCCCGAAGTGCTGCGCGAGGCCTTGGATTCGCTCGAGGCGCGCACCCGCGCCGAGCGCCGCGAACGCATCGTCAATGACGAGCGCGATTTTTCCGTCGGCGCCGCCAACGCGCCGATCACGGTGGTGGAATTCTACGATTACCGCTGCCCTTATTGCCACGCCGCGATGGAATGGGTGAGCGATCTCATTCGCACGCGCCGCGATGTGCGTGTGGTGCTGAAAGAGCTGCCTGTGCTCGGCGATCAATCCATGGAAGCGGCGCGCGCCGCGCTCGCCGCCCAGCCGCAGAACAAATATCTCGCCTTCCACCGCGCGCTGATGAGCTTCCAAGGCGATCTCACATCAGCGCGCATCGATGCGTTGGCGCGCCAGTCCGGCATCGACGTTCGCCGTATGCGCGCGCGCATGGACGATCCGGAGATCACGCGCCATCTCGAACAGAACCGCGCGCTCGCCTACGATTCCGGCGTCAACGGCACGCCGGCTTTCTTCATCAACAATGAATGGCATTCCGGCTTCCGCGACGCGACCGAAGTGGAAGCGGCGTTGCGCGCAGCGGGGCGGGCCGCGCGCGCGGCGCGCTAACGCTCCTCTTCATGCTCGCCCTTGATGGGCGAGCTGTCGGCGCGCAAAGCGCGACGACTGAGTGGGTGACAGCGCCACCCTCTGAAAAACCGCGCCGCCACCCTATCCGACCGCTGCAGGGCGATTTTCCCATCAAGGGAAAGGATAAGACCGCGCCAGATCAACCACCAAGCGGCGCCTAGCGCGTCACACGCGCGTTTTCGCCGTTGATGGCAAAATCAATCCCACCGCGTTCGCTCGGCTGAAAGCGCACAGGAATGTCGACGCGGGCGCGGCAAGCGCTGACAATCCATGTCTCCTCCCATGCCCCGTCGTCTTCAGCGCGCGCTTCATCGACGGTTGTGTGGACAAGGCCAAGATTATTGGGCTCCGGGCATTGAGCTAAGGTTCGGGCGACGCGCAGCACAAGCGGCTGCACATCTGCCTGCAATTGCAGGCTTGCTCGCGTTTGCCCTGGGACGCCCTCCGTCATGCGAAGAGGTCGATCGGGCGCGTGGATAAAATAATAATTCGGCATGTATTGCGCGCCGCACATATCGACGAATAGGCGCTCTTTGAAGACGCGCCCGCCATCCTCCGAGAGACGGCGCGTCGACACGTCGCTGCCTGAAACATCCTCAAACGCCAATGAGCGGACACTGGCCCGCGTGCAGCTTCTTGCGTTCAGAAATGCGGCCAAAGTCGCAGTCACTCCCTCGGTCAAAACGAGTTCGTAAGGACGCTGTTCGGAGAGTTCTGGGGGACGCTCGCCCAACGGCGCCAAATCGATCGTTAGCCCATCGGTTTGGGCGTGAGCGACGCCTGAGGACAACGCGACGACGAGCACGAGGGCCAATAGACGCAACGTATCTCTCCTAAATCAGCCCACCCAACGGGCTCGAAGGATCGGCGTACTTCTTCTTACCCATGCGCCCCGCGAGATAAGCCTCGCGTCCCGCAATCACCGCATGCTTCATCGCACGCGCCATGCGGATCGGGTCTTTTGCTTCCGCGATCGCCGTGTTCATCAGCACGCCGTCGCAGCCAAGCTCCATCGCCACCGCTGCATCGGACGCGGTGCCAACGCCTGCGTCCACGATCACCGGCACACGCGCCTGTTCAACGATGAGGCGGATATTCACCGGGTTCTGCACGCCCAGCCCCGAGCCGATCAGCGAGCCCAGCGGCATGATCGCGACGCAGCCCGCTTCTTCAAGCTTGCGCGCATAAACCGGATCGTCGCTGCAATAGACCATCACCTCGAAGCCTTCGCTCACCAGCAGCTTCGCCGCGCGGAGCGTCTCTTCCATATCGGGATAGAGCGTCTTCTGGTCCGCCAGCACTTCGAGCTTCACCAGCGTCCACCCGCCCGCCTCACGCGCCAGACGCAAAGTGCGCACCGCTTCCTCACCGGTGAAGCAGCCCGCCGTGTTCGGCAGAAACGTCACCTGTTTCGGATCGATAAAATCCGTCAGCCGCTCCTTGCTCGGATCGGAAAGATTCACCCGCCGCACCGCCACCGTAACGATGTCCGCGCCGCTCGCTTCCAGCGCCGCGGCGTTCTCGGCGTAGCTCTTATACTTGCCGGTGCCGATGATGAGGCGCGACGCGAAGGTGCGGCCAGCAATCGTCAAGCGCGCATCGCCGGCAGGAACATGCCCGTCCATCACCCGCCCCCCACAAATTGCACGATCTCCAGCCGGTCCCCGTCCTCCAGCGTGATCGCAGGCCAGCGCGAGCGGGGCGCGATTTCGAGGTTGCGCTCGACCGCCACCCTGCCCGCCTCGATCCCCAGGGAGGCGAGAAACGCGGCCAGCGTCGCCTGATCGGGCGCTTCTTTCACTTCGCCATTGACGGTCAATCGCATCGGCTTTCCTATCCGGCCCGACTTAAGCGCCAGTCGCGCGCCGATCAACCGGCGCCGCGTCCAAAACCAGAACAAGGCTCATGCCGACCCCTAAGCCTATTTTCGTCCTTAACGGCCCCAACCTCAATCTGCTGGGCACACGCGAGCCGGAAATCTACGGCCGCAGCACTTTGGCGGATATCGAGAAAGCCTGCGCCGCGCGCGCCGCCGCCTTCGGGCTCGCCATCGCGTTTCGCCAGTCCAATATCGAAGGCCAATTGGTGGATTGGCTGCATGAGGCTAGAGACAAAGCCAGCGCCGTCGTTCTAAACGCCGGCGCCTACACCCACACCTCGATTGCGCTGCACGACGCGATCAAGGCCATCGGCGTTCCCGTGATAGAGACCCATTTGAGCAACCCCGCCACGCGTGAGCCCTTCCGCCACATTTCGCACATTTCAACCGCCGCCGCGGGCGTGATCGCCGGCTTTGGCGCCCAGAGCTATGTTCTCGCCATCGAAGCCGCCGCAGGGCTCATTCAGGAGCAACGCGCGTGAGCAGGAGACCCACGTCTATGAACGATAAGAAGTCGCAAGCGCTTGACGCCGAATTCGTGCGCGAACTCGCCGCCATCCTGCGCGACAGCGGCCTGAGCGAAATCGAGGTGCAGCACGGCGAGATGAAACTCCGCCTCGCGCGCTCCATCACCGCCGCTGCCGCGCCAGTCATGGCCGCAGCGCACGTGCCGGCGCCTCAGCCGGCCGCCTTGCCGGCGCCAACGCCGCAGGCGGACGCTCCGCTCGATGCGCGCGCGCATCCGGGCGCCGTGCTCTCGCCCATGGTTGGCACTGCGTATCTTTCGCCCGAGCCAGGGGCTGCGGTCTTCATAAAAATCGGGGACAAAGTCACCGAGGGTCAGACCCTGATGGTGGTCGAGGCCATGAAGACGTTCAATCCGATCCCAGCGCCGCGCGCGGGCAAGGTGACGCAAATCCTGATCGTCGACGCAACGCCGGTCGAGTTCGGCTCGCCCCTCGTGATCCTCGAATAGATGTTCGATAAAATCCTCATCGCAAATCGCGGCGAGATCGCGCTGCGCATCCATCGCGCCTGCAAGGAGATGGGCATCGCCACCGTTGCGGTGCATTCCACCGCCGACGCTGACGCCATGCATGTGCGCCTTGCGGACGAGAGCGTTTGCATCGGCCCAGCGCCTGCCGCGAAATCTTATCTCCACATCCCATCGATCATCACCGCCGCCGAGATCACCGGCGCGCAGGCGATTCATCCGGGTTACGGCTTTCTTTCGGAAAACGCGCGCTTCGCCGAGATCGTGGAAAAGCACGGCCTCGTTTTCATCGGACCCAAGCCCGAACACATCAAGTTGATGGGCGACAAGATCAGCGCCAAGCAAGCCGTCGCGGCGGCTGGCATTCCCGTTGTCCCCGGCTCCGATGGCGGCGTCACCAATGACGACGAAGCCAAGCGCATCGCCAAGCGCATCGGCTATCCGGTCTTGGTGAAAGCGGCGGCCGGCGGCGGCGGGCGCGGCATGAAAGTCGCGCGCACGGCCGAAGATTTATCCGAAGCGCTCTCCACCGCGCGCGCGGAAGCCCGCGCCGCGTTCGGCGACGATGCGGTCTATCTAGAAAAATATCTCGGCGCGCCCCGGCACATCGAGATTCAGATTATTGCCGATAGCCATGGCGCGGTTGTGCATTTGGGCGAACGCGATTGCTCGCTGCAGCGCCGCCACCAGAAAATCCTCGAAGAAGCGCCTTCGCCCGCGCTCAATGATGAAGACCGCGCGGACATTGGCGCGATCACGGCTAAAGCCATCAAGAAGCTGGGCTATCTCGGCGTCGGCACGATCGAATATCTCTACGAAGACGGCGAGTTCTATTTCATCGAAATGAACACGCGCCTGCAGGTCGAGCATCCGGTCACCGAGATGATCACCGGCATCGATCTGGTGCGCGAGCAAATTCGTATCGCGGACGGGGCGCCGCTCTCGTTCACCCAGCGCGACGTGAAGTTTCAGGGCCACGCCATCGAGTGCCGGGTGAACGCCGAAAACCCGGCCACCTTCCGCCCCTCGCCCGGCAAGATCACCGGCTTTCATCCGCCCGGTGGCCTCGGCGTGCGGCTCGATAGCGCGATTTACGCCGGCTATTCGATCCCGCCGAATTATGACTCGCTGATCGGCAAGCTCATCGTGCACGGACGCGATCGCGGCGAATGCCTGATGCGGCTACGGCGCGCGCTTGGCGAGATCGTCGTCAGCGGTGTCGAGACCACCATCCCCCTCTTCCAGGACCTGGTGCGCGATCCCGACATCGTGGACGGCAACTACAACATCCACTGGCTCGAGAAATATCTCGCCGAGAAAGCCGAAGCGAAAGCCAAACCTTAAGCGGCGCCGCCATTGCAGAGCTTCGCGTGTCAACGCGCGGAGCACATGATGAATCGGACTATTGCAATCCTGGCGGCGCTCGCAGCTTTTGCCGCCGCGTGCGCGACCGAACCGGCTCAAACCACCGAGAACGGCCCATCCGCCATCGCCGCGATCCCCGGAACCCCGGAATTTCACGGCGCAGCGCTCGGCAATGACGGCCTGCGCAGCCGCCTCGACAGCGAATAAGCCCCTCAGCTCGCAAAACGGCTAGGTCTGGGCGTGCCCCACAACGGCACAGCCATCGCTTACGCAGCGTTCGATTTGAACATTTCGTCGAGGCGTGCGTAGCCCATCTCCATGCCGTCGGTCATGCCGGTGCTGACCGCGCCATCGCGCACTTCCTTAGAAACAAACAGCATCGTGCAAGTGAGCGAGGTGACACCCCCTGCTTCGGTAAGCTCCAACGTGATGATCGCTGGATCGCTTGACGGCATCGCGCCGCCAATGTCGCCCGGATCGTAATATTCGTCATGGACCACTCTGGCCGGCGCGCTGACTTCGGTGAACGTGCCGAAGAAGCCAAATTCCTTGCCGCCTTCGTTGCTTCTCCAGCGCCATCTGTATTTACCGCCGGGCCGTACATCCATCTCACAGACCGGCATGCTCCACCCTGGCGGGCCGAGCATCCATTTGGCGACAAGCGAAGGATCGGTGTGGGCTCTGTAGACGAGCTCACGCGGCGCATTGAATTGGCGCGAGACGCGCACTTCACGATCGCTCGGCAGGGTGACTTGCGCTGGCGCCGGCATCTGGCCTCTCCTTCTGCATAACCGTGTAGTTATATACTGCAACGGTTATAGATCGAAAGAGGCGGGCGTCAAGCCCTTTAGATCAGGTCGACTTGAAGCCCACTTTGACGTGCGTGCCGTCGCAAAATGGCTTGGTGTTGGAATGCCCGCAGCGGCAGAGCCGCGCCGTCTCAACGCGCGCCACCATCCGCCCAGTGCCCGCCATCAGCTCCAGATTGCCGCGCACCATCAGCGGACCGTCGATCTGCGGATCGATGGCGAGCGGGCCGTTGCGCACGGCGAGCATGGCGGTCTTCTCGGTCGTCGGTGGCTCACCCGTCGCGTCGAAATGCGCATCATGGTGCGAGCCATCGCAGAATGGTTTGTTCTTCGATTGGCCGCAGCGGCAGAGCGTCGCGCGATAACCGATGGCTTCGCCGTTTAATCGGATGTCGCCGCGCACGGCGTACGGTCCGCCCTCCATGATGCGCGCATGATTGACGAGCGGGGCGGCTTCATCGGGCTGGCCATCCTTGCGCTTGTATTTGATCGCGCCCGACGGGCAATCGCGCGCGCAGCCCGCGAGTTCTTCCACGTCCATGGCGTCCGGATGAATCCACGGTCCCTCGACATTCGCCAAAAACACGCTCGGCGCGCCGATGACGCAAAAGCGCGTATGGATACAGCGCTTGCCTTCGTAAATGAGGGTCATCTTCTCGCCCTCGATGTATTCGACGCCATTGATGGTCGCGATCGCTTCATCGGACCGCCGGCTTCCAGCCGGCTCCACTTTATCTGCCGGCTGAAAGCCGGCGGCCCCCAGGGCTGCACTCTCCCACTGCTTCTCCGCGCGCTGCGCGATTGAAGCGATACGATCCGCCGCCGCAATGGCGCGCTTATCGCCACTGGCGCGCTGCGCGTTCGCACCGTCGCGCAATTCGCCCAGTCGTTCGATGAAAAAGCGCCGCGCGCTCGGACCCGCAGGCAAGGGCGCTGCATCGCGCAAAGATGCAAACGAGACACCGGCGTTGCAGCCTGTATCTTCAATAGTCGCCGGCAAGCGTGCGGCGCGCTCGGCAAGCACCGTGACGGCGCTCATCAGCGAGACACCAAGATCAACCGCGAGCGCCTTCTCCGCGCTTGGGCTCTTCAACCCATACGCATAAGCCAGCATCCGAAGCATCAGGCCGTAACAAGCATTCGCCAGATCAACGCACGCGATCGCGTCCGGATGCTCAAGCCAAACGCGCCCCTCCGGTTTCGGCGGCGGACGCAGCACTGGATTGTGCGCGGCCGGATGGGCGGGCTTGAAATCCGGATTGGCGAATTTGAGCGCCTGGAATTCGGTACGAATGGCGCTGAATTTGTGAAAATGCGAATCCGCGACATCGATGCGCGCGCCCTCGCCCTGCGCGATGATGGCGTCGAACGCCGCGAGCGCGGTCTTCAAACACAGCACAGGCTTTGCGCCGCCGAGATCGATCTCCGCCGGTGAAAGCTGCAGCTTCGGATCGCCGCAGAACGCCGCGTCCTCCCCAATGCTCTCGACCAGCGCGCGCAATCCATCGCCGATCATCTGGTAGAAATCGCCCACCGTGTCGTAATCGGCCGGCATTGGCGTGAGGCGCGGCGCGTTAGGGCTCCGCACGAAGTGGCGTTCCGGCTCAAAGCCCTCGCCGTCTGGCTCTTGTGAGCCGTGCGGCCGCTCCAAATGAATGAAGTGCTGCAGCACCGCCTCATTGAACGGCGCGAGCTTCACCACCACGCCCGCCGGCAAGAGCCCAAAGTCGAGCGGGAAATTTCCCCGCCCAAAGCGCGGCGACGCGCCCAAAGCCGCCGTGATATTCCACACCGCCACCAGATGGCCCATCTCCTCGATCGCAACATCAAGGATCACACGCCGCCAGCGCGCCACCGCCTCGGCCTCCGTCGCCGAAAGCCCCTCTGCTTCGCCATCCTTCAAACTGAAGGCGGCATAGAGGTAAGTGCACATCAGATTGTGTTCGAGCTCGGCCGCCTCATAGAGCGAATGCACAAGCTGCTCGCGGCTATGCGAGAGATTTGTCCCGTCCAT
>JBBCFZ010000002.1:0-517131 GCA_037200505.1 Terricaulis sp. | reverse complement strand
TGTCGGTGCCGCCGTCGCCCAGGAAGTGCTTGGCGGTCGCGATGATGTGCGGGCCGCGCAGGAAATCCGGCGCGCCTGGGACGCCCCTGAATGCCTTCGGTGATCGCCGACCGGAACTCGCGCACGATGCGCGGATCTTCCGAATAGCCTTCGTAAGTGCGGCCCCAGCGATCGTCGCGCACGACGGCGATGGTGGGCGCGAAGGTCCAGTCGAGGCCGATCCACGCGCGTTTCGATCGCGGTGATTTTCGCCGATACGACGCAGCAGTTCGGGGTCGCGCGTGGCGCCGAGGCCGATATTGTGCGGGAAGATCGTGCGCCGATGATGTTGAGCGTTGCCGTGCACGGCGTCCGATCCCCAAATCACGGGGATCGCAACACGCCCAGCCGGCGCATCCATCGATGCGGCGTAATAGCGGTCAGCATAATCGAGCCAAGCCGGCGCGAGCGCGCGGTCATTGCCGCCAGGGCCCGGAATTGCCGCCGTTCAGCACCGAGCCCAAGCGATAGCGGCGCACATCTTCTGGCGTCGTGGAGTTCACGTCGCCTTGGATGATCTGACCAACCTTGTCCTCATCCGTCATCAGCGCGAGCAGGCGCGCGACTTCCGCTTCACAACAAGGGTCGCGGTGCACGCCGCTTTCACCGCGCGGCCAAAGCTCAGGATGGGATCGTCGAAGCCGGATCGGACGAACCCGCGATGCTCACGTCCGGGCCAGGCGCGCACGCGCTCAACACCGAAGCCGCAAGCACGCACAAAGCCACACGCAATGTCGCGCGCGCGCTTCCATTCTCGATGGATTGAGCGGTCATTCGTCCCCTCCCGTTTGAGTCGTCGCTTCGGCCAGGCCGCGCAACGCTTCTCATTACGTCCAAATACTATGGCGGAGCGCCGATCTTAAAGAAACCGCCCCCAAGGGTGCGCCGCCGGCAACTTAGGGACCATGTGTTGACAACGCTGTCAACGCGAAATTGCACCTCAAGCCTCTGGCGGCGCGGTGGATTCCCGAATGATGAGCTGATGGCTGAGACGGCGCGACATCGGCCCGCCTTCATTGGGTATTTGGATCAACATGGAGACCGCCGTGGCGGCCATTTCGGCGAGCGGCTGCTGGCACGTCGTCAGGCGCGGAAAACACCACCTGCGACACCAGCGAATCGTCAAAGCCCCGCGACCGAGAGCTGGTCAGGCGTGCGCAGATTGAAGCGCTGCGATGCAGCAAGCACGCCCGCCGCCATATCGTCATTGCTGGCGAAAATCGCGGTACGGCCGTTTCGGCAGCGAAAGCAACCGCTCGGCGGCTTCCATACCGGATTGGTAAGTGAAGAAGCCTTGCGAGCAGAGCCCGTCATCGATGGAAACGCCGGCTTCGCGCAGCGCCTTCTTGTAACCATCGCACCGCGCATCGGATGCGCCGTGATCGGGGTGGCCCTTGATGAAGCCGATGCGGCGATGGCCGAGTTGCAGCAGATGCGCCGTCATATCGTAAGCGGCCTGTTCATCATCGATGCTGACTTGCGGCGCCTCGGCGATCTCCCGCGACGGCGCAATGCGCACAAAGCGCGTCTCCGCCGCGAGCAGCGCTTCAATCACGGCGGGTGAATCGCACAGCGGCGGCGTCAGGATCACGCCATGCAGCTGAGACTCCGCCACCAGCGACAGCACCGCAGGGCCGAGATTGGGATCGCGGGAATCCAGCACCTCGACGATGAGGTGGTAACCCTCATTACGGCAACGCGCCAAGGCGCCGAACTGGAGCCCCGCGACATAACTCGCCGATGGGTTGTCGTAGATCATCCCGATCAGGAACGAGCGCACGCTGGCAAGGCCCCGCGCGAAAATATTCGGCCGGTAGGACAGCTCTTCCACCGCGCTCATCACGCGCTCGCGCGTCGTCTGACTGACGTTCGGCTCGCGATTCAGAACGCGGGATACAGTCTTAATCGAGACGCCGGCGCGCTCGGCGACATCGTGAATGCTGGCCCTTTTTTTGCAAAGGTTTGCCGTCCTTCCGAAGCGCCACGGGAGAGAGAGGCCGCTCTTGATCCAAGACTTGCCTGCCCTCACACCCGCCCGGAACCTAGAGGCAGATCGCGCCCATGACAATGAAGAACGCTCGACAAATCGGTCTTAGGCCTTGATTTCTACGGGTCTTGCGGGCGCTCGCACGCGCTGGCGAAGTTGATCGAGGATGACGGCGATCAGCAAAATCCCGCCATTGACCACGAATTGGTAGAAGGTCGGCACGCCCATCAGGTTGAGCGCATTTTGCGTAGCGCCCATGATCATGACGCCGACGATCACGCCGCCGATGGTCGCCACGCCTCCCGCGAGCGAAACACCCGCCCAGCACGCACGCTGAGATCACCTGGAGTTCCAGGCCGAGCGACGTGTTGGGCTGGCCGCTGGTGATGCGCGCGGCGAGCACGACGCCCGCAAGCGCGGTAACCAAGCCATGCACGGTGAAACACAATGATCTTCACGCGGTCGACCGGCACGCCCGCGAGCCGCGCCGCTTCCGGATTGCCGCCGATCGCGAGCACATTCTTGCCGAACACGGTCGCGTTCAGCACGACCGCGAACAGCAGGAAACAGAAACAAAGTGATCCAGACCGGGATACTGACGCCGAGAAACTCGCCAACCGCCCAGCACGTAAAAGCCTCTCTTCGGGAATCAGCACCGCTTCACCGTTCGACGTCAGAAACGCGAGCCCGCGCACGATCTGCATCATCGCCAGCGTCGCGATCAGCGAATTGATTTTAAGCTTGGCGACCACCAACCCGTTGACCAAGCCAATCGCCGCGCCGGCGCCGAGCCCCGCCACAAACGCCGATCGCCACATTGCCGGTGTTGGAGATCACCTCCCGCCGTCCACCACGCGCCGGCCAGCGCCACCAGCGAACCGACGAGAGGTCGACCTCTCGCAGCGCAAGCACAGCATCATCGTTGTCGCCACAGCGCCGACGAGGCTCACGGACAGCAAAAGCCCGCTCAGATTGCGCGTGGTGAGAAAGCTCGGCACGGACACCGAGAGCGCCACGAGCAACAGCGCCAGCACGATGAGCGGGCCGAGCGCGTTGAGGCGCTTGGAAAGAGCGGGATTCACGGAAATCCTTTCATGCCAGCATGGGCCGGGCGCGCATCGGGCAGAGCAAGCCGGAGCAGCGCATCTTGCGTCACAGCGGCGCGCGCGCAACGCCCCAGCGATCCGCCCCTCGCGCATGACGATGACGCGGTCGCAGAGGCCCATGATCTCGGCCATGTCGCTCGACGCCACCAAAACCGTCCTGCCCTCTTCGGCCAGGCGATAGAGCAGTGCGTAAATTTCGCCTGCGCGCGCCCACATCGATGCCGCGCGTCGGCTCGTCCATCAAGGAAAATATCCGCGCCCGCCGCCAGCCAGCGCGCCAGCACGACCTTCTGCTGATTGCCGCCGGAGAGCGTGCTGATGGCGTTTTTCCGTGGAAGCCGTTTTCCACCCTTGAGCGCCGCGACGCCGTCATTGGCCTGCTTGCGCTCGCGCTTATCATCGCGAAACAAACGCGCGCTCTTTGCCGGCATTGCGATGCGCGATGACGAGATTTTCGCGCACCGAAAGCAAAGGCACGATGCTTCGTCTTTGCGATCTTCCGGGCAGAGCGCCACGCCTGCCGCGATCGCCTCGCGCGGCGAAGTAAAAGCGGCGCGCCGCGCCGCGAGATGCACTTTGCCAGCTTGGGCTTTGGTCGCGCCGTAGATCAGCTTGAACAACTCGGAACGCCCCGCGCCGATCAAGCCGAAGAAGCCTAAAATCTCGCCGCGATGCGCGGAAAAAACGTGCTGGCGCAGCAAGGCCAGCCCCATGAGATCGACCACATCCAGCGTCACCGGCCCGAGGTCGCGCGCTTGTAATTATAGATGTCCTGAATCGCACGGCCCGCCATCTGCGAGATCAGGAGATCGTTCGAGATCGCTTTCAAATCATCATGCGTCGCGACATGCCGCCCATCGCGCAGGATAGTCACGCTATCGCACAGCGCGAACACCTCCTCCATACGGTGGCTGACATAAAGGATCGCGCGTCCCTCCGCTTTGAGGTCGCGGATGATGCGCATCAAAGTTTCCGTTTCGCGCGCTGAGAGACCTGGAAGTCGGCTCATCGAATGCAATGACAGAAGCTTCGCGCAGGAGCGCCTTTCCGATCTCCACCATATGCCGACGTCCGATCGGCAAGTCCTTCACCTTGGCGCGCGGATCGATATCCTCGCCCAAGCGCGCCAGCACCGCCTTGGCCTTCGCGCGCAGAGCAGCGCGGTCAATGAACGGCCCCTTGGTCGGCATCGCACCAAGCAGCAGATTTTCTTCGACGCTCATCTCCGGCGCGAGCTGCAGCTCCTGATGGATCACCGCGACGCCTGCCGCCGACGCATCGCGCGGTCCGGAAAACACCCGCGCCACGCCGCCAACGCGCAGCGCGCCCACGTCCGGGCGGTGTTCACCGGACAGAATTTTCAGCAGAGTAGATTGCCGGCGCCGTTTTCGCCATCAGAGCGCGGATTTCTCCCGGCGCCACCGCCATCGACACGCCCTCGAGCGCGACGACGCCGGGGAAATATTTAGACGCGGCCTCGAATTCGAGCAGCGGCGTTGTCACGCCTCCTGCTCCGCCTTCAAAGTCTCCCAGTTTTCGCGCGTCATCAGCTGGCCGTCGGTGAAAGATCAGCGCCTCCGGCGCCGTGCCGTCCGCGATCCAATGATACATCGCGACGCTGGTGTCATAGCCATGCTTGCGCGCATCGAGCAGGATCGAAGCGAAGGAAGCCGGTGGGCTCGGCTTTCTGGAATTCGGCCTGCGCGCTGGCTGAACCATTGATGCCGATCGCGATCACGTCCGCCGCACCCAGTCCCAGGCCTTCGGAAGCCCTCACCCGCGCCCAGCACGGTGTCGTCGTTCATGCCGACGATGGCCCATTTGCGGAGCGCGCCTTGACGCGTGAACACCGGATTGGCCGCGTTGAAGCCGCCTTCGGTATCGCTCGCACGCATCGGGCATCGAAGATCCGCGCCGCCGGCAGGCCTGCCGCGACCAGCGCATCGCGCGCGCCATCGGTGCGTTCTTTCGCGGTTTCCAACGTATCGTAAGTGACGCGCAGCAGCCCGATATCGCCCAGCGCCCAACACGCCGCGTCGCTTCCGCCGCGACCGCCTCGCCGACTTGGCGGCCAATCTGCGTCGCCGAAATGCCGACATGCGGAATCGCTTCGATTGGCGCGCCATCGGCGCCAACCAAGCGATCGTCCACGCTCATCACTTTCAAATCATTCGCAGTCGCGCGCTGCTGGATCGCGGCGCCAAGGCGGGTATCCGGCGTGCAGATCACAAAGCCCTGTGCGCCGCGCGCGCCAAGATTGTCGATCGCGGAAAGCACTTTCCTCGCCGTCGGTGCCCCGCCGATCTTGATCAGCTCGAAGCCCAAGCTCGGCCGCGGCCTTATCGGCAAAGCGCCACTCGGTTTGAAACCACGGCTCTTCAGGCTGCTTCACGATGAAGCCGATCTTGACCGCCGCGCCAGATCGTGCGCATCCGAACCGCCAAAGCGGCCGCCGATAGCCCCAGGAAACGCTTGCGCGTGAGCATCGCTCTCTCCCTTGCGACCCATTGCGTCGCTTCATCTTTTCTTGGCCGATTAGGATACGCTCGCGAACCGGTCAACGCTTTTATCATATAAATTGATCTGCTACACACAAAACCGAGCCCGACGCCCCAAAGCGCGGCGCTCCAAAACGGAGAATACGGCGTGGCCGAAAAAAAGCGCCTTCGTTCGCAAGCTTGGTTCGGCGGAGACGACCGGGACAGTTTCATCCACCGCTCCTGATGAAGAATGGCGGCCTGCCGGACGATGCGTTCGATGGCCGGCCCATCATCGGCATTTGCAACACCTATTTCTGAACTCACGCCCCTGCAATCGCCATTTCCGCGAACTCGCCCAGCACGTGAAAAACGGCGTGTGGGAAGCAGGCGGCGTGCCGCTGGAATTTCCGGTGTTCTCGTGCGGGGAAACCAATCTCCGCCCCACCGCGATGCTGTTTCGCAATCTCGCCTCGATGACGTGGAAGAGAGCATTCGCGGCAATCCGATCGATGCGGTCGTGCTGCTCGCCGGCTGCGATAAGACGACGCCCTCACTACTGATGGGCGCCGCGAGCTGCGATCTGCCGACCATCCTCGTTTCCGGCCGGCCCGATGCTGAACGGTCGCTTCCGTGGACAGACTTTGGGCTCAGGCACCGATGTCTGGAAATTTTCCGAAGACGTGCGCGGCGGTGCGATGTCGCGCGAGGATTTCTTCGCGGCGGAAAGCGGCATGCACCGCTCCGCTGGCCATTGCATGACGATGGGCACCGCTTCGACCATGGCGTCGATGGCGGAATCGCTCGGCATGACCTTGCCCGAAAACGCCGCTTATCCGGCCGTCGATGCGCGCCGCCACCGGCTCGCGCATCTTTCGGGCCGCGTATTGTGCAAATGGTGCACGAAGATCTGAAGCCCTCGCAAATCCTGACGCGCAAGGCGTTCGAGAACGCGATCCGCGTCAATGGCGCCATCGGCGGCTCAACCAATGCGGTCGTCCACCATCTCGCGCTCGCGGGCCGCGTCGGTATCGACATCACGCTCGCCGACTGGGACCGCATCGGCCGCGAAGTGCCAACGCTCGTCGATCTCATGCCATCTGGACGCTTCCTGATGGAAGACTTTCGCTACGCAGGCGGCATCCCCCGCTCTGATGAAGCGCATCGAGGACCTGCTCCATCTCGACGCGCTCACCGTGAACGGGCCGCAGCGTCGGGGAAAACATCAAGGGCGCGGAAGTCTTCAACGGACGAAGTGATCCGCACGCGGGCCAATCCGCTCACCGCCAATGGCGGCGTCGCCGTGCTGCGCGGCAATCTCGCGCCGCTGGGCGCCGTGGTGAAGCCATCCGCGGCGAGCGAGCACCTGATGCAGCACCGTGGCCGCGCCGTCGTGTTCGAGAACATCGAAGATTATAAAGAGCGCATCGACTCGCCCGATCTCGATGTCGATGAAAACTCCGTGCTGGTGCTGAAATATTGCGGCCGAAGGGTTATCCGGGCATGCCGGAAGTCGGCAATATGGCGCTGCCCGCAGAAACTCTTGAAACAGGGCGTCCGCGATATGGTGCGCGTCTCCGATGCGCGCATGTCGGGCACGGCTTACGGCACCGTCGTGCTTCACGTTGCGCCGGAAGCGGCGAGCGGCGGACCGCTGGCGCTGGTGCGCAATGGCGATATCATTGCGGTCGACGTGCCCGCGCGCACGCTTCACCTCGAAGTCCTCCGACGACGAACTCGCCAAGCGCCGCGCCGATTGGAAAGCGCCGCAAGCCCCAAATGGTCGGCGGCTATCAGAGCCTCTATGTCGAGCGCGTGCTGGGCGCCGATCAAGGCGCCGATCTCGACTTCCTCGTCGGCTGCCGCGGCGCCGACGTGCCGCGCGAGAGCCATTGATGAGCGAGGCGCGTTGCATCTGGCCCGTGCGCGCCATTCTAGGCGAAGGCCCGCTCTGGTCCGCGCGCGAGCAGGCGATCTATTTCGTCGATATCAAGAAGCCGGCGCTGCATCGCTATTCGCCTCGCGGACGGCGCGCAAAAAACTTGGGACATGCCCGAGCCGATTGGCTGGGGGTCATCCCCGCGCGCCAACAAGCCGGGCTTCATCGCGGGCTTTAAGAGCGGCTTCGCCGAACTCACGCTCGATCCTGTTGAGATCAAGCCAGTTTGCGCGCCTGAAACGGATCGCCCCGGCAATCGCCGCAACGATGCGAAGGTCGATGCGCAAGGCCGCATCTGGGCAGGCTCGATGGACGACGCGGAAATAGCCGTGAGCGGCGCGCTCACGCGGCTCGATCCAGACTTCACTTGGACGCAGATGGACGACGGCTACAAGGTCTGCAACGGCCCAACATTCAATCTCGCGGCGACATCCTCTATCACACCGACAGCAGCATTCGCACCGTCTACCAATTCGATCTCGCGCCCGACGGCTCGCTCTCCAACAAGCGCGACTTCGTGCGTTCAAGGAAGAATGGGGCCATCCCGACGGCATGACCACCGACGCAGAAGGCGGCATCTGGATCGCGCACTGGGACGGCGCGCGCGTCTCACGCTTCACGCCCGATGGCGCACTCGACCGCAGCATCGCGCTCCCCACATCGCGCATCACAAGCTGCGCGTTCGCGGGCCGACAATCTCGATCGCATGTTCGTCACCTCCGCCTCGATGGGCCTGCCGCATGAGCCGCTCGCCGGCAGCTTGTTCGAGATCGATCCAGGCATACGCGGCGCGCCCGCGCATGCGTTCGCGGGATGAACGCGCCGATCATCGGCGTCGATTGGGGCACCACGAATCTCCGCGCCTTTCGCTTCTCCGATGACGGCCAGGTGCTCGAAACGCGCCGCTCCGAATCCGGCGTGCGGTCTGTTGAAAACGGGCGCGTTTGAGCAAACCTTGCTTTCCGTCATTGAAGACTGGCTGAACAAAGACGCGCGCGTCTTCATCAGCGGCATGGCCGGCAGCCGCGAAGGTTGGCGCGAGGCGCCATACCTCCCGTGCCCCGCAAGCATCGATGCGCTCGCCGCCGCGCTCATCCCCGCGCCCCGCACGTTTCCAAGCTTGGCTGACGCCCGGCCTCAGCGTCGCGCACGAGAACGGCCTGTTCGACGTGATGCGCGGTGAGGAAACGCAAATCTTCGGTGCGCTTACCGACGCGCGCCCGCCCTCATCATCGCGCCCCGGCACGCATTCCAAATGGGCGCGTGTGGAGGATGCCTGCGTCGCCGACCATCCACACGCACATGACGGGCGAAATGTTCGCGCTGCTTAAAACGCACTCCATCCTCGGCCGCCTCATGCAAGGCGACGCGCACGATGAACCCGCGTTCGTACTCGGCGTTCAGCGTGGTCTTGCCGATTCGCTTTACTCAATCTCCTCTTCAGCGTGCGCACCGAGGGGCCTCTTCGCGCATGTCGCGCCGCAAGCGCTCGCGGCTTACCTCTCTGGGCTGCTCATCGGCTCGGAGGTCGCCGAGGGGGCTGTCGCGGCGGCACATGGAGCGCGACGCTTCCATCCTCGTCATCGGCGCCGGCGAAATCGCGCTACGCTACCGAAGCGCGCTCGCCTTGGCGGGCGCCGAGCGCGTGGACGTGATAAATGGCGAAGGCGCGGCGGCGCGCGGCCTCTGGCCGCATCGCACAAGCAAAGGGCGCGGTCTGATGTGGCAAAACAATTCTCACCGACATGCCGCTGATCGCCATTCTGCGCGGCATCGCGCCGGAGGAAGCGCTGCCGGTGGCGCAGGCGCTCTATGATTCTGGCGTGCTTTGCGTTGAAGTGCCGCTGAATTCACCGCGGCCGCTCGACAGCATCAGAGCGATGCGCACAGAATTTGACGGCCGCATGTTCGTCGGCGCCGGCACGGTGCTGACCATTGCCGATGTCGGACATGTCAAAGCCGCCGGCGGCGAGTTCATCGTGTCGCCGAACGTGAACACCGATGTGATCCGCGCCACCAAAGCGCAGGGTCTCATCTCGCTTTCCGGGTTTTTTCACGCCGAGCGAAGCGTTCGCCGCCATCGAAGCCGGCGCCGACGGCCTCAAACTCTTCCCCGCCGATCACGCGCCACCCTCTTATCTTCGCGCCCATGAAAGCCGTGCTGCCGCCGGCGCTACCGATCTTCGCGGTCGGCGGCGTCGATGAAGACAAGATCGCGAAATATCTCGCTGCGGGCGCGATCGGGTTCGGACTCGGTTCGACGCTCTATCGCCCTGGCGCCTCGCCGATCGATGTCGAAGCGCATGCACAGGCCTTCGTTGCTGCGTTTCGCGCTGAGCGCGCGCGTTGACGCCACCCGCCAAAACGCCGCTAGAATAGCCGCAGACACGGAATTGACGTCATGGCGCGCGCCGAAGGCCAGAACCTCACCACCAGCATCGTCCACGATCTCGGCATCGCGATCGTAACGGGCCAATACACCGACGCGAACCCGTTCCCGGTCGAAGGCGATCTCTGCAAGCAATATAGTGCAAGCCGCAGCGTGCTGCGTGAGGCCGTAAAAATGCTGACCGCGAAGGGCCTCCTCACCGCCCGGCCGCGCCAAGGCACCCGCGTGCAGCCGGAGGAAAACTGGAATCTGCTCGATCCCGACGTGCTGCGCTGGATGCTGGAGCGAAAGTTTTCGCTGCAGCTCCTGATCGAGTTCACGGAAATTCGCTTCGCGGTGGAGCCAGCTGGCGCCGCGCTCGCCGCGCGCTCAGCCACCGCCGCGGATCGCGCGGCGATCTCGCGCGGCATCGAGCAAATGCTCGCGGCCGAGCGCGGCGAAGCCGATCCGCTTGAGACCGACATCGATTTTCATAGCGCCATCCTCCGCGCCAGCGGCAATCCGTTCTACTCGCAGCTGCGCGAACTGATCGCGACGGCGCTCCCGCTTCTCTATCCGCCGCACCAACGCCAACAAAGGCGTGCCGCTGGCCAGCGTGCTCGACCACAAGCGCGTCGCCGACGCGATCCTCGCGGGCGATGCCGCGGAAGCGGAACGCGCGATGCGCGCGATCATCCAGGAAGCGATGGATTGCTGCTGGCCGAACGCGAGCCGCGCCGGCCGGAGAAACGCTCGACCCGTCTAGCCCAAGCGCGCGGCGTGAAACGCGATGTGCTCTTCGATAAAGCTCGTGACGAAGAAATAGCCGTGATCATAGCCCCGCGCGCCGCCGCAGGGTGAGCTTCTGTCCTGATGTGCGCGCCGCCGCTTCCAAAAGATCAATGTTGAGCTGCGTGGCGAGAAACTGATCCGCGTCGCCCTGATCAACGAGGATGTCGTCAAAGCGCTTGCCACGCTCGCCTCCAGCAAGGCCGCCGCGTCATGCCTGCGCCACAGGTCGCGATCGGGCCCAAGATAGGCCGCGAGCGCTTTGTCGCCCCACGGACAGCGCGAGAGCGCTGAGATCGGCGCGAACGCTGAAAGCGATTTGAATAAACCCGGATGCTTCAGCGCCAGCGAGATCGCGCCATGCCCGCCCATGGAATGGCCGCTGATCCCGCGGGCCCGCGCGCCGTCGAGCGCAAACCGCACCTTCCCGCCGCCGCGATCAGGTCGCGCGTGACATAAGTCCTCCATATTGAAGTGCGTGGACCACGGCGCTTCGGTCGCATCGACATAAAAGCCCGCGCCCTGCCCCAGATCATAATCCGCATGATCCGGCACGCCCTCGCCGCGCGGGGCTGGTGTCCGGCCCGATGATCGCAAGGCCGTGCTTGGCCGCGAACGCATAAGCGCCGGCCTTGGTCGGGAAATTCTCTTCGGTCGAGGTGATGCCCCGAGAGCCAGATCACATACGGAAAACGGCCCCGCGCCGGGCGGCACGTACGCCGCGAAGCGCATTTGCGTTTGCAACCGCGTCACTATCGTGCGTGCAGAAAGACAGCGTCCCGCCATGCACGCGATGCTGACTGCGAATTTCCATCATGAGGCTCACCTAGTGCCTCTTGGGCATATTGCAAAGCGCTCAGTTGATGAGGGCTTGTGCGCGATCGACGCCTGCCTGGACAATCGCGCGTTCGGCTTCCGTGAATTGGTAATCACTGTAATTGGCTCGCAACTGGCCTTCGACGATCTCAATGACGACCATGCGCCGCTGATGCCCGATCATGAAGGGCACATGCAGATCGACAATCACGCGGTGATCGTTCGGGCCAATAGTGAGGGTCGCGCGCCGGCACATGAGAGCGCGCAACTCTCCCTCCACAGCAGGGCGCGGCAATGGCGCGGCGGCGTTCAGCACCGAATAGCCCGGCAACGGGACATTCTGCATCGCCTCATCTGCCCCACCAGCGCGGTGCATACCTCCTGCACCTGTGCGTGGGCCGTACCCACTACGCCTAAGAGCGACAACGCCGCCGCCAGAACAAATTTTCGCATGGCGGCTCCCTTGCTCCAACCCGGACGGCAGAGTTGAGCGCTTGGGCGATTCGCTCAAGCAAAGCTTCGGCGACACCGGGGCTTGCGGGGCTTGCTGACCTAAAACACCACCACGCTTCTGATGCTCTCGCCCCGATGCATCAGATCGAACGCTTCATTGATCCGCTCTAGCGGGAAGGTGTGCGTGATCATCGGATCGATCTGAATCTTCCCATCCATGTACCAATCGACGATCTTCGGCACGTCGGTGCGCCCGCGCGCGCCGCCGAAGGCGGTGCCTTTCCAGACGCGGCCTGTCACCAGCTGAAACGGCCGCGTCGCGATTTCCTTGCCGGCTTCGGCGACGCCGATGATGATGCTCTCGCCCCAGCCGCGGTGACACGCTTCCAAGGCTTGGCGCATCACAGGCGTATTGCCAGTGCAGTCGAACGTGTAGTCTGCGCCGCCGCCGGTCAGTTCCACCAAGTGCGGCACGAGATCGGCGACGTCTTTCGGATTGACGAAGTGCGTCATGCCGAAGCGGCGGGCCCCCATTCCTTCGCGCGCCCGGATTGATATCGACGCCCACGATCATGTTCGCGCCGACGAGCTTGGCGCCTTGAATGACATTGAGCCCGATGCCGCCCCAGGCCGAACACGATCACGTTCGCGCCCCGGCTCCACTTGCGCGGTGTTCGTCACAGCGCCGACGCCCGTCGTCACGCCGCAGCCGATGTAACAAGCCTTGTCGAACGGCGCGTCGGTGCGGATTTTCGCGAGCGCGATTTCCGGCAGCACGGTGAAGTTCGAAAACGTCGAGCAGCCCATATAATGCGCAACCGGCTTGCCTTTGTAGGAAAAGCGCGACGTACCGTCCGGCATCAGGCCCTTGCCTTGCGTGGCGCGGATAGCGGTGCAGAGATTGGTCTTGCGCGAGAGGCAGCTTTTGCACTGGCGGCATTCGGCGTGTAGAGGGGGGATGACGTGATCGCCGACCGCAACGCTCGTAACCCGCGCGCCAATCTCGCGCACGATCCCCGCGCCCTCGTGCCCCAGGATCGAGGGGAAGATGCCTTCGCTGTCCAAACCGTCGAGCGTGTAGGCGTCCGTGTGGCAAATGCCGGTGGCCTTGATCTCGACCAGAACCTCGCCCGCTTTCGGCCCATCGAGGTCGAGCTCCACGATCTCCAAAGGTTGTTTTGCGTTAACGGCTAAGGCGGCTCTGGTCTTCATGCGGCTCTCCCAAGGGCGCGCCTTATAACGCGGCTTTCGCGCCCCTCACGAATTTTGAAAAAACTTAGGAACAGGTTCGGGGCCGGGACGTTCATTCCACGGCGCCGACCTACTCCCCCCCCGCCCAGGCGCCACCGCAGCATGGGCCGGATCTTAGGATCCGGCCCGAACGCGCATCTCACAAGCCCATGAAATGTGAGGCAAATCCGTCTTCTTCGGACCAGATATGGAGCGTCCAGCCCTTCAGTTCGCTGCTGCGCTTGGCGAACGGCTGCCCCTCGTTCAGCGCCAAGGCCGAAGCTCCAGGCGGTGGAGGGAGAAATAATCGCGGGCGCGTGCGCGACGCGGCCCAGCACCGAACGGTGATGGTGCCCGCCCAGAACCAGCCCGACCTGGGGGTGGCGCGCCACGATCTCGGCCAGCCGCTCAGCATGAGCCAGGCCGATGGAATCCAGCAGCCGGTCATGGGTGTGAAACGGCGGATGGTGGAGCGCGATGATCGTGGGCTTGCCCGGCGCGACGGCGAGCACGTTCCTCAAGCCAGCGCGCGTGTTCTGGCGTGAAATCGCCGTGCGTCTCGCCGAACACGATCTGATCGATCGCCACCAGCCGCACCGGAAATTCGTCGATCGCGTAAGAGAGCGGCCCCTCGCGCGGAAAATAGCCGTGCGCCGGAAACGCCGCGCGCATCAGCGCGGGATCGTCATGATTGCCCGGCAACAAAAAGAGCGGCGCGGGCGCATCGTTCAGGAGACCCGCCAGCACGCCATATTCATCAGCCCGCGCATCGTTGGCGGAGATCGCCTGTCGCGATGATCGCATCGGCGCCGAACTTCACGAATGCTCGCCAGCGCGCGGCGGAGATCAGCGGACGGATCGAAGCCCATCGCCGACCGGACCGGTGCGGATATGCGTGTCCGAAATCTGAGCCAGGACGAACCGCTTGCTCATGCGGCGCCTCTTCGAAGCGGCGAGCCCAAATGCGGGTTCCAATTCAACGGATAACGCCCGGCCTGGAAGATCAAATGCGCAAGCGCGTGACCGGAGCGGCTATGCGACGATCAGTCGAGCACGCGCGCGGACGCGGAAGCCGAGGCCCGGCTGGCGCGCATCGGCGGGCGTGCTGCGGCGTGCGCTGGCGCGGAGCCTGGCGGACGCGTCGGCAAAGCCGCCGCCGCGCACCACGCGCGCCCGGCAGGTATCGGCCTCGACCGCGCCGCCATTGATGGGCGCCAGATCAATAGTTCGGCGCGTAGCAATCCTCGACCCATTCAGCCGCATTGCCGTGCACGTCGTACAATTGGAAGGCATTGGCTTCGTGCTCGCCCGCGGGCGAAGTGCGGCGGGCGCGGAAGGTCGCTTGGGTCGCGGTCAGCGCGTCGCCGAACGCATAGGCGGTGCGTGCGCCGGCGCGGGCGGCATACTCCCATTCCGCTTCGCTCAGCAGCCGATAGGTCGCGCCCGTCTTAATATTGAGCCACGTCATGTAAGCCTGCGCATCGGCCCAGGAAATTCCGACCACCGGCGATTGCCGCGGCCCCAACCGCGATCGGCGGGAATAAAGCCGCCGCAACCGCCGTCAGCGACGCACGCATCCCATTCGGCGAACGTGACTTCGTATTTGCCGACCGCGACCGGCGCGATCGAGACTTCGCGTTGCGGGCCTTCATCAGCCGCGCGGCCGAACTCTTCCGCCGGCGAGCCCATCACGAACAAACCGCCCGGCAGCACCACACCAATTCCGGGCACGTCGCGCAATCGCGGAATGTCTGCCCGGCCTGCAACACCGGCTCGGACGGATCAGGCGGAATGTTGGAGGACGCCTGGCGGAACGCCTCTTCTTCCGGCGTCGGGCCCGGCGGCGTGCTGGCTTCCGCTTCCGCCTGCGCGCGCAACGTCATTTGATCCTGCACGATGCGGAACGCGAACGGGCTCAAATAGACCATGCCCGCCAGCGCGGCGACAGCGACCGCGCCCCAGGTCGCGCGCTTCACGAAGCGGTTGAACTTCTGCCGCGACGACAAAATCTCGAATGTCTGGACCTTCTGCTCGATATTCTCGAGCGGCTGGCGCCCTTTCGATTGGAACGCGGCCGATGGGCTGGTGCGCGCCATCGAGCGAAACTCGGCCGAGACCAGCGCACTGCCCGGCGTCGCCAAGGCTTGCAGCCGCGCGGCGATGTTCACGCCGTGCCCGAGCAGATCATTGTTGATGGTGGACGATCACGTCCGCCCACATGCGCGCCGACGCGGATCTTCGGTTCGCCCTTGGTGCGCTTGTCGAGAACATCCTGGATCGCTTCGAGCGCCGCGCCCGCTGAGCTTGAACTCCAGCATGAAGCCGTCGCCGGCGGTATTGAACAGGCGTCCGCCATGGGACCGGCGCCACCTGGTCGATCCTTACCCGCAGCGCCTCGATCTTCGCGGCTGTCCTTGCGCTGATCGCGCTCGGACATGGCGGAGAAGCCAACGACGTCGATCGCGACGATCGACACCAGCTTCACGGTCCGCTCTTTGCTGCCGCTCCTCCGGTACTTCCGCCATTTTACGTCCCCCAGGCGTGCGCACGATAATCCGGACGCCCGGCGTTTCCATGGGGAAGATGGCGCCGGCCAACCTGAATCGCTGCGGAATCCCCAATCAGGGCAGACGCGTACGATTGCGCCTTTTCACTGGGTCAGCATGGCGACGCTTTAGACAGCCGACGCGGGCTGGGGCTTGGGCGGATCGGGCGGCGAGGGATCGGGATACTTGGCGACGACGGCCCCCCAGGCCATCGAGCACCACCTTCGCCGAGGCGTCCGAGCCCTCCTTCATCTCCAGCAAGAGCCGCATCGCCGAGACATGCACATCGATCGCCGGCCAATCCCATTTGCCAGCAGCCTTCATGCGATGGACCAGCTCGCACAGCGAGTGCGCGGCGCGGCAGAGCGCGGGCATGTAGATCCCCGCGATGTCGAGCACGAACACCGCAAGCTCATACACTTGCTCGGTGTCTGGCGGCGCACCGCGTGCCGCGCGCGATCGCTTCAAGGGTCGCCATCTTGCCCGCGCAATGCCGTCATCGCCTGGCCGCGATAATTCTCGATCGCCTGATCGGCGCGCTTTAACGCAACGTCGATGCTGACGCCGCCGGGCGTTATCCAACACGCCATAGAGCGCGAGGTCCGGCTTATACTGTTTCCAAGCGTCGCTCATATCACGACCTTTTGCGGCTTCATGATTGCGTTGAGTTGATTCTGCGAGAGATTGCTTTCGGTGGCTTCACCCACCTCGGCCGAGAGATCGCCGTCACGACGGCCGGTGGTGCCAGGCGGCACGCCAGCGTTTTTCCAGCGCCGGTCCGGCCCTGAAAAAATCTCATGCTTCACGAACGGACGCTTCTCATGCGCGATCCACGCCATCCGATTGAGCAGCACGCCCGCCGTGATGGCTTCGCCACGACAAAGTGTCCGCCGCTGTCGCGCGCCTTGCGCACCAGAGCGCGCGTCGAATGCCCAGAAATGATGATGGTCGGCACAAAGCAGATCGGATCGGGCGACTCGCGGCGCACCCAATGCATGAACTTGAACGAACCATCGTCAGGAAAACCGGAATCGAGGATCATCAGATCGATGTGATGCGCGAGCAGAAGGCGCTTGGCCTCATCAAGATCGGCGCACTTCATGCGCTCCTTGGCGCCGAAGCCGTAGAACACCGAACTCAAAATCTCGAGCGACATTGCATTATCGTCGACGATCAAAATCGTCGACGATTGCAGATTGATCTTGAGATGCGAGGGAAGGTTGGCGCTACTCATTGTGCTCGCTCATCAAAACATGTCGACCTCGCCTGCATCGTCCTCGAGACGCCAATCGTCTTCGAGGTGTTCGAAGCAAGCGAGCCGCAACCGATATGCCATATCCGATAGTCCGATATTCGCCACCGCCGCGGCGAAATCCACCGGCGCGCCAGCGCGCGCTTGAGCGCCCGCGCTGGCCGCGAAACCTGAAAGAGCGCTCAGCATCTGCGTCACCGCGTCGAGATGCTGCAATTCTCCGATCAGCCGCGCGCGATCAGGGCCGGCATAATTGTCCACGAGAGTGAAGCGCACTGTCTTGCAAGCGCTGACACATATCCGCGCCGCGCCGCGCTTCCTCCGCGACGCCCGCGAACGCGCCCGCATAGCTCGCAAGCTCCGCGGTCGCGGTCGGCATCGCTGTCGCGGCGGCGCGGGGTGCGGCGGCCATCAGAACAGCTCCACATCGCCGGCGCTGGCGTTCGCCGCCGGCGCGCGCTTGGCATAGCTGCGTTCCGCGGCGCCCACGGTCGCGGCGGCGTCTTCAACGAGGCGCATCAGCACGCGCCCGCTCGCCGGCCAGTAATGCACGCGCCGTGCTTGGCGTCCGCCAAGGCTCGATGCATCCACCGGAATAAATTCGTCGCGCAGGAATTTTTTGCGCGAAAGCGGCGTTCGAATCGCCGATGCTCTTCAAATCTTCGAACATGCGCGCGCCGCCAAACAACTTTGCGCGCAAGCGCCCCCGCTCACCGCCAGCCTTCAGCACTTCGTTGATCAGCAATTCCATGGCGTGCACGCCGTAACGCTGCGCATCGGCGCCCGCGCCTGAACCTTCCGCCAGCAGAAAATGGTTCATGCCCCCGACGCCCGCACGGTCATCGCGAATGCACGCCGCCACACACGAGCCCAAAATCGTTGACAGCATCACGCTCGGATCGCCCGAGACATGATGCTCGCCCTGGCCCACATGCACCCGGTGCGACGCGGCGATGAGGTGGGCCGCTTGGCTCATGTCAGGGCGCCGAACACTTCTTCGATCTTTTCCCGGAGACCAGCCACAGTGAAGGGCTTCACGAGATAGTTGTTGACGCCAAACTGCACCGCGCGCGTGACGAGTTCCTTGTCGGCGCGCCCCGTGAGCATGATGAACGCCGTGCCGGCGACGGGCGGATGGGCGCGCACTGCACGCAGGAAGCCCAGCCCATCGAGCTTGGGCATATTGAAATCCGAAATCACCAGGTGCGCGGGCCGCTGCACCAATTCCTTCAGCCCCTCTTCGCCATCGACGGCCTCCCGAATATCGCTAAAGCCGATATTCTGCAGACCACTGCGCACCAAAGCGCGCATGGTGAGTTGGTCGTCGACGACAAGAGCTTTGATTGCGGCAGCAGCGGGCATTAGCTGACTTTCCTCTGCTTGGTTGAACATAGAGCGAGCGTGGCTTCGCCGATACGCGACAACGGCACTTGCACCTCGGCGGCGCCGATTTCGAACGCGACACGCGGCATGCCGTACACAACGCAACTGGCTTCATCTTGCGCGAGCGTGCGCGCGCCGGCTTGCCGCATCGCGAGCAGACCTTGCGCGCCGTCCTTGCCCATGCCGGTCAAGATCACGCCGACCGAATGCGGCGCAGCGCGCGCAAGAGAGTGAAACAGCACATCGACCGACGGGCGATGACCGCTTACCGCCGGCGCATCGCGCAAACGGCAGCGCAAGCCGCCAACGGCGCTCTCTACTTCCAAGTGGCGATCCCCGCCCGGCGCCAGATAGATCTGTCCTTGGCGCAATGGCGCGCCATCTTCCGCTTCCGCAACGCTCGGCGCGCAAGTGCGATCGAGGCGCGCCGCGAAGCTGCCGGTGAACGTCTTCGGCATGTGCTGCGTGATGACGGTCGGCGGGCAATTGGCGGGAAACGCCGAGAGCATCGCCAGCAACGCCTCGACGCCGCCGGTGGACGATCCGATCCCCAAAACCGCGCCATTGTGATAAAAGTCAGCGCTTGGCGCCCGCCGCGCGGAGGCATCGCCCAAAGTACGCGGCCGCGCCTTCGCGGCGTTCTTCACCTTCTCCGCCAACTCACACAGCGCCTCGCGCATCGCTTCGCCACTGGTCGGCTTGGCGACGCAATCGATTGCGCCAAGCTCAAGCGCCGTCAGCGAAACATCGGCGCCGGCCTGCGTTAGCGTTGACACCATGACGACCGGCATCGGCTTCAAGCGCATCAAGCGCTCCAGAAAAGCGAGGCCATTCATGTTCGGCATTTCGACATCGAGCGTCAGCACGTCGGGATCGAGCCGCTTGATCGCTTCGCGCGCTTCGATCGGATCGGCGGGCCATGCCGACAACCTCGATATCCGGATCGCGGCTAAGGGTCGCCGAAATGATTCCGCGCATCGTGGCCGAGTCATCGATAATGAGAACGCGAACGCTCATGGGCCCGCCCTCTTGCGATACGAGGTCATTCCGTCAGACACGAACACGGTGCTGCGCGGGCCCAGTCACGCGTTCGGAGTGGCCGATATAGAGCGCGCCATTGGCGCTCATCTGGTTCGCGAAGCGGCTCCAGATGCGCTCCTGCGTCGGCTCGTCGAAGTAGATCACGACATTTCGGCAGAACACCGCTTCGAACTGGCCCTTCATCGGCCAATCGCCGACGAGGTTGAGCTCGCGAAACGCGATGAGCTTCTTTCAGATCATCGCTAATGCGCCACTGGTCGCCCTCGCGCTCCAGCCATTGATTGCGATACTCGGGCGGGATGTCTTGCACGAGATCGTTCGAATAGACGCCCTCCCGCGCCACGCGAAGCACATTGGGATCGATGTCGCTGGCGAGAATCTTCACATTGCGCTCAGCCGCATCCGGCATCGCGGCCATCAGCATCATCGCCATGCAATAGGGCTCTTGGCCCGTCGAACACGCCGCCGACCACAGCCTGAGGCGCCCACCGCGCCGCACACGCTCGATCAATTCAGGCAAAAGCTTCGTGCGCAGATGCTCGAAATGATTGCGGCTCGCGAAAAAAGCGCGTCACGTTTGTTGTGAGCGCCGTCAGCATCGCCTGACGCTCATCCAAGCGGCAGCGCCCGCAACAAGCTCGCAATAGTCGCGAAAGCTCTCAGCCCCAGCGCGCGTAAGCGCTTCGCCAGCCGCGAAATAAACCAGCGCGGCCTTGCTCTCATTCAAGCTGATGCCGGATTGCTGATACAGCAACGACGCGATGCGCTGGGAATCCTCGGCCGTGAAGAGATATTCCCCTTCGACCAAAGCCGAGCCGCGCCGCCCGCGTGTATCGGTGGTGGTTGGCGTCATGCCGCGGCCTGCTCGATCTCGGGCATCAAGGTGTCGAGCGCGATCTGGCTGATCATGCGCGCATCGATGGTGATGGATGCCGCGCACGAAACTCTTGACGCGGTCGCAATTGATGTCGGGCGCCTGCTGGATTTGATCGTCAGTGACGGAAAGAATATCCGACACCGCATCGACCAAGAGCCCGAACAGACGCTCACCCACCTTCACCACGATAATAACGTGGCGCGCCGTCGGCTCGGGCGCCGGCAGACCAAGCCGCGCGGCGAGATCCATGATCGGCAGCACGGCGCCGCGCAAATTGATCACGCCGCGCACGAAGTTCGGCGCGTGCGGCAGCGGCGTCGCCGGCGTCCAGCCGCGAATTTCGCGCACCGCCATGATGTCCACGCAGAATTCCTGCTCGCCGATCCCGGAACGAGATCAGTTCGCGCGGCGTGACATTGGCGTTCTGCGTGAGAATCGGTCATGGGTCTCATTCCGCGGCATAAAGTGAGGGGTCGGGCATGCGCTCGCGCCGGCGCATCGCCACAACGGTGTCGACATCGATGATGAGCGCGACGCGCCCGTCGCCCAAAATGGTCGCGGGCGGCGATGCCCTCGACCTGGCGATAATTTGCTTCAAGGCTCTTGATCACGACCTGGCGCTGGCCTTGGATCGAATCCACGCACAAAAGCGGCGCGCGAACCATCCTCTCCTTCGACCAGCAGCATCACGCTTTTCAGCGGCGGCGCGGCCTCCGCGCGATAGCCAAACACTTCACCGACATCGATCAGCGGCACATATTCATCGCGGATCGAGAGCACGGCGCCCGCGCGGACCGAGCTTGTGAATCTGATGCGGCTCCGGCTGCAAACTCTCCACGATCGCGCTGATCGGCGCGACCAGAGTTTTGCCCCGCGACATCGACGACCATGCCGTCCAGCACCGCGAGCGTCAGCGGCAAGCTCATCGTAAAGGTCGAGCCATGCCCAGGCCGCGACCGTTATATTGATGCGCCCGCCAAGCCCCCTGCACGCTCCGGCGCACGACATCCATGCCGACGCCGCGCCCAGAAATATCCGACACACTGCTCGCGGTCGAAAAGCCCGGCAAGAAAATGAGATTGTCGATCTCTTCGTCGCTCAATTGCGCATCCGCCGCGATCAAGCCCTTCTTGACCGCGATCGAAAACACCTTCTCGCGATTGATGCCGCGCCCATCGTCTTCAACTTCGATCACGATGCGCCCCGAACGATGAAGCGCGCGCAAGCGGATTTCGCCTTCGCTCGTTTTCCGGCAGCCGCGCGTTCTTCCGTGGTTTCGAGGCCGTGATCGATCGCATTGCGGAGCATGTTGCGTGATTGGCTCGGATATCCGTTCGATCACCGTCTTGTCGACTTCGGTGCCCTCGCCCTCGGTGACGAGCCGCACCTGCTTATTCCCATCGCGGCAACTTCGCGCACCAGGCGTGGCATGCGCTGAAACACTGAGCGCACTGGCTGTGCGCGGATCGCCATCACGCTGTCTTGGATTTCGCGCGTGAGCTGCTCAAGGTCTTCCAGCCCCATCGCAACCTGCGATGTCTGCCCCAGTCCGCACTCTGACACGCGCTGCGCCAGCATCGCCTGATTGATCACGAGTTCGCCCACGAGATCGATCAGCCGATCGATGCGCGCCGGATCGCAACGGATCGTCGCCTGCGCGGCGGCGCTTCAGATTTTGCAACAGGCGCACGCGGCGCAGGCGCTTCCGGCGCCGGTTCATTCGGATCGCGGCTCGCCGCGATCAAAGCGGCGATATCGATCGGCGCCGCAGGTTCGCCTCGGCGCGGCGCTCGCTTGCAGCAACGCGGCCATATCAAACGGCGCGGGCGTAAACTCTTCCGCCGCCGGCGCGGCCTCGATCGTCAGCTCGCAATCATCTTCGACAAACTCGAACACTTCGCGCACTTGCGCTCGGGTAACATCGGCGTCGAGCCGCACTTCCCACGTGAAATAGAGCTTGCTCGGCGTCAAGCCCATCGAGCGTTGGCAGCGCCGCCGCATCGATCTGCGGCGTGATCGGCCCCAACCGCTCCAGCTCGCGCATGAGCAAGAGAACGTCGTTGGCTTTCCGCGTAAAGCTCACGGCGTGGCTTCAAGCGAATGATCCAGCCGGGCGCCGCGACCGGCGCCGGCGCAACAACCGGCGCGGCGTCGGCGAATCGAACACCGCCATCTTCAGCGGCTTGAATGCGATGCCAAGATCATCGGCGGCGGGCGCGACTTGTGGCGCGCGGAGAGCCCGCGCCCGGATCGGTGTAGGCTTCCAGCGCGCGCGCCATCTCCGCGGAGCGCTCTTCTTCAACGACGGCCGCGCCGCGCGCCGCTTGCACATGATCGGCGAGCACGTCCGCAGCACGCAGCAAAGTCTCCGCCATATCCGGCGTCAGCTCGACCTTGTTGGACCGGAGCGCGTCGAGCAAAGTTTCAAACACGTGCGCGAAGCGCACCAAGGGCTCCAAACCAAACGCGCCGGCGCCGCCTTTGAGCCGAGTGCACGGCGCGGAACACGGCGTTGACCGTCTCGCCATCCGCCGCGCCTTCTTGCATGGCCGCGAGACCGAGCTCGAGGTCAGCCAGGAGCTCTTCGCACTCCTGGAAGAAAGTCTCGCGTATGGCGTCGAGTTCGTCCACGCGCGCTCCTAAGCCGCCACGCGGCGGATTGCGGCGACGAGTTTGTCGGCTTGGAACGGCTTTACGATCCAGCCCGTCGCGCCGGCCTTGCGCGCGCGATCCTTCTTCTCACCATCGCTTTCGGTGGTGAGCACCAGGATCGGCGTGACGCGATGCGTCACGCCCTTCGCGCACGCGCTCGATGAAGCCGAAGCCATCGAGATTAGGCATGTTGATATCAGTGATAATGACGTCGGCGCCTTCGCGCTCCAGCACGGCGAGGCCATCGAGGCCATCAATCGCCTGCACGACGTCGAATCCCGCTTCGACCAATGCCAGGCGCAGCATATCGCGCATGGTGCGCGAATCGTCGACGGTGAGAATTCTCATGCTCACGGCGCACCCTCGCTTGGCAACAAGTCCCCGCGCGCCCATCAAGCGCAGCGCTTCGTCAAATTCCGCCGAGCGCGCCGTGATGCGCACCGGAATCCCCGCGTCGTCCCAATCCTGCGTCGCCGCGACCAAGACTTGCAGACATGGCGCGCCCAGCCGGCGCACCTCGCTCGCATCGATCTCATGCGCCGCGCCGCGCCGCGCGATCAACGCTTCGCGCAACGGGCGCGCGGCGGCGAGATCCAGATTGGCCTCGAGCGCCAAAGCGCCGGATGTGCCGTTCACGCGTCATCTCGGGATCAGAACTCCTCCCAATCCTCGACCTCTTCAGCCTGCGCCAGCAGCGCGGCCGCCTGCTCCCCTTCGCAACAACGCGCGGCGCTTGCGGGCGCGGCGCGGGGCGCGCGCTGCTTGCGGCACTTTGCTTTGCTGCGTGGCAGGCGCGCGCGTCCTCTGCGCCGACTTGAAACTGCGCGGCGGCGCTGTGCAGCGCTTCGGTTTCTTCCGCGAGCGTGCGCGTCGCGGCGGTGCTTTGCTCGACCATCGCCGCGTTTTGCTGCGTCGCCTGATCCATCTGATTGATCGCGGTGTTAACCTGCTGCAGCGCGGTCGATTGCTCCTGCACGGACGTTGCGATCTCGCTCACCAGAGTGTCGATCTCGGCCACGCGCGTCACGATGCGGCTGAGCGCCTTGTCCCGTCTGGCCCACAAGTTCGACGCCTGAGCCGACCTGCTCGGAGCTCTTCGAGATAAGTTGCTTGATCTCTTTGGCCGCTTCCGCCGAGCGCTGCGCCAGCGCGCGCACTTCGCTCGCGACCACCGCAAAGCCCCTGCCCGCGTCGCCCGCGCGCGCGGCCTCGACGCCAGCATTAAGCGCAAGCAAATTGGTCTGGAACGCTATCTCATCGATCACGCCGATGATTTGCGTGATTTGCGAGGCGGAGCGCTCGATCTCGCTCATCGCCGTGATGGCCTGGCTGACGACCTTGCCACCGCGCTCCGCGTCCGTGCGGGTCGAGACCACGGCGTCGGCGGTTTGCCGCGAGCCGGAGGCGGTTTTCTGCACGGTCGCGGTGATCTCATCGAGCGCCGCCGCGGTTTCTTCGAGCGAGGCGGCTTGTTGCCTCAGTGCGGCGCGACAGATCGTCGGACGCGCGCGCGATTTCCGTGGTGCCCGCCGCGAATGGAATCGACGCTGATCACCATCGTCTTCCATGGCGTCTTGCAGATGCGCGACCGCTTCGTTGAAATCGATCTTCAGCTTCTCGCTAACGGCCCACGAAGGGCGCATCGATGCGGTGCGTGAGGTCGCCGCGCGAGAGCTTCTCGAGGCCCTGCGCCAAAGTCTGCACGACCATGGCCTGCTCTTCTTCGGCGCGCTTGCGCTCTTCCTCGCCGCGCATGCGTTCTTCGCGCGCGATATTGCGCTGCTCTTCCGCTTCGTTTTCGAGCCGCGTCCGCTCATGCGCCGCGTTCTGGAACGCGACCACGGCTTGCGCCATCTCGCCGACATCGTCATGCCGCTCCGCGTGCGGCACCGGCGCATCGACGTCGCCATTGGCAAGCTCGCGCATGCGCTCGGAGATATCGAGCACCGGGCGCGTCAAGCGATTACCGAACCAGATGCCGAAGCCAAGCGAAGCGCCGATCGTGACCAGCATCGCCAGCAATATGTTGGTCGTGACCGCATCAGCCGAAGCGAACGCACGGTCTTTCGGGAGATGCACCACCACGCCCCAGTCGAGCCCCGGATAGCCCCATTGCGGCGGCATCCGCGAGGCGACGATCACTTGATCGCCAATCACGCGCGTATTGGCTTCAAAGCCTTCGGCGCTCGCCAAGACCGAAAGAATTTCCGGATCCAGAGTCGCGCTCGAACCCGCTTCACCAACGGCATCGGTTTGGGCGCCCTCGGCGACAACATCGCCCAGCACGACGCCGTCGAACTGCACGATCTCGACGCGGTCGAGCCCGTCCTCGTGCCCCGGCGTCGCCGCCGCGCGTTGCGTCACCAAAGTATTCACGAGATCGAAGTCGGCGAAATTGACCCAGACGCCGATCAGATTGCCGGCCGCATCGTGCACCGGCGCGGAGAACGGCAGCAGCGTCGCCTCCTTGCCGATCACCTGATTGATCCACGGAATCGATGTCGCCTGAGAAACGACCGTGCCGTTGAGATTATCGCCTTGCAAAAAGCGTCCAGCCAACGCATCGGCGAACCAGCTTTCGCCGCGCATATTGCGCTCATAAATCGCGCTCGTATCGATGCGCTCGCCCGCCGCATTGCGGCTGTTGACCGCGAGCACCCTGCCCTGCGGATCGGCGAGGATCATCACGTCATAGATGCCGTAAGCGCGCATATACTGATCCATCGCTGTCACCAGCGGGCCAGACGTATTGCGCCAATTGGCGGGATCGTACGCGACAGCGTTGAAGCCGAACGCCTGCACGTCGCCGTAGCGCTCAAACAGATTGGCGTTCACCGCGGCGCCGATCGTTGTCGCGCGCTGGCCGAGCCCCGCGAGCACGTCGCGCTCCATCTCCGGGCGGATCGCCGACACGTAAAATCCAAGCAGCCCGAGCAGCGGCACGACGCCCGCGCCAACCAACGCCGCCGCGACCTTGGTTTTGAGACTCAAGGTTTGAAGATTAACGCGCATGCGCGGACGGCCCCCCGATCCAAGCGAATCTGACGATCGTTCTTGGTGTCATCCCAGCTGTTAAAATTTTGTTTGCCGTAACGCGCGCGAAGCAAAACCCTCAGTTTTTCCAAAGTGTTCAGCGTTTAGGACCCCCCGCCTGGGCCGCCTTTGCTTTGCGGACACCTGCTGTAACCTCGGTTTCATTGCAATCTCCGGTACGCCTTGCATATAAGTGTCCAGTCAGTTATATCGCTGTCATGGCCGCAGCCCCTTCATCGCGCTCAGAAAAATCCAAACCCGCCGCCCGGAAGTGGAAGCGGCGCGCCGATGCACGTCCGGAAGAAATTCTGGAAGCCGCCTTGAGCGAATTCACCGAGCGCGGCTTCGACACCGCGCGCATGGAAGACGTCGCGCGCCGCGCCGGGCTCTCGAAGGCGGGCGTCTATCTCTATTTCGAAAGCAAGGAAGCGCTTCTGAAAGCGCTGATCGAGCGCAAGATCGCGCCGCTTGCGCAACAAGCGCGCGCCGTCGTGGTCGCTGGCAGCGCCGATCCCTTGGGCGCGCTCCGCATGCTGGCGACGCTCGCCGCGAGCCGGCTGGCCGATCCCAATAATTTCGCGGTGCCGCGCCTCGTCATCTCCGTCTCCGCGCGATTTCCGGAGATCGCCGAGTATCACCGCACCCATGTCGTCGAGGTGCTGCGCGACACGGTCGAAGCCTTGATCGTCGCGGGCATCGCCAAGGGCGTCTTCCGCGACGTCGATCCGCGCGCCGCCGCCCGCTCGCTTATCGGCCCGCTCGTGTTCGAGGCGATGTGGACCCATGTGCTGCGCGGCGAAAGCGCGCTCGCGGCGCCAGAAGCGCTGGTCGAAGCGCAGCTCGATCTCTTGCTTGAAGGCTTGGCCAAGGAGCGCCGCGCATGAAGCGCATCTGGATCATCGCACTCGCCGCGCTCGCCGCGTCGTGCAGCAAACCCGCCAGCGACGCCATGCAAGGCTATGGCGAGGCGGACTATATTTATCTCGCGTCACAAGAAGCTGGCGTCGTCGGCGAAGTGTTTGTCACCGAAGGCGAAGACGTCGCGGAAGGCGCGGCGATCTTCCGCCTGGATCCTGCGCGCTTAAGCTTCGGCGCACGCCAAGCCAATGCCAACAGCAGCGCGATGACCGAGGCCATTCAAGCAGCCGAAGCCAATTCGCGCCTCGCGCGTCTCAATTACACGCGCACCGCCGAACTCTTCGAGCGCGGCTTTCAATCGCGCGCCCGCCTCGACGCCGACCGCGCCGCGCGTGACGCCGCCGACGCGCGGCTCGATCAAGCACGCCGCGAACTCAGCGCCGCGGGCGCCGCGACCGGCCTTGCCGAAGAGCGCGTATCCGATCTCCAAGGCGCCGCGCCGCGCGCTGGCCGCATCGAGCGCATCTTCCATCGCCCGGGCGAGGTTGTCGCCGCCGGCGCGCCGATCGCGTCCCTGCTCGCGCCGGAGAACTTGAAAGTGCGTTTCTTTGCACCGGAGGCATTGCTCTCGCAGCTCCGCCTCGGCGGCAGCGTCGCGCTCTCTTGCGATGGTTGCGCGGAAAATCTCACCGGCACGATCAGCTATATCGCCACCGAGCCGCAATTTACGCCGCCCGTGATCTACAGCCTAGAACAGCGCGAAAAGCTCGTTTTCCTGGTCGAGGCGCGCCCCGCGCAGCCGGACACGATCCGCCCGGGCATGCCCATCGATGTGCGGCTCGCGGCCCCATGAGCGCCGAACTCGTTATCGATGTTGCGCACCTCACCAAGAAATTTGGCGAACGCGTGGTCGTCGACGATCTCCAACTGCAAGTGCCGCGCGGCGCGATCTATGGCTTCTTGGGACCAAACGGCTCGGGCAAAACGACAACGATCCGCATGGTATGCGGCCTGCTGCGCCCCGACGCTGGCGAAGGCCGCGTGCTCGGCTTCGACGTGATCGATGAGAGCGCCAAGATCAAAGAGCGCGTCGGCTACATGACGCAGCGCTTCTCGCTCTACGAAGATCTTTCGATCCGCGAAAATCTCGAATTCATCGCACGGCTCTACAAGCTCGATCGCCGCAACGAACGCGTCGATCAAGCACTGGAGCAACTAGGCCTCGCCGAGCGCGCGACGCAGATCGCGGGCAAGCTCTCGGGCGGCTGGAAGCAGCGCCTCGCGCTCGCCGCCTGCATGATCCACGAACCGGAATTGCTGCTGCTGGACGAACCCACCGCCGGCGTCGATCCCAAGGCGCGCCGGGATTTCTGGGATCAGATACGCCGCTTCTCCGCGCTCGGCGTCACCACGCTCGTCTCCACACATTATATGGACGAAGCCGTGCAGTGCGACGCCATCGCCTATATCGCCTACGGCAAAAAGCTGATCGATGCGCCGACGGCCGATATTCCCAAGCAAATCGGGCTTTTTGCTTGGCGCATCGAAGGCCCGGACCTCACCAAAGTCGCGGCGCTTCTGGAAAAAGCCCCCGGCGTTGAACTCGTCGCGCGCTTCGGCGCCGAAATTCACGCCTGCGGCCGCGATGAAGCCGCGCTCGATGCCAGTGTCGCCCGCGTGCGCGACATGCCGGGCGTGCGCGCGGAAAAGATCATCGCGGGCTTCGAGGAAATCTTCATCCACCTGATGGCCGGCAGCCAGGATAATTTCCGATGAGAGCGCCGCGTCTCCCCTCATTCGACCTCTCCTGGTCGCGCATTTTCGCCGTGTTCTTGAAAGAGCTGGTGCAGATGCGGCGCGACCGACCGACCTTCGCTATCATGATCATGATGCCGGTGATGCAGCTCGTGCTCTTCGGCTTTGCGATCAACACCGATCCACGCCACCTCCCCGCCGCCGTCGAACTCCGCGAAGACGGCCCCCTCACACGCAGCTTCCTCGCCTCGATCCGCGCGTCCACCTACATGGACATCGTCGCGGTCGTGACGCGCGAGGAAGAAGGCGAGCGCTTGCTGCGTTCGGGCGACGTGAATTTCCTCATCATCATTCCAGAAGGCTTCGAGCGTCGCCTGGTGCGCGGCGAACGTCCGCAAATTCTGATTGCTGCCGACGCATCCGACCCAGTCGCCGCTGGCGGCGCGGTCGCTTCGGTCGAGCGCGTCGCGCAGATTGCATTCGCGCGCGAGTTCGAAGGCTCGCTCAGCGCACTCGCGCCCACGCCGCCGCCTTATGAAATCGTGGTGCATCGCCGCTACAATCCCGCGGGCGTCACCGCGTTCAACATCGTGCCTGCTTTGCTCGGCGTCATTCTCACCATGACCATGGTGATGATCACGTCGATCGCGCTCACGCGCGAGACCGAGCGCGGCACGATGGAAACACTGCTCGCAACGCCCGTGCGTCCGCTCGAAGTGATGATCGGCAAGACAACGCCCTATATCGCGGTCGGCGCCGTGCAGATCGCCATCGTGCTGACGACGGCGCTGCTCCTCTTCCACATCCCTTTCATGGGCTCGTTCCCTGCATTCCTAGCGGCTGCAACCATCTTCGTGTTCGCGAACCTAATGCTCGGCTATCTCATCTCCACGGTCGCGCGCACGCAGATGCAGGCGATGCAGATGACGTTCTTCGTCTTCCTGCCGTCGATCCTGCTCTCCGGTTTCATGTTTCCGTTCCGCGCCATGCCCTGGTGGGCGCAGGCGATCGGCGAGGCGCTGCCGATCACGCATTTCCTGCGCATCGTGCGCGAAGTGATCCTGAAAGGCGCGGGCTTCGGCGACATCCTTGACGATCTGGGCCCACTCGCCCTCATTCTCGTCGTCCTCGCGAGCCTTGCTCTGCTGCGCTTCCGCCGCACGCTCGACTAAAGCGCCCGTTCCGCTGATGCGATTTGCGCCGCGATAAACGCATCCCATTGCGCCGCGCCCGAGAGCTTCGCCTCGAACGCCGCCTCCCCCAGCGCACTCCAGAACGCGTCGCGGCTAACCGGCGCGATGCGGCGCTCGACCTCGCCGCGCGCCCGCGCCGCCGCATCCAGAAAGTCCGCCAAGCCCAGCGGCAGCGCCTGCTCAAGCCGCGCCCGCACCGCTTCGGCAAGCGCCGGCGGCGCGCCTTGCGCGGAGACGCCGATCGCCAAGCCCCCACTCCCCGCAACGCCGCCCAGTGCGATGTCGGAATGCTCCGGCGTCTCGACCTGGTGAAACAAGGCCTGCGCCGCGTGCGCCGCCAGACGCGCGCGTTGCGTCCGCGCTTCGTGCGCCGCCGCGATGACGAGGCTCGCGCCTTTGAAATCCGAACCGCGCCAGCGCCGCAGCTTCAGCCGCACCGGCGGCGCCTGCGCGCGCATCGCATCAGACGGCGCGACATCGAACACCGTCACGCCGGCGCCCGCCGCCAGCATCTGCCGCGCCAGCGCGGCTTGACCAGCATCGCCGCCGATCAGCACGACGGAGCGGCCGGTCAAATCCAGAAACACAGGAAAATGCGGGAAGAGATTGCTCATGCGGCGGAGCCTTCCCGCCGGATCATGCCGCGAGTCGCGGGCGCTCGCTCAACCCGCCGCTGCGACGCGCGGGCGATCCGCTTCTTCGCTCGGCTTGCCAGGCGCAACCGCTGCGTGCAGCAACGCGGTGACGTCGGCATCGGCGCCGGTGCGCGCCAGCATGGTCAGCCGGTCGATGGTCTCGTTGAGGTCGGCGAGGCCGCGCGGCGACGACGCCGCCGCCATGACGCCCGACGCCGGATTGGCCTCGCGCCACTCGTCCGACGCGACCAATTCCTCGTGCAGCTTTTCGCCTGGGCGGAGTCCGACGAAGGTGATGTCGATATCCACATCGGGGCGCAAACCCTTGAGCTGGATCATCTTTCGCGCGAGTTCGACCACCGCGAGCGGCTCGCCCATATCAAGCACAAAAGCAGCGCCCCGCCCGCTCCGCGATGCGATGCCGGCGGCCGCCGCTTGCAGCAGGCAATCGGCGGCTTGCGGAATGGTGATGAAGAAGCGCGTGACGCTTGGGTCGGTCACGGTCAGCGGGCCGCCGCTGGCGATCTGATTTTCAAAAAGCGGCGTAACCGAGCCGGTCGAGCCCAGCACATTGCCGAGCCGCACCGTCAAGAAGCGCGAACCCGCGCTCTCGCGATCCAGCGCTTGGCAATACATTTCCGCCAGCCGCTTGGTCGCGCCCATCACGCCTGACGGGTTCACGGCTTTATCCGTCGACACAAAAATCATGTGCGCGCCGATCGCCGCGGCAGCGTCGGCGACGATGCGCGTGGCGCCGACATTGGTGCGCACGCCTTCGCAGGGATGCGCTTCCACCAGCGGCACTTGCTTCAGCGCGGCGGCGTGAAAAATGATCTCCGGCTTTTCGCGCGCGAACCAACGCTTCACCGCCGCTTCGTCGCGAATATCCGCGAGCGCGAGCGTGGCGTTCGGCAGTTCGCGGCCGATGGCGAAGAGATTGAATTCGGAATTCTCGAGGATGCAGAGGCTCGCGGGACCCAGCGTCGCGACACGGCGCGCCAGCTCCCCGCCGATCGAGCCGCCGCCACCGGTGATCAAGATACGTTTGCCGGCGATGGTCGCGCGGATGCGCTCCCAATCGACGCTCGCCAAGGCGCGGCCAATCACATCGCCGATCGTCATCGGGCGCAGCACGCCATGCTCGAGCAGCATCACATTCATTTGAGCGTGAGCGGCGCGCGCCAACAGCGTCCTGGCGGCGGCGCGCGAAGGCGGCTGCTCTACCAGGATCAAAGTATCAGCGTTGGACTTGTTTTCCGCCGGATCGAAGCCAGCCCAATCAGCGGCGCGGCTCAACACAGGCAAAGCCGTTGGCGCTTGCGACGGGCCAATCAGGGCCACGCCAAGCAAACGCAATGACACGTTTTCGCGGGCAAAATAGCGCTCGCCGACCGCGACTGCCTCGGCTGACCCAGCCAAGATCGCAGTCGACTCCGTAGTCGCACGAGTCATATTGCCGCTCTCCCCACCGAGCGCCATTGCACACCCGCCTCTGTTCTTTGGCCTATAACTTTTAGGGAGAATTACGCCCCCCTGTCCACCCTCATTTCGGGTTGTCACCGTAGGTTTCATTGAGGTGTCACTTCGCGCCCATGTGCCGCCTATTCTGGCAGCGGGGCGCGCCCGTTTCCGGCCGTGACTTCGAGCGGTTCATCAATTTTTTGTCCCTCGATGCGAACGATTCCGCCCGCCGCCTTCACCAGGGCGCAGCCCCCTGCCACATCCCAGATCATCGAACCGGATTCGCGGTATGCCTCCGCCCGTCCAGCCGCCACATTCGCCAAAGCCGCCGCTGCGGAACCCAGCATCCGCACCTTCCGCCATTCCGTGATCCGCCGCGACAATTGCGCCATCGCGTCGGGATCAGTGCGCGCTCTTGCGGGCACACCTGTGTTCAGAATGCCGCGCGCGGGGTCTTCCACCTCCGACACCCGCATCGCCGCGCCGTTGAGCCAGGCGCCGTCTCCCACCAGTCCCGTAAAATTTTCATCCAACAAAAAGCAATCGACCACGCCCAGCACTGGCTCGCGACCGCGCAGTAGCGCGATCGAAACCGCGCAGTGCGGATAGCCCTGGATGTAATTCACGCTTCCATCGAGGGGATCAACCGCCCACATCAGCGCGCCTGCGGTTCCATCCACCCAGCCGGCCTCCTCGGACAGAACCGGGAACGGCGCGAGGCGCGATAAGCCGTCCAGAATCAAAGCCTCGGCGCGTTTATCGGCGTCGACTTTGACCTCGCGTCCCTGCTCGCTCTCAACGCCCTTCCACGCATCGCGGTTGGCCTTCAGCGCCGCGCCAGCATGATTGGCCACGCGCGTTGCGATACTCAGCAATTCCTTGAGCTCGGCCTCGGCCACGCGCCACCTCCTGGCGGGGGCACTGATAGCCCTCCGCGACCGCACATCCAAGCTGCGGCTTGGCCTTCGCGCCCGTCCGCGCTTTACTCGCGTGGGACGGGAGCGGCGATGGACGGGGGCCAAGGTCGAACCATGGCGCAGGCGACGGCTGTGCTCAGCACGGCGGCATTGGACAAAAAGCTCCAAGTGCGCCGCCGCGCCCGCGTGGACGGCGCCCAAAATTTGCCCAGCGCGGACGCCGCCGACCTCTCCGAGACCGAAAAAATGATCGCGGAGGTAGTGGCGGGAGAGCGGGCGGGCGTCGAGCAAGCCCGGCTCAGCGCCCGCGCGGAAGCCGAGCGCAGGCTCCGGGCTTTGGCGCCGACACCGCAGGATGTTTCCGGCCCAGCCCTCGAAGCGCGGCTGGCCCTGATGCAGGTCGAAGGGCGCTTGGCGCACGATTGGGGGTCGGTCGCCGCCCGCGCCCGCCAAGCCCGGACCGATCTCGAAAGCTTCCGCCGCGCCCACAATCTCCGCCGCCAGGCGGTGACGCCGGCCTCGACGCTGTTCCAAGCCGGCCTCCTCTTGGTCGCGGCATTGTTCGAGGCGCTTTTCAGCGCGACCTTGTTCGCCGAGACCGACCCGCGCGGCCTGCTCGGCGGCGCCGTCACCGCCATCGGGCTTTCGGGCGCCAATGTCGTGCTTGGGTTTCTCGGCGGCTATGTGGGCCTGCGTTATCTCCAGCACGCGCAAGCGCCACTGAAGGTCGCCGGCGCGCTCGGCTTTGCGCTGCTGCTGGGCGCCGCGATTATCCTGAATTGGGGCGCGGCCGGCTGGCGCGACATGCTCGCCGTTCAGCAAACCAGCTCGGACGCGACATCCTCGATGTGGTCGTCAGTGCTGCATCTCCATTCGCCGCAAGCCGTGGTGCTGCTGATGCTGGGCGCGGGCGTCTGGGTGTTCGCGACGCTCAAGGGCTATTCCAAGTTCGACGATCCCTATCCCGATTACGGCAAGATGGACCGCGCCGCGCGCGACGCCGACGAAGAGCTTTCCGATTTCCGCAACGAAGCGCGCAGCGAACTCGAAGCGCCCATCGAAACCGCCCGCGCCGCGCTTTCGGCGCGCGTCGAAAAGATGCGCGCCGAATGCGAGGCGATGAGCAAAGCGTTCGACGAAGCGGCGCTCAAACTCGAGGCCCTCGACGCCCGCGCGCGGGCGCTGGATGAAACGGTCGCGAGCGCTGTGCAGCTTTATCGCCAGGAAAACATCGCAGCGCGCAGCGCCCCGGCGCCAGCTTATTTCAGCGCTTCACCACCAGCGGCGGGCGTCGCGCTCGATGTGCTTGCGGGCTGCGGCGCCATGATCGATGAAGCGCGCGCGCTTCTTGCCCAAACCCAAGCGCAGTCTAACGAAGCGCTTCAAACGCTGCTCACGGAACTCGCCGCCAGCCAAGGCGGCTCGACGCCGCCGCGCCTGCATGAAGCGCCCGCGCCGGGCCGCGCGCGGCCGCTCTGTTCTGGGTCTGGTGCTGATCGGCGTGACACTCGCCGCGCTCGGCGCCTTCGCGGTCGCGGGCGTGCTGCTGCGGCCGCCGCCGACCGATCCGGAAACGCTTTGTCGCACCGATGCGCCAATCGCCGCGCACACGATCATCCTGATCGATTCCACCGATCGGCTCGAACCGCGTCACCGCCGCAAGCTCCGCGCCGTCGCCGATCAAGAGCGCGCGCGGCTCGCGCACTATGAGCGTCTCACTCTGATGCGGCTGAGCGCGCGCCGCCCGCAAGAGCCCACGATCCTGTTCTCGAAATGCCTGCCGCGTCCGCCCGACGAAGCCAATCCGCTGTTCGAGAATCCACGTCTCGCGCAAGAACGCTGGGACGCCGACTTCGCCACCGCACTCAATGCGGCGCTCCGGAGCGCGCAACAGGGCGGCGCGGGCCGCGCCTCGCCTATTCTCGCGGGGCTGCGCGCCGTGGCGGCCGATCCTGATTTCGGCGCCGAAATCCCGCAGCGCCGCTTGGTGCTCGTTTCGGACCTGCTGGAGCACGACCCCAACGGCTTTTCGCTTTATGCCGAGGACGCAACCTATGCGCTGTGGCGCGCGGGCGACCCCACTGGCCCCGCCGATCTTTCTAACATCGATGTCAGGATCGCCCCGCTCGACCGGCCCGATCACGCCGCCCGGCAAGCCTCGGCGTTGCTGTTCTGGAACGCTTACACCGGTGAAGCCGGCGCGGAGGCTGTGAGTATCGATCCGTTCTGAACGCTGTGGCGTAAGGGTGAATCACTCTACGTTCCCGCCAGCAGAGATGCGGAGGCAGCGTTGAGTTTCTCTTGGCAAGGCGCGAGCGGCGGCTGGTACGATTTCGACGTGGCGCGCGCCAAGCGGGTGTGGGAGCCGGTCGGCGGGGTCTATTGCTTCGTGAAGCCTGGCGATTACCCGACCATGGAAGCGGGCGGCCCGGTGATGCTGTTCGTTGCGAAGACGCACGATTTCGCGGGCGCGCTGGCGCGGCACGAGATGTGGCAAGCGGCGCAGCAATTGGGCGCGGCGGAAGTGCACCTCGTCGTCGAGCACGATGAAAAGCGCCGCGGCGAGATCGAGCAGGATTTGCTGAAAGCGCACACGCCGATCCTCAACCGGCAAATGCTCCGCCGCGTCGCCTAGCGCAAAGCGCTAACGGCCGCTCCCGGAAAATCGCTGAACACGCCATCGATGCCGAGCGCGCGGAACATGCGCAGCTCGCCTGCAAGATCGCCATGCGCGCGCAAAGCCCCCGGCCCTTCGGCGTTGGAGCGCAATTCGGTCGGCAGGAAATAGTTTTCCGCCCTGAACGTCCACGCAAGCACTTTAAGGCCCGCTGCGTGCGCGCGCGTGACCAGATCGGTCGGCGGCAATGAGCGGTTCTCCGCGTCGCGCGGCACGATCAGCGCTTTGTCGACGCCAATCACGCCAGCGTAGCCCGCAATCTCACGCAAGCCCGCATCGGTGAGCATCGAAGCATAATCCACACCGCGGCGATCCCACGGCCCGCCTTGCGCGGCGATCAGCTGCAAAGTCGGAATGCGCAGCGACGACATGCTGGCGAGCGTCACCAGCGGCGACACCTCAAAGCACTGCACCAACACTTTATCCGCCGCCGCTTGCCCGCCGCCCTCGCGCAGCGCACCTGCAAGCCCCGCCGCCGGTTCAAAGCCAAGCTCGGCAAGAAAGCTCGGATGCTTCAGCTCGGGGCAGATGCCGACCCCGCTCTCCATCGCGAGCGCGAGCGCCTCAGCAAAAGTCGGGATCGCTTCTTCCCCATCGAACGCGGTGTTCGCGGGACGCAATTCCGGCAGCCGTTCCTTGCAGCGCAACGTCTTCAGTTCGGCCAGCGTGAAATCTTCCGTAAACCAGCCTTCAACGTCCGTCCCGTCGATGCTCTTGCGCGTGCGGCGCGATGCGAACTCGGCGCGCGCGGAAACGTCCGTCGTGCCCGAAATCTCATTCTCGTGCCGGCACACCAGCACGCCGTCCTTGCTCATCACGAGGTCCGGCTCGATGAAATCCGCGCCCTGTGCGATCGCGAGCCGGTACGCGGCCATGGTGTGTTCAGGCCGTTCGCCGCTCGCGCCGCGATGAGCGATCACCAAGGGGCCGCGCGGTGTTTCATTCATCGCGCATCCTCCCGCCAGCGCGCCCAGCAAGAGATCGCGCCGTCTCAAACCCGCTCGTCCTGCGGCGCAAGGCGCGTCATGCAGAGGCCGGTGAAGATGATCGCCGCGTTGAACAGGATCGCGAGCGCCGCGAACGTGCCATCGAGCGTGGGGTCGAGGTTCGGGAGCGCGCGCGGGAATTCGTGAAACACGAAAACGTCGAGCAGCATGCCCGGAAACGCAATCCCGATCGCCGCCTCCGCTTCATCGCCGCGCGCTTCGTGCAAGCAGTTTCAGCAGAATGAATGTCACCAGCGCGCCAACAATCGGCGCTGCAGCAAACAGGATAAGCCGCGTGCTCTCATCAGGATTGAACACATATTGGCCGACGAAGCGAAACGCCGCCACCAAAGCCAGCCACAACAAAAACCCCAAGCCCGTTGCACGCAATATCATGTCTGTTCCTCTGTCGGCTTGATGCCCAAGCCGAAAATCTTGTCCAGCACCCGCGCCAAGCGCTCTTCAGGCACGGGACACGTGATGTATTCGTCCGCGACATAGCGCAAATAGCCCGCGACCGCATCGCGGCCTTCGCCGTCGATCAGCAGTTTATAGACCGGCCACACGTAAGAATCATATTCGTCGCGCGGCACGCCGCAGCCGATCGGATCCCAGTCTTCCCACAAAATCTGCCCGATCGCCTGCGTTTCAGCTTTCGTATCGCGGCTGCTCACTTCAGCATGTCCCGGCCGACGATCACGCGCATGATCTCATTGGTGCCTTCGAGGATGCGATGCACCCGAAGGTCGCGCAATATGCGCTCCACTTCATACTCCTTAAGATAGCCATAGCCGCCATGGAGCTGCAGCGCCGCGTCGGCGATGCGATAGCCGGCGTCCGTCGCAAAGCGCTTGGCCATCGCGCAATAGCGCCGCGCTTGCGGGTCGCCGGCATCGAGCCGCCGCGCCGCGCCATGCAACAACGCGCGCGCCGCGCAAAGCTCGGTCTCCATATCCGCCAACGCAAATTGCGTCGCCTGAAAATCCGCGATGCGTTTGCCGAACTGGCTGCGCTCTTGCACATAAGCCAACGCGCGATCCAACGCGTCTTGCGCGCCGCCGAGCGAGCAGGCGCCGATGTTCAGACGCCCGCCATCGAGCCCGCGCATCGCATAGGTAAAGCCCTCGCCTTCCGGCCCGATGCGATTTTCGGCCGAAACGCGGCATTCCTCGAACATGACTTGCGCCGTCGGCTGCGCGCGCCAGCCCATCTTGTCTTCGTTCTTCCCAAACGAGAGCCCGTCCGCGCCGTTCTCGACCACCAGCGCTGACACGCCCTTAGCGCCGCCATCGCCCGTCCGGCACATCACGACATAAAGATCGGAAAAGCCCGCGCCCGAGATAAACGCCTTCGATCCGTTCAAGACATAAGACGCATTGCCATCCTTGCGCGCTGTCGTCTTGAGGCTCGCGGCATCCGAGCCGGCGTTCGGCTCGGTCAGGCAATAGGACGCAATCGTCTCCATGCGCGTGAGCTTCGGCAGAAAACGCGCGCGTAAATCACCGTCGCCGAACGTGTCGATCATCCAGGCGCACATATTGTGGATCGAGAGAAACGCCGCGGTCGCGATGCAGCCGCGCGAAAGCTCTTCGAAGATCAAAGCCGCATCAAGCCGCGTCAGCCCCGAGCCGCCATGCTCTTCGCGCACATAGATGCCGCCAAAGCCAAGCGCGGCCAGCTCCTCCAGCACGCCTCGGTCGAGCCCCTCTTCCTCCCAGCGCCGCGCATTGGGCCGCAGCCGCTCCTGCGCGAACGCACGCGCGGTTTCCACGATCATGCGCTGGTCTTCGGTCAGCTCGCCGCCCATGAGCGCCTCCTCCTTGCCTTATATCCGCGTCTCTCCGCGCGCACACCGTTCCGTGCGGGAACCCTGGCGCTGGCTAGGCCGTTCTCAGCCCCATGGAGGACCGGACATGTTGAAGACGATTTTTACCGCCGCGGCGACCGTGGCCCTTTTGAGCGTCGCGGCATGCGACGGCGGCGCTGAAAAGGCCGGCGAGAATGTGGATTCGGCGGTCGAAGAAGCGACCCAGGGCCACGAAAACCTCGGCGACGGCCCATTTGAACGCGCCGGCGAAAGCGTCGACGAAACCACTGGCGCCGCCACCGACAATGACGCGGCCGACGCCGTCCACGACGCCACCGATGGCAATCCCGCCACCAATCCCTGACGAAATGTAAACGTCAGCCGGAACCGCCCCGCCTTAAGCACGTTCACGCTTCTGGCGGCGGCGCGACCGCCGTGATCAGGAGAATTTTATGTTGAGAACGCTTTTGGCCGCGGCATCCGCCGCGTGTCTGCTTGCCGCGTGCGGCCAACCGGCCGCCACGACCGACACCGCCGATACGCCTGCGACCACCGAAAGCGCAGCCGTAACGCCGAGCGCGACGGATCAGGACGACGGCGTCCTGGAAAACGCCGGCGAAGTTGTCGATGGCGTGGGCGACCATGTCGAAGACTCGGTCAACGACGCGACTGACGACAACCCCAACACCAATCCTTGAGCTTAAGGAGCTAATCTCATGATGAAATCATTTCTCACTGCCGCCGCTGTCGCGGCTTTGATGTTGGTCGCAGCGTGCGGCCCGAGCACCAACAGCGCGGAAAAGGCTGGCGAAGCCGCTGACACCGCGTACGAGCAAGCCACGACCGGCGAAACCGATCTTGGTGACGGCCCGGCCGAAAACGCCGGCGAAGCCACCGACGAAGCGGTCGAAAACGCCGCCAGCGGCGAAGTCGCCGCCCCGCCGGCCTCGCCGCCCGCCACCACGCCGTAAGCTTTTCGGCAAAGACGAAATGAAAATCCCTCCGCGAAAGCGGGGGGATTTTTATGTGTGCGTGTTCATCCAGCGCGCCGCCACATCGAGCATCTCAGCCATCACCTCGGCGTCCTTGCGCCCTGAGCGCGCGGGCACGTGAAAGGAATGATCGGCGTCAGTGAAAAGATGCAAGGTTGCGCGGTCGCCAAGGGTTGCGACGGTGGGGCGCAAGAGATCGAGCGACGCCAGCTCATCGCGCTCCCCCTGCAAAAACAGCATCGGCACGCGCACATCCGACAGATGCTTGGCGCGCGCATCGCTCGGCTTGCCGGCGGGATGCAGCGGAAACGCGAAGAACACCAGGCCCCGCACGCCAGGCAGCGGCACGAGCGCTTGCGCCTGCGACGTCATCCGCCCACCAAAGGAGCGCCCACCCGCGAACAAGGCCAGCTCCGGCGCAAGGCTTGCCAACGCCGCCACCGCCGCGCGCACCGCCGCATGCGCGATCTCCGGCGCGTCGGTGCGCTTTGAGCCGCGCTCCATGTACGGAAACTGGTAGCGCAAAATCGCGACGCCGCGCGCCGCGAGGCCATCAGCAGTCGCCGCCATATGCTTGTGTGTCATCCCCGCGCCCGCGCCATGCGCGAGCACGAGGCCGATGCGCGCATCGGCCGGATGCTGCAGCAAGCCAGAAACCGCGCCCGCACCGTCGATCTCGATCGTAACGGGCAGAGCCTCGGTCATGGGTGGTCAGTCCGGGCGCTGTTGCGGATAGAGCTCAAAATACCTCGCGCTCATCGGATAATATTGCAAATAGGGCTGCGCTTCTTTGAGCGTGCGCGCGTAAGACGGCCGCTCCATCAAGCGATCCAAATAAAGCGCTGCTTTCGGATGCGCAGGCTTCAGCGGCTCAACCACATTGGCATACAGCAAAGCCGGTGCAGCCGAGCAATCGGCAAGCGTGAACGCATCGCCCATCGCCCAAGTCTTGTCGCCAATCTCGCGCTCCAACATCCCATAAGCCGTGAGAATCGTCGCCCGCGCCTGCGCAACGCCAAACGCATCCTTGGCGCCTTCAGGCCGCAGCATGTCGCCGATGATCTTCTGCATCTGGATATGGATGTAATGATCGAAGAAACGGTCGTGCATGCGCGCTTGGCGCGCCAGATCGGGGTCTTCCGGCACGAGCCGCGACGCGCCTGGATAATGCTGCGCGAGATATTCGATGATCGTGGTTGATTCCGGCACGATCCGATCGCGCACGGAATCGCGCAGCACCGGAAATTTCCCGATCGGCCAGAGTTTCAAAAACGCTTCGCGCGAGTCCGGATCGCCGAGATTGACCAGATGCGGCTCAAACGCCGCCCCGCACTCATAAAGCGCGATCAGCGCCTTGTGACAGAACGACGATAGCGGATGATAATAGAGCGTGAGCATCGCCCCTCAGTAGCCGCGATCAGCGCGAAATGAAACGCCCTCTCCGCGCCCCGGCCAGCGTGCGCAGCACGCGTTGAGCCGGGGTCCATGGTCTGACACGACGCGGCGGATGGATGGACCCCGGATCGTCGCTGCGCTCCGTCCGGGGAGCGGCAAAAAACTAGACGCTCAACCCCCTCCGCGCCCCGGCCAGCGCGCAGAGCGCGCGTTTGAGCCGGGGTCCATGGATCGAGCATGACGCGTTTGACGAATGGGCCCCGGATCGCCTTCGGCGTCCGGGGAACGAAGCTTAAGCCGCTTTCCGATCCGCCGCGCCATTAAACAGGAAATCATTCCCGTCGAACGACACGCGCACGCTGTCGCCATCCTTCACGCGGCCCTCAAGAATGAGCCGCGCCAGCGGGTCTTGGATATCCTTCTGGATCACGCGTTTCAGCGGCCGCGCGCCCCATGCGGAATCATAGCCGCGCCGCGCCAACTCGCCCTTGGCGCGATCATCGAGTTCGATGCTGATGTTGCGATCAGCCACCAGCTTCTCCAGCCGCTTCAGTTGGATCGAAACGATCGCGCCCATCTGGCCCTTTTCCAGCCGCTTGAAGAGAATGATCTCATCGATGCGGTTCAGGAATTCCGGCCGGAAGCGCGCACGCACTTCGCTCATCACCGCATCGCGCACGTCTTCAACATCGGCGCCCTCCGGTTGTTCGGAGAGATATTGCGCGCCGGCGTTCGACGTCATGATGAGGATCACGTTTTTGAAGTCGATGGTGCGGCCCTGGCCGTCGGTGAGACGGCCATCGTCGAGCACTTGCAGCAAGACATTGAACACGTCCGGATGCGCCTTCTCGATCTCGTCGAACAGCACGACCTGATAGGGCCGGCGCCGCACGGCTTCGGTGAGCGCCCCGCCCTCTTCATAGCCGACATAGCCTGGAGGGGCGCCGATCAGACGCGAGACCGAATGCTTTTCCATGTACTCGCTCATATCGATGCGCGTCATGGCGTTGTCGTCGTCGAACAGATAGTTCGCGAGCGCCTTGGTAAGCTCGGTTTTGCCAACGCCCGTCGGCCCCAGAAACATGAACGAACCGATCGGCCGGTTGGGATCTTGCAGCCCCGCCCGCGCACGCCGCACCGCATCGGCCACCGCACGCAAAGCCGGCTCCTGACCGATCACGCGCGTCCGCAGCACATCTTCCATCTTCAGCAATTTCTCGCGCTCGCCCGCGAGCATTTTCTCCACCGGCACGCCCGTCCAGCGCGAGACGACGGACGCGATCGCTTCGGCATCCACCTCTTCATTCACCAGCCCAGCGCCTTGCGCCTCAGCTTCAGCGATCTGTTTCTCAAGTTGCGGAATGCGCCCATATTTCAGCTCACCCGCGCGCGCGAAATCACCGCGACGTTGCGCGTCGAGCAAATCCTGCTGCAGCTTTTCGAGTTCCTCCTTGGCCTTTGCGCCAATCGCGAGCTTGTTCTTCTCCGCACTCCAAGACGAAGTCAGCGCCGCCGACCGCGTTTCCAGCTCGCGCAATTCCACACTCAGCTTTTCCAGCCGATCCTTGGACGCCGCGTCCTTTTCCTTCTTCAGCGCTTCGGCCTCGATCTTCAGCTGCACGATGCGCCGATCGAGCTCGTCCAGCTCCTCGGGCTTGGAATCGACCGCCATGCGCAAGCGCGCCGCCGCTTCATCGATCAAGTCGATCGCCTTATCCGGCAGGAAGCGATCCGTGATGTAGCGCTGCGACAACTGCGCCGCCGCGACGATCGCCGCGTCCGAAATCCGAATGCCGTGATGGACTTCGTACTTCTCTTTCAGCCCACGCAGGATCGAAACCGTGTCCTCGACACTCGGCTCACCGACGAAAATCGGCTGGAAGCGCCGCGCCAAAGCGGCATCTTTCTCAACGTGCTTGCGATATTCATCGAGCGTCGTCGCGCCGACGCAGTGCAACTCGCCGCGTGCCAAAGCCGGCTTCAGCAAGTTCGACGCATCCATCGCGCCTTCGCCTTTGCCGGCACCGACAAGCGTGTGCATTTCGTCGATGAAAAGAATGATCGCGCCCTCGGCGGCAGTCACTTCGTTCAGCACCGCCTTCAGCCGCTCTTCAAACTCGCCGCGATACTTCGCGCCCGCGATCAGCGAGCCCATATCGAGCGCGAGCAGCTTCTTGTGCTTCAAGCTCTCCGGCACATCGCCATTGACGATGCGCAGCGCCAAGCCCTCCGCGATCGCGGTTTTGCCAACGCCGGGTTCGCCGATCAGAACCGGATTATTCTTGGTGCGGCGCGAGAGCACCTGAATCGTGCGGCGAATTTCCTCGTCACGCCCGATCACCGGATCGAGCTTGCCGGCGCGCGCATCCTCGGTGAGGTCGCGCGCGTACTTCTTCAGCGCATCGTACGAATCTTCGGCGCTGGCCGAGTTCGCCGCGCGTCCCTTGCGCAACTCGGCGATCGCCTGCTCCAGCTTTTGCGGCGTCAGCCCCGCCTTTTTCAAAATCTCCGAAGCCTTGCCCTCGGTGAGCGCGAGCCCAAACAGCAGCCGCTCTGCTGTAACGTAAGAATCCCCGGCCTTGATCGCGGCCTGTTCCGCGGCGTCCAGCGCACGCGCGAAAGACGGCGCGGCATAGAGCCGGTCTCCCCCGCCCTGCACGCGCGGCAGCGCCTTCACGGCGGCATCGGCTTCATCCGCCGCCTTGCGCGCATCGGCGCCGGCGGAGCTTAAAAGCTCTGCCGCCAGACCTTCCCGGTCATCCAGTAGCGCTTTCAGCAAGTGCTGCGTCTCGATTTGTTGGTTCTGTTCGCGCAGCGCGATGGTTTGCGCGGCTTGCACAAAACCGCGCGCGCGCTCGGTAAGCTTTTCCATATCCATGAGCGACCCCTAAGGCGTCCGACGCCAACCGTCCCAAGAGCCCGGCCAGCGCAGCATGTTTCGATGTCCCTAAAGTTAGTGTGGCTTCAGCGACACACAAGAGGCGAGCCGGCGTCTCGCACCAACTTTTCCAACCCTGCTAACATGCAAAGATGCGCATCCCCGCTGCGACCCTTCTCACCCTTGCGGCCATCACGTGCGGCGCGTGCGTTCCAGATGCTCCGTTTCCGGCGAACACTGGCGTCATCGTCAGCCAAGACATATTGGATGGAGCATCATGTGGCCGTTTCCCCACCCACGGGGACGGTGCGTGGACACCCAGCGGCGAAGACATTGGGCCATTGGAAGCAGCGCTGTTCGAGCGGCTCGTCCCAGCACTGCAAGAGGACGCCGCACTTTATGAAATCGAACCTTTGGCGCCGTCCGACTACTACCGCCGCTATGCTGGTGTGACGGTGAGCGGAAGGCGCTTGATCGCGATTTGCGGAGAGTCGCGCAGCCTCTATGACGAACGCGGCCTTGATTGGCGTACCGGGAATATTCTTTACCGGGATGGCGGCGCGATGAGCTTTAGCGCGTACTATGATCCTGCCACGCAGGTGATCACCTACTTCGAGTTCGGCTACGTCGGCTGACCCGCTAGTGCGCCATCAATAACGGCACATTGGCGGCGTGCAGCAGATCGCGCGTCGCGCCGCCAAACATCAGTTCGCGCAGCCGCGAATGCGCGTAGCCGCCCATCACCACCAGATCGGCCTTCATCGTGTTGGCCTCTTGCAGGATCGCAACCGAGGGCGGGCGGCCCATGCCGTCGACATTGTGCACCTCGACCGGCACGCCGCAGCGCCCGAGATGCGCGGCGATATTAGCGCCCGGCTGATCGCCATGGCCGAACATTTTCGGCTTGGCGTCCACCGTCACCACGATCACCTGCTCGGCGCGGCAGATCAGCGGCTGTGCTTCGGAAAGCGCCCGCGTCGCCTCGCGGCTTGCATCCCACGCCACCACGATGCGCTTGCCGACATCCGGCCCGCTCCACGCCGGCGGCGCGATCAAAGCTGGGCGCCCCGAATGAAACAGCACGCCCTCGACGATCTCCTCGCGCAAATCCCCGCCCGCGCCGTCCTGCGGGCGCGACAGCACCGCGATGTCCGCATAGCGCGCATGCACCGCCGCGACGCGCCCGAGATCGCGCGACAAAGCTTCGGCGGCGCGCACTTCAGCCGGGCGGCTCAGCCCCGCCAGCCGCGTTTCCACCTTCTTGCGCTCAGCATCGGCGTCAGAGCGCGCGCGGCCCAGGAGCTCGGCCCACACGCCAGCAACCACGGTCGGCTCATAAGCCAAAGGCTCATCCGGCAAAGCCGTCACGAACGCGGCGGATAAGAACGCGTCGAACTTGTTGGCGACCGCTTCGGCGAGCGCGATGGCCGGCTCGTCCAGCTCGGCGTCGGCGACGATAGCGAGGATGTCTTTCCAGCTCATGGCTGTTGCCTCTGGCGTCTGGTATCCGGCGTCCGGCGCCGGATGTTATTAAAGCCCCGCGGCGCCATATGACACCTGAAACCCGGCGCCTGCCAAGGAAACCCCGGCCATGAGCTTCGCGTTCCGCTCCGACGCTTTCATCAACGGCGAATGGCGGAGCGCTGCGCGGCGTTTTCCCGTGCAAAATCCGGCCACTCAGCAGGTCGTCGCGGAAGTCCCTGACTTGGGCGCCAGCGACGCGGAAGACGCTATCGCCGCCGCCAACGCGGCCTTCCCGGCCTGGGCCGCGAAAACCGCCAAGGAGCGCGCGGGTGTGATGCGCCGCTGGTACGACCTGATGATGGCCGACATCGACCGACTGGCGTTCCTCATCACGCTCGAAGGCGGCAAGCCGCTCCCCGAAGCCAAGGGCGAAGCGACTTATGGGGCGAGTTTCATCGAATGGTTCGGCGAAGAGGCCAAGCGCGCCTACGGCCGCACCATCCCGACCACCACGCCGACGCGCCGCTACATCACCGTGAAGCAACCGATCGGCGTCTGCGTCGCGATCACGCCCTGGAATTTTCCAATGGCGATGATCACGCGCAAGGCTGGCCCCGCGCTCGCCGCCGGCAACACCATCGTCTTGAAGCCGCCGCAGCAAACGCCGCTGACCGCGCTCGCGCTCGCTGAGCTTGGCGAACAAGCCGGCCTGCCGAAGGGCGCCTTCAACGTCGTCACGACCACGCAAGCCAGCGAGATCGGCCGCGTCTTCTGCGAAAGCCCAATCGTGCGCAAATTCTCCTTCACCGGCTCGACCGCTGTCGGCAAGAAACTGGGCGCCGCCTGCATCGCCTCCAATGTAAAGCGCGTCTCGCTCGAACTCGGCGGCAATGCCCCGCTCATCGTCTTCGCCGACGCCGACATCGACAAAGCTGTCACCGGCGCCGTCGCGTCCAAATTCCGCAATGCGGGCCAAACCTGCGTCTGCGCCAACCGCATCCTGGTGGAAGACGCTATCTATGACGAATTCGCGCAGAAACTCGCAAAAGCGGTCAGCGCACTGAAGGTCGGCGCGGGCGATGGCGCGGGCGTGGAGATCGGCCCGCTGATCGACGCCAAAGCGATCGAGAAAGTCGAACGCATGGTCGGCGAAGCGCTCGCCTCCGGCGCCCAAGCGCTCACCGGCGGCGCGCGCCACAATGCCGGCGCGCAATTTTACACACCCACCGTGCTCGCAAACGTCACCGCCGACATGCGCGTCAACCGCGAGGAAATCTTCGGCCCCGTCGCGCCCCTGATCCGCTTCAAGACCGACGACGAAGCCGTGCGCATCGCCAACGACACCGAATTCGGCCTCGCCTCCTACTTCTTCACCAAGGACGTCCACCGCGCCTGGCGCGTCGCCGAGCGCCTCGATTACGGCATGGTCTCGATCAATGACGGCATCCTCTCCAACGAAGTGATCCCGTTCGGCGGCATCAAGGAAAGCGGCATCGGCCGCGAAGGCGGCGTCGAAGGCTTGGACGAATATCTGGATGTGAAATACATCAATTTCGGCGGGTTTTGATGGCTCTGAGGGTCCCGCCTCTTGTTTACCGAAGCTTGTGGATTGCGGTAGCGGTCTTTGCCGCGCTCTCCCTGGTGGGCGCGGCAATGATACTCGGCGCGACTGCTTTCCCGGCCGCGTTCGCGGAGCGCGGGTTCCGCGTGGTAGAGAACAATTGGCTCATTAGCGTAGCCGTGACCTTGGGCAGCTTGGCGGTTCTGATCCTGGCCCTGCGCCGCCTCCTCAATCCGCTTAAATCTCCTAATCCAGCCACGTTTGATTAAGACGCACGGCGGCATCCGCACCTCGGTCAACCAACTTCAGTCATTCCGGGCGAGCGGAGCGAGACCCGGAATCCAGGGATCGTAGAGTCTCGTGTTTGCCCTGGATTCCAGATCGCGCTCCGCGCGTCTGGAATGACAGAGCGGTTGGCGCGCTTCGATGCGACGGACTTCGCGCCCAACTAAAGCACTCCGTCATCCCGGCCGAGCGAGCGCCGGGCGCCAGGCAAGTGATGCATTCACCGCGTTTCACCGATAGCCCGTATCTCCGGCTGTGTTACACTCCACCCCATCACAAGGTTGCGTAGCGGTAGCGGGCCATGAGCGAAGCAGCACCAGCCCCGGCGCACCATTCGCCCCATTACCCCACGCGCGCCGAGCGCATCGCCGATGGCTGGGTGCATGGTGTCGGCGTCGTGCTGGCGGGGCTGGCGGCGATCGTGCTGCTCGGGCTTTCGCTTTGGCGCGGCGGGCTCAGCCAGGCCAGCGCGATCACGATCTATGCCGTGTGCCTGCTCATCATGCTCAGCGTCTCGGCCGCCTACAACATGGCGGACTCTGGCCCCAAGCGCACCCTGCTGCGCCGCTTCGATCACGCCGCCATATTCCTGATGATCGCAGGCTCTTACACGCCCTTCACCACGCAGCGCTTTGAAGGCGGCTGGGCCATCGGCATGACGATCGCGGTTTGGGCGCTCGCGCTCTTTGGCGCCGCGGGAAAGATTTTTCTTCCCGGCGTCTCGAAGAAATTCTGGCTCGCGCTTTATGTGCTGCTGGGCTGGATGGTGGTGATCGCGATCGGGCCGCTCTCCGATACGGTGTCGCTCGCGGGCCGCATTCTTCTCGCCGTGGGCGGTTCCATCTACACGCTTGGCGTCGCGATCTATGTTTGGGAGCGCCTGCCGTTCCGCCGCGCGATCTGGCATTGCTTTGTGCTTGCGGCCGCCGGCGTGCATTATGCCGCCGTGCTGACCGGCGTCGTGTTCGCGCCGACCTGAACGCGCGGAGTTTTCATCCATGATCGGACCAAGCCTGGCTGTCGCCGCGCTTTATATCGGGCTCTGCGCGCTCTTCCTGCTCGTGCTCTCGCTCAATGTCGGCCTCCGACGCGGTTCGCAGAAAGCGCTTGAGCCCGGCGCGACGGGCGATGGCGCTTTGATCCGCGCCATCCGCGCGCACGGCAATTTCGCCGAGTTCGCGCCCACGGTGCTGCTCATCCTTCTCGCGCTCTCGCTGCTGCAAACGCCGCAACTCACGCTGCACGTTCTGGGCGCCGGCTTTCTCATCGCGCGCCTCTTCCACACGCTTGGCATGCAAGCCGAGCGCCATCCCAACGCGCTGCGCCTCATCGGCAATATCGGCACATGGCTCGTTCTGCTGATCGGCGGCGCGCTGTGCATTCTGGCGTTCCTGAGAATCTCCGCGCTCTGACTAAGGCTTAAGCGCGAGCCAGAGCTCCACCTCGCCCATGCCTGTGTTTGGATCGAAGCGATCATCGTAGCGCTCGAGGAAAGGCGCATCGGCGGGCTCTTTGCCGCTTTGCGCTAGCCAGCCGCCCCAAATCGCGCCGCATGTCGCTTGGATGCCGGAGATATGACCCTTGTGCGTGAACACCGCGTAGCGCTGCGGCGCGACGCGCAAGCGTTCGAAGCCCTCCGGCAGATCATCGAAACTCCGCACCTCTACGCACGCCATGTAATCGAAATTGCCCGCGTCGTCGGTGTTGTAGACCGCGCCATAGGCGAGATAAGGCGTCGCGCCCGCGACGTTGCCGAGATAAGGCGCGAACCGCGCCCACTGCCCTGGGATCGCGGCATTGGAGGCATGGTGATAGCGCGCGGAGAGGCCCGCCAGCAGCATGCCGGCGCCATCCTGAAAGCGTGGCGGATCGAGTGGTGTTGTTGTGGTTTTAGCTTGCATGACTATGGGCTCCCGAAGGTTGAGGCCAGCGGCGCTTCGGCGCGCGCGCACATGTTCTGGTGTAACGCCGAAAGCATCGCCGAAGGCGCGGGTGAATGCTTCGTGGGAGCCGTATCCGGCATCGAGCGCGACCTGAAGAATATCCTCAGCGCCGGAAGCCAGCGCATGCGCCGCCTCACTCAGCCGGCGCGTGCGGACATAATTCATCACCGGGCACGCCAGCACATTGGCGAACGCGCGCGACAGATAAAATCGCGAGACGCCGGCGGCGGCGGCGATATCGTCGAGCGTCATCGCCTCCCCTAACCGGCTTTCGATGTGCCAAAGCGCTTTTGAAATCGGGTTCACGTCCACTCCCTCGAAGCCCGGCCATCATGACGCGCCGCGCATTCCCCGCTTGATCCGTCTTGCGCTTGTGCGCGTTTGCCAGCACATCAGCGCCATGCCTAGCTTTCCCTTCGTCACCTATGACGTCTTCACCGACACGCCCTTCGCGGGCAATCCGCTGGCCGTCGTGTTCGACGCCGACGCGCTCAGCACCGCGCAAATGCAGGCTGTCGCGCGCGAGTTCAATCTCTCCGAGACCACCTTCATCCGCGCCGCAAGCAACGCCGTGCACACCGCCGAAGTCCGCATCTTCACGCCGGGCCGCGAGCTTCCCTTCGCCGGCCATCCCACCATCGGCAGCGCCATCGCGATCGCCGAAGCGCGCCATGGCCGGGGCGAGCCGCGCGACGTGCTCTTGGTGCTTGAGGAAAAAGTCGGGCCGGTGCGCTGCGCCGTGAAACTCGCCAGCGCCGGCGCGAGCTTTGCCGAGTTCGATGCGCCAAAGCTCTCCGAGGAAGTCGGCCATGGCGCCAGCGATGGCCTCGCCGCGGCTGCGCTCGGTCTCGAACTCGCCGACATCGGCTTCGACCGGCACATCCCGACGCTTTATTCGGCGGGCGTGCCGTTCGCCTTCATTCCGCTCGCCAGCCTCGACGCGCTGGCCCGCGCGCGGCCAACCGCCGCCTTCAGCACCGAGGCGCTGGGTTCAACAGAAGTCTTCCTCTATGCCCGCGCCGACAAGAACGAGACGCATTCTTTCCGCGCGCGCATGTTCGCGCCCGAAATCGGCATCGTCGAAGACCCCGCCACCGGCAGCGCGGCCGCGGCGTTCGCGGGCGTCGCCGCGCGCTTTGAAAATCTCGGCAATGGCTGGACCCAGCTCCCGATCCTGCAAGGCGTAGAAATGGGACGCCCATCGCTGATCGGATTGGAGCTGGAGCTCGATAGCGGCGCGCTGAAAGCCGTGCGCATCAGCGGCAACGCGGTGAAAGTGAGTGAAGGGGCGATCTCCGTCTAACAATCCCTCAGTCATTCCGGGGCGGCGAAGCCGAACCCGGAATCCAGGGATCATAGAACTGAGTGTTGGCCCTGGATTCCAGATCGCGCTTCGCGCGTCTGGAATGACTGAATTTTGTGGGCATTGCGCCGATGGCACGCGCGGCGTCTTCGCCAATCGCGCGAACTAAATCAACACTGACCCTAAGCCGGCTGCGCGGTCCGGATCGCGCGGCGGTCGGCGGGCGCTTCCACGATCTCGTACGACGAGCAGCAGCGCGCGCAATAAGCGACATCGCCGACGATCGTACGGAATGTCGAACGGCGCCGTTGCAGCGGGGTTTTGCAAGTCGGGCAGGGCTCGCCGATGAGTTTGCTCAACATCGATTGGCTCCAGTTGCTGTTAAGGCAACGCTTCAACGATGCTTTTGTTCGCATCGCCGCACAATCGCCCTAAACAGCTATGCCGGAAGCAAGAGTCATTCCGTGACTAATGCGCCACGAAACGTAAACGCGCTTTAATGAGTGTGGCGCATCACGCGAGCCAATCGGGCCGCACGAACGGCAAGCCGAGATCATGCGCCACTGCTTCGTGCGCGATCGCACCGGCATGCACATTGAGGCCGCGCGCCAGATGCACGTCTTCCTGCAGCGCCTTCTGCGTGCCCTTGTTCGCAAGCGCGAGCGTGAAGGGCAGCGTCGCATTGTTGAGCGCGAACGCGCTGGTGCGCGCCACCGCGCCCGGCATATTCGCCACGCAATAATGGATCACGCCATCGACCACGAACACCGGATCCTCGTGCGTCGTCGCGTGCGACGTCTCAAAACAGCCGCCCTGATCGATCGAAATATCGACCAAAACCGCGCCTGGACGCATCTTTTTGAGCATATCGCGCGTCACCAGCTTCGGCGCCGCCGCCCCTGCCGTCAGCACCGCGCCGATCACCACGTCAGCTTCAAATACCGCCTCATCGACCGATGCGCGCGTGGAATAAACCGTTTCCAGCCGCCCATTAAACTCGCGGTCCAGCTCTTCGAGCCGCGCCGGGTTCTTGTCGAACACCGTCACCCGCGCCCGCATCCCGACCGCGATCTGCGCCGCATTATAGCCCGCAACGCCCGCGCCGAGGATCACCACGTCCGCAGGCCGCACCCCCGGCACGCCGCCCATCAGCACGCCGCGCCCGCCATGCGTGCGATCCAAATAATGCGCGCCAACCTGGATCGACATGCGGCCAGCGACTTCGCTCATCGGCTTTAAGAGCGGCAAGCGCCCGTTCGCGTCCGTCACCGTCTCATACGCAATCGCCGTCGCGCCCGACTTCATCAGCGCATGCGCCTGCTCCGGATCGGGCGCCAGATGAAGATAGGTGAAGAGCGTCTGGTGCGGGCGCAGCATGGCGCATTCTTGCGGCTGCGGCTCCTTCACCTTCACGATCAGCTCGGCTTCGTCGAACACGGCCGCCGCATTCGGCACGATGCGCGCGCCGATCTGCTTGTAGCGCGCGTCGCTCGCGCCGACGCCGTCGCCCGCGCCCGCCTCGATCAGCACGTCATGTCCAGCGCGCGCCAATTCGGCGGCGCTCTCCGGCGTCAGCCCGACGCGATATTCCTGTGGCTTGATTTCCTTGGGGCAACCAACACGCATCCAAGCGCTCCCGAAATAAGTTTGCAGCGCTTCTATCACGCGGCTTTCCAAAAGCGGAGCGCCGCCGCCTACGGGAACGAGGCCGGCCTCGCATCGGACGGTTTGCTGAGCATATGCCCGCCATTCCAGGCGCCCGCGCCGCGCATACGCCTTGGCAATGGTGCGCCGTAATGCTGAAAAGCCCTGGACGTGAAAGCGTTTAGCATGCCCCGGCAGACATGCTTCAGTCCGCCCCCGGAGAACAACCACGATGTCCGAGCCGACCATCATCCCCGTGCCAGAAGCCTGGGCCACGCGCGCCTTCGTGGACGCGGTCGGCTATCGCTCGATGCATGCGGCGGCGCTGGAAGATCCAGAGGCCTTCTGGGGCCACCATGGCCACCGCCTGGATTGGTCGACCCCCTACACGACCGTGAAGGACGTCTCGTTTAACCACCACGATTTCCGCATCCGCTGGTTCGCCGACGGCGCCTTGAACGTCGCGCACAATTGCATCGACCGGCATCTGGAAACACGCGGCGATCAAGTCGCGATCATCTGGGAAGGCGACGATCCGCAGAACTCGCTCAAGATCACCTATCGCCAATTGCACGCCGAGGTCTGCCGCTTCGCCAATGTGCTGAAGGCCAATGGCGTCCGCAAAGGCGATGTCGTCACCATCTATATGCCGATGATCCCCGAGGCCGCGTACGCGATGCTGGCCTGCGCGCGGATCGGCGCGGCGCACTCGGTCGTGTTCGGCGGTTTCTCGCCCGACAGCCTCGCCAACCGTATCGAGGATTGCGATTCCAAGATCGTGATCACCGCCGACGAAGGCGTGCGCGGCGGCAAGATCGTGCCGCTGAAAGCCAATGTGGACGCCGCCTGCGAGCGCGTCTCCAGCGTCGAGCGCGTCATCGTTGTCACGCGCACTGGCGCGGGCGTTCCCATGGATGAAAAGCGCGACCGGCTCTACGAGGACGAAGCCGCGAACGTCTCCTCCGAGTGCCCCGCCGAGCCAATGAACGCGGAAGACCCGCTCTTCATCCTCTACACCTCAGGCTCGACCGGCAAACCCAAGGGCGTCGTCCACACCACCGGCGGCTATCTCGTCTATGTCGCGATGACGCACCAATATGTCTTCGATTATCACGAGGGCGACATCTATTGGTGCACCGCCGATGTGGGCTGGGTCACCGGCCATTCCTACATCGTCTATGGCCCGCTCGCGAACGGCGCGACCACGCTCATGTTCGAAGGCGTGCCGAATTACCCGACCAATTCGCGCTTCTGGGAAGTCATCGACAAGCACCAGGTCAACATCTTCTACACCGCGCCCACCGCGATCCGCGCTCTGATGCGCGACGGCGAAGACCCGGTGACGAAGACCTCGCGCGCATCGCTCCGCTTACTCGGCAGTGTGGGCGAGCCGATCAATCCGGAAGCCTGGCTTTGGTATCACCGCGTCGTCGGCGAAGGCCGCTGCCCGATCGTCGACACCTGGTGGCAAACCGAAACCGGCGGCGTCCTCATCTCCCCGCTGCCCGGCGCCACCGATCTCAAACCGGGCTCGGCCACGCTCCCCTTCTTCGGCATACAGCCCGCGCTCGTGGACAGCGACGGCGCAATTCTCGAAGGCGCCATCAGCGGCAATCTCGTTCTGCTCGATTCATGGCCGGGCCAAGCGCGCACCGTGCACAATGATCACGACCGCTTCTTCCAAACCTATTTCTCGACCTATCCCGGCAAATATTTCACCGGCGACGGCTGCCGTCGCGACGAGGACGGCTATTACTGGATCACCGGCCGCGTCGATGACGTGCTCAATGTCTCCGGCCATCGCCTCGGCACCGCGGAAATCGAAAGCGCGCTCGTTTCTCACGCTAAGGTCGCAGAGGCCGCGGTCGTCGGCTATCCGCACGACATCAAGGGCCAGGGCGTCTACGCCTATGTCACGCTGAACGCCGGCGAACCCGCCAGCCCCGAACTCCGCGCCGAACTCATCCGCCACGTCCGCACCGAAATCGGCCCGATCGCGTCGCCCGACGTGATCCAGTTCGCGCCGGGTCTGCCGAAAACGCGCAGCGGCAAGATCATGCGCAGAATCCTGCGTAAAATCGCGGAAAACGACGTGAGCAATCTGGGCGACACCAGCACGCTGGCCGATCCAAGCGTCGTGGATGATCTGCTCGCGAACCGAGCTGGCGCTTAGCGCCTCCGCCGCCGAATAAAATGACTCTCCTCCCCCTTGCGGGGGTGAGGCCGTCAAACAATCGATCCGGGGGATCGATTGTAGGCCGAACGATGGAGGTGGGGGTAACGGCGGCGCTCTATCAGGATGGGACACCGCCCGCACCCCCACCCTGCCCTCCCCGCAAGGGGGAGGGTTCGCTTTTGTGAGCCCATGCTACACTCCCACCGGGGAGAGCCATCACATGAGCCACACGACCGCCACACAACGCCCGCTCGGCTTCTGGACGTGCTGGTCGCTCACCGTCGGCGTCATGATCGGCTCCGGCATCTTCATGTTGCCCGCCGTCCTCGCGCCTTACGGCCTCATGGCGTTCGGCGGCTGGATGCTTACGGGCGCCGGCTCGATCCTGCTCGCGCTCTCGCTTGCGCGCCTCGCCTCGCGCACCACGCGTACGGGCGGGCCTTACGTCTATGCGCACGACGCGTTCGGCGACCTCACCGGCTTTCTCATCGGCTGGGGCCATTGGGTGTCGTTCTGGGTCGGCATCCCCGCCGTCGCGATCGCGTTCGTCGGCTATCTCACCGTGTTCGTCCCCGGGCTGGCCACGCATCCGATTTGGCAAGCCGGCGCGGCACTGGCCTTGATCTGGGGGCTCACCTTGATCGCCATTCGCGGCGTTAAAGAAGCGAGCTTCGTGCAAATCGTGATGACGGTGCTAAAACTCGTGCCCTTGTTCGCGATCATCGCGCTTGGGCTGTTCGCCGGCGCGCCGGAAAATCTTCCCACCTTCAATCCGAGCGGCGGCTCCTTCATCTCCGTGCTCGCCACGACGGCGCTCCTCACCATGTGGGCGTTCTGCGGGCTCGAGTGCGGCGTGATGCCCGCGGGCAGCGTGCACGATCCCGAGCGCACCATCCCACGCGCCGTCATCATCGGCACCGTGACCGTCACGCTCATCTATCTCGGCGCCACTGCCGCTGTGATGCTGCTCGTACCAGCGGAGACGCTTGCGACATCCACCTCCCCCTTTGCTGACGCAGCGCGCGCATTCGGACCTTGGGGCCCAACGCTGATCGCCGCCGGCGCGCTCATCGCCACTGCCGGCTCTCTCAACGGCAATATCTTTATTTCCGGCCAACTTCCGATGGCGATCGCCATCGACAAACTGGCGCCGGCGATCTTCGCCAAGCTCAATGCCGGCGGCTCGCCTTATGTATCGCTGATCTTCGCGTCGACGCTCGCATCGATCCTGCTGCTCGCGAATTATTCACGCGGCTTGGTCGGCGCTTTCACCTTTCTGTTGATGATGAGCACACTCACGACGCTCGTCCCGCTCTTCGTCAGCGCCGCCGCTGAGCTGCGCTTTTCCTGGCGCTCCGCGCGCGGTTGGGCCGGCGTTGCGCTGCTCGCGGCGCTCTATGCGTTGTTCGCCATCATCGGCTCAGGCTTTGAAGTGATCGCTTGGGGCGTTGCGCTGCTGCTCTTGGGCGTGCCCCTCTTTTATTTCGGACGGCAAAAATTCAGCGCAGCCACGCAAGGAGCGGTCTAATGCGCATCATCAATATCGTCGCCGCGCTTTCTGGCCTTAGCGCGCTTTTGATGCTGGTCGCATCGCACCACATTTTCGCCGGTGATCCAGAAGTCTCGTTCATCTATATGGCGGCCGCGACGCAGCTCAGCGCCGCGACGGCGGGCCTCGCCATCGCCAACCGCACCGGACGCCTCAATCTCATCGCCGGCGCTTTGTTGCTCGGCGGCGCGACCGTGTTCGCGGGCACGATCTATCTCGGCGCCTTCCATCTGCCGTCGATCCACGCTCTGGCGCCCATTGGGGGCGCGGCCGTCCTCCTGGGCTGGCTCACCCTGGCGTTCACCAAGCCGGGCTGAGGGGCGACCTGAAATAGTTTCCGCCGCCATGGAATAATTTGCGCGCTCGCTCGTTGTCCCCAGCACAGAGGTCCAGGGGGCGCGCCATGACATCCAGACTTTCCCGCCATTTGACGCTCGGGCTTGCGGCTTCGGCGCTGTTCGCCGCCGCCCCGGCGCAGGCCGACGACGGCCGCTGGTCCTTCTCCACCGGCGCCGATTACACCAGTGGCGATTACGGCGAAGCCACCGACACCACGATCCTGATCGTGCCCTTCACCGCCGCCTACGGCTCGGACCGCTGGCGCGCTTCGGTGAGCGTGCCTTATGTGCGGCTCGAGGGCACGGGCAACATCATTCCCGGCACGGGCGCTGGCGGCGCAAGCGGCGGCGGCTCGAGCGGCGGCCTTGCCGGCGTCGGCGGCGGTCTGCTCCCGGGCCTCTTTCCAGGCGCGACGCCCACGACGCCATCGCCCACACCCACGCCGACGCCCGTCACTATCGAAGAAGAAGGCGTCGGCGATGCCACACTCTCACTCTCCGTCACGCCTTACATCGCCGACTCAGGCGCACGCTTCACCATCGCCGCCGACGCGCGCGTACCGACGGGTGATGAAGAGCGTTCGCTCGGCGCCGGCGAAACCATAGGCTCGATCGCGACGGGCTATTCCCATCCCATCGGCGAACGCTCAGCGCTCTACGGCTCGATCGGCTATCAGCGCGCCTTCGACAGCGGCCAAGATTCCATCTTCGCCAATCTCGGCGCCGAAAGCCTGGTCACGGAAAAAGTGCTGCTGGGCGCAAGCGTCGATTGGTCCGAAGCCAGCGTCGACGGGCGCCCCAACGCGTCGCAAGCCAGCCTCTACACCGGCTTCCTCGCCAACGACCATGTCCGCCTCGTCGCCTACGCCTCCGCCGGCCTCAGCGAAACCAGCCCCGATACCGGCGCGGGCGTGCGGCTGGTGCTGCGTCCTTAGCGGCGGCGCGGCGCGAGCCGCACGCAAATCGCGCGCAAGGTCGCAAGATCCTGCGCGGTCAAATCCGGCGCGGCCAGCGCCAGCATTTCGGTGAACCAGTCGAGTTCAAAGCCCTGCACCGGGAAGCCGATATTGGCGTCATTGGCCGACGAGATCGTGGTCGTCACCACGTCACCATTTGCATCGAGGAAAACCAGAAACGGCAAGCCATTCCTGGCGGCGGCGTAGCGCGCGAACACATCGTTGGCGCCATTCAGCTGCAAAGCGCGCTGATCTTCGTCGTGCTCCAACGCGCGCAAATGCGCGAAACGGAAACGCGGGTCCAAAATGCGCGCCGCCGTGCGATCGGCGAGAAGCATATCCATGAAACGGCACCACACGCACCAGCTCGCGAAAAACACGACAACCAGCCGCTTGTTTTCCGCCGTCGCCAACGCGCGCTCCTGATCGACAAAATCGGCCGCGCTCCCGCCCGCGCCGGAAGCCGCCTGCGCGGCTGGCGCCACCGCGGCCGACAACGCCCCCGCAAGCACACCACGTCGCGCGAATTTCAGCTCGATCACGCAATACCCCCTCGCCCCGAACCCCGCATCCTGCTCCGACACGCTTGCGCTGACAATCAGCGGTGGGCATGCGAGGCTTTGAGCGCTGGAGGCTGATGATGATAGCGCTCTGCGTTCTCGGCCGCCTGAACCTCATAGTCTGGGGCGGCCTGACGCTCCTGGGCCTCGACGGGATGCAGAGCGTCCGAGAGCAGCATATTCCGGGCTATCCGGCGTCCGGGCAGATCGCCTATTACGTTCTGGCGCCCGCGCTTCTGACGACGGCAGCCATCGTGATTCCGCTGTTGGGCAGGTCCTTCAAGGATCCAACCGGCGACATTCGCGGCATGGGCAAATTCTTCTTGCTGATGTCGCTTCTGCTGTTGCTTCCATACCTGTTGCTTTACAGCGGCGGCGTCTGAGCCCAGACGCGCCCACGCGCAAAACATCATTGACGCAAAGGCCTCAGAGCCTAGTGTCGCGCCTGCTCCGGGGGGCCGCGCTTAGGCGGCTGAGAGGCGGGTGAACCCGCGACCCGCCAACCTGATCCGGGTCATGCCGGCGTAGGGAGAGAAGATGTTCAAGCCGCAACCGCTCGCCACTTTGCTGGCCGCCCGCATTCTTGGGCCGTTTCTGCTCGCCGCCGGCATTCTGCTGATCTCGCAGCGCGACCGCATGCTCTCGGCGGTAGCGTCGATCGTGCAGGACGATCACCTTGCCGTGCTGGTCGCGTTCATCTCGCTCGCCGCAGGCCTCGTCATCATCACTTTGCATGACCGCTGGGGCGGCTTCACGCAGATCGTGATCAGCCTCCTCGGCTGGATCGGCTTGCTGCGCGGGGCACTGCTCCTCTTCCTCCCCAACATCGCGCGCACCATGGCCGCGCATTTCGTCAACGCACCGCAGCTTGCGCCCATCGCCGGCTGCGTCATCGCTTTCCTTGGGCTCTGGCTGGCCTTCGTCGGCTTTGTCGGACGCTCGGATCAAGATCCAGGACCCACCGATGAACAAGCCTGAACCCACCAGCGCGTTCGCACCCACCGTCACCACCGGCGCCGTGCCGGGCTCGCGCAAGATTTACGTCGCGGGCTGCGCGCATGGCGATTTGCGCGTGCCGTTCCGCGAGGTCGCGGTGCATCCGAGCGCGAACGAGCCGCCGGTCACGATCTATGATCCCAGCGGACCGTATACGGATGAAAGCGCGACCATCGACATCGAAAGCGGCCTTACGCGCGCGCGCGAAGCTTGGGTGATGGCGCGCGGCGATGTCGAGGTGATCGAGGGACGCAAAGTGCTCCCGGTCGACAATGGCGACGCTTCCCCCGAAAAACTCACGCCGCAATTTCCCAACATGCCGCGCGTGCTGCGCGCGAAATCAGGCGCGTGCGTCACGCAGCTTGAGTATGCGCGGCGCGGCATCATTACGCCGGAGATGGAGTTCGCGGCGATCCGCGAAAACTTGAACCGCGACGCCGCCGCCCCCTTCATCCGCGACGGCGAAGACTTCGGCGCATCCATCCCCGACTACGTCACGCCGGAATTCGTGCGCAGCGAAATCGCACGCGGGCGCGCCATTCTGCCGGCCAACATCAATCACAGCGAACTCGAGCCGATGCTGATCGGCCGCAATTTCCTGGTGAAGATCAACGCCAATATCGGCAACAGCGCCGTCACCTCCTCCATGGCCGAGGAAGTGGAGAAAATGGTGTGGTCGATCCGCTGGGGCGCCGACACCGTGATGGACCTCTCCACCGGGCGCAACATCCACAATATCCGCGAATGGATCATCCGCAACGCGCCCGTCCCGATCGGCACCGTGCCGATCTACCAAGCGCTCGAAAAAGTCGGCGGCGTCGCCGAAGACCTCACCTGGGAAGTCTATCGCGACACTTTGATCGAGCAGGCCGAGCAAGGCGTCGACTACTTCACCGTGCACGCCGGCGTCCGCCTCGCCTACATCCACCTCACCGCAAAGCGCGTCACCGGCATCGTCTCCAGAGGCGGCTCGATCATGGCCAAGTGGTGCCTCGCGCATCACAAGGAGAGCTTCCTCTATGAGCGCTTCGAGGACATCTGCGAGATCATGCGCGCTTATGACGTGTCGTTCTCGCTCGGCGATGGCCTGCGCCCCGGCTCGATCGCCGACGCCAACGACGCGGCGCAATTCGCCGAACTCGAAACCCTGGGCGAGCTCACCAAGATCGCGTGGAAGCACAATGTGCAGACCATGATCGAAGGCCCCGGGCATGTGCCGATGCACAAGATCAAAGCCAATATGGATAAGCAGCTCAGCGTGTGCGGCGAAGCCCCGTTCTACACCTTGGGCCCCCTCACCACCGACATCGCGCCCGGCTACGACCACATCACCTCAGCCATTGGCGCGGCGATGATCGGCTGGTTCGGCACGGCGATGCTCTGCTACGTCACGCCGAAGGAGCATTTGGGCCTGCCCGACCACAAGGACGTGAAAGACGGCGTCATCGCCTACAAGATCGCCGCCCACGCCGCCGACCTCGCCAAGGGCCACCCCGCCGCGCGCCTGCACGACGATGCGCTCTCGCGCGCGCGCTTCGAATTCCGCTGGGAAGACCAATTCAATCTAGGCCTAGACTCAGAAACCGCCCGCGCCTTCCACGACGAAACCCTGCCGAAAGAAGCGCACAAAACCGCGCACTTCTGCTCCATGTGCGGACCCAAATTCTGCAGCATGAAGATCAGCCACGAAGTGCGCGACGCCGCGCGCGCGAAAGAGGCTGAGGCTGGGATGGCGGAGATGAGTAAGAAATTTCGCGAGGGGGGCGGGGAGATCGAGGTGCCGGTGAAAACCTAGCCCACTCCCGTCACTGACGCCGGGCCTTGGATCGACCTACATATAATCTTCGATGAGATTGAGTTGAATTGCGCATCCAACGAGCCGCCCGAGATCGCGTCGCACGATCTTTTCCTTGTTTGCGGCCTTTAGACGATCGACAAATTCCGCGTTATCTTCTTCGAGATCAAGACGTGCATCCCAGCAATCACGAAGGATGCGGGCGATGCTGATCCCGCGATAAGTTGAAACCTCTTCGTAGTCGTTTCGTATCTGCAAGAGCTTCTCCGTTTGCCGGTAGCTCAGGGGCCCGCCCGCATCGTTCGCGGTCATGCTCTTCAGGAAGTCGATTTCCCATTCAGTGAGCGACACGCGGTAGAGCGTCAGCAGATACGTCGCAGTCCGCCGAACCTCATCGAGGTCGCGGGACATGCGCAGCAGTTCAGGCTCTGATGCCATCAGAGCAAGCTGTGATGAATCTGTTGACAGTTCGTTAGCATCGACCAGCGCGAGGGAGCGATTGCCCGTTAAATGGCGCGCCTAGGGGTTAGCCCGTCCGCACGATTCTGATATTGCTTGGCGCAGTGCGGCGCACGTCACTCCTCGCTCGCGTCCGCTTTCACATGAGCGGCCCGCCTGACCCGAGGAAACTCATTGGGATAGGCTTTTGCGATCTCGCCAATAAAGAAGACTAGCGGTTGAAGGTCATACGCGTTGGACGCGATCAAACTGCCCTCGCGCCGCTTCGTTCGTTTCACGAGGCCGATTGTTTCAAGACGGCCAATAGCGCGCTGCACCTGACGTGTTGAAACTCCGCATCTCACAGCCAGGGTGCCGACGCTTGGAAACGGCGGCTCGTTCTTTCGCCACCAGCTCCCAACCAACTGGATAAGAAGCAGCACTTCCACAGGGGACAGCCGACGCTCCTCATCTAAAAATTGGTTAACCAAGAGCAAATAGTTGGGAATCTGCGCAAAACCACGATCGGCTATCGTGGTTCCCCACTTGTCGGCTACGTCGGACACCTTCTCGGTCATCTACTCTTCCGCCACATCAATCGGCCACCTGGTCACCCTATATATACTCAGCGATCAATACGCAATCATAAATACCTATGTGCAAATACCCAGGACATGTAGATAGCACGTGCGGACCCTTTGCGCCAAATACGCCATTTTACCGGTGACAGAACCATCAGAAAAGTTATTGCGGGCAAGATTGGTTTGTGGTAGCTCCTTGCCGATGGCACGATCAGTCTCATTTGCTGACACGGCCCACGAGGCAGGCTCCCCTTGCGGAACGCACACGCATAGTGGGAGCAGTATCGGGGGGGTGGGATATGGTTCCTGCCCCATCGCCCTAGCCCCAACCCTCCCCGATCTCCTCGCCCCCAATCTCCGGCTCGTCTTCATCGGCACCGCCGCCGGCGCGCATAGCGCGCGCGTGGGCGCGTATTACGCAAAGCCCGGCAACAAATTCTGGCCGACGCTTCACGCTGTCGGGCTGACGCCGACGCTCTTTGCGCCGCACGATTTTCCGCAACTGATCGCGCTCGGCATCGGCCTCACCGACCTCTCCAAAACCGGCGCCGGCATGGATCACCAAATCGCGCCCGAGAGCTTCGATGCCCCGAGCCTCCGCGCCAAGCTCGCGCGATACGCGCCGCGCGCCATCGCCTTCACCAGCAAGCGCGGCGCTGCGCTCTATCAAAATTGCGCGACGTCCGATCTCGCTTACGGTCGCCAGCCCGACGAGCCCGGCGCGCCCGCGTGCTTCGTCCTCCCGTCGCCCTCCGGCGCCGCCGGTCCGCACTGGCGGATCGAGCCGTGGGCAGCGTTGGCGGATTGGTTTCACGCGCAGAGTCCTTCTCCCCTTGTGGGAGAAGGTGGATCGGCGCGTCAGCGACGAGACGGATGAGGGGTACCGGCGCGAAACGATGAAGCGCGGCGCTGGCGCCCCTCATCCGGCGCTGCGCGCCACCTTCTCCCACAAGGGGAGAAGGACATTCGCGCGGCGCCGCTTGACCTCGCGCTCCGCCGTTCGCATGTCTTTACGCAGATGCTCGAGCCCGAAGCCCATACACGCGCGCACGCGCCGCCGGCCAAAGCCTGGCGCAATTATTATCGGCTCTATCAGGTGCTGGATTTCGGTTTTGGACCGCGCTTTCCCGGCATCCATCCGGGGCCGAGCGTGTTTGCGTCGAAGGATATCGCCGAGAGCCACGCGAAGGCGTTTCTCGTCACGCTCAATCCGCCCGGCCGCTGGCTGATGGATCATGCCGGCGCCTTCCCCGAAGGCGATCGCGCGAACTGATGAGCCCGCTCAAACATGCTCTCCCGCCGCGCCGGCGCATCGCTGTAAAGCGCGCGGCTGTCGACGGCGCGGCGGTCGGCGCCGGCGCCGCGGGCGCGCTCGCGGCGGGCGCTTTCCTGCTGGGTGCGGTCGCGATCGGTGCGGTTGCCGTCGGCGCCTTCGCGATCGGCCGGCTCTCGGTGCGCCGCGCGCGCTTTGAGAATTTGAGCATTGGCGAACTCGACGTGGAGCGCCTGCGCATTCGCCGCGTGGATTAAACGCACAGCTAGAACCCTCCCCCTTGCGGGGAGAGTAGGGTGGGGGTAACGGCGGCGCCCTACCCGGCACGAACACCGCCCGCACCCCCTCCTCCAACTCCTCCCCGCAAGGGCGAGGAGAGTCACTTTAGTTGGCGCGCAAAAATCTATCCTACACCCCCAGCAGCGCCCTTAGACTGCGCGCGTCGCTTTCGCAGGAGGGCAGTTGTGCACCTGTTCAGCCAACGCGGAGACGGTGCGGTCGAGCGTGAAGCGCTCTTGTAAAAGAACGCAAAGCCCATGGAGCGCCATAACCATGGGAGGTCACGAGGATCATGCGGACAGGCACGACCTCCACGCTGCCGGGGACCTATCCAAGGGAGTGAAATACCTCCCCGTGACGGCCCGGCTAAAATCGATCGCGGGGACGCGGGCTTCCGCGTGATAACGCGCCGAACCAACGGCGCACCTTGCTTGACGCGTAAACCCGCGTCCCCGGCCCTCCACTTCGTTTTTCTCTGGCGAGAAACGGCGGCGCGGACGCTTGTGCAGAGCGACCGCTTGTCAAGCTTTGCCAACCCCGTCATTCTTGTTCCCATGGCCACGCGCAACATCAACCTCACCGACGCGCTCGACCGCTTCGTCGCGGCGCAGATCGCTTCCGGGACGTTTCAGAACGCCAGCGAAGTCGTCCGCGCGGGGCTCCGGCTGCTGAAAGCCGAGGAAGAGCAGCGCGCGGCCAAGATCGCCGCGCTCCGCGCTGCGCCGCAGGCCGAGGAAGACCCGCTCTCCATCATGACGCGCAATCGCGGGCCGCGTTGAAGTTGACGGGGCGTCAGGGTTTCAAGTCACCGCGAAGCTCACTAGGTATCGCGCGATGGACCCAATCGCCCGGATCGCACGCGAGGCGCGCTTCCTCGACGGGTTAGCGCGCACGCTCTGGCGCGTCCGCAAAATCGACCCCGAAAGCAATGTGCTGATCTGCGACGACTTTGAAGACGCCGTCGACCGCTTCGCCGATCACACCGCGATCACGTTCGAAGGCGAGACGACGACGTATCGCCAACTCGAAGCCATCGCGAACCGCTTTGCGGCGTGGGCTGAGAGCGCCGGCGTAAAGCGCGGCGATACTGTCGCGCTGCATTTGCCGAACCGCACCGAATATGTCGCGGCATGGATGGGGCTTGCAAAACGCGGCGTCGCTAGCGCGCTGATCAACACGAACTTGCAAGGCGCCGCGCTCGCCCATTCGCTGTCGATCTCCGGCGCCGATCACGCCATCACCGATGCAACGTGCCTGCCCGCGTTCGACACGATGCGCGTGCAACTCGCCCGCCCGCTGACTCTATGGGTGCTCGATGCGCCCGCCGATTTATCCGAAGGCCGCCGCGCGCTCACACTGAAAGGCGCGGCAACACGGCCAGACCGCAGCATCCGCGCCGGGCTCAAATCAAAGGACGTCGCGCTCTACATCTACACCTCCGGCACCACCGGCATGCCAAAAGCCGCGAAAATCACGCATTCCAGAGCCCAGCTCTATATGCGCGCCTTCGCCGGCGCGACCAAAACCAACACCGAAGACCGCCTCTATTGCGCGCTGCCGCTGTACCATTCCACCGGCGGCCTGTGCGGCGTCGGCGCAGCGCTGCTGAACGGCGGCACGCTCGTGCTGCGGCGCAAATTTTCCGCGACGCATTTCTGGAGCGACATCGTCGACCAGGAATGCACCATCTTCGTCTATATCGGCGAGCTCTGCCGCTACCTCGTCAATCAACCGCCCAACCCGCTCGAACGCGCGCACAAACTGAAGACCGCGTTCGGCAACGGCCTCCGCCCCGAAGTGTGGGCCGAATTCCAGGAACGCTTCGGCGTCCAACGCATTCTGGAATTCTACGGCTCGACCGAAGGCAATGTGTCGCTGTTCAATTTCGATGGCCAGCCCGGCGCCGTGGGGCGCGTGCCGCATTATCTGAAGAAGAAATTCCCCGTCGCGCTAGCGAAGTTCGACGTCGAGGCCGAGCAGCCGGTGCGCAACGCGGAAGGGCTTTGCATCGAATGCGCCGTGGGTGAGATCGGCGAAGCCATCGGCCGCATCAAGAACGACGACGCGCGCTCCAGCTATACCGGTTACGCCGACAAAGCCGCATCGGAGCGCAAAATTCTCCACGACGCCTTCGAAAAAGGCGATGCGTGGTTCCGCACCGGCGATCTGATGCGCCAGGATAAAGCCGGCTATTTCTATTTCGTCGACCGCATCGGCGACACCTTCCGCTGGAAGGGCGAAAACGTCTCGACCACCGAAGTGCAGGAATCCGTCGCGCGCTATCCCGGCGTGCTGGAGGCGAACGTCTATGGCGTCGGCCTCACCGGCATCGACGGCCGCGCCGGCATGGTCGCGATCACCCCGGCGCCCGACTTCGATCTCGCGGGCCTCCGGCAATATCTGGCCAATGAGCTGCCGAGTTACGCGCGCCCCATCTTCATCCGCATCGAACCCGCGATCGAAACCACCGGCACGTTCAAATATCGGAAAATGGATCTGGTGCGCGAAGGCTTCGATCCAGCGCAGACCGCGCACGCCCTCTATTTCGATCACCCCACGCTCAAGACATACGCGCCAATCACGCCCGCGCTCTACGCGGAAATCCAGGGCGGCGCGTTCAAACTCTAGCTCAGTCATTCCGGGGCGGCGAAGCCGAACCCGGAGCCCAGGGCCAACGCACAGCGCTCCACGATCCCTGGATTCCAGATCGCGCTCCGCGCGTCTGGAATGACTGACGTGTCAATTCTACACCCCGCGGCCCATGCGATACTGCCTCAGTCAAACACCGCGACCGAGGCCCCGCCGATCTCTCCCAATCTTCCTTTGCGTCCATACGCTCTCTCCAGCGCCTCCGGCGTCAGCGCCTCGCGCGGCGCGCCGTCCGCGATGACGCGGCCGTCGCGCAGCAGCAGCACGCGCCGCGCGACGCGCGCCGCAAGCGCGATGTCGTGCGTGGAGAAAAGCGCGGCGCCGCCGCGTGTCGCGTGCGCGCGCAAGATATCCGCGACGCCGAGCGCTTGCGCGGGATCAAGCCCCGCCGTCGGTTCGTCCAACATCAACAGCGGCGCGCCCTGCGCCAGAGCCCGCGCCAAATGCGCCCGCGCTTTTTCACCGCCGGAAATTTCGTCCATGCGCCGCGCGCGCAGGCCCGTCAGCGCGCACGCCTCCAACGCCGCATCGACCGCTTTCTGGTCGCTTTCGCGCAAACGATCCGGCGCCGCGCCATACGCGAACCGCCCGAGCGCCACCAAGCTTTCAACCGCCACCGGCCAGATCGCTTGCGGCCTCTGCGGCAGATACGCCGCGCGCAACGCACGCTGGCGCGCCGACATCAAAGCTGGATCATCGCCGCCCAAGCGCGCTTCGCCCGATCGCCCCACCAAACCAAGCGCGCCGCGCAGCAGCGAGGTTTTCCCCGCGCCATTCGGCCCAAGCAGCGCAACGATCTCCCCCGGCGCAATGCACAGCGACACGCGCTCCACCACCGTTCTGCCGCCAAGCGCAACGCCAAGATCGGAAAGTTCCAGCAGCGCGCTCATGCGTCACCGCCGCGCGCGGCAAGGCGCGCCGCGATCAGCGCGAAGATTGGTCCGCCGAGCAAAGCGGCGGCCACCCCGAGCTTTAATTCCGTATCGGTCGGCAGCACGCGCACCGCCACATCCGCGCACACCAGCAGCGCGCCACCCGCCAATGCGCTCGGCAACAAGATGCGCGCCGGATCATGCCCCACGAACACGCGCACCAAATGCGGCGCCGCGATCCCGACGAACCCGATCACACCGGCCACCGCCGTCGCGCCGCCCGCGCACGCCGCCGCGCCGAGCACGACCAGCGCGCGCGTCTGCTTCAAGTTCGCGCCGATCGCCTGCGCGGCTTCTTCACCGACCGTCAAAGCTTGCAAGCCCCGCGCGGCGAACAAAATGAGCGCGCCGCCGACGATAAGAAACCCGCCGACGAGCGCCGCATCCGCGAGGCTGCGCCCTTCGACCGAGCCAAGCGTCCAGTTCACAAGATCGGCGAGTGCGCCCGGATTGGGCGCGAGGTTGAGCGCGAGCGCGATCAAGCCGCCCGCGAAACTAGAAAGCCCAACGCCAATCAGCGCCAAGCTCGCCGGCCCGCGCGCCGCCGCGCCAAGCGCCGTCACCAACACCGCCGCGCCCAGCGCGAACACCAAAGCCGCCACAGGCGCGAACGCCGCAAAGCCAAACGCAAACGCGATCACCGCGCCGAGCGCCGCAAAACCCGAAAGCCCGAGCACGCCGCTATCGGCCAGCGGATTGCGCAACAGCCCTTGCAACGCGGCGCCCGCAAGCCCAAGCGCCGCACCGACAAGCCACGCCGTCAGCGCGCGCGGAAAACGAATCTCCCAAACGATCACGCGCGCCTGCGCATCGCCATGCAACACATCGTCCAGCGAAAGCGGCACGGAGCCCAACCACAACGCCGCGAACAAAGCCGCGACGCTCAGCGCCGCAAGCACAAGATGCGTCCGCACCAACGCGCTCATGCGCCCTCCCGCAGCGCGAGCGACAGCATCTCAGCCGCATCGATCGCGTACCACGCTTCGCACGAGATCGCGGCGGGCGGCAGGCGCACCGCGCGCGTTTGCGCCAGCGCGCGCAGCACAACCGGATGCCGCGAGGGCGACCACGCATTCAAATTGGTGCGCCCCGTATCGAAAAAGCCCAGCGCCACCAGCGCGGGCGGCGTTTGAGCCATTTGCTCAAGCGGCAACACCGTCCAGCTTGCGCCGGTCCACAAATTGCGCCCGCCCGCCGCGCGGATCACCGCGTCCATCAGCACGCCCGAGCCCGCAACCGCGCCACCGGCGGAAAGATACATCACCGGCGGCGCTGTGTGCGGCGCCTGCCGCGCCAAACGCGCCAGGCGCGCGTCGAGATTGCGCGCCAGTGCGTCACCGCGCGCGCCTTGCCCCAGCGCGCGCGCCGCATCCGTCAAGTCATCGCGCGCCGCGCCGAAGTCCGTTGCATCGCCGACCTGCAGCACCGGCACGCCGAAACGCGCATACGCCGTCTCCGCATCCCAAGGCCCGCCCCAATTGCGCACCACAAGGTCGGGCCGCAGCGCGAGCACGTCTTCCATTGAGCCGCGCGTCGCTCGCAAACCGTGCGCGCGGTCGCGAAAATAAGAATCGTCCCGCACCGCGCCGCGCGACACCGCCACGATCTGCGAACGGTCCGCGAGCGCCAGCACGAACTGATCGGCGCAATAATCCAACGACACCACGCGCAGCGGCGCCGCGTGCGCGGCCGAAGCAAACAGCAATGCAAGTGCGCAGAAAAAAATCCGCACGTCAGCGACTCCCCGTCGCCAACAGCGGGACATTCCCTCGCGCCTCGGCCCCATCCCGGACCTCGCGCAGGCGACATGTCGGCAGGTTTTCTGGCTCGCGGGTCGTCGCCTTTGGCCTGCCTTCCCGGATTGCTCCAGTGGCTTTGCTGGCCTTGGCTCGCCGCTCACAGCTGCGGGCGCAGCCGCGGACTAGGGACCCAAATCCCCCACCGCGTTCCCTATCAATCCCTCGCGGGAACCGACTTCCTGACCCTAACGACAGCGTTTACCGCGCGCAATCCTACGGGGCTTGCGCCATTGCGCCTGTCGCATACCTTCAGCACAAATGCGCGGCAGCATGGGAGAGAAATGGATGAAGGCCGTCTTGCGGATTGTGCTTGCCAGCACGGCGATGCTCGGCGTCTGCTTCGGTTCGGCGTTTGCCCAAACCGCCACCGATGAACTCAGGGTGGAGACCCGTGGCAACTGGAATGCTGTGGTCGTCGCTTCACCGCCGATATCCATCTACGACGACGCCCTGGCGCCCGGCTGGAACAATTGGAGCTGGGCCGAGGTGGAGATCGGCGCAACAATTTCCGATCCCGAAGAGCGTCCGATCTCGGTGCGCGCGCAAGGCTGGCAAGCGCTCTATCTGCAGCACGCCGCGTTCAGCACAACCGGCTACTCGGAACTCACCTTCTTCATCCATGGCGGCGCGGCCGGCGGCCAAACCATTTCAGTCATCGCCGTCGATGCGCGGGGCGAGCCGATCGATCGCTTCTTCCGCGTCGTGCCTGAAGCCAATGCATGGACTGAAGTGCACGTGCCTTTGAGCGAGATCGGCGCAAGCGATACGAGCATTACCGGCTTCTTCATTCAGAACGGCACGCCTGAACCCACGCGCCGTTTTTTGGTGAACGAAATCGCTTTGCGGTAGCGGAAAACCTGATTTCTCCGCTGAGCTTAAGCTGCGTGCATGTCATTCAAATCAGCGCGGAACTAGCGTGACAATTGTCCGTTGGCTGGGTCTCACCTCAAGGGAGATCACGCCATGGAAAATTCAAACGGCGCTGACGGCACGCCCGCCGATTCAGTGCGTCGCGCAGCGAGTTCAGCACAAGATGCGTTGAGCGCCACCAAGGATGCGGCGCTGCATCAAATCGAAGAGCAAGGCGCACGCGTCGCGGGTTCGCTCGACAGCGCAGTAGAAACACTGCGGCGCGCCGCGAATGACATTCAAGGCGAGCACGCCTTCATCGGCATGGCGCTCACGAAGTCCGCGGACGGCCTCGAAACCGCATCGCAATCGCTCGCGGGCGGGGACATCAATCAAGCGCTCGGCCAACTGAACGAATTCGCGCGCCGCCAACCCGCCGTGTTCCTCGGCGCCAGCGTCGCGCTTGGCTTCGTGCTCGCGCGTGTTGGCAAAACCGCGGTCGAGAACGTCGCCGATGCGTCCACGCTGGCGCCCGCAACGTCGCCGGGGTGGTAAGATGATCGGCGAACGCACTTTACCCGATCTGACGCGCGATCTCGTCACGCAGCTCGGCGATCTGGTGAGCAATGAAGCCAAGCTGGCGCGCGTTGAGGTGAGCGAAAACTTCAGAGCGCTCAGCGGCGGCCTTGTTAAGCTGGTGTTCGCGGCGGCGCTCGCCGCCGCCGCGGTCACACTTGGCTTGTTCGCGCTTGCCTACGCCCTCGCCGAACAAATGCCGATGTGGGGCGCCGCCCTCATCGCGGCGGCCGTCGGCGGCGCCATTTCGTATTTCGTCTTCAAAGGCAGCCGCAAAACGCTTTCGCCCGACCATCTCGCCTTACCGCGAACGGCCGCGCAAGTGTCGCGCGATGTCCGCCTCGTCAAGGAGCATGTGCCATCATGAGCAACACCACCGACCGGATCGAATCCGACCTCAACCAAACCCGCGACGCCATCCACGACACCATCAATGCCCTCGGCCAGAAGCTTTCGCCGGGCCAGCTCATCGATGAACTGATCGGCCTCGCCAAAGGCCAAACCGGCGTGTTTGCGTCCAATCTCGGCCGCCAAGTTCGGGACAATCCTCTGCCCGCCGCGCTGATCGGCGCAGGCGTCGCCATGTACATCCTCAACCGCAACAGCCATGGCGGCGCATCGCACGCCGTGCTTAGCGCGGACGATTGGAATGTCGAAGAACGCTATCGCCGCGTCGAGCAAGCGCGCTGGGGCACGGTGCGCAATCCGAACGAAAGCGAAGACGACTTCAAGAGCCGATTGGCGGACGCTCAGGGCCTTGCCCTGCAGCTGAAGCAAAATGCCGGCGAAGCCATCCATCAGTTTCGCGAACGGATCGCTCAAGCCGTGACGAGCCTGGAGCAATCCGCGCAAGCCACGCGCGAGCGTGTCGGCGCGGCGTTCTCGGGCGCGGTGCATTTTGCGAAAGACCAAGTAGCGCATGCAAAACACGCCGGCGCCGACGCCGTGCACTCCGCGGAGGATATGTATCAAGCCAATCCGCTCGCAGCCGGCGCGATCGCCCTTGGCATCGGCGCATTGATTGGCGGCGCTGTGCCGCTATCGAGCGCCGAACGCGACACCCTGAAAGGCGTTGCGGATGAAGCGACGCGCTTGGGCGCCGACCTTGCCCAACGCGGCGCGCAAGCCGTCGAGCAACGGGCCACGGCGCTCAACTAATAATAAAAAGCATGCGAACCTGAGCCGTCCCGTTAAGAGCGGGGCGGCTCAATCCTTGGCGCGCTCAACGTACGAGCCGTCTTCCGTCGAGATCACCACGCGCGTGCCGGCGCCGATATGCGGCGGCACCATGGTGCGCGCGCCGTTCGCGAGCTTAGCGGGCTTGTACGAAGACGACGCGGTCTGGCCGCGCACCACCGGCTCCGTTTCCACGATTTCGAGCGTCACGCGCGGCGGCAAGGCAATCGCGAGCGCGACGCCGTCATGCATGGTGAGATCCACGATCATTTCCGGCGCGAGATAAGCGGCGTCGTCGCCCACCATGTCGCGCGACAAATGCACCTGATCGTAGTTTTCAGGGTTCATGAACACATAGCCCGCGTCCCCATCGTCAAAGAGATAAGTGTGGCGGACTTCCTCCACGAACGCCTTTTCCAAGCCATCGGAGGTTTTGTAGGTTTCGGTGGTCTTCGTTCCGTCGACAATCCGGCGCATAATGAGCGTCGTGGTCGGCGTGCCCTTGCCGGGGCGGAATGTTTCGTGACCCATGACGACGTAAAGCTTGCCGTCCTCAAGCTCGAGCACATTGCCTTTGCGCACGTCGCTGGCGATGACTTTGACCACGATTGAACCTTTCCTGCGCCAAGGCGCGAAGCGGATGACCTGAAGTGGGCGCTCTCATAGCGGCATCCGGCCTCATGGCCAAGCCGACAACCTGCGGTAAATCCCGGAAATGAGCGGCGATTCGCCTTTTTGGGCGCATGAGCGCCATGCCGACCGCCGGGTCTTCCTCCATGCGCGGGCCCGCATTGTCGCTGCCATCCGCGCCTGGTTCGCGACCGAGGGCTTCATCGAGGTGGAGCCCAACGCACTCGTGACCTCGCCCGGCGCGGAGACGCATGTGGCGGCGTTCGAGAGCGGCGGCCGCTATCTCCACACCAGCCCGGAATTCGCGATGAAGAAACTCCTCGCCGCGGGCGAGGAGAAAATATTCTTCCTCGGCAAGGTGTGGCGCGCGGGCGAAACGGGGCCGCTGCATGCGCCGGAATTTACGATGCTGGAATGGTATCGCGCCGGCGCGCCTTACGAGCGCGTGATGGACGATAGCATTGCGCTGCTCCGCATCGCCGCACAGACGGCGGGCGCAACGCGGATGCAATGGCGCGAGCGCGTGTGCGATCCGTTTGCCAACTCGGAAAGAATAAGTGTGCGAGACGCGTTCGCGCGATTCTCCCCCTCCCCGCGAGAGGAGGGGGCGGGGGGTGGGGCGAAACTCGATGCTGATCATGTGCCGTCGTCATCAACAACGACGTCACGCTCTGAAAACGCGGAGTCTCACCCCACCCCCTACCCCCTCCCCTCACGGGGAGGGGACGATTTTTCTGCTGCAATCGTGCAGATTGAGCCGAACCTCGGTATCGGCGCGCCAACGCTCCTCACTGAATATCCGATCAGCGAAGCCGCGCTAGCGCGTCCCTGCCCGCATGATCCAAACGTCGCGGAGCGCTTCGAGCTTTATGCGTGCGGCGTTGAGCTCGCGAATGGGTTCGGCGAACTAACCGATCCGATCGAACAACGCGCCCGCCTCATCGCGGCCATGGACGAAAAGCAAAAGCGCTATGGTGAACGCTGGCCCATCGACGAGGATTTCCTGGCCGCTTTGGCGCATATGCCGCCCGCGAGCGGCGTAGCGTTGGGGCTCGACCGGCTCGTTATGCTCGCGACGGGCGCGCGATCAATTCAAGATGTGTTATGGACCCCGCCATGAAAAAACGCCTCCTCGCCCTTGCCGCCTTTTGCCTTGCCACGCCGGCGTTCGCCGATCCCGGCGCACCCGCCATCAACGAGCCGGGCGGCTTGCCGAGCGGCTACGCCTTGGTCTGGGCCGATGAGTTCCAAAACGACGGCCTGCCCGACGCATCGCGCTGGACCTACGACACCGACCGCAACCGCGACGGCTGGTACAACAACGAACTGCAATATTACTCGCCCGCGCGCCGCGAGAACGCGCGCGCGGAAAATGGTGTGCTGATCATCGAGGCGCGCCGCGAAGACATGAGCCGTGCGCGCGATTGGGGCCGTCAGCACTTCACGTCGTCGCGCATGGTGACGCGCGGCCTCGCGCGCTGGACTTATGGCTTCTTTGAAATCCGCGCCAAGCTGCCGTGCGGCTACGGCGCATGGCCCGCGATCTGGATGCTGCCGGCCGGCGCCGACACATCGTGGCCCGGCGGCGGCGAGATCGACATCATGGAGCATGTCGGCCAGGAGCCCGGCGTCGTGCACGGCACCGTGCACACGGGCGCGCACAACCACGCCAACAACACGCACCTTTCGGCGACAACAACGATCCCCGACACCTGCGATGCGTTCCACAACTACCAGCTCACCTGGACGCCGGACCGCATCGTGATCGGCGTCGATGATCGCAACTATTACCAATATTCGCGCGACGCAGCGGGCGGGCACGCGTCCTGGCCGTTCGATTCGCCGCAATTTCTGTTGCTCAATGTCGCGGTCGGCGGCTGGGGCGGCGACGATGCGGCGCGCTTGGCTGAGACGGAATTTCCCCAGCGCATGGAAGTCGATTATGTGCGCGTCTATCAGGCCCCGCCGTGAAAATGCGCGACAGCGCGCGAATCGCGCAATGATGCGTCCATGAGCGCGGCGGCAAAGCCCGAAAACGATGCGCTGGCGGCGGTGGCGGCGCGCTACGCGGTGGCGATCACGCCCGCGATGGACGCTCTCATCGATCCGGCTGATCCGTCCGATCCCATCGCCGCGCAGTTCCGCCCCGACGCGCGCGAGCTTTATTCCGCGCCGGATGAGAGCGGCGACCCGATCGGCGACGACGCGCACAGCCCGGTCAAAGGCGTGGTGCACCGGTATCAGGATCGCTGCCTTCTGAAACTCGTGCACGTCTGCCCGGTTTATTGCCGCTTCTGCTTCCGCCGCGAAATGGTCGGCCCGCAAGGCGATGGCACGCTGACCGGCGCGGAGCTCGATGCGGCGATTGGGTACATCGAGAACCATCCGGAAATCTGGGAAGTCGTGTTCACCGGCGGCGATCCGTTTTTGATCTCCGCGCGCCGCGCCCGTGAGGTGACGCAACGCCTCGCAACGATACCGCATGTGAAAATCTTGCGCTGGCATACGCGCGTGCCGGTGGTCGATCCGCTGCGCGTGACGCCGGATTTGGTCGAGGCGATCAAAGCGGAGGGCGTGACGACCTATGTCGCGCTTCACGCCAATCACGCACGCGAACTGACGCGCGAAGCACGCGCCGCGATCGGACGCATCGTGGATGCCGGCGTGCCGATGGTGTCCCAGACGGTGCTGCTGAAGGGCGCGAACGACAATGCGGAGACGCTTGAAGCTTTGATGCGCGCCTTGGTCGAAGCGCGCGTGAAGCCGTATTATTTGCATCATCTCGACCGCGCGCCAGGCACCAGCCATTTCCGCTGCACGATTCAGGAAGGCCAACAGATCGCCGAAGAATTACGCCAGCGCGCATCGGGCCTGTGTCAGCCGAATTATGTGCTCGACATTCCCGGCGGACACGGCAAGGCGCCGATCGCATCGGCTGGCGTGCGCGAAACCGAAGAAGGCTGGCTGCTGCGCGATCGCGCGGGCGGGTGGCGCTTTTATCCGCGCGACGAAGCGTGACTGGCGGCGGGCTCAGCCGTCGAGACGAAGAGAGCCGCAAGCAAGATCAGCGCGCCCGCCACGAACGGCGCTGAAGGCCCAATCGCATCGAACAAGGCGCCCGCGCCAAGCGGCCCCGCGACACGCCCCAACGCCGCGGCCGATTGCGAAAGCCCCATCACTGCGCCGCGTTCTTCCTCGCCGGCCTGCGACGCGATCAAGCTTTGCAGCGCCGGCCCCGCGAGCCCGATGCCCAGCATCAGCGCGATCATACCCGACACCGCGCCGGCCAATTCCTGCGCCACCGCAAGCCCGCCAAACCCAGCCGCAAACAAAGCCAAACCGATCAGCAATGTCATGCGCTCGCCCAGCACACGCGCCGCGCGCCCCGCGCCGCCGCCTTGCAGCAGCGCCGCGCCAAGCCCAAGCGCGCCAAGCGACCAACCGACTTCGCGCGGTCCCCATTGCAAACGCGCATCAGCCCACAAGCCAAATGTCGTTTCCATCAAAGCTTGCGCGGCGATCATCAGGAACATGATGGCGGCAAAGCGCGCGAGCGTCGGACGGTCCCGCATCAACGCGAAGCGCCGCACTGGCAGCGCATCGCTCGCGCGACGCTCACCAAGCGGCAGCGTTTCGCGAAACAGCACCAGCGCGCCAAACGCCGCCAGCAATCCAAAGCACGCCGAGACGTAACAGACGCGGTCAAAGCCCGCAGCGTCTGGCGTCGCCCCGATCAGTTCGGCGCCGAACAACGGTCCCGCGATAAACGCAAAACCCACCGCCGCGCCGAGGAGACCCATATTGCGCGCGCGGGTTTTTTCGTCGGCCAGATCCGCCGCCGCCGCGAACGCCGCGCCGACATTGCCGGCCATCAGGCCGCCGAACAGCCGCGCTCCGCCCAGGCCCGAAATCGTGTCCGCCTGCGCCAGCATCAAATAGGACGCCGCCCCGCCAAGGAGCCCGATGATCAGAACAGGCTTGCGCCCGATCCGGTCGCTCAGCCTTCCCCAAGCCGCCGCCGAGATCAGCTGCCCCAGCGAATAAGCGCCCATGGCGATGGTGATAGCGGTGGGGGTCGCCCCGAGATGAAGCCCAAGGAACGGAAAGATCGGCAAAAACACGCCAAATCCGGTCATCCCGACCAGGACGACGCCGATCAGCGCCGCGAGCGAGCCGGTGCGGGGAGAAGCCATCGGGCGATGCTTAGCCGCTCGGGCGCCCGAGCGCGACTGCTCCTTGCCCTTCCGCGCCGGGGCGAGTATCCAACGCCTCCTTGGAAAGCCGCCTTAGCTCAGCCGGTAGAGCACCGCATTCGTAATGCGGGGGTCAGGTGTTCGAGTCACCTAGGCGGCACCACGTCCCTCAAGGCGCGCGCTCTGCTGAAATCGATTTGAGATAAGCAACGATGGCCAGGCGATCGGCCTCGTCCCCAAGGCCTGCAAACGACATGCTCGTTCCTGGCACGGCCTCGGTCGGCGAGGCGACAAACGCATAGAGTGCGGAAGCATCCCACCGCCCGCCGCGCGCCAGCATAGCTTCGGAATATTGAAAGCCCGGGGCGCTCGCGACGGGACTGCCGAACACGTCATTTAGATTCGGCCCGACGGAGGCCGCACCGCCCTCCTCGAAGCTGTGACAAGCCGTGCATTTCGCCGCCACCGCTTCACCGCGCCGCGCCAGTTCGGCAAGGACGGCGCCATCGCCGAATGCGAGGTCGAAGTCAGGCGATGCGCCGGCGTTGGCGCCGCGTTCGCGCGCTATGAACGGCGCGCCCTCGGCGACTAACGCGCGATTGGCCCACGCCACAAAGACGGCGACATCTTCGGCCATCCGAGCGCGCGTCGCGTCAGTGCCATCTTCATACAAGACCTGACCGTCCGTCAGCGGCGGCGGCATCCGCGTTTCACCCACCGCTGCGTTGTAATAGGCGCCATCGCGCACGTTCACGCCGCGCGGGGCATCCGTGTATCCTCGAAGGAAAGCGAGCACTTGCTCGCCGCCGCTCGGCGCGGCTTGGACATAGCTGAGTAGATCCGGCGGCGCGGCGCCGCCGTTCGCGGCGATCGCATCGACGATGTTGGCGAAGGGATGAACGATTTCATCGGTGGGCGTCGCGGCGCGGGTGGCCGGTTCGCCGTCGTCGTTCACAGCCGCGACCTGGAATGCAGCGGCGGTTTCGCGCACCAACGGGTTTTGGCTGGGATCGGGAAAGCGCTCGTTCCACAGCGGTCCGCCTTCCACACCCAGCGCGGCATAGGTGAAGCCTTCACCCAATGCGTGGCACGCGCTGCAAACCTCGCGATAAACTTGCCAACCGCGCTGGAGCTGCGCTTGCGGCGCGACTCCCGTTTGCAAGCTGTCGTTTGGCGCCGCCACGTATTTCCACGGCGACAAAACCAGCACGGCGATCGACGCGGCCACGGCCACAGCGGCCGCGATCATCAGCGCGCGTGACGCCGGCCGCGTTCGCGATGGTGTGGCGTGGCGCTGCCCGTCCAGGCTGCCGAGATCGAGCACGCCGGTCCGCACGCTCGATCGCAACGCCGCCGCAAGACGATCCACATCGACATGGAAATCAGGATCGCGCCGAACGATCGCCGCGTGCCGCCGCAGCAGCGGATGCAGGCTTTCCGGGATCTCCTCCGCGCGCGGCATGCGCGCGCCATTCACCAACACAGGCACGACGTCCAGATCGCCCGAAGCCAGCGCGGTTTCGATCTCGACCCGCACCCAATCGTTCGGATCAAGCAGCCGGCGGCGGCCCGCTTCGTCCTTCGCATCGACCCAGCTTGGGCCGATCAGCACCAGCACAACGCGGCAGCGCGGCAAGATCGCTTTGATATAGTCGCCGAAATCCGCGCCCGGGGGGATGTTGTCGACGTCCTTGAAGATGCGGTTGCGGCCAAAGCGACCGGCCAGCGCATCATAGATGCGCCCCGCGACATCGGCGGTGTCGTCGCGGCGATAGCCGATGAAGACTGCTTCCCGCGCCATTGAGCCCCCACTCGGCGAACGCCGAGCGCAAGCCTAGTCTCGGCGAAAGCCAGGCGCTAGACGCTCGCGCTCAGATCGCGGCGACGGCGATCGTGAGCAATTTGCGCAAATCCTCGATCGAGTCGGGCTTGGTGAGCACCGTGTCGGCGCCGCGCAGCTTGCTGCGGATCGCGTCGGAGGGCGCGGTGGAGGATGTGAGCACCACCATCGGGAAAGCACTGCCGGCGCAGCCGAGTTCAACCAAAAGGCTAAAACCATCCTTACGCGGCATATGAAGGTCGATGATCACCAAGTCCGGCGCAACGCCTTCTTCGAGCAGCTCGAGCGCTTCGATCCCGTCACTGGCGCGCAGCACCGAGCCGACGCGCGGATGATTAGAAAGCGCGCGTTCGATCAGATAGGCGTCGGCCTCGTCGTCCTCGACCACCAGAATTTGGAGGCCGAATTCGCGGGCGATCGGATGGAGCGGGGGCGCGCCGCGACGCAATGCGGTGTCATTCAAAATACTCATCTGGTCCACGCCCCGGTAATGGCTTGTTCAATGACCCCATCTAACCGCGCCTGTAATTCTTCGTATGTATCTGGCTTCACGACATAGAGACTGGCGCTGCTGATGCGCGCCTCTTCGACATCGCGCGCGAGGCGCGACGTGGTGAGCAACACGACCGGCGTGTCGCGCATCGCGGGGATGCCGCGGAGCGCCTCGAGAAACTTGAACCCGCTGAGCTTGGGCATGTGGATGTCGAGCAAGATGAGGCCGGGGCGCACATAGCCGTTCGCGAGATCGAACAGCACCTTGTCCGGCGCGTCAGTCGCGTGCGCGGTGCTGACATGGGGATGGCGCTTCAAGACATCGAAGATGAGACAGCGGTCGGCCTCGTCGTCCTCGACCAGCAGCACTTCAATATTCCAGCGCCGCGCAACCACGCGCGGCGGCAAAGACCGTCGCCCGCCCGCGGTTTGCGGGGGCTGCGCGGCTGGAGTGACTGCAACGTCCGACATCTGCCTTCCTTAATTTCTTAATCCTAAGTCTAGTCTCTTAATAATCGCTTATCTTCCTCTTGTTATTTATAGATGGAACAAAGTACGCTAGCGCACAATACTTGAAGGGAACTTCGATTTCGAATAATAGTTCCTAGTTATTTGCACAATACAACCAAGTCTACCTACGACGATGCGATTGACTTCAAAAGGACAAGACCAATCTATCTTTTGGCATAGATCGAGGGTTGTAGGTCAAACGGGCGATTTCGGTCATCGCAATACAAAACCGGATCGGTGAAAGGCGGGCTGCGGAAGGGCGACTACTGGGCTGAACACTGGCGCGCCGTTGGGAGCCGGCGCGGAAAGGAAAAAGAAAATGCCGGAAGCATCGCTTTACGCGATCGACGCCGCACCTGAGGCTGCGCCATCCGAGCCTATGTCGCCGCCAGTATCGTTGGCGGAACAGGAGCTGATCGAATTCAGCTACATCGTCTCACATGACCTAGCGGCATCCCTGCGATACATCGCCGAATTTTCCCAGCTCATGGTGCGCGATCTCGGCGATGAAGCGAGCGAGGTGCAGCGCTCGTGCGCCAAACATATTCAGCTCTCGACCGACAAGTGCCGGCTGATGATGGACCAGTTGCTCGCGTATTCGCGCGTGCAGCAAAGGCCGCTCAAACTGGTGCGCAGCAATGTCACGCGCCTCGTTGAACTGGCGGTGCTGCAACTCAGCGCCGAAACGCGCGCGGCGAACGCGGACATCACCATCGAGCCGCTGGGCGAACACATGATCGATGGCGAACTCATGACCCTGGCGCTGAAACACGCGCTGGCGAATGCGATCAAATTCGCAAGGCCCGGCGTGCCGCCGCGCATCGATGTTCGCGGCTCGGAAGACGCCAGCGAATGGCGCGTGCGGATTACCGACAATGGTATCGGCGCGCCGCTTGAGCGGCAGGAGAAACTGTTTCGCATGTTCTATCAGGATCATCCCGAAAACACTTATCCCGGCGTAGGCGCGGGGTTGGCGATCTGCCGGCGCATTCTGCGCAGGCATGGCGGCGACGCCCACTTCCTTGGCGCGCAAGGCGATGGCGCTTGCTTTGAAATTCATATGCCGCACCTGGATATGCCTTCATGAGCGCGCGCAAATTCCTCATCTTGGACGACAGCGCGAGCGAGCGTCATATCATGGCGCATGTACTGTCGGATGTGTTTCCGGGCGCGGATATTCATCAGTGCGGCGACGCCGCCGCAGCGCGCGATCTTTGCGCGACGACCTCGTTCGACTGCATCCTGCTCGATTACAACATGCCGCAAATGGACGGCATCACCTTCGCTGAACAAATTCGCGCCATCCATCCCCATGTGCCCCTGGTGCTGGTCACGGGCGTCGGCGATGAAATGCTGGTGTCGCAAGCGCTGCGCAGCGGCATCTCCGATTACATTCCAAAGGCGCGCATCAACCCTGAATCGATCCAGCGGACCATCGAACGCGCGATCAAATCATGCGCCCTCACGCGCACCATCGAAGAGCAGCGCGACGAGCTGGAAAACTTCGCCTACGCCCTAGCGCACGATTTCAAGCAGCCGATCCGGCAAATCCGCACCTTCACGCAATTGATCTCCGCGCAGATCGGCGATGAAGGCAAGGAAAGCGTCCAACAGCATCTGGACTTCTTGAACCAGGCGGCGCGGCGCCTCAGCGACCTCGTCGACGTGATGTCGCAATACACCCTGCTCAATCAGCCGCCCGAGTTAAAGACGATCGCGCTTGGCACGGTGATCGACAATGTGCGCGACGCGCTTCGGGCTTATCTGTTCGATCGCGGCGCGGAACTGACGTTTGAAGGCAGCGCATGGCTGACCGGCAACGAAACGCTGATGGGCCAGGTGCTGCAAAACCTCATCGTCAACGGCGTCAAATACAACAAGAGCGAATCGCCGCGTGTCGAAGTGCGCGCCAATCCGATTGGCGACCGCTGCATCATCACCATCCGCGACAACGGCATCGGCATCGATCCGCAATATCTCACCGAAGTGTTCCGGCCGCTGATGCGCCTGCACACCGCCGCTGAGTATACAGGCACCGGCCTTGGCCTGACGCTGGCGCGCAAAGCCGTCAACGCACAGGGCGGCGCGATCTGGTGCGAGTCCGAAGTCGGCGTCGGCTCGACCTTCTATGTCCGCATCCCCGTCGCCCGCGAACACCGCGTGCCGGCTGCGAAGGCTGCGAGCTAAGAGAAAACTGGCGCACCCGACAGGATTCGAACCTGTGACCTCTGCCTTCGGAGGGCAGCGCTCTATCCAGCTGAGCTACGGGTGCTCTGAGCCATGCGCGCTTGACCTAGCGCGCGGCGGCAAGCTCTAGCTGAGGCCGCCGGGCCGCGCAAATCCGCCGGCTGTGTCTAGGAGCTTTTCGTGCGCGCTTTTGTGCTTGCGGTCTGCGTGGGCTTGGCCTGGACGCTCGGCGGTTGCACGGCTGCGCCGCCCTCGCCGGCTTTATGGCGGATCGCCGACGCCGACAGCGAGATTTGGCTGCTCGGCACGGTGCATGTGCTGCCCCAAGAGGTGCAGTGGCGGAGCGCGCGGATCGATGCGGCGTTCACCAGCGCCAATGAGCTGGTGCTGGAGACGGATGCCTCGCCCGAAGGCGGCGCGGCGCTCGGAGCGCTGACGGCGCGCTATGGCTGGCTGCCGGCCGGCGAGACTTTGAGCGCACGCGTGGGAGCGGAGGTTCAGCCGCAGATCATTGAAGCGGCGGCGCTGGCGCGGCTTGATCCGGCGTCGCTCCAACCTTTGCGGCCCTGGTTCGCAGCGCTGCAGCTTTCAGTCGGGCAAGCGATCGCGAATGGGCAAGACCCGAGCGCGGGCGTCGAGCCTGTGTTGTTCGCGGAGGCTACCGCGCACGGAAGAACAATCTCCTTCTTCGAAACGCCCGAGGAGCAAATCCGTATGCTCGCCGATCTTCCGCCGGCCGATGAAGATCGCTTCTTCCTCGCCACGCTGCGGCAAATGAAAGACGCGCCCGACGCGATCGAACGGCTGCAAACGGCGTGGCTGCACGGCGATGTGGCGGCGCTGCAAAGCCAAATCGAACCGGAGCTGCGCGAAGCGGGACCGGCGGTCTACGAAGCGCTGATGACGCGCCGAAACCGAGCCTGGGCCGATGCGATTGCGCAGCGGCTCCAAGGCTCGGGCGACGTGTTTATCGCGGTGGGCGCCGGCCATCTGGTGGGACCAGAAAGCGTGATCGCCCTGCTCCGCGCGCGAGGGATCGAGGTCGAAGGGCCTTAGTTCGCCGCTACCGGCGGACGCACGATCCGGCCCTGCAGATTCTGCTGCACCTCGCGCGCATTGTACGCGTTCGGATCGGCCTCGGGCTTGGCGCCGTGGAACATCGCGACCTCGACCACCGCTTCGTAGCGCGTGACTTCGCGGTAGCTGCTCGGCTCATCCCAGAACGGATCGTACCAAGGGCTCCAGCCGCGGCGCGGCGAGAAGTACCAATAATCAAAGGCAAAGCGCGGACGATAGGGCCCCGTGCTTTGCAGGCGCGAATGCTCATCGACGTCACGGTCGGCGACGATGAAATAATCGAAGCCGTGCTCGACGGTGGATTCGGCGGCGCGATAGAGCAGATAGGTTTCGACCGTCTCGCGCTCGGTCAGCGTGTTGCCCGCGAAGGTGATGCGGACTCGGTTGGATTCGATCGGCGTTTCAGAAAATCCGTATCGGCTGGATTCAGTACTCGGCTGGTAAGGGGTCTGCGTCGCGCACGCGGTCAGCAACCCCATCGCCGCCGCTAGCATGAGCAGGCGCATGAGCATTTCCTCGCTTCTTTGTCCCTCGCTTCCTCAATATGGGCTGAGAGACGCGCGCGCCAATGCCAAACTAGTGATGAAGATAAGCATTCGCGGTTTGAATGCGCGCCGGCGCCAAGGTTTCCCCAGTGGCGAGCTGGACGGAGTGGATTACCGCGTCGATTTCGCGCCGCCAGAATTCGAGGAATTGATGGATGCGCGGATAGGAGGGCGCGAGATCCAAAGTCTGCCAAACGAAGGTCTGCAGCAGGGCCGGGTGGTCAGGCATGTAATAGAGCACTTCAGCCGTCGTCAGGCTCCAGCCGCTCAGCCGCATCGACATTTCGTTTTGGATCATGTCCCCGCAACCTCCACATTACACAAACGCACGCTTGTGCTTTAGGTTTCGCAGGACTAGAAGGCTGCCGGCGCATTCATTACCAAGTCAATACTACACTTTTGCTAGCACTCTATTAGAGTTGCTGCCAAGCCCACGCCGATTTAACGAATAAATAAGCAAAATCAGATGCTTGAGGTCGACCGCCGCCGGTTAAGGCGATGCGGCGCCGCGCGTACTTCGCTCAGCAAACGCACACCATCGCCACGCGAAGCATCACCTGAAACGCTGATCTCAAGGGCGCGCGTCTCATCACGCGAATGACGCCGCGATTATACGTGCGCGCTCGCGCTGTAGGATACGTTTGCCGCCGTTTGCGCTTCGAGCGCCTTGGCTTTCATCAGACGCGCCGATGCGTAGTGGCAAGCGAGATAGCCAAGGATCAAAGGCGGGCCGCCAACGCCGGCGGGCAGGATCGGCGAAAGCCCTTCCGGCGAGATCGCGAGCACCACTAACGACAATGTGAGCGGAAATCCGATTGCGAGCAGAATGAGGCCGGCCGTCGTCAAGAGACGCGCTTCCGCACGCAGACTTGCCACGTTTTGGGACAGTTCTCGCATAGCCGGCTCGCCTCCGGCTTTGCGTTCGCGAAAAACGCGCCGCAGACGAAAGCGTGTCGTGCGTACAACGCGCATCAGTGCGGCTGAAAAAGCACGCATTGGCTCATCGGGTATTAAGCCGGAGGAACTATATGGAGTCGGTGCGCGTCCCTCTTCGGAACGCAAGGCTACCGAACCGATGTCATTCGCTGATCTTCTTATTGCTGACGAAGTCGAGCTCGCAGAGCACTATCCGAACCGCGCCGAACACGCGGCGGATGGTCTTGTGCATGCGATCGGCATTCTGGGCGCGTTGATCGGCGGCGGCATACTGGTGAGCGCGGCTTTGATCGACGGTGGCTTTTCGCTTGGCGCGGCGAGCGGACTTTATGCCGCGAGCCTCTTGGCGATGCTCTCCTTCTCCGCGGTTTACAACCTGACGCGCCCGTCGCCGGCGCGGCGCATTCTGCGCCGGCTCGATGAGGCTGGCATCTTCCTGATGATTGCGGGCTCTTACACGCCACTGACGATGAAACTGCTGCCCGCCGAACTTGCGGTGGCTGCGACGGTGTTCGTGTGGGTCGCGGCGATCGCGGGCGCGGGCGGCAAAGTGTTCGCGCCGCAGATCTCCGACCGCGTGTGGTGTTTGATCTATCTGGCCTTCGGCTGGCTCTCCGTGCCGCTGGTGATGCCGGGGCTCGCGCAAATTCCGCCGCTTGGTATTGCGATGCTGGTGGCGTGCGGCGTGCTTTATTCCGCGGGCATCCTCATTTACCTCAACCACAAAATCCCATTCCGCCGCGCGGCTTGGCATGGCCTCGTGATCACCGCCGCCGCGCTTCACTATGGCGCCGTGTTTCTGCTGATCGCGCCCGGCGTCTAAGCGGAACGAAGCGCCAGCGGCGCGGTTGATCAAGCTCCGAACGAAAAGGAGCCCCCGCATGTCCACGCCCAATGGTCACACATCCGCAATTCGCGCGAAAAAAGTCATCGGTTCTTCCGTCCATGATGAAGACGGCGAAACCATCGGCAAGATCGAGGACGTGGTTCTCGATAAGCTTTCCAACAATGTCATGTTCGCGATCGTGGGCTTCGGCGGCGTGCTCGGGATCGGCGAAAAATTCCACCCAATCCCGTGGGCGGTGCTCGATTATGACGAAGAGCAAAAGGCATACGTCGTGCCCTACAGCAAGGACGAGCTGGAAGCGGCGCCGGCCGACACGCTCGACGAGCTTACCAAGAATGACGGCCTCGCCTATCGCGACCGCAGCTACGCGTATTACCAAGTCGAACAATATTGGTAGATGATAGCGCGCGCGCTCGCGGCTAGCGGGCGCGCGCGCTTACTATTATACTCGCGGCCATGCCGTCGAGCGTAATCGCTTCTTATGAGTATGACGCCGCAAAAAGCGTGCTGACGATCACGTTCACAACCGGCCGCATCTATGCTTACGAAGACGTCCCGCACGCGGCGTACGAGGCGTTCCGTTTCGCCCGCTCTAAGGGGCGCTATTTCAACGAACATATCCGCGATCTCTACCGGCCCACCGAACTCACCGAGAAGCCACCACGGCACGAGGCGCAGGTGCTGCCGTTTAAACGGCGCGACGAGCTTTAGATCGCTATAGCCGTCGCGACGGGCAAGCCATGGTGCGCACCGCCGGCATCAAGTCCGTGCGCCGCCTCCTTTCGTCGCTCATGCCGTCGGCATCGACATACGGCTGGCCGTGCCGAAGCCCTCGGCGTCGGAAACGCCGGCTGCGCCGCCCCGCCCAGCACATGGACAGAAAACGCGAACACGAGGAAAAGGACTGCCGCGACAGAGCCGTCTTTGCTACCGGTGTCACAATGCCGAGGGCTGGCAATTCGGTTGAACGGAAGCAAAGATCACGCGCGGCGCGGCCGCAGTGAGGAGACAGAAGTGGCCAAACCCGCACGCATCGTCTGCTTCGGCGAAGTGCTGGCGCGTCTCAGCGCGCCTGGCCGCGAAATGCTGCTGCAGACGCCGCAGCTCAATGTCCATTTCGCGGGCGCGGAGGCCAATGTCGCAGTGTCGCTGGCGAAATTTGGGCTGGACGCGGCAATGGTGTCGGTCTTGCCGGCGAACGCGATTGGCGAGGCGGCGATTGGCGAATTGCGCCGCCATGGCGTCGATACGGCGGGCGTGCTCAAGGGCGAAGGCCGTGTCGGGCTTTACTTTCTTACCCCCGGCGCAATCCAGCGGGCTTCCGAAGTCTTGTACGACCGCGCGGATTCCGCGTTTGCGCTCGCGGGCCACGACTTGGTCGCGTGGGATAAGGCGCTCCTCGGCGCCAGCTGGCTGCATGTTTCCGGCGTCACGCCCGCGATCAGCGCCAACGCATCGCAAGCCGCGTTGCGCGCGGTGCGCGCGGCCCGCGCGGCAGGCGTCAAGGTTTCGTTCGATTGCAATTATCGCTCGAAGCTGTGGGAGAAGCGCAACGATGATGCGCTCGTCATTCTGTCCGCGATCCTAGCCGAAGCGGATTTGCTGTTCGCCGATCACCGCGACATCGAGCTCATCACTGGCAAGTCTGCCGGTGAAGGCGGCGATTCCGAGCGGCGCGCCAAAGCCGTCGAGATTGCGTTCGCTACGTTTCCGAACGTGAGCCGCATCGCAAGCACGGTTCGCGGCGTCGTCAGCGTCGATCACAATACGCTCTCCGGCGTCATGCACGCCCGCACGGGCCGCTGGAGCACGCAGGAATACGCTCTGACACCGATCGTTGACCGCATTGGTGGCGGCGACGCCTTTGCAGCGGGGCTGCTTTACGGGCTCGAAAGCGGCCTTTCTGACCAGGAAATCGTCGATTTCGCCGTCGCGGCGGCGTGCCTCAAGCATTCCATTCCCGGCGACTTCAACCTTGTCAGCGCCGACGCTGTGCGCATTTTTCTTTCTGAAAATCGCTTCGACGTTCGCCGTTGAACACCTAGATAGGCTCCCATGACCCCCGAAGACGTCTTCGCCCTTTCGCCCGTTATGCCGGTCGTCGTGATCGACGATGCCTCCAAAGCCGTGCCAATGGCGCGCGCCATGATAGCGGGCGGCCTGCGCACCATCGAGATCACGCTGCGCACGCCGGCCGCGCTTGATGCGATCCGCGCTATCGCGCGCGACGTGCCGGATGCGGTCGTGGGCGCGGGCACCGTGCTCAACGCAGCGGACTTGCAAGCGGCGATTGATGCGGGCGCGGCCTATGCGCTCTCGCCGGGCGGCACGCGCGAACTGATGCAGACAGCGCTTCGCGCGCCGATCCCGTTCATTCCAGGCATCGCGACGTCAAGCGAAGTGATGGTCGGGCTCGATCTTGGGTATCGCTATTTCAAATTCTTCCCCGCCGAAAATATGGGCGGCGTTGGCACGCTGAAATCGATCGGCGCGCCTTTGCCAGCCGCGAAATTCTGTCCGACGGGCGGCATTGGTCCAGACGCGGTCGAGAGCTATCTCGCGCTGTCGAACGTGATGTGCGTCGGCGGTTCGTGGATCACGCCATCGGACACGATGAAGGCCGGCGACTGGGCCGCGATCGAGGCGCTGGCGCGCAAGGCCGCCGCGTTCAAGCGCTGATCACAAGCGGTCGCGCAGCGCGTACCAGATCATGCCGAGCACATGGAGCGGCGCACGCAACGCAGCGCCGCCCGGAAATTCCGGTGGCGCGACGCCGGCGAGCACATCGAACCGTTCCGCCGTCCCTGCCATCGCTTCCGCGACCAGCTTGCCCGCAAGCGACGCCATCAACACGCCCTGCCCTGAATAACCGTGCGCGAAAAACACATCGCCGCTGCGCCCGATATGCGGCAGACGCGTCATGGTAATGGAGACAAGTCCGCCCCAGACGTGATCGATCCCAACGCCTTTCAGTTGCGGAAAAATGCGCTCCATGTGCGGGCGCACGAAGGCGACGATGTCGCTTGGCGGGTCAGGCGTGTAGCGCTCTCCGCCGCCAAAGAGCAGACGGCCATCCGCGGTGCGGCGGAAATAGTTCACGACGAAACGGCTATCGCTCACCGCGCGATCGTTTGGAATGAGTGCGGTTACATTGTCGAGTGGCGCGGTGGCGATTAGATAGTTCGCGACTGGCATGATGCGCGCGGCAAGACGCGGCTCGAGATCGCCCAGCAACGCATCGCAGGCGAGCACGGCGAAACGCGCTCTAACGAGGCCGCTTTCCGTTTGAACGCGGACACTGTCCGCGGACTGGACGGACACGGCGCGCGACTGCTCGAACAACTTCACGCCGGCATCGCGCGCCACATCCGCGAGCCCTAGTGCATAGTTCAGCGGATGCAAATGCCCGCCCCACGCATCGAACAAGGCGCCATGAAACAACGGTGAGGCTAGTTCAGAGCGCGTTTGCTCCCGATCGAGTACGCGCGCGTGCAGATAGTTCATCACGTTCGTGAGCGCCGCGACCTCCTCCTCCATCCAGCGCAAGTCCGCAGGCTTGGCGGCGGCGGTGAGATGGCCGGTGGTGCGGAGATCGCAGGCGATGCTGTGCTTTGCGATGCGTTCCAGCACGACGCTACGCGCTTCGAGCGCAAGGTCGAAAATTTCACGCGCGCGCGTTTTGCCGTAGGTGCGCACCAAGTCAGTTGCGCCTTTGCGCAGACCGGGAATCATCTGCCCGCCGTTGCGGCCCGAAGCGCCCCAGCCTATGCGCCCGGCTTCCAGCAGTATGACGGAGTAGCCGCGCTCCGCCGCGTGCAATGCCGCGGAGAGCCCGGTGAAGCCGCCGCCGATGACGCACACATCCGCGCTGAACTCGCCTTCAAGCTTCGGCGCGGGCGCGAATGGATTGTCGGTGGCGGCGAAGTACGAATTCGCCATGCCGAGGCCGGCATTGAACACGCGCGCTACACCTTGAGCAGCAGGTGATCGCGCTCCCACGACGAGATGACGCCTTCGAATGCATTGAGCTCATGCGCCTTGATGCGTTGGAACGTGCCGCAGAAATGTTCGCCCAGAAGCTCGATCACGGGCTGGCATTCCTTGAAGCGGTCGAGCCCTTCGGAGAGCGTGCGCGGCAAAGTGCGCGCTTCTTTGTAGGCGCTGCCTTCGATCATCGTGAGCGGCGCGATCTTGTCGCGAATGCCGAGATAGCCGCAGACGAGCGTCGCGGCGACCGCGAGATAAGGATTGGCGTCAGCGCCCGGCAGACGGTTCTCGACACGGCGGTTGGCCGCTTGCGAGATTGGCACGCGCAAACCGCACGAGCGATTGTCGTAGCCCCATTGCACATTCACTGGCGCGGAGAAATCCGGACGCATGCGGCGGAACGAGTTCACATTTGGGGCAAACAGCGGCCGTGACGAGACCCAGATATTTCTGCAGCCCGCCAACGAAATAGTTGAACATGTCGGAATTGCCGTCGCCTGCGCCGGCGAAGAGATTGTCGCCCTTCTTGGCGTCGACGAGCGAGGTGTGGAGGTGCATCGCGCTGCCGGGCTGGTTCTCCATGGGCTTTGCCATGAAGGTCGCGTAGACGCCGTGCTTGAGCGCGACTTGCCGCACGATGCGCTTGAACACCAGCACCTGATCCGACACATGCACCGGATCACCGTGATTGAAATTGATCTCGAGTTGAGCGGTGCCGCTTTCGTGGATCATGGTGTCGAGATGGAGTGACGCGGCTTCGGCGTGCTCATAGATCGTTTCGATCAGGTCTTCGTATTCGGTGATGGCTTCGAGGCCATAGGGCTGCGGCGCGGTTTCTGACCGGCCTGAGCGGCCCGCCGGAGGCAAGAGCGGCAAGTCAGGATCGGTGTTGATCTGCGTGAGATAGAATTCCAATTCCGGCGCCACGACGGGCCGCACGCCCATCTCTTCGTAAAGTTTCATCACGCGCTTCAGCACATAGCGCGGCGCGATGTCGTAGGGCTCTCCGCCAGTGTGGTACGCGTCGGCGAACACGAAGGCGGTTGGTGTTTTGTAACCTGGCGCGACGCAAATCGTGTCGAGGTCCGGGCGCAGCACGACGTCTGGATCCTTCATCGCGATGGCTTCGTCGGCGTCGTCGGAATATTCGCCCGTCACGGTCAGCGAATAGACGCTCGACGGAATCCGCAGCGAGGCGTCGCGCTCGCTCTGCAGAAATTTCTGCGCCGGAAAAACTTTGCCGCGAATAACGCCGTTCAAATCCGGGATCAGGCACTCGACTTCGCCGATGCCGCGTTCCTTGATCCAGCTTGCGAAACCATTGGTCATGTTGAGCTCGATGCGATGCACGCGCGGCGACGCGCGCGCGGTGTGGGCGGTGAGATTAGGCGCGAAATTAAAGCGAGACGAAAGCTGTCTCTGATCGCGCGGCGCATTGCGCCGCATTCATCGTGAGGACCGTGAGGGTTAAGACCCGCATATGCGAACCCGAGGGTCCGCGGTCCCGAAAAACGGGAACACATAAATCACCTAATGTGATCACAGTATGGGTTGGCGCACGCATTCAAGTCAAGCGTAACGCCCCTTCTGACGAATCCGCGTGCGCGCATTCCGGCCTTGCGGCTAGCATCGCGGCAGATGACCGAAGTGATCGACGAAGAACGGCTGAACGCCCTTATTTACGCGGAACTGCGCCGCAGACTGGTGACCGGTAAATTGGCGCCGGGGCATGAGCTTTCGACGCGCGGGCTTGCACAGGAATTGGGCGTGAGCCAAACGCCAGTGCGTGATGCGCTGAGCCGTCTCGCCGCGGAAGGCGCTGTGGAGATACGCTCAAAGCGCCGCATTCAGGTTCCGGCGATGAGCCAGGAGCGGTTCGACGATTTGCTGCGCTGCCGGCTCTTGCTTGAGCCTGAAGCCGCGGTCCTCGCACTGCCGCACATCGATGCGACGCGCCTGGCGCGGCCTGCGCGAGATCGACACCGCGCTCGATCGCGCCATCCAGAACGGTGATGCGGAAGCGTACATGGAGGGTAATCACGCTTTTCACTTCACGCTCTATCGCGCGCAAGAACGTCGCACGATGACGAACTTGATCGAGATGCTGTGGCTGCAATTTGGTCCGTTCATGCGCACCGTCTATGGCCGCCTCGGCACCGCGCATTTGGTCGATCAGCACCATGTTGCGCTCGATGCGATCGTTGCGAACGATGTGGCCGCACTGAAAAGCGCGATCGCGGCCGACATTGAGGATGGCATGGGCCTGATCGGACGGAGCGGTTTTGTCAGCGCCGAAGCGGCCGCAACGCCTTAATCCTCCGCCGGGGGCAGCGCGCGCAGAATTGGCGCGGCTTCATCGAGCGAGAGGCCAATCGTATCGACCAATGTATCGATCTCGGCATGCGTGATGATGAGCGGCGGGCTGAACACGATCGAGTCGCGGATCGCGCGGACCATCAGGCCGTTCTTGATGCAGAGATCACGCACGATCGGCCCGGCTTTGCCTTCCTTGCCCGTGAAGCGTTGGTTTGTGCCTTTGCTCGAAACGATTTCGACGGCGCCGATGAGGCCTAGGGAGCGCGTTTCACCGACCAGCAGATTCTCGTTGAGGCGCTGCAGCGCCTTCGCGAGATAAGGCCCTGCATTATCGCGCACGCGCTCGACCAGATGCTCGCGCTCGATGATCTCGATATTGCGGAGCGCGACGGCAGCGCTGACGGGATGGCCGGAATAAGTGTAGCCGTGCACGAAATCGCCGCCCTGCTCGCGCAGGAAGTTCACGATCTTGGACGACACCGCCGTGCCGGAAATCGGCAGATAGCCGGAGGACATGCCCTTCGCCATGGACACGAGGTCGGGCGTGACGCCGAAATGCTGGAAGCCGAACCATTGGCCGAGCCGGCCGAAGCCGCAGATGACTTCGTCGATCACGAGCAGAATGCCGTATTTGCGGCAGATCGCTTCGACGCGCGGCCAATAGCCTTTCGGCGGAACAATCACGCCGCCCGCGCCTTGCACAGGCTCTCCGATGAAGGCCGCGACGTTCTCTGGGCCAACCGCGAGAATGCGTTCTTCGATCGCATCCGCAGCGCGCTTGGCGAACGCTTCTTCGTCTTCGCCGAACGCGTCGCCGAACAGATAAGGTTGCATCAACATGCTCGACGCCGGGGATCGGCAGATTGCCCTGGCCGTGCATCATCTTCATGCCGCCAAGGCTGACGCCGGCGACGGTTGAGCCGTGATAGGCGTTCCAACGGCTGATGAAGATTTGCCGCTTGGGCTCGCCCTTGAGTTTCCAATAATGCCGCACCAGGCGGAACACCGTGTCGTTCGATTCCGAGCCGGAATTGTTGAAGAAGATGTGCTGGAGATCGCCGCCAAGTTTCTCGGCGAGCTTCGCGGCCAGCATCACCGGCGGCGGCGTCGCGGTTTTGAAAAACGTGTTGTAGAACGGCAGCTCGCGCATCTGGTCGTACGCGACTTGCGCCAATTCCTCGCGCCCATACCCGATATTCACGCACCAGAGGCCGGCCATGCCGTCGAGCAGTGCGTGGCCTTCGGCGTCGAACACCATCGAGCCTTCGGCGCGCGTGATGATGCGGCTGCCGCCGAGTTCGGCGATCTCCTTCCAATCGGCCTGCGCCGGCAAATGGTGCGCGATGTCGAGCCGGCGAAGCTCGACATTGTCGTAATTGCGCAAGGGGGCTTGCTCTTTCATGCCGGATTCAAAGGTTCACGGCGGAGCGCGCGGCCAAGCAATTGGAAGAAGACTTGCGATTGCGGGTTATCGCCAGCGCGCCATTCCGGGTGCCATTGCACCGCGAGCACCGGCGCGCCGTTCACTTCCGCAGAGACCGCTTCGATCACGCCATCGGGGGCCGTGGCTTCGACCTTGAGGCCCTTGCCAAGTTTATCGGCGCCTTGAAAATGCACGCTGATGACGTCGAGCTTGTCTTGCCCGTAAGCGGCGCGCAGCACACCGCCGGGCTTTAGCTCCACCGGATGAATATGCTCGAACATGGTCGCGAGATGTTCGCGTTCTTCATGGTGATGGCGCATCAGGGTCGGGGCTTTCGGCCATGTCGCGCCGCAATGTGCCGCCGAACGCCACGTTCACTTCCTGAAAGCCGCGGCAGATGCCGAACACGGGCTTACTCGATTCGAGCATGGCTTCGATCAAGCGCGCCGTCATCTCGTCGCGATCTGGATCGAATGGCCCCGGCGCATCCTCGACCAATTGGCCGTAGCGTTCCGGAGAGACGTTTGACGGCGTTGCCCGTCAGCAGCAAGCCATCGAGGACGCGGCGCGGACTTCGCGTGCGCTCATAATGCCCGGCAATGCCGGCACCAGCAGACCCGCCGCGTTCGCATAAGTGAGCGACGACAGGATGTAGCGCGTCATCACCGATTGCGAGGCCTCGCCGCCGATGGAGCGGTTACAGCTGATAATGCCCAGAACCGGGCGCGTTTCCTCAGTCATTGGTCTTGTTCTCAGGACAGCAGCACGGCCGGCGAACAGGCGTGCCAGGCGAGCCAAACCGGCTCATCCCACGTAAAGTCTTCTTGGTCGTAGCGCGTGAGATTGGAGCGGAACGTCTTGATGCGGCGTCCGCCCGCGATCTCCACTTCGTACGTAGTCCTCGCTGCCGAGATAGACAATGTCCTTGATCACGCCGGCGATCACATTGGCGCCCTCGGGCGCATCTTCCATCTTGAGCGCCGCCACGCCTTCCGGGCGCTTGTGCATCTCGATCTTCTCGGGGCGGAGCGCGAGCCACACAGCAGCGCCTTTGGCCCCAGTGACGCCGTGATCCAGATAGACTTGGCCATCGATCTCCGGCGCCTGGACAACGGCATGATCGGGCTCATCCACCGTCAGCACGCCCTCGAACAGGTTCACCGAGCCGATGAAGTCGGCGACGAAGCGTGAGTTGGGAAATTCATAGAGATCGGCGGGCGTCGCGACTTGCGCGAGCACGCCCCTGTTCATCACGGCGCAGCGCGTGGCGGTGGCAAGCGCTTCGTCCTGGTCGTGCGTCACCATCATGAAGGTGATGATGCCGACTTTTTCTTGGAGCTGCGTGAGTTCCGAACGCATCTGGTCGCGCAGCTTGGCGTCGAGCGCCGAGAGCGGCTCGTCCAGCAACAGCACGCGCGGTCGCTTTACCAAAGCGCGCGCGAGCGCGACGCGCTGGCGCTGACCGCCGGAAAGCTGATCGGGCATGCGCGCGCCAAAGCCGCCGAGCTTTACGAGCTCCAAAGCTTCCGCCGCGCGCGTCTTGCGCTCGGCTTCCGGCACGCGGTCCATCTTCAAACCATACGCGACATTGTCTTCCACGCTCATATGCGGAAACACGGCATAGGACTGAAACACCATGTTCACCGGCCGCTTGTTCGGCGGCAGATGCGCGATGTCCTTGCCGTCGATCAGGATGCGGCCCTCGGTCGGCGTGTCGAAGCCGGCGAGCATGCGAAGCAACGTCGTCTTGCCGCAGCCGGAGGGGCCGAGCAGCGCGAAGAACTCGCCCTCCTGCACTTGCAGATTCACATTATCGACCGCGACCACTTTGCCGAAGCGCTTGGTCACGCCTTCAAACTGAATGATGGCGTTGGGTTTGACCGCGACGCCCGGCTTGTCCGCGTGCGTGTGCACCGGCGCCATATCGACGGTTTCTGGAGGCGCTTCTTTCATGGGCTCGCTCTCATGGTTTCTTCTCGCCCTGCAGCCCTTGCATCTGCAGGCCGATGGCGGTCAGCGCGACGGTGACGACGATGAGGATGGTGGAGGCCGCGTTGACTTCCGGCGTCACCGAGAAGCGCAGCATCGAATAGACCTTGACCGGGAATGTGATCGTATCCGGTCCGGCGGTGAAGAAGGTGATGACGAAATCATCGAGGCTCAAGGTGAACGCCAGCAGCGCGCCGGCAACGAGGCCGGGCTGCATGTGCGGCACCAGCACATCCATGAAGGTGCGCCACTCGCCGGCGCCCAGATCCTTCGCCGCCTCCTCCAGCTCGCGGTTGAATGAAGCAAGGCGCGCCCTGACGACTGTCGCCACGAACGGAAAGGAGAACGAGACGTGCGCGATGGTGATGGCGCCGAGATTGAGCGGCCACGGCATGCCGGTCGGCCACGGGAAAACGCGCGCGAAGAAAACCAGCATCGCCACGCCCATACAGATTTCCGGCACCACGATGGGGAGCGCCATGGCGCCTTCGAGCGGCGTCTTGCCCGGAAACCGGAAGCGCCACAGCAGCACCGCCGCGAGCGCGCCCAGGATGACGCTCAAGATCGTGCAGATAAAAGCAATGGTCAGCGAATTGACGAAGGCTTGAATGAGCGAGTCATTGCTCAGGGCCTTCTCGTACCATTTGAAGGTGAAGCCCTCCCAGACGATGTTGCGGCGGCTGGTGTTGAAGCTGAACGCCATCAGGATGATGAGCGGCAGATAGAGAAACGCCAGCACCGCGAAAATCCACGCCTGCAACGGCCAGCGCCGCAGATATTCGAGCGGTCCGGGCGGGGCTTTCTTTTCCGCGGCCATCAGCCCCTCCGCTCGGCGCGCTTGGACACCCAGCCCTGCGCGATGATCGCGAGGAGCGTCAGGTACATGAGCAGGAACGAAAGCGCAGCGCCGAATGGCCAGTCATTTGCGCGCTTAAATTGCCGCTCGATGACGTTGGCGATCATCTGGCTATCGGTGCCGCCGAGCAAATCCGGCGTCAAATAAGCGCCAAGCGCCGGAATGAAGGTGATGAGGATACCGGACGCTATCCCCGGCGCAGCGAGCGGCACGACGACCGAGAAAATCGTCCGCATATGCCCTGCGCCGAGATCAAGGCTCGCTTCCATCAGCGAACGGTCCATCCGGTCGAGCGCCGAATAGAGCGGCAGCACCATGAAGGGCAGATGCACGTACACAAGGCCCACGATCACGGCGGCATTGTTGTAGAGGAGCTGCAGCGGTTCGAATTCGCCAAGTGGTTCAAACCCAACCAAGGTCATGAGCCCGCTGGCGTTGTTCCAGAACCATTCCATCGTGAAATTGACATAGCCCTCGGTGCGCAGCACCGCGATCAGCGCATAGGTGCGGATCAGCAGATTGGTCCAGAACGGCAGCTGATCAGCAGCAGCAGCCATGCCTTGGCCTTCGGCGACGCGAATGAAATGCCGAGCGCGACCGAAAGCCGATGACCAAGCACAGCAAGGTCGTGATCCCCGCGATCCCAGGGATTTGACGAAAATGCCCAGATAAAGCGGCTCAAGCGCGCGGAAATAATTGGAGACCGTGCCCGTGAGATCGATCGTCACCGGGCCGGTGTTTTCGCCGAAGCTATAGCCCCACACGACCGCGAGCGGGACGAGGAAGAAGAAGATCAGCCACGCGACGGGCGGTGTCGCCACCGCCGCGAACGCGGCTTTCGCCTGTTTCCAGGACTGCTCCATCTTCCCCCCGCTCGGGTTTTATGCGGCGCTGATGCGCGTGAAGATTTCCTCGTAGAGCCGCGCGCGGTCGTCGCCCTCGAACGCGCCGTATTCACACTTCGCCATCACGTCTGCGGGCGGGAAGATCACCGGATTATTCTTGTAGGCATCCGGCATCAGGTCGCGCGCCGCGCCATTGGGCGTCGGGTAAAGAATGGTTTCGGTGATCTTCTTTCCGGCTTCACCGTCGAGCAGATAATTGATGAAGGCATGGCCATCGTCCGGGTTGGGCGCGCCAGTCGGGATACAGAGGCAATCGGAGTTCAAAAGGCTGCCTTCTTGCGGCACCACGAAGTCGAACGCGTCGCCGCCCTCTTCGGCCATCAGCTGGGCGATATCGCCATTGTATTCGAGCACCAGATCAACCTCGCCGGACTTCAGCATGTCCTGACCATTGTCCTGGTGGAACGCTTTCACGCGCGGCTTCTGGCGGATCAGCATGGTTTCGATCTCGGCCAGGATGTTGTCCGGAATGCCGTTGACCGACACGCCTTTGTATTTCGCGGCAAGACGGATGAGGTCCGCCGATTCAGACAGAAGTGCGATGCGGCCGCATATTGATCGGAATCGAACAGATAGCGCCACGAGTTCGGCACGCCGGAGACTTTATCCTTGCGATAGCCGATGCCGAGCGTGAGCCAAGTGTAAGGCATCGAATATTGCCGGCCAGGATCGAATGCGGCGTCCTGGAATTCCGGCAACAGGTTCGAGAAGTTCGGGATCTTGGCGCGGTCGAGCGGCACGATCATTTGCGCTTGGCTCATGCGCGTCACGAATTCGTTCGACGGCACGATCACGTCAAAGCCCGGATTGCCGGCGCGGAGGCGCGCGAACAATTCGTCGTTGGTGGCGAAGAGGCTCATCTGCACCGGCACGCTGGTCGCGGTTTCGAAATCCGCGAGCGTGGTTTCGCCGATAGGTGTCCCCAGTTGTAGAAGTGGACGACGCGGCCATCGCCTTGCTTGGTGCAGCCGGCTGCGCCCGCGAACGTAATGCCGATCGCCGCGGCGCCGGCTTGTTGCAGCAGCGAGCGGCGCGAGGCGCCTTTCAGGTTCATCATCTTGGCCATCTCTTCACCCCTCCACTGGTTCGCCCGGCGCTCGTCCCAGCGCTGAGGCCCGTAAGACACTCTTTTTGTAGTCCGCCGCGCCGCCCGGGCGCGATTGTTTTGTGTCTTCGCGCCCCATGCTGACTAAGAAGAGCGCAAATACCAATCATAATCCGCTTCTGTGATCACATTGAAGAAGCGTTCCTGCTCCGTTCGCTTCACTGAGGCGAACATTTCGACAAAACGCGCCCGAGATAGTCCTTCAGAAGCTCGGACTCGGCGAAGCGATCGACCGCGGCGAACCAATTGGTCGGCAAACGCTCCCCGCTCTCAGCCGCCGCCGCATAGCCATCGCCGACGACCGCCGGCCCCGGATCGAGCTTGTTCTTCATGCCGTGATGCACCGCCGCGAGCAAAGCCGCGAGCGCGAGGTGCGGGTTGGCATCGGCGCCCGCGACGCGGTGCTCGATGTGGCGGGTGTTGGCGCGCCGGCGGGGACACGGAACGCGACGGTGCGGTTGTTGACCCCCCAAGTCGGCGCGACCGGCGCGTAGGAATTGGCGCGGAAGCGGCGATAGGAATTGGCGTTCGGCGCGAAGATCGCCATCGAATCTCCGAGCAGCGCCTTCATGCCCGCGATCGCGTGCTTCACGCCCGGCCCGCCTTCCGGCGCTTCGGCGGCGAACACGTTCTTTCCCTTGGTGTCGTTGACGCTGACATGGAGGTGAAGGCCGTTGCCGGCGCGGTCGATGAAGGGCTTGGCCATGAAGGTCGCTTCGCAACCATGCTCCAGCGCAACGCCTTTGGCGGCGCGCTTATAAAGCACCGCATCATCGCCAGCGCGGAGCGCGTCGGCATGATGCTTCAAGGTGAGTTCGAGCTGGCCCGGCGCATATTCGCTGATCGCGCCTTCGAGCGGCACGCCGATCGCGTCGCCCGCCGCCCACAAATCGCGCAGGAAAGGCGAAGCCTCCTCCACTTCGCGGAGGCCATAGACGCCGTGCTGCGTCGGCCGCTCACCTGTCAGTGGCGATTCCGGTAAGCGCACGCCGCCGCCGGGCGCGCGGCGCGCATCGACCAAGTAAAATTCCAGCTCGCACGCCACCACGGGCACGAGCCCATCCGCCGTGAACCGATCGATTACGCGCTGCAACACGTGGCGCGGATCGAGATCGTTCGGCGTGCCGTCGAGTTCGTACATAGACGTCGCGACTTGCCCGACATCGGGACCGAGCCATGGCGCTGGCGTGATGCGGCCTGGGATTGGCCGCGCCAAACGGTCCGCGTCGCCATCTTCCCAGACCAGCCCGGTGCCTTCGCAATCCTGGCCGGTGACATCCACCACCAAGATTGAGCCGGGCAGAAACCGCCCCTGCTCATAAACCGCCAGCAGCTCATGGCGCCGCAGGCGCTTGCCGCGCGGCACGCCGGACATGCCGGTGAACACCACCTCGAAGAATTCGATTTCGGGATGGGCGTTGAGGAAGTCGTGCGCTTCTTTGGGGTCGGCGATCGATGAATGCGTCATGCCTTGTCTTGGCTTTCCTGAGCGAAAGAGTCGAGAGCGGCGGCGACGAGGCGATCGATCTGCGCGGCGCCGGTTACGGGCGAGACCAACATCATCATGTGAAACGGCGCGATCAGCACGCGGCGGTTGATGAGATAGAGGTGGAGCACGCGGCTGAGCAGGTGATCGGCCAAAGCAGCGCGCAGGCCCGCCGCATCGCGCGGCGGTGACGGCGCGAAGACGATCTCCACGCGCGCGCCAAGATGGACGACGCACCAGGGCAGATCATGGCTCTTGATCACGACTTCCAATGCGTCCGCCAGCCGCCCCGCGCCCGCAAGCATCGCTGCATACGCGGCCGGCGTCGCCACCTCGCGCAACGTCGCGCCAATCGCGGCCATGCCGAGCGCATTGCCGGCGAGAGTCGTGCCAATGCCGGAGCGCCCTTGGACCGCCGGCGCCTCGCCGGCAACAGCGCTGGCCGGCGGGGCGCCGGCGGTCCGAATGCGCTCCGCAACCGACGCACTCACACCCCACACCGCCGCCGGAAAGCCGCCGGCGATCGCCTTGCCGATCACCAGAATATCCGGCTCAAGCCCCCACGCCCGCGTAGCGCCGCCAGGGCCAGTGGAAAGCGTGTGCGTCTCGTCCAAGATCAGCAGCGCGCCGGCCTTGCGCCTCAGCGCGCGCAACGCATCGTGAAAACCGCGCTCCGGCAGGATCATGCCGACATTGGTCATCGCGGGCTCGGCCAGCACCGCCGCGACATCGCCCCGCGCCAACGCCGCCTCAAGCGCCGCCGCATCGTTGAACGGCACCACGCGCGTCGTGCTGGAATAATCCTGCACCTGGCCGACCAGCCCCGCATCCATGCGCGTTGCGCCGTCGCGTAGCTCGACGAAGCAATCCTCGACCATGCCGTGATAACAGCCGTCGAACACCACGATCACAGGCTTTCTCGTCACGCGCGCGCCCAGCGGATCGCGGCGCGGTTAGCGTCGCTCGCCGAAAGCGTGGTTTGCCAGAACGGCAGGCCGAAACGCTCGGCGAGCAAAGCGCCGACCGCGACAGCTTCTTCCGTCGGCAACATAAAGCTCGCGCCCCGCCGCGCCTGCTCCGCCAACGCGAGCGCCACGGCGCGCGGCGCGTGGCCGAACATGCCGGGCGTGTCCCCGAGGCAGAAATCGTCATAGGCGATGTCGTCAACGTCGATCAAAGTCGCGCCCTCGCCGTCGCTGACGAAGATGGGATAGGGCGACGCCCAATCCTTCATCCAGTGCATCGGCGCGCCGCCAAGCCAACGGCGCTCGGCCTCACGCGACAGCGCCAGCGAGCGCGGATGCTCAGCGACAAACCGCGCTTCCTCGCGCTCCAAAAGCGCCTGAAGGCTCATGCGAATGTATGAAGCATCGTCACAACGCATCATCATCATAAGGCCGGGCGACTTCAAGCCGCCCCCGGACGCAAAGCGATCCGGGGTCCATTGGGCCGCGGGCGCGGAAGCGGCCTTGCTCCGACGCGAACGCATCAGCACAATGCAAGCATGAGCACCGCCAATTCCCTCGACGCCTTCTGGATGCCGTTTACGCCGAACAAGGCGTTCAAGGCCGCGCCCCGCATGGTCGTGCGCGCCGAGGGCATGCATTATTACACCGGCGATGGCCGCGCCGTGCTCGACGCAACATCAGGCTTGTGGTGCTGCAGCGCTGGGCACGGCCGTAAGCGTATCGTGGAAGCCATCCAACGCACCGCCGCTGAACTCGACTACGCCATCAGCTTCAATCTCGGCCACCCGCTGGCGTTTGAATTCGCCAATCGCCTCGCCGCGATCCTGCCGGCTGGCCTCGACCGCATCGCCTACACAAATTCCGGATCGGAATCCGCCGATACCGCGCTCAAGATCGCGCTCGCCTACCAGAAGGCGCGCGGCAAGCCGGGCAAGTTTCGCTTGATCGGGCGCGAACGCGCCTATCACGGCGTCAATTTCGGCGGCATTTCCGTCGGCGGCATCACGCGCAATCCGCATGACGTTCGGGCCGATGGTTGGCGGCGTCGATCATCTTCCACACACGCACGACATCACGCGCAACGCCTTCTCACGCGGACTGCCAGCGCATGGCGTTGAATATGCCGATGCACTCGAACGCATCATCGCGCTGCACGATGCATCGACCATCGCGGCAGTGATCGTGGAGCCGGTTGCGGGATCGACGGGCGTGCTGATTCCACCGAAAGGCTATCTCGAACGCCTGCGCGCGATCTGCGATAAGCACGATATCCTGCTCATCTTCGATGAAGTGATCACGGGCTTTGGCCGTGTCGGCGCCGCGTTCGCTTCGCAGCTGTTTGGCGTCACGCCGGACATTCTCACCATGGCGAAAGCCATCACCAATGCCGCCGTGCCGATGGGCGCCGTCGCGGTGAAGCGCGAGATCTACGATACCATGCTCGCCAATTCCGATGTGCCGATCGAGCTTTTTCACGGCTACACCAGCACCGGCCATCCCCTCGCCTGCGCCGCCGGGATCGCGACGCTCGATACTTACGCCGAAGAAGGCCTCTTCCAGCGCGCAGCCGATCTCTCGCCATATTGGGAGGACGCGATGCACTCGCTGCGCGATGCGCGGCATGTCATCGATATCCGCAATCTTGGGCTGATCGCGGCATCGAACTTGAGCCAAGGCCGGGCGGCGCGAGCCTGCGCGCACTGGAAGCGTTCAATGCGTGCTTCGATGCGGGGCTGCTGATCCGCGTAACCGGCGACATCATCGCCTTCTCGCCGCCCCTGATCGTGGAGAAGAGCGAGATCGATTATATCGCGGAAACGCTGCGCGGCGTGCTCGCGAAGATCGATTGACCCCACCCCGGATTGGCGCACAGCGCCAAGTCCGGGACCCATACGCGCGGCGTTCAAAACCATATTCGACGCACCAAACAATTTCTGAGATGATCGCGCGCATGGGTCCCGGGCTCGCGGCGTCGCCGCGCCCCGGGAAATGGGAGAGAAAAATGCGCACGCTATTCAAAGCAGCCCTCGCCAGCTTGTTGCTCGCCGCCTGCGCCTCCACCCCCGCCGCCCCGCCGGAGCCGCAAGGCGACCTCGATGGCTGGATCATCAAATTCGCGGGCCATCCGCTCGGAGAGAACCTCCACAACACCTTCAGCGTGCGCGATGGCGTGATCCACGTTTCGTATGACGGCTATGAAAAACTCGACGGCCAATTTGGCCATCTCTTCTATCCCGAACCTTTCTCCCATTATCGCTTGCGCTTTGAGTATCGCTTCATCGGCGAGCAAGTCGCCGGCGGCCCGACATGGGGGCTGCGCAATAATGGTGTGATGATCCATTCGCAGCCGCCCGAGACAATGACCATCGATCAGCCGTTTCCGACTTCCGTCGAGGTGCAAGTGCTCGGCAGCGATGGCGTAACGCCGCGCACGACAGCGAATGTGTGCACGCCGGGCGTTTCCATTCTGCCTGACGGCGTTCGCTCGGAAGAGCATTGCTTCAACTCCGCCGCGCCCTCCCCGCCGCCGGGCGAATGGGCGTCGATTGAGGTTGAGGTGCATGGCAACCGGCTGATCCGGCACATCGTGAACAATCAGGTCGTGATGGAATATTCCGAACCGATGCTGGATGAGGATTCGCCGTGGTCGCCGACGCGCGCGCCTCAGCAGCGGCTATCTGGCGTTCCAAGCGGAGAGCCATCCGACGGAAATCCGCAATGTCGAGATCATGGTGCTCGACGAGTAGCGCTTACGCCGCGCGCGCACGCGCCTGGATGAACGAATAGAAGAACACGCTGTTGGGATCGCGGCCAACGCGCGCGAGTTCTTCTGTCATGCCGTCCACGACGTCCTGCGAGATCTGATCCGCTTGGATCAGCGAGGGCGCGCCGGAGAGCAGCAAATCGGTCCAGAAACTCAGGAATTCCGCGCGCTCGCCGGGCGCGCGGTTGTCGAGATGGAAGGTCTTCACCTCGGTTTGCACGTCGCGGAAGCCGATCGACTGCAAGAGATTGCCGAGCTTGGCGCCCACGAACGGGTCGCCGCCGATCGAAAGCTGGTGATCGTTGAACGCCATCCAATAGCGCATGGTATTGGGGCTGTAGGGCTCCAGAAAAAACGTCGCGTTCAGCACTTCGTTGCACACGATCGGCGCGCCAGACATCAGCACACGGCGCACTTCGCCCCAGCACGCGCGCCGGATCGCCGACATGCTCCAATATCCAACAGAGAAATGCCGCGTCGAACGTCTCGGGCTCATACTCAAGCCGCGTCGCATCGGCTTTCACGATCTCGTAGCGCCCGCTGGCCCAGGGCACGGTGGCGAGAAAGCGCTTCGCTTCAGCGATCTGCGCATCGTTGAGTTCAACGCCCGTAACGTGCAGCTCCGGAAAATGCCGTAGCAGGATTTCCGTCTGCGCGCCGACGCCCGAGCCGACCTCAAGCAATTTGCGCCGCCGCCGAAACGGCAAGCGATCATGCACGGCGGGTTCGAGGAAGCGCGCCTGGCGATGCAAGCGCTCGCGCTCGGTTTCGCTGTAGCCGTGGAGATAGCCCTTGGTGCTCATGCACCGACCTTATCGCTCATGCTTCGCTCGCGGCAAGCCACGCATCTTCGGCCTTCTGCAACGCCGCGGCCGCTTCCCGTGCGCTGCTTGCTCAACCGCGCGCCCTTGGCGGCGTCGCGCGCAAACAAGGTGGGATCGAGAAGCTCCGCATCGATCGCGGCGAGCGCCTTTTGCGCGGCGTCTAGCGCTTTCCTCAGCCTCGCTCAAGCGCTGCTTCAGCGTGAACGCGGACGGCGCTTTGACTGCAGGCTTGGCGGGCGCCGGCTCAGGCGCACTCACGGTCAGCTCCGCGCCGGGACGATCGGCGGCGAGCACCAAAGCGCGATAATCTTCAAGATCGCCCTCATAGGGCCGCGCGCGCGAGGCGTGCACGAGCCACAAACGATCGGCAACTGCTTCCGCAAGATAGATATCGTGCGTGATCAGCAGCACGGCGCCCGAATACTCGTTGAGCGCGTGGATCAAGGCTTCGCGGCTGTCGATATCCAAATGGCTCGTCGGTTCGTCGAGGATGAGGACGTGCGGCTTGGTGAAAGCCATGAGGCCGAGCAACAAGCGGACTTTTTCGCCGCCGGACAATTTCTCGACCGCAGTCTCGATCTTCTCGCGCCCAAAGCCCATACGCGCGGCGATGGCGCGGTGCTGACCTTGGCCAAGCGTGGGCGCGAGATCGCGCACGTGCTCCAGCACGGTTTCGCCTTGACGCAGTTCGTCGAGCTGATCCTGGCTGAAATAGCCGATCTTCACTTGCTTTGATGACGTGCGCCTGCCGGAAAGCAGCTCAAGCCGCGCGCCGATTGATTTTACGAGCGTCGTCTTGCCCTGCCCGTTCGGGCCGATGATGACGATGCGGTCGTCGTGATCCAGGCGGAAGGACACGCTCTTCAGCACCGGCTTGCCCCGCCACATAACCAAGATCGGCGTCATCCAGCACGATCAACGGAGACGCAAGCTCGCTGGGCTCATCAAAGTGAAACGGCGTGGCGCGGTCTTCGAGCGGGATCGAGATGTCTTGCATCTTTTCCAGCATCTTAATGCGGCTCTGCGCCTGACGCGCTTTGCTCGCCTTGGCGCGGAAGCGATCCACGAATGCCTGCAAATGCGCGCGCTGCGCGTCCTGCTTGGCTTTCAATCCGCTCTGCAGCGCGATGCGTTCTGCGCGTTTGCGCAGATACGTGTCGTACCCGCCTGCATGCACTTCGAGTTTCAGATCATTCAGCGCCATGATGTGCGTGACGGAGCGATTGAGCATTTCGCGGTCATGGCTGACGACGACGACAGTGTTGGGATAGCGACGCAGATAATCTCGAGCCAAGACGCGCCCTCAAGATCGAGATAATTCGTCGGCTCGTCGAGGATCAAAAGATCGGGCGTGGAAAAGAGCACGCCCGCGAGCGCCGCGCGCATGCGCCAGCCGCCGGAAAATTCGCGGCACGGCCGCGTGAGATCGCTTTGCGAAAAGCCGAGACCGATGAGAATTTCCGATGCGCGCGCCGTGGCGGAATAAGCGTCGATCTCGGCGAGGCGCATGTGGATGTCGGCGATGCGGTCGGGATCGTGCGCGGTTTCTGCTTCGGCGTTGAGCGCCGTCAGCTCTTCGTCCGCGGAAAGCACGACATCAAGCAGCACGTCATCGCTCGCCGCCACTTCCTGCGCGACGAAACCCAAGCTCGCCCCGCGCCGTGTGCGGATCGAGCCGCCGGGCTTGCCGGCCTCTTCGCGGATCAGCTTCAGCAAAGTCGACTTGCCGGTGCCGTTGCGCCCGACAAGCCAACCTTCCAGCCGTCCGCGATGAACGCGCTCGCGCCATCGAACAGCGCCCCCGCCCGGCGATGCGGTAAGTAAGATCAGCAATTTCGAGCATGGCGGGGTGGGTCTTGTCCTTGAAATGCCGCCCGCCTCAGCAGTGCGTGGCGAGGTTCAAGCCCAGCCGGCGCGCGAACGCCAGCGCCAGGCTCGGCAGCTTTATCCAGAATGGGTGGGAGCGGCTTCGGGCGGTGCAGATAGCACGCCGCCGCGCGATCCGCAGCATTTTGCCAGGGGAGCGCGGCCTTAGCTTTTCTAACGTCACAGATCACCAAAACTGCATAGTCATTAATGCCGATAAACTTAATGTAGTTTTGTCGCCTTCGGGACGCGGCGCGACGTCCGGGCATGCACGCTCCTCCCGCGTGTTCGGACGTCGCTCACACTCCGCCCGCTCCGGCGCGGTCTCAGGAGAAATTCCCCCCATGAACGCCCCTCTTCGCGCCCGCGATTTCCAAAACGCCAAGGCCAGCCTCCGGTACGAGCCGAGCGGGGCCGTGCTCGGCGCCTATGTCGATGGCGTCGATCTCCGCGACGACTTGGACCCATCCATAGTCGGGCCGATATCCGCGAAGCGTTGATTGAACACAAAGTTTTGTTCTTCCGCGATCAGGACATCAGCCACGAGGATCATATCCGGTTCGGGCGCTATTTCGGCGACCTTGAGGGCCATCCGATCACGCAGCACGTGCCGGGACACCCCGAGGTGCTTTCGATCCGCAACGGGGAGTACGCCCACCCTCAAACGACTTCACGATCTCCCGTTCATTCGCGCGGTCAATAAATGGCACGCCGACGTCACCTTCCGCCCCGCGCCGTCGCTTGGCGGCGTGCTCCGCGCCCGCACGATCCCGCCGCGCGGCGCGACACTCTCTTTGTGGATACCGAAGCCGTGTTCGCCGATTTGCACGCGCCGCTGCAAGCGCGGCTCGAAGGGCTCACGGCCACGCACGATATTTTGAAGAGCTATGGCTGGAAGCTGAACGCCGAAGAGCAACAAGCGCTCACCGAAAAGCATCCGCCGCAAGATCATCCGATCGTGCGCGTTCACCCCGGAATCGGGCCGCAAATCGCTGTTTGTGAACGCTGGCTTCACCACCAAGATCAACGGACTGGAGCAAAAAGAGAGCGACGATCTGCTCGCGCTGTTGTTCGACCCGCATCCGCGTGCCGGAATACCAAGTGCGCTTCAAATGGTCGCCGAACGCGATCGTGTTCTGGGACAACCGCTCCACGCAGCATTATCCCATCGCGGATTATTGGCCGCATGACCGCGAGGGTCGAGCGCGTGACGATCGCTGGGGACGCGCCGCTCGGCGTACGCTGAGCGCTCGCGCCATGCTCCCCTCTGCTCTTGATGTATGTGTCCGATTTCGGCGGCCATTATTGGCGCCTGCTGACCTATGCGGTGCTGCGCCGTCCGCTCTGATTTCGCCCGTGAGGGGAAAAGCGCGCCGGGTAAATCCCCCATCGGATTTTGCCGCCCGAACGGCGTGCATGAGCCCGCGTTCTGGCCGCCTCGCGTGCTGCTTTGCCACGCTGAACGCCTTTTAAGTTCCATCGTCTTGACGGCGCCCACCCCCCCACCTCATGTGCCCGCTGGGAATGTAGCGTTCATTCTCTCCGCCTATATTTGATCTTCGCGCGATTCCTAATGCGCGTTAGTGTTTTCGGGGCTTCGGAATGTTACGTCGAGGAATTGAAGCGGGCGCGCTTGCGTCGCTTGCCGCGCTGATGGCTTTGAGCCTCGCTGGTTGCGGCGGACCGTCGGGCGCGCAAAGCGCGCCGCCGCCGCCGGAAGTTGGCGTCGTTGAGATCGCAGCCGAACCCTACGAAGCGACCGTAACGCTGACGGGCCGCGTCGCCGCATTCGAAACCTCCGAAGTGCGCCCGCAGATTGGCGGCATCGTGCGCAGTCGCCGCTTCCCAGGAAGGCGCGCGCGTCAGCGCCGGCCAATTGCTTTACGAAATCGATCCAGGCCCAGCCCGCGCGGAAGTTTCCAGCGCGCAAGCCGCGGCCGCATCCAGCCGCGCGCGCTACGAGCGCTATCAGCGCTTGATCGAAATGGGCGCGGTCAGCCAACAGGAATTGGACGACGCACGCGCGCAAGCCGATCAAGCGAGCGCCGCGCTCGACACCGCGCAGATCAGCGCGGGCTATACGCGCGTGACGGCGCCGATCAGCGGTGTCATCGGCGCATCGAGTGTCACGTCTGGCGCGCTCGCAACGCCCGCGCAGCCCGAACCTTTCGCGGTGATCCAACAGATCGACCGTGTTTATGTCGATATGACGCAAGCCAGCGCCGAAGGGGCCGCACTCCGCCAGACGCTGGCGCGCCGCGGCGCGGGTCAAGCGCGTGTGCGGCTCATCCTGCAGGGCGGCGACGAATATCTTCGCGACGGCGTGCTGCAATTCTCCGACGTCACCGTAAACGAGAGCACAGGCACCGTGCGCCTGCGCGCGCTCTTCCCGAACCCAGACCACTTGCTGCTTCCCGGCATGTTCGTGCAGGCGCGCGTCAGCATTGGCGTCGATGAAGATGCTATTCTCGCGCCGCAGCAGGGCGTGACGCGCAATGCGCGCGGCGAAGCCGTCGCGCTTATCTTGAACCCGCAAGGCGTGGTCGAGCAGCGCGTGATCGAAAACCGGCGAAACCGCCGGCGACAAATGGGTTGTGCTCTCTGGCCTCAATCCCGGCGATCGCTTGATCGTTGAAGGCGCCCAGCGCGTGCAGCCCGGCTCTCCCGCCACCGCCGCCGCGCCAACCGCGCCGCCAACGCGCGAAGGCGCGATCCAATTGCGCGGACGGGAAGGCTAAGCCCGGATGTCACGTTTTTTCATCGATCGGCCCATTTTCGCGTGGGTGATCGCGATCGTCATCGCCCTCGCGGGCCTGATCGCGGTGATCAATCTTCCGGTCTCACAATATCCGGAAATCGCGCCGCCGAGCGTTTCGATCTCTGCGTCTTATCCCGGCGCTTCGGCGCAGACGGTGGAGGACACGGTCACGCAGGTGATCGAGCAGCAGATGAACGGCATCGACAATCTGCGCTATATCAGTTCGACCAGCGATTCCTCGGGCTCGGCTTCGATCACGCTGACCTTCAACCAAGGCGCCGATCCCGACATCGCGCAGGTGCAGGTTCAGAACAAACTTCAGAACGCGCTCGCGCTCTTGCCGCAAGTGGTTCAGCAAAACGGCGTGCGCGTCGCCAAGACGGCCAACAGCTTCCTCCTCATCGTCGGCCTCATCGCGGATTCGCCTGAAGTCACTTCGACGGACCTCGGCGACTTTGGCGCTTCGGTGCTGCAAGACACGTTGAGCCGCGTCGAAGGCGTCGGCGAAGTGCAATTGTTCGGCGCATCCTATGCGATGCGCATCTGGCTCGATCCTGGCCGCTTGCAGGGCTTTGCGCTCACGCCCGGCGATGTCGCCGCCGCGATCCGTGCGCAGAACGCCGAGGTTTCCGCCGGCCAGATCGGCGCGCAGCCTTATGTCGAAGGCCAGCAGCTCAACGCGACGGTTTCGGCGCAATCGCTGCTGGAGACGCCGGAAGAGTTCGAAGAAATCCTGCTCCGCACCCTGCCCGATGGCTCAGCGGTGCGTCTCCGCGACGTCGCACGCATCGAACTTGGCGCGGAGAATTATGCATTCGACACACGCTTCAACGGCCAGGCCGCCTCCGGCATCGCCGTGCGCCTCGCCTCGGGCGCCAACGCCGTCGATACCGCCGCGCGCGTGCGCCAAGCGATCGCAGACCTTCAGCCCAGCTTCCCGCCCGGCATCCGCGCGAACTTTCCCTACGACACCACGCCCTTCGTGCAGAAGTCGATCGAGGAAGTGGTCAAGACGCTGATCGAAGCGGTCGTGCTCGTCTTCCTCGTCATGTTCCTGTTCCTGCAGAGCTGGCGCGCCACCATCATCCCGACCATCACCGTGCCGGTCGTGCTGCTCGGCACCTTCGGGATGCTCGCGGTCTTCGGCTACAGCATCAACACGCTCACCATGTTCGCGACCGTGCTGGCGATCGGCATGCTGGTCGATGACGCCATCGTCGTGGTGGAAAACGTCGAGCGCGTGATGCGCGAGGAGCACCTCTCCGCGAAGGAAGCCACGCGAAAATCGATGGACCAGATCACCGGCGCCCTGATCGGGATCGCGCTGGTGCTCTCGGCCGTGTTCGTGCCGATGGCGTTCTTCCCGGGCTCGACCGGCGTTGTGTACCGCCAGTTCTCGATCACCATCGTCTCGGCCATGTCGCTCTCGGTGCTGATGGCGCTGACTTTGACGCCCGCGCTCACCGCGACCTTACTGCGTCACGAGGCGCCGCGCCGCGAAGGCTCGCGTATCGGCGCGGTGTATAACCGCTTCAACAAGAGCCTCTCCTGGGTTTCGCGCAATTATCAGGGCATTCTTGGGCGCACGCTGGCGCCGAAGGCGGGTCTCCGGGTCATCGGGCTCTACGCAATCATCCTGGTCGCGCTCGGCTTTCTCTTCGTGCGCCTGCCAAGCTCGTTCTTCCCGGACGAAGACCAAGGCTTCTTCATCACCATCGTACAACTCCCAGCCGGCGCCTCGGCGGAGCGCACGGGCGCGGTGATGCGGCAGATCGAGAATTACTACGACACCAACGAAAGCGAGACGATCGAATCCTACTTCTCCATCGTCGGCTTCGGCTTCGCGGGCGTAGGGCAAAACCAAGGCCTGATGTTTATTCAGCTCAAGGATTGGTCGGAGCGGCACGGCGCCGATCAGCGTGCTGGCGCCATTGTCGGACGCGCCTTCGGAGCGCTCAGCCAAATCCGCGACGGCATGGTGTTTCCGGTGCTGCCGCCCGCCGTGACTGAACTCGGTATCGCCACCGGCTTTGACATGCAGATCGCCAATATCGGCAATATGTCGCGCGAGGAATTCCTCGGCGTGCGCAATCAATTGCTCGGCATCGCCGCGCAAGACCCGCAACTCGCCGGCGTTCGCCCCAACGGCCAAGACGATACGCCGCAACTCCAACTCGACATCGACCAGCACGCGGCCTCCGCGCTTGGAGTTTCCATCTCAGACGTGAACCAGACGCTCGCGGGCGCCTGGGGCGGCGTTTACGTCAACGACTTCATCGATCGCGGCCGCATCAAGCGCGTCTTCATGCAGGGCGATGCGCCCTACCGCATGGTGCCGGAAGATCTCGGCGCCTGGCATGTGCGCACATCGAACGGCGACATGGCGCCCTTCTCGGCCTTCACGACGGCGCGCTGGATTTCCGCCTCGCCGCGGCTTGAGCGCTTCAACGGCTCACCTTCGTTCAACATCCAAGGCCAAGGCGCGCCCGGCGTAAGCTCGGGCGTCGCGATGGACCATATGGAAGCGGCGGTCGCGCAATTGCCTCCGGGCGTGACACTCGGCTGGACCGGGCAATCATACGAAGAACGCCAGTCCGGCGATCAGGCGCCGCTGCTCTATGCGCTCTCGCTGCTGGTGGTGTTTTTGTGCCTCGCGGCGCTTTACGAAAGCTGGACCATCCCGCTCGCCGTGCTTGTGGTCGTGCCGCTCGGCCTCTTGGGCGCGGCGCTTGCGGCCAATATTCGCGGGCTCTCGAACGACATCTATTTCCAAGTCGGCCTACTCACCACGATGGGTCTCGCCGCGAAGAACGCGATCCTGATCGTGGAGTTCGCGCGCAACCTCGCCGAGGAAGGCCGCACTTGGGCCGAGGCGGCTGTGGAAGCCGCGCGGCTCAGAATGCGCCCGATCCTGATGACGTCGTTCGCCTTCATCTTCGGCGTCGCGCCGATGGCGTTCGCGTCGGGCGCGGGCTCGGGCGCGCAAAACGCGATCGGCACCGCCGTGATCGGCGGCATGCTCGCCGCCACGCTCCTCGTGACGACTTTGACGCCGTTCTTCTTCGTCGAGATCAACAAGATTTTCCATCGCGACTGGTTCAAACGCCGCGCCGCGATCGAACCACCGCCAGCGGCCGCAGAATGATAAAGTCTCTTTCTCCCCTCGCCGCGCTTCTCTTGCTGGGCGCCTGCGCCGTGCTTGAGCCGCGCTATCACCGCCCCGACGCGCCGGTGCCGGATGCCTGGCCGCAAGGCCCCGCCTACGAGAACTCCGTCAACGCGCCCGGCGAGGCCGCGCTGCCCGAATGGGGCGCCTTCTATGCCGACCCCAAGCTCAACGCGCTGATCGCGCGTTCGCTGGAAGAGAACCGCGACCTCCGCATCGCCGCCGCCAATATCGAACGTGCGCGCTCGCTTTACCGCGTGCAGCGCGCCCAACGGGTCCCGGCTGTCGATGGCGTGGCTTCCGGCTCAATCACCGGCGTCGATGCGCCGGGCGGCGAGATCATCGAGCGCCAATACAGCGCCGGCGTCGGCATCACCGCATTCGAGCTCGACTTCTTCGGCCGCGTGCGTGGCCTCAGCCGCGCCGCACTCCAGCAATATCTCGCCACCGCCGACGCGCGCGATAGCGCGCAGATCAGCCTCATCTCCGAAGTCGCTTCGGCCTATCTGGTCTATGCCGGCGATCTCGAACTGCTGCGCATCGCGCAGGACACGCTCACCGCGCAGCAGCGCTCGGTCGATCTCACGCAACAGCGCTTCGACGCCGGCGCCTCCTCGCAGCTCGATCTCTACCGCGCCCGCACCATCGCGGAGAATGCCCGCGCCGATGTCGCGCGCTTCACCACGCTCACGGCGCAGGACGAGAACCTGCTCGCGCTTCTGGTCGGCGCGCCGATCCCGCAGGAACTGCGCCCCACCACGATCGCGGACGTGGAGTTCGGCGTCGATGAGCTGCCGCCGGGCCTTCCCTCCGAAGTCCTGCTCACGCGCCCCGACATCCGCCAGAGCGAGCATCTGCTGCGCGCCGCCAACGCCAATATCGGCGCCGCGCGCGCCGCCATGTTCCCGAGCGTCTCGATCACAGGGTTCACCGGCACGGCTGACAGCCGGTTTGAGAATCTCTTCAACGGCGCCGCGGGCGCGTGGAGCTTCACGCCCCAGCTTTCACTGCCGATCTTCGACGGCGGCGCACGGCTCTCCAATCTCGGCGTCGCGGGCGCTGATCGCGACATCGCCGTCGCGCAGTATGAGCGCTCGATCCAGGCCGCGTTCCGCGAAGTGGCCGACGCTCTCGCCGAGCGCGGCGCCATCCAGGAAGAAGTCGCCGCCCGCCAAGCGCTCGCGGACGCCGCCCAAGGCGCATTCTCGCTTTCCAATGCGCGCTACGTCGAAGGCATCGACAATTACTTCATTCTGCTCGACAGCCAGCGCGAGCTCTATTCTGCACAGCAAAGCCTGGTTGCCGCCCGCGTCGCGCGCGCGATCAATTTCGTGACGCTCTACAAATCACTGGGCGGCGGCGTTACCCAGCCAACGCGCTAAGACCTGCATTTTTGCTGGGAACGGGAAGGCTTTTGCTCCGTTCACCCTGTCGAGCGGCGCGATCCTAGGCCTCCCGCCGCGTAGGCTAAGAACGGCCCCACCCCTCGGGTGGGGCCGTTTTGCTTACGCCACCGCGCGGCGCGGCAACTTCCAGTTCGGACGGACGAAGTGGCAAGTATAGCCGTTCGGAATCCGCTCCAGATAATCCTGGTGCTCAGGCTCGGCTTCCCAGAACGGTCCGACGGGATCGATTGTGGTGACGACTTTGCCCGGCCACAGGCCGGACGCATCGACGTCCGCGATGGTGTCTTCGGCGACGCGCTTCTGCTCTTCGCTGGTGTAGAAAATCGCCGAGCGATAGCTCGCGCCCCGGTCATTGCCCTGGCGGTCGCGCGTGGTCGGGTCGTGAATCTGGAAGAAGAATTCGAGCAGATCGCGATAGCTGATCTTGTCCGGATCGAAATTGATTTCGAGCGCCTCGGCGTGCGTGCCGTGATTGCGGTAAGTCGCGTTCGGCACATCGCCGCCGGAATACCCGACGCGCGTGCTGATCACGCCCGGGCGCTTGCGGATCAAATCCTGGACGCCCCAGAAACAACCGCCCGCCAAAACAGCGCGTTCTGTCGACATGAGAAATCTCCTCAAAAGGCCGCCCACTATATTGGCGCGGGCGCCGCAAATTGCCAGCGAGCAGGTATTCGCTCGAACAGGCCGTTTGGATACGCCGCGCGCTGCTATGCCGGCCGCTGGCTGGTGATCGCGGCCACCACCTCCTCGGCGCTCGAGAGCAGCGTGAAGATGAACGTCTTTCCAGCGACTTCAAACTGCACGGCCGGGCTGATGCCCATGACGCGGATCGCGCGCACGCCCCGCATCTGAGGCAAAGGAAAGCTCAGAAACTCCGTCGTCGCTGTGAACGCTTTCACTTTGGCGAGGAAGGCGAGCCGGTGCGACGTCACCACGACCAGCCCATCCGGTCGATCCCACATATTTTGCTGGTTCCAGAATTTGCCGATGCGCTGCAGCACAATGCGCTCGTCGACATGGCCGCCTTGCGCGCCCAGCAGGGCCTTCGACTCGTGCTTGGAAAGATCGGTCTCCAGCAAGACCTTGCCAAGCTCGAACGCGCCTTCCAACAAAACCGACATTTGTGCCTCCGCATGCCTGGACCATGAGTGGCAGATTCCCCTGACGGGCGAAATCGAGATGCACAAAAGAAGCGTTTTGCCGGCTACTCGTCCGCGCGGACGCAATTCGCTTGCCCCGCGCGACACGCGCCGCTTCTGTAGTCCAGAGCGGCCGCGCAGAACGCGCGCATGGCCCGCGGAAGCAACATGCTCGGGGATCTCACATGACACGACAATCAGTTCGTCGGACGCTTGCGGCGTGCGCCTCCGTGATCGCGCTGCTCGCCGCGGCCCCCCGCTATGGCGCAAAGCGCCCCGGTGGCCGATCCGGACGAGACCATCGTCGTGACCGGCACGCGCACGGCGGGGCGCACGCGCCTCGACACCATCGCGCCCCGTCGATGTGATCACCGGCGAGAACTTGGCGCGCGATGGCGCCGGCACTGAAACCGCCAAGGCGCTCGCCGACGCTGTTCCCTCGCTGAACTTTCCGCGCCCCGCCATCTCCGATGGTTCCGACCATGCGCGGCCCGCCACCTTGCGCGGCCTACCGCCAGATCAAACCTTGGTGCTGATCAATGGCCAACGCGGCCATGTCGGCGCGCTCGTCAATGTCAACGGCGCGCTCGGCCGCGGCTCGACCGCGTTCGACCTCAACACAATTCCCTCCGTCGCTCTGGGCTCTGTCGAAGTGCTGCGCGACGGCGCATCGGCGCAGTATGGCTCCGACGCCATCGCGGGGGTCGTCAATCTGCGGCTGCGCGAAGCCAGCGACGGCGGCGCGATCACGCTCGCGCACGGCTTCTTCGACACCGACTTCGACACCGCGCGCGGCTCGCACGGCGAGCAAGACGGTGAGCAGACCTCGCTATCCGGTTGGTTCGGCCTACCGATCTTCGGCGATGGCTTCCTTACGGTCTCTGGCGAAGTGCAAAAGCGCTCGCCCACCAACCGCTCCGATTTTGCGGCGCCCTCGGCGGTGAATGGCGGATCGACGAGCACGGTTCTCGCGCGCTTCGGCGATCCCTCCGTCGAATCAGTGTCACTCTACTTCAACGCTGGCGCGGATCTCGCCGGCGGCTGGTCGACTTATGCCTTCGGCGGCGTCCAAACCAAGGACACCGAGTCCGCCGCGACCGCGCGTCCCTTCAACGACGCGCGCAACGTCGCGACGATCTACCCGAACGGGTTTACGCCGCGCATCGCCACCGAAATTCTCGACACCAATCTCTATGGCGGCGTTCGCGGTGAAGCGGGCGGCGTCGATTGGGATTTCTCGGCCGGCTACGGCCGCAACGAGCTCAATTATCGCGTCAACAATTCGCTGAACCGCTCTTATGGCGCGGCGTCGCAGACATCGTTCGACGCGGGGGGCCTTGCCTACGACCAGCTTACACTGAGCGCCGATGGCGTGCGGCCGCTCGACTTCGGCTGGGCGACGCCTGTCAACCTCGCCTTCGGCTTGGAATATCGCAAGGAGACATTCTCCATCGATGCGGGCGAACCGACATCGTACAATGACGGCGGGGCCGGCGGCGCGCTCGGTTCACAAGGCTTCCCGGGCTTTGCGCCGCGCAATGAAGTCGATGAAGACCGCAACAATTGGGCGGCTTACGTCGATCTTGAAGGCTCGCCGACCGACGCGCTCACGCTTGGCGCCGCAGGCCGCTACGAAAGCTATTCCGATTTCGGCGATCAGTTCACCGGCAAGCTCTCGGCGCGCTACGACTTCTCGGATAATTTCGCGCTGCGCGGCGCTGTCTCAACGGGCTTCCACGCGCCCGCGCTGCAACAGCAATTCTTCAGCTATACCTCGACCAATCTCGTCACACAGGTCATTGGCGGCGTGCCGGTGACGAGCCTTATCGAGGCGGGCACCTTCCGTGTCAGCGATCCGGTCGCGATTACATTAGGATCGGAGCCGCTCGAGCCGGAGACTTCGCTCAATTATTCGATCGGCGCCGTGCTGCGCGGCGGCGGTTTTGAACTGACGGTCGACGCCTACCAGATCGAAGTCTCGGACCGCATCATCTATTCAGAAAACCTGGGCACCAGCCGGCCCAGTCAATCGGCCGCCACCACCAATGCCGTCGTGGCGTTGCTTGCGCCCTATGGCGTCAGCGCCGCGCGCTTCTTTCTCAACGGCCTCGACAGCACCACCACCGGCCTTGATGTCGTGGGTCGCTATCGCCTGCCGACCGACAGCGCCGGCCGCTTCGATTTCACCGTCGCGGCGAACTACAATGAAACCTCGGTGGACACCGTGCCGGGCACGCCAGACATTGGCATCCCGGTTTCGCCCTTCTTCCTGTTCGACCGCTCCAACATCCTCGCCTTCGAGGACGGCACGCCGAAAACCAAACTCACGGCGAGCGTCGACTGGCAGCTTGAGGGTTGGAGCGCGTCCGCGAAGGCGACCTATTATGATAGCGTCCTCATCGCCAACAATTCCCAGTCACTCGACTATTCCACCGGCGATGCAACCTTGATCGATCTCGAAGGCCGCTACGACTTCGATCAAGGCGTGTCGCTGGCTCTTGGCGTTGAAAATGCCGCCGACGAATATCCGAACTTCACGCCCACCACGATCAACGGCGCGACCGGTTCAGTCGGCTTTCCGCAATACTCGCCCTACGGCTTCAACGGCCGCTTCGTCTATGCGCGGGTGAGTTACGGCTTCTAGGGGTCAGGCCGAGCGCTGCAAAAGCAGCGCTCGGCGGCAACCTCGCCCGTGCGTCCGCGGGATCGACGCGCCGCCGCACCGTGGTTAGTCTCCCCAGCGAGGCCCGCTCAAAACAGGGCCGAAGGGGGGATCGTGAGCACACTGAGCTTCGGACGCATCGCGGCGTGCATCGCGGCAGTCTTTCTTACATTTGCGGCGCCGGCGCAGGCGCAAACTGCTCCGTGGCGTGACCTCGTCCGCGGCGACAGCACGGATGGCTGGCGGACACTCGGCGGGACAGCCCAATTCACGATCGAGAATGGCGAGGTCGTGGGCCACGCCGTCTTGGGTTCGGCCAACACCTTCTTGGCCACGCGCGAAACCTTCGGCGATTTTATTCTTGAGTATGAGCTGAAATCCGACGCGCGCGTGAATTCGGGCGTCCAGATCCGCTCAGAGAGCGTTCCCACCTACCGCAACGGCGTCGTCCACGGTTATCAGGTGGAATCCGATCCCAGCGCCCGCGCCTGGAGCGGCGGCCTTTATGACGAGCAACGCCGCCAATGGCTCTACACCTTGATCGACAATCCGACCGCTCAGGCGGCGTTCAATGTCGGCGACTGGAATCATTTCCGTGTCGAGGCGATCGGCAACCGCATTCGCACATGGGTGAATGGCGTGCCCGCCGCCAACGTGCTGGACGACATGACGCCCCGCGGCTTCATCGCGCTGCAAGTGCATTCCATTCCGAACGATCCCGCGCTTGTCGGCCTCGAAACGCGCTTCCGCAATATCCGCATCCTGACCCGCGATCTTGCCCGCTACGCCTCGCCCCTCAATGATGCGATCGAAGAGCAGAACTACATCGCCAACACCGTGACAGAGCGCCAAGCCGCGCAAGGCTGGCGCCTGCTGTGGGATGGACGCACCACCAATGGCTGGCGAGGCGCGCGCCTTCCGGGCTTTCCCGACCACGGCTGGAGCATCCGCGATGGCCTCCTCTCCGTGGAGCCATCCGGCGGCGCCGAATCGCGCAACGGCGGCGACATCATCACCACCGAGGATTTTTCCAACTTCGATCTTGAACTGGATTTTCGCGTCGCGCCCGGCGGCAATAGCGGCATCAAATATTTCGTCGATCCCGAACTCTTACGCGGCGAAGGGTCAGCCATCGGGCTCGAATATCAAATCCTCGACGACGAACGCCATCCCGACGCGCAATTAGGCGTCGCCGGCAACCGCACCTTAGCTTCGCTCTACGACCTCATCCCCGCCACCGGCAAACGCGCCAATCCGCCGGGCGAATGGAACCGCGCGCGCATCATCGTGCGCGGCAATCATGTCGAGCATCGGCTGAATGGCGGACGTGTGGTTGAGTATGAGCGCGGCACGCAAATCTTCCGCGCGCTGGTCGCCTATTCGAAATACAAGGATTGGCCGCACTTCGGCGAGCTGCCCGCCGGCCCGATCCTGCTGCAAGATCACGGCGATGCGGTGTCGTTTCGCTCGATCCGCATCCGCACCCTGCCCGCCGAATAGGAGCGCAATCCATGCTCAATAGACGCTCCGCCTTCCTTACCGCCGGCGCCGCGCTCGCCACCGCGGGCATGTCAGCCCGCTCCTACGCGCAAATCATCGGCGCCAACGAACGCGTGCGCTTCGCGGTGATGGGCGTGAACGGACGCGGCGTTCCGCATATGAACGCCATCGCCGCGCTGCCAAACACCGCCGTCTCGCACCTGATCGATGTTGACCGGAACATCCTCGATCAGCGCGCCAGCGAGTTCACGGCGCGCGGCGGGAGCGGTTTTGCGCTCGCGCACGATTACCGACGCGTGATCGAAAGCGCGGATACCGACGTCCTCACCATTGCCGCGCCCGATCATTGGCACGCACGCGCCGCGATCGATGCGCTGGCGGCAGGCAAGCACGTCTATATCGAAAAGCCTTGCAGCGTCACGCCGCATGAAGGCGAAGCGCTTGTGGCCGCGCAGCAGCGTTACGGCCGTGTCGTGCAGATGGGCAATCAGCAGCGCTCTTCTGTTGAGACCAAGGATTTGATGCACCTCATCCAGGAGGGTCTCTTGGGCGAGATCTACGAGGTCGATACCTGGTACGCCAATTCACGCGGCTCGATCGGCGTTGGCGTCGATGGGCCGCCGCCGCCGCATCTGGACTGGGAGCTGTGGCAAGGCCCCGCTCCGCGCCGCGCCTATCGCAGCAACGTCGTCCACTATAACTGGCACTGGTTCTGGCGCTGGGGCACCGGCGAGATTTGCAACAATGCCCTGCACGAACTCGATCTCGCGCGTTGGGCGCTCGGCGTCACCTATCCTGAGCATGTGAGCGCGTTAGGCCAGCGCCGTTTCTACCAGAACGACGACTGGGAAATGTACGACACGATGCGCCTAGAGCTCACCTTCCCGGGTGGGAAGATCGCGCGCTGGACCGGCCATAGCTGCAACAATCTGCAGCGCTTTGGCCGCGGCCGCGGCGCGCTGATCATGGGCACGAACGGCTCGGCCCTGCTCGATCGCAATGGCTACACCATCTTCGATCTGCGCGGCGCGAAGGTCCGCGAAGTGACCGCGACCGCCGCCAGCGCGACGGTCGATACCCGGGGCGAGGGCGTGCTCGATCTTCTGCACCTTGAAAACATGATCGCGGTGATGCGCGGCCAGACCGATCAACAGGCCTCGCCCATCGCCGAAGGCCATATCAGCACGATGCTCTGTCATCTCGGCAATATCGCCTATCGCACTGACGGCGCACTGAGCTGTGATCCAGTCACAGGCCGACCCAGCAGCCGCGAAGCGCTTCGCTATTGGCGACGCGACTATGCCGACGGATGGGAAATCCCGACGACGCAATAAGGGCGGGCGCTGGTGGTGGACCCGAGGAGGATCGAACTCCTGACCTCCGCATTGCGAACGCGGCGCTCTCCCAGCTGAGCTACGGGCCCGTTATCCAGGCGATCTGGGGAGGCGGGATATAGGCCCCAGCCGGAAAAGCCGTCAAGCCGCGCGCGGCTTGCCGAATCTGGCCCTGAAAGGCTAGACCCCGCCCCAGAAGGCGCAGCCAATCCCATGATTCCACCGATTTTCCATCTGATCGACGCCATCCTCGGCCTGATCGTCGTGCTCCTCCTGGTGCACGTGGTGCTGAGCTGGCTGATCGCGTTCGAGATTGTCAGCCGGCGCAATTCGATTGTCGGGACCGTGTTTGAGTTCACCACCCGGCTGACAGACCCGATCTTGCGGCCGCTGCGGCGGATCATTCCGCCCATCGCGGGGGTCGATCTCTCCATCCTGATCCTGATGCTGGCGATCTTCTTCATACGCGACTCGCTGCCCTATCTGCAGTCGCTGCTCCGGGGGTGACGACGCTGCGCGTGCGGCTGACGCCCGCGGGCGGCGCCGACCGGATCGACGGCGTGGCGAGCGACGCCGCGGGTGCGTTTCTCAAGGCGCGCGTGCGCGCCGCGCCGGAGCACGGCGAGGCCAATGCGGCGCTGGAAAAGCTGATCGCCAAGGCTCTGGGCGTCGCCAAGGGCCAAGTGGTGGTGACGCGCGGCGCCAAAGCGCGGCTGAAGACATTGACCATCGAAGGCGCGAGCGACGCTGACATCGCCGCGCTCTTCGCCAAACACGCGGAGACACAATGAGCGCGACCATCATCGACGGCAAAGCCATCGCCGCTGGCGTGCGAGCGGATGTGGCTGCAGCGGTCGCGGCGTTGCCTTCGGCGCCGGCGCTGGCCGTGATCCTCGCGGGCGATAATCCGGCGAGCCAAGTTTATGTGCGCTCCAAGGTGAAGGAAACCGAAGCGGCCGGCATGCGCTCGGTGGAGATCAAGCTGCCGGCGGATGTGAGCGAGGCCGATCTGATCGCGCAGGTCGTGGCGCTTTCGAACGACGCCGAGATCGACGGCATTCTCGTGCAGCTCCCCCTGCCCAAGCATATCAGCGAGCCCCGCGTGCTGGCGGCGCTTGACCCGTTGAAAGACGTGGACGGCCTGACCGAAGCCAGCGCGGGCAAACTGCTGCTCGGCAAGCCGGGTCTGCGCCCCTGCACGCCGACAGGCTGCGTGATCCTCGCGAAAACACAGCGCGCCGATCTAGCGGGCGCGAATGTGGTGGTGATCGGGCGCTCGATCCTGGTCGGCAAGCCAGCGGCGCTTCTGTTTCTCGAACAGAATTGCACTGTGACGCTCGCGCATTCGCGCACGCGGGATTTGCGCATGGTTTGCCGTGGCGCGGATATTTTGGTCGCGGCTGTCGGTCAGCCGGAAATGGTGCGCGGCGATTGGGTGCGCCCTGGCGCGATCGCGATCGATGTCGGCACCAACCGCGTGCCCGCGCCGGAAAAAGGCGAAGGCAAAACCAAGCTGGTCGGCGATATCGCGTTCGCTGAAGCGGTAGAGACCGCCGGCGCCATCACGCCTTCGCCCGGCGGCGTCGGCCCCATGACGATCGCCTGCTTGCTGTGCAACACCGTACTAGCGGCATGCGCGCGGCGAGGATGGGACATCCCCGCCGCGCTGAGCTGATTATTTCGCAGCCGCGGCTTTGTTCGCGGCGGCAAGCTTCGACTTGCGGTAGCCGTAGAACGGATAGATCAGCGCGCCGATCAGAATGTAGCCGACGAGAATAATGCTCGGCAGATATTCCTTCGGAACAGACGGCGGATTGGGATCGCCGAACACCACGGCCCAGAGATCGATGCCCGTCGCCTGTGAGGCAAGACCTAACAAGATCGGGCCCATCATGAACACGACGCAGGCAATGATGCCGAGGATCGGCGTGACCGGAAAGAACGGCACCTTGAACGGACGCGCGAGATCAGGGTGGCTGGCTCGCAAATGCAGCACGCTGGTGCAAACAATCGCGAACGCCAGCGCCGTACCGAGGCTGACCAAATCACCCAGCACGCCAAGCGGGAGCACCGCCGCCATGAGAGCGATCACGACGCCAAGCAACAGCGTTCCCGCCGCCGGCGTGCGGAATTTCTCGTTGATGCGGCTGAACACGCCCGGCACCAATCCGTCCTTGGCCATCTGATAGAAGACGCGTGTTTGCGCGTAGATCAGCACGAGCATGACGGATGTGAGGCCCGCGAAAGCGCCAATCTTGATCACAAATGACAACAGATTGAGTTCGCCGCTCTCGACAAAGCCCCAAGGCACCTGCGCCCAAGTCGGGTTCATGGCGTCAATGGCGACCGCGATGGGCGCGCCGCCTTCAAGTTGGCGGAACGGAACGACGCCGGTCATCACCATCGCAACGGCGATATAAATCGCGGTGCAAATAAAGAGCGACCCAAGAATTCCAAGCGGAATGTCTTTCTGCGGATTGCGCGCTTCACCGGCCGCGGTCGATACGGCCTCAAAACCCACATAGGCGAAAAACACGACAGAAGCTGCGCGGAAGATGCCCTGCATTCCGAAATGCGCGCCGCCTTCATTTGGCGGCACGAACGGGACCCAGTTTTCCGGATGCACATAGGCGATACCGATGGCGATGAAGGCCAGGAGCACCGTTACCTTGATGACGACGATGATGTTGTTGAAGCGCGCGGATTCAGTCACGCCGACCACAAGCAGCAACGTGACCGCGAGAATGCCCGCCGCACCGACGAGATTCACGCCGCCAGTATTGACCAGCGCGCCCCCGGAATACTGAAGCGTCGACGTCGAGATCGATGCCGGGATGGTGACGCCGAAATCGCCCAAGAGACTAGTGACATAGCCTGTCCATCCTGCCGCAACAGTGGAAGCCGCGAGCCCATATTCGAGCAGCAGCAACCAACCCATCGTCCAGGCGAAAACCTCGCCGAGGATCACATAGGAATAGGTGTAGGCCGAGCCCGGCACCGGCATCGTCGATGCAAGTTCAGCGTAGCACAGGCCAGCGAATGCGCAGGCAAAGCCCGCGATGATGAAGGAGAAGACGACCCCGGGCCCGGCGTAAACCGCCGCCGCATTCCCGGTCATAACGAAAATACCCGCGCCAATAATACAGCCGACGCCAAGGCTGACGAGGTTGATCGGCCCCAACGTCCGTTTGAGTTCCCCCTGATTGAACTCATCCTGGACATGCGCGACCGACTTCTTCGCGAACATCTGACCCATGCACTGATCCCCCAAGCGCTGCAGCCCCACGCCGGGCGCGCTGAATTGGGGCCGGAGCCTAGGGCGGGCCGGCGGAGGCGGCAAGCGGGGATAGGATTTCGCGCCTGCCTTGCTCCAATCGTGTGCGATGCAGCGTAGGATGCCCCGCAAAGGAGACCATCATGGCGACGGACAAGATCGGCGCGGCCGACGCGCTCACGCAGCTTTCCGGCTGGGCCGCAGCCGAGGGGCGCGACGCCATCACCAAGAGCTTCAAGTTCAAGGACTTCAACGCCGCCTTCGGCTTCATGACGCGCGTCGCGATGAAGGCCGAGAAGATGGATCACCACCCCGAATGGTTCAACGTCTACAACAAGGTGGACGTGACGCTCGCGACGCATGACGCCGATGGCGTGACCGAGAAAGATCTAAAGCTCGCCCAGTTCATGGACGCGGTCGCTAAAGGATGAGCGCGCGCAACGAATAGGCCACGGCCGCGACCGCTGCGAGGCTCGCGAGCCAGAGCAGCGCGAACCAGCCGAGCTTCTTCAGAAGCGGCGGCTTCGGATCGCCCGCCTCGGGCGGGCCTTCAATGATAGGCGCCATCGGCCGGTATCTTCGCGCGGAAGAGCCAGTACACGTATGCCGTGTAGCCCAGGATGATCGGCAACATCGGCAGCGCGCCCGCGAGCATGAGGCCGAGCGCATTGTCGGCGGCAGCCGCATCCGCCGGCGTCATCGCGAACGGCACGATGTACGGCCACAGGCTGATCGCTAGGCCGAGATAGCCGATCAAGAACAGCAGAACTGTCAGTAAGTACGGCGAAAGGTGCGCGCGTCCGAGCACGCCGCGCCACAGGAAGAAGCACACAACGCCCGCCGCCAAAGGCAAAGGCGTGAGCGTGATGAATTTCGGCCAGTCCACTTCCGTCATGCTCACGCCCCAGCGCGCCGTGACGCGCGGATCGACGCCGAGCGTCGCCAAACTCACCGCGCCCATCGCGAGCGCAACGAGCAAAACGAGGCGCTTGGCCCATTCGCGGGCGCGCTCGAACAGCGGGCCTTCACTCTTGAACACCAGCCACGCCGCGCCGAGCAGCGCATAGCCCAGCACCATCGAGGTCGCGACCAGCACGGAAAACGGCGTCAGCCAGTCGAACGCATCGCCAGCGAAGCGCTCATTGACGAATGTGCCGCCCTGAATGAAGCCGCCAAGCACGAAGCCCTGTGCAGCAGCAGCGGCAATCGATCCGCCCGCGAACGCCGCCGTCCAAAATCTTTTCCCGCTCTTGCGGCCATGATGGCGAAACTCGAACGCAACGCCGCGAAAGATCAGCGCCGTGAGCATGATGCCAATCGGCAGATAAAGCGCCGGCATAAGCGCCGCATAGGCCTTCGGAAACGCCGCGAACAGGCCGCCGCCACCGAGCACCAGCCATGTCTCGTTGCCGTCCCACACCGGTGCAATCGCGGCCTGCATCTGGTCGCGCTCTTTGCTGTCCTTCGCGAACGGAAAGAGAATGCCGACGCCCAGATCGAAGCCGTCGAGCGCCACATAAAGAAACACCGCGACCGCGATCAGCACCGCCCAGATCAGCGAAAGCTCAATGCCCAGAAACATGCCGCCCTCCGCGTTCAGCTCCCCCGCCCCTGGAGGGGGCGGGGATAAGGGGGTGGGGTGAGGGCGTAGAGCGACACGCTGCAAAACCTGCGACGCGCGCGTGTCTAAGGGCAAAGCGCTCTACGCTCTCACCCCCACCCTGCCCTCTCCCCTCTAGGAGGAGGGTTCTTTGATGCGAAGCCATCTCAAGCCTCCCGTACTGCTGCGCCGAGCGGCGTGCCGGGTGGTTCATCGCTTTGCGGCGGCGTCTCGTCAGTATCTGCGCCCTGCGCGATGAGGCGCAGGATGTAGAGCGCGCCGGCACTGAACACGATCGCATAAACGATGATGAAAACGAGCAGCGAGAGCGCGACTTGCGCGCCGTCCACCGGCGAGACCGCGTCAGCGGTGCGCACCACGCCATACACCACGAAAGGCTGTCGCCCGACCTCCGCGGCGATCCATCCCGAGAGCACCGCAACGAAACCCGCAGGCGAAGCCGCCACCAAGGCGCGATGATACCAACGCGCGCCATCGAGCTTTTTCAGCAGCCACGCGCCGGCGCCGAACAACCCGAGCGCAATCATCGCGAGCCCCATGCCCACCATGATGCGAAACGCCCAGAACACGATCGCGACCGGCGGACGGTCAGCCTCGGGAAACTCTTTCAATCCCTGTAACTCAGCACTCGCATCGCCCGCGACGAACCAAGAGCCCGCGCCCGGAATACCGAGCTCCGCCGCGTTGCGCTCGCCATCTTCATCGGGCAGTGCAAACAGAAGCGTCGGCTGGCCGGCGCGCGTCTCCCACCAGCCTTCCATCGCCGCGACTTTCGCCGGCTGATACTCATGCGCAACCTCGCCGCTGGCATGGCCCACCACCATTTGCAGCGGCGCGACCAAGGCCATCATCAGAATCGCCATGCGCAAGCTGGTTTTGTTTTCCGGCGTCGCGCGGCCTTTCAGAAAGCCAAACGCCGCCGCGCCCGCCACCACCATCGCGGTCGTCAGATAAGCGGCCAGCACCATGTGCGCGAAGCGCGTCGGCAGCGATGGATTGAAGATCACCTCGACGAAATTGGTCGCGATCATGGTGCCGTCTTCGAGCCACGCGAAGCCTTGCGGCGTCTGCATCCAGGAATTGGCGGCGAGTATCCAGAACGCGGAGACCAAGGTGCCGATGGCGACGATGCACGTGGAGGCAAAGTGGAGCTTTGCGCCCACCTTCTTCCAGCCAAACAGCATGATCCCGAGGAACGACGCTTCGAGGAAGAACGCCGTCAGCACCTCATAGCCAAGCAACGGCCCGATCACGCTGCCGACAATGCGCGAGAACTCGCTCCAATTGGTGCCGAACTGATAGCTCATCACCACGCCGGACACGACGCCCATGCCGAACGACAGCGCGAAGATCTTCACCCAGAACAGATAGAGGTTCTTGAAGTGGGCCTTCTTGGTGAAGAGCCAGAGCCCCTCCAACACCGCGAGATAAGACGCCAGCCCGATCGTGAAGGCCGGAAAGATAATGTGAAAGCCGATCGTGAAAGCGAACTGCAGCCGCGACAGCAGCAATGCGTCCCATTCCATAATGGCCTCCCGCTCCGCCCGAAGCGAATTTCAACAATTAGTGTAGGGGAAAGCACCTTCTGGCGCGCTGCGTCAAGCGCGCACGCGCCGGAACGTCGCGGCCAAAGGTGATAGGCGCGTTGTCAAAGACCTATCGGCGCGCGCAGGATTTGCGCCTGGAGGAAGCATGATGAGCGGACGCGTCGCGGGCAAAAAAGTCTTCATCACGGGCGCGGCGCAAGGCCTAGGCGCCGCCATGGCGCGCGCTCTCGCCGCGGAAGGCGCCAAGGTCGCGCTGGCCGATCTCAATCTCGATGGCGCGAGCGCCGTGGCGCGTGAGATCGACAAGGCGCACGGCGCGGGCGCGGCCTTCGCCTTCGCGCTCGACGTCACCAACGAAACGCAATGGATCAAGGCGCTCGATGCCGCCAACACGGCGATGGGCGGCGTCTCCGGCCTCATCAACAATGCCGGCATCGCGTTTCACAGCGACATCGAAACCACCGATCTCGCCGACTGGCAGCGCATGATGCGCATCAATGTCGATTCAGTGTTTCTCGGCGCCAAGCACGCACTGAAATATATGCGCGCGCATCAGCCGGGCTCGATCGTCAACATCTCCTCGATCGCCGGCCTCATCGCCAGCCACAACACCGCCGCCTACAACGCCTCGAAGGCTGCGGTGTGGCTGCTCTCCAAAAGCATCGCGCTGCACTGCGCCAAGCAGAAGCTCGACATCCGCTCGAACTCGATCCACCCGACATTCGTCGCCACCCCGATCCTCGATCCGCTCCGGCAAGCCTTCGGCGCGGAGGAAGCGGAGGCAAAGCTCGCGCGCCAAGTGCCGCTCGGGCGCATCGGTCAGCCGGCGGACGTCGCGGCGGCGGCGGTTTATCTCATCTCGGACGAAAGCCGCTTCGTGACCGCCTCCGAGCTCAAGATCGACGGCGGCATCTCAGCCATGTGACTTGAAGCGCGCTCGGGCGCGCGCAAGATCATAGGCAAACAAGGAAACGTCATGCGCAGCTTTATCGCCCTTCTCGCCCTCGTCGCGCTCACCGCCTGCGGCCAGCCGCTGGCGCCCGCCAAAGGCGCGAACAATGAGGAAGGCCATGTCAGCCTCGGCTCGACCGAAAACCTGCCCGACTGGCTGCTGGTCGCCCGCCAGCGCGATTGCGCGCGCGACGCGGCGCCGGAGGACCGCTGCCCGCTCGGCGACATCCATTTCAACCAGCGCACCATCATCCGCAACCCGGACGGCACGGCGGATATTTGGGTGCAGGTTCGCCACGGCCGGGCGCAGCTCTATGAGGTCGAGAGCGAAACCCAGACCACCACGATCCGCTTCGAACTCGAGCGCATCCATTACCGCTTCAATTGCAACAGCGACCAATTCGTGGTGATCGAACGCCAGATTATGGGCGCGGGCGAAACCGTGGTGGCGCGCGATAATCCCGCGCAGATCTACCGCGCGCCGGTGGGCGGCAGCGTCACGCGCATCATCCAGCCGATCGCCTGCCGCGGCGCTTAGCCGGAACGGCGCTGATAGATGATGTTGGTGAGGAGCACGCGCGCGCCTGACGCGCCAAGCGTGCGGTCGACGGCCGTTTGCATCAGCCGCGCCAATTGCGCCGGATCGGGCGCGCTGTTGTTGCGATAATAAGTCGTCGCATAGGTCGCGATGGCCGTGCGGAGCGCATCGCGCAGGCGCGGCGCATTCGCGCTGGCGCGCTGGCGCAGCGCCGCATCCGGAACATCGAGCCCCATATCGACGATGATGGTGCCATTGGTAGCGTAACGCTGGATCACGCCCGCCGAGAGCGTCGGGATCGGGATGTAGGATTCTGCGGACGTGAGCCGGGATTGGCGATCCGGCGGCGCCTGGCCTTGCGATGGCTGCGCGGCCGCCGGTGCCGCGAGCGCGACGGCCAGGACGGCGCAAGTGAGGAATCGGACCAAACGCATGGCGCGAAGCTTCGCGCGGCACTTCTAAAGAAGGCTTAAGCCTTCAGCGGATCGGCGCGCGGGCCTTCCGTTCCGGCGAACATCGCCCGCAAATCAACGGTCGATTGCTTGCCGAGCGCTTCCCAGTTTTGCTTCAGCCAGCGGTCGCAGGCAGTCCGGCCGACCTGAAACAGATCCTCGAAGAAACCAAGATCGGTGTTGAGATCGACGCCGAAGCCAAGCGGGCGCAAGGCGTGATCCTCGCTCATCGTGTGCACCAGCATCTTGTGGTAGCGCCCTTCGGACAGCTTCTCCTCGTCGATCAGCCGCGCCACGAAATCGATGGCGCGCAATTCGGCGAGCAGGCTTGAGTTGAAGGTGATCTCGTTGAGGCGCGCGATAATATCCGGCGCGCTACGGGGCGCGCCCGGCCGTTCGATCGGGTTGATCTGCACGATCAGAATGTCGCGCGTCGCTTCAACATCGAAAAGCGGAAAGAGCGCCGGATTGCCGAGATAGCCGCCGTCCCAATACGGCGTGCCGTCGATCGTCACGGCCTGAAACAGCATCGGCAGACACGCCGACGCCATCACATGATCGGCCGTCAGCTCGCTATTTTCGAACACGCGGATGCGTCCCGTCTCGACATTGGTGGCGGAGACGAACAGCGGAATGGCGTGCTCGGCGCGCACGGTTTCAAAATCGATCAGCTCTTCCAGAATTTCCTTGAGCGGATTGATGTTGAGCGGGTTGAAGTCATAGGGCGAGCTCATGCGGCTCGCCATGTCGAGCCAGATGCTCCACGCATTCTGCGCCCAAGCCGGCGTGAACGAATTCAAGAACGCCATCATCGGCGTGCGGCGATAGGGATTGGCGCCGCCCGCCCGCGCAATGCCTTCCCAGAACGAGCGTAACTTCGCCCGCGCGCCCTCCTCGCCGCCCTTGGCGTAGCCATCGACCAGCACCACCGCATTCATCGCGCCGGCGGACGAGCCGGAAATCGCGGCAATCTCGACGCGCTCATCCTCCAGCAGCCGATCCAGCGCGCCCCAGGTGTAAGCGCCCAGCGCGCCGCCGCCTTGCAGAGCAAGGCTGACTTTCTTGCGCTTGGGCTTGGTCACTGCGCGGTCCAGCCGCCGTCCATGGAGAGCGCCGCGCCATTGATCTGGTTGGCGGCGTCTGACAGCAGGAAGACCGCCATGCCGGCGATATCCTCCACCTTTACGAACTCCTTGGTCGGCTGCGCGGCGAGCAGCACGTCATTGATGACCTGCTCGCGCGTCATGCCCCGCGCCTTCATCGTGTCCGGAATCTGGTTCTCGACCAGGCCCGTGTGCACATAGCCCGGCGAGATCGCGTTGCAGCGCACATTGAACGTGGCGCCTTCGAGCGCGACCGTTTTGGTCAGGCCGAGCAGCCCATGCTTGGCCGCCACATAGGCTGACTTGAACGGCGAGGCGACATGCGCATGCGCCGAGGCGATATTGATGATGCGGCCATATTTGCGCGCCTTCATCCCCGCCATCGAAGCGCGGATGGTGTGGAAGGATGAGGAGAGATTGAGCGCGATGATCGCGTTCCATTTCTCAACCGGAAACTCCTCGATCGGCGCGACGTGCTGGACGCCGGCATTGTTCACCAGCACATCGACCTTGCCGAACGCCGTCTCCGCCGCCGCGATCAGCCCGGCGCTGCCCTCCGGCGTCATCAGGTTTGCGCCATCGAACTTCACCGTGACGCCCGTTTCAGCCTCCAACCCCGCCCGGATGCGCTCGATCTCGGCCGCATCCCCCAGGCCGTTGAGCATCACGTCGAGCCCGGCCTTGGCGAACGCCGTCGCCACGCCGAGGCCTATCCCGCTGGTCGATCCGGTGACCACCGCCGCCCTGCGTTCGCCCATCTTACTCTCCTCAGGTTGAGCCATCGTCTGGCCGCGCGGCTTGCACCGCCGGCCTGGAACCGCTAGGCCGCGACAGGATCAAGCGAGGCCACCCATGTGGGATTTTTCCGCCCCCGTAAACGCATTCGTCGCGGGGTTCCCGGACTTCATTTTACAATTGGCGGTGGCGATCGGTTTATTCATCGCGTCGCTGATCATTTATGTGCTGATGACGCCGCATAAAGAGATGGCGCTCATCCGCGCGGGAAATCCATCCGCGGCCCTGGCTTTTGCGGGCGTGGTGGTGGGCCTTGCCATTCCTTTGGGCTCTTGCCTCGCGCACTCATTCGGGCTGATCGATCTGGTGATCTGGGGCATCGTCACGCTGCTCCTCCAGCTCATCGCCTTCCGCTTCGCCGACATGTTCCTGCGCGGCCTGCCGCGCCGCATCGCCGAGGGCGACGTGGCGGGCCGCCGTATTTTTGCTGAGCGTAAAAGATTGGTCTGGCGCTCATCGTGTCCGGCGCGGTGTCCGATCCCAACGTGACCATGTTCCGAGGCGGCTGAGCCAGTGCGCCTTTTTGCCCGACTGGATGCTCTACGTGCTCGCCATCGGCGCGCTCGTGTTCGTCCTGTTCAGCATCGATCACGGCGACCGGGCTGACTCTCCGGAATGGCGCTCGGGCTCTCCGGGCGATGAACAACTTGGCGGCTTCCTGCCGCCGCCATCGGCCTATGATCCTGAAGTGCTGGTCGATGTCGGCCCGGTTTCCTCCGGCCTCGGCAGCGCATTCGCGATCAGCGAAGACGGCTGGTGGATGACGGCGCGCCATGTCGTCGATTCCTGCGACCAGGTCGGCATCATTGTGTCGCGGGGCGCGGCGGCGCCGGTAACGGAAGTGCGCGTCGCGCGCTTCGCTGATTTGGCTCTGCTCAAAACAGATGTCGCGCCCGTAGCGCTCGCGCTCGACACCTCCGAGCGCGACTTCCAAGTAGGCCAACGCGCCTATCATGTCGGCTTCCCGCAGGGCCGCCCTGGCGAAGCCTATTCGCGCCTGATTGGCCGCGAAACCTTGATCGCGCGCGGTCGCTACGATCTTGAAGAACCTGTGCTCGCCTGGGCAGAACTTGGCCGCACCTCCGATCTCGCGGGCTCGCTCGCCGGCATCAGCGGCGGCCCGGCTTTCTCCGCCGATGGCTTGGTGATCGGCATAACAGTCGCGGAATCGGCGCGGCGCGGACGCATCTACACCGCCGCGCCCCTCCTCCATCGTGCGCCTGCTGCGCGTCGAGCAAGTCACCGCACAAGGCGCGCCGGCGCCCCGTCTCACGCCTGAGAATTACGGCGCCGAGGCCGACGATCTCCGCCGCAGTCTCGCCGTCGCGCAGATCGTGTGCATGGCCTCCGGCGACCGCGTGTTCTGAGATGAGCTTCGCCGACCGCCTGATCGAAGCGGTGCGCAATGTCGATGCGCCGCTTTGCGTCGGGCTCGATCCGCTGCCCGATCGCATTCCCGCCCTGTTCGGCACGGGCGTCACGGCCGCCGTGTCGGTCAGCGAAGCCATTGTCGAGATCGCGCAACACCATGCCGCCGTGATCAAGCCGCAGCTCGGCTTCTTCGAAGCCTATGGCCCCGAAGGCTACGCCGCCGCGCACGCGCTCACGCAGATGGCCCAAGGCGCGGGCCTCCTCGTCATCCTCGACGCCAAGCGCGGCGATATCGGCACCACGGCTGAAGGATATGCGCGCGCGACGCTCGGCCCCGCGCCCGGCTTCGACGCCGATTGCGTCACCATCAATCCCTATCTTGGCCGCGACTCGATCGAGCCTTTCGTCAGCGCCGCCGAGCAAAACGGCAAAGGCGTCGCGGTGCTGGTGCGCACGTCCAATGCCGGCGCGCGGGATCTGCAAGATCTCCGCATCGATGGGGCGCCGCTCTGGCAGCGCGTTGGGGAGATGCTGGCGCCGATGTCGGCGCGGCTTGAGGGCACGCACGGCTGGTCCGGGCTGATGGCCGTCGCGGGCGCGACCTATCCCGACGAAGCGCGCGCGCTCCGCCAAACCATGCCGCGCGCGATTTTTCTCGTGCCCGGCTATGGCGCGCAGGGCGCGAGCGCAGCGGATGCGGTGGCGGGATTTGTTCCAGGGCCCTGCGGGCTCGAGGGCGGGGTCGTGAGTTCCTCCCGTGCGGTGCTTTACCCGGAGCCCGCGCAGCGCGCCGGCGACCTAAATGCGTGGCGCCAAGCTATCATCGCGGCAATGAAAGCGGCCGCTGGCGAGCTTCGCGCCGCTTGCGCACTCTAAGCGCGCGACAACCGCGAAAAGTTTGGTTAACACGGCCCCTCGCAATCGCACGACACCGAGGGAGACCAGTGATGGGACAAGGGTTTGGACGCTTAGGCGCGATGGTCGCCGCCGCCTTCCTGCTGTGCGCAGCGCCGGCTTTCGCCGATGGCCCGGACACCGCGACGCCAGGACGTCGCCGCGCCGCCGATCCGCGCCACGCCCGCGCCGGCGCCAGCCCCCGTTGCGGCGCCCGCCGCCGCCGAAGTTGGCCGCACCGGCGCGATCCCGCTTCGCGACGGCGCCTTCACGCTCACCGTGCCCGCCGGCTATCGCTTCTATTCCGCCGACGCAGCGCGCGCTTACCTTCGCCGCAACAACGCCATCGCACCGCGCGGCGAAGTGCTGGGCCTGCTTGCGCCGGTGAATGCACGTCTCGATGCGCCCGATCTTTGGGCCACGGTCGTGAGCTATGACGCGATCGGTTATGGTGCCCGCCGAAAGCGCCAGCGGCCTCGCCGCGCCGACCTTTGAGACCGACGTCCGCGCCCGCGCGCACCGATCAGAGCCGCCCGTTCGAGGGCTTTGCGCTCCAACCCGGCTACGAAGCTTCCACCAACAGCCTCGCATGGGCCGAGCGCGTCGCTTCGCCCGGCGCAGGCGGACGCGATCTCGCCCACGAAATGCGCTTGCTCGGACGCCGGGGCGTGGTCGGCTTCACCTCGCTCGGCAGCGCCGATCAGATGGGCGACATGACCGCCGCCGCGCCGACCTTCCTCAGCATGGTCAGCTTCCCGACCGGCTCGGCCTATGGCGACTTCCAAGCCGCGTCCGACACCGTCTCCGATTACGAAGTGCCCGGACTCGTCACCGGCGTGCCGAAGCCCGCCATCGCGACAGCAGCGTCCGAAGGCGCGGTGCAATCTGCGCCGTCGGGCGGTTTGCCGCCGCTCTTCTTGTGGATCGCGGGCGGCGTCGTGCTCGCAGCCGGCGCGGGGTACATGTTCATGCGCCGTCGTGGCGGCGGGGACGATAATCTGGGTCCGGACGAGGAAATAGCGCCCATCCGCACCTCGCCATCCGCCACAGTGACGGCGACAGGCTGAAGCCCTTCGCCGTTGCATGGCCCGCCAGCACAAGCGCCAGTTTCGATCTCGAAGCTGGCGCCGTGCGCGGTGCAGACCAGATAGCGCGCCGCGTGCATCACGACGCGCCCATCGGGCCCGGTCGAGCGGATAAAACGCATGCGGGCAGACGTTTTCGTACGCAAACACCGCCTCGCCGCGCCGCGCCAGGATCAGCGAATAGCGCGCCTCGCCTTCTGAGAAATCGAACGCGCGCGCGCCTGGATCGGGCAATGCGTCGAAGCGGGCGATGAACGCGCCCTCGGGCGGCCGCGCCGGATTGGCGCTCATTGCCCCTCGGCGCGGAACGGGCGCGACAGCAAAGCCGTGATCGCCGCGTCGACATCGATGCGCCCCGCGAGAATCGCATCCACCGCCGCACAGATCGGCATCTCGACGCCATAACGCGCCGCCAGCGCCACCACCGCCGGCGCACTCGCCGCGCCCTCCGCCACCGTGCGCCGTTCGCTCAAGACTTCCGCCAAAGTGCGCCCTTCGCCGAGCGCTGCGCCGAGCGATGTGTTGCGCGACGAGAGCGATGTGCAGGTCAGCACCAGATCGCCGAGCCCGCACAGCCCACTCAAAGTCTCCATTCGCCCGCCCATCGCGAGCCCGAGCCGCGTAAGCTCCGCAAAACCGCGCGTGATCAAAGCCGCACGCGCGCCATCGCCAAGCCGCCGCCCTCAGCCACGCCGCACGCAATCGCGACCACATTCTTGATCGCGCCGCCGATCTCCGCGCCGACGAGATCGTCGGAGATATACGGGCGGAAGGTCGGCAGCCCGATCGCAGCCACGACGCGCGCGGCGAGATCGGCGTCTTCGCTGGCAATGGTGATCGCGGTCGGCAGGCCACGCGAGACGTCCTTCGCGAAGCCTGGCCCTGACAACACCGCCGGCACCGCACCGGGCAGCTCGGCAGCCATCACGTCCGTCATCAGCGCGCTGGTGTTCTGCTCGACGCCCTTGGCGCACAGCACCACAGCCGCGCCTTTCGGCAGATCCGGCGCCAAGCCCTTCAACACGCCGCGCATGTGCTGTGCAGGCGGCGCCGCGAGGATGAGGTCGGCCCCGGCCGTAGCCGCCAGCTTGTGGGTTGCGGTGATCGACGGATGGAGGGTCACGCCCGGCAAGAAGAGCGGGTTTTCGTGGCCGCCATTGATCGAGTTCACTACGTCCGGCTCGAACGCCCAAATCTGCACCCGCCGGCCTGCGGAGGCGGCGACTTGCGCCAAAGCCGTACCCCAAGCCCCGCCGCCCAAAACGGCCCACGGTTTCGATGACGCCCGTCATTCCACTGAATCCTTCATTGAATGTTCAGCCGAAACCGGATATGGTTGGGGATGGACGAGAAGACCGCAACGCGCGACCGCATTCTTGCCGCCGCCATCGCCCGCATCAAGCATTATGGCTACGGCAAAACCACGATGGCCGAGATCGCGTCCGATTGCGCGATGTCGCCGGGCAACATCTATCGCTTCTTCGAAGCCAAGATCGACATCGCCGAAGCCATGGCCCGCAAACATTACGCCGACCAGCATGCCGTCATGGCCGGCATCGCGCGCAAGAAGGACCTGCCCGCCGACAACAAGCTCCGCGAGCTTCTGTTCAAGAAGATGCGGGACAATTACCGCCTGGTCGAAGAGCACGCCAAAATCCTCGAAGTGGCCGAAGTCCTGGCCGCGGAACGCCCCGCTTTTCTTCAATGAATTGATGGCGATGGAGCGCGTGATCTTGTCCGCTGTGCTGGAGGAAGGCGTCGAGGGCGGCCTCTTTGCGCCCAGCAATTACGAATTCGCCGCCGAGATGCTGCAGGCGGCGACGGTGAAGTTCAGCTTCCCGCACATGTTCTCGCGCCTCACCCTTCCGAAGCTGGAGCGCGAACTCGAAGGCGTCTTGGCCCTGCTTTTCAACGGCCTTTATCTCCGCGCCGCCGACGCCGCTTCCGCCGCGGCCTAATCCATTTCAGCCGGCACGGACCCGCTTCCCAAAAAACTTACGCCCACGCTGAATAAAAATCATTTTGATTCATTGCTTAGCTTGGCGGCGCGTGTTAGCTTCGCTTCAAGATCAACGCCACCGGAGTGCCCGCCATGACCGCCACCGCCCAAACCCCGACCCTCATCTGGACTGCCGCCCTCACCCTTTCGGCCCTGCTCGTCGCCGCGATCGCCTCCCCGCTGCTCGCGGTTGCCGCCCAAATCGTCGCCTAATTTTACGACCGCCGCTCCGCGCTCCCAGGCAGGAGCCGCGTAACTGTGCAGGCGCGAAGGTTTATCCCTTCGCGCCTATTCTTTCTCTGCGGTAATGGAGGGGGTTAACGGCGTCGCTTGCGTTATCGCATAGCTGAAGCCCTGATTTCCTGGGTTCCGTTCCCGTCGGAACAGGCGCACATCCAGGCCGTCGAGATGTTCGCATTTGCAGCATTCGACGGTATAATTTGGAGAAAATGTATGTCTGCGCTTGATCTGCCTGTGCCGGTGCGCGCTCTGAGCGTCATCGTGGCGATCGCGCTGGTTGCGACGATGGCTGCCCCGCTCTTGTTCGTAGCCGCGTCTATCGTCAGCTAGGCTTTCGCACCCTTGCGCCCGGGCTTGTGGCTCGGGCGCAAGTGGGCGGCGACCTCGTCCAAAGGCCAACGCGGCCGAGCCGCGACCGCCAAATCATCCCTGAATCCCGCCGCCAATCGTTCCGCGCCAGCCAGCGCGATCATCGCGGCATTGTCGGTGCACCATTTCAACGGCGGCGCGTAAAACGCGTAACGCTGCTCCGCCGCCAAGGCTTCGAGCCGCGCCCGGATCGCCTTGTTCGCCGCGACGCCGCCGGCCACCACCAAACGCCCCTCAGCACCCCAGATCGGATCGAACGCCCGCATCGCGCGCCGTGTGCGGTCCGTCACCACATCGAGCACAGCGGCCTGAAAGCCGGCGCAGAGATCGGCCTTATCCTGCTCGCTCGGCGCGCCTAGCCGCTCGGCCTCCCGCACCATCGCCGTCTTCAAGCCCGCGAACGAGAAATCGCACCCGTCCCGCCCCAGCATCGGGCGCGGCAGATCGAACCGCGCGGGATCGCCCTTCGCGGCAAGCGCCTCAACCGCCGGCCCGCCGGGAAATCCGAGGTCGAGTAATTTCGCTAGCTTATCAAACGCTTCGCCAAGCGCGTCGTCGATGGTCGAACCGAGACGCCGGTAATTGCCGAGCCCCAGCACCGCGATGAACTGGCAATGCCCGCCCGAGACCAGCAGCAGCAAATAAGGAAACGCCACGCTATCCGAGAGCCGCGGCGAAAGCGCGTGGCCTTCGAGGTGATTGATCGCCAGGAGCGGCTTGTCATGCGCCAGCGCGATCGCCTTGCCCGCGACTAGCCCCACCATCACGCCGCCAATCAGCCCAGGCCCCGCCGTCGCGGCCACGCCGTCCAGGTCGCCAAACCCGATCCCCGCCTCGCGCATCGCGGCGGCGATAATGCCATCCAGCCCCTCGACATGCGCGCGCGCCGCGATCTCCGGCACCACGCCCCGGAAGGGCGCGTGCGCGGCGGCTTGGCCGAGCACGATGTCGGACAGCACAATCGGGGGCCCGTCCTCCAGGCGCAGCACGGCCGCGGCGGTTTCGTCGCAGCTGGTTTCGATGCCGAGGATCGTGATCGCGCCCATGAGAAGCATGTAAACGCGAACCCCTCTCCCCGCGAGGCCCCGCGCTGTGCTCTAAACCGGGCATGGCCGCTTCCCTCCTCCGCATTGGCGCGCGTGGCTCGGCGCTTTCGCTGGCGCAGACGCGCGGCGTCAAGGGCGCGCTGGCCGCGCTGATGGGCGCTGATGAAGACGCGATCGAGATCGTGCCGATCGTCACCAGCGGCGACCGCCAGCAGGAAGGCCGCCTGATCGAAGCCGGCGGCAAAGGCCTCTTCACGAAAGAGCTGGACGAAGCATTGCGCGACCGGCGCATCGATCTCGCCGTCCATTCACTGAAAGATTTGCCGACGCGCCTGCCGGACGACATCGCGCTCGCCTGCGTCCCCGAGCGCGAAGATCCGCGCGATGCGTTCGTGAGCGCGAAAGCCAAGACGCTCGCCGATCTCGCCCCCGGCGCCATCGTCGGCACCGCGAGCCTTCGCCGCCAAGCACAAACGCTTCACGCACGCGCGGACCTCAAAGTCGTCACGTTGCGCGGCAATGTCGATACGCGGCTGAAGAAGCTCGAAGCAGGCGTTGCTGACGCGACTTTCCTTGCACTAGCCGGCCTCAAACGCCTCGGCCTCGAACACCGCGCCGCAAGTCTGCTCGATCCGCACGCTTTCGTCCCCGCCGCGTGCCAAGGCGCGCTCGCGATCACCACGCGCGCCAACGATGCCGTGATCGACGCGCTCAAACATTTCGAAAACACGGCCGCACGCATCGAAATCGAAGCAGAACGGGCATTTTTGACAGCCCTGGACGGCTCGTGCCGCACGCCGATCGCCGCGCTCGCGCGCTTTGATGCTGGCCAGCTCAGCTTCGTCGGCGAAACGCTCACGCCCGACGGCGCGCGCTGCTGGCGCCGTGAAGACGCCATCACGCTCGGCAGCGATGCCATCGCCGACGCCCGCGCGCTGGGCGAGCGGCTCGGCCATTCCATCCGCGACGAAGCCGGCGATGCGCTGCTCACGATGGAAGCATGACCCCGCCGCGTCGCGATCACGCGCGCGCTGCCTGACGCTCTGCGAACCGCGGATAATCTGCGCGCGCTTGGCGCCCAGCCAATCCTCGCGCCCCTCCTCACCATCACACCGCAAGCCTTCGAGGCCGATCTCGCGGACGTGCAAGCGCTGCTCTTCACCAGCGCCAACGGCGTGCGCGCTTTCGCCGATGCAATCCAAGCGCGTCATCTGCGCGTGCTGGCGGTCGGCGATGCGACGGCAGCCGAGGCCCGCAGCGCAGGCTTTCCACAGGTTCAGTCAGCAGCGGGCGATAGCGAAGCGCTCGCCGCTTTCGCCATCGAAGCGCTCGACCCCCAAGCGGGCCGCGCACTTCACATTACCGGCGACCACATTGCTGGCGATGTCGTCGGCACGCTCCAGAAAGCCGGTTTCGCCGCCGAGCGCCACGTCGCCTACAAATCCGTTGCGGTCACGCAATTGCCGAGCGCGCTGGCGGGCGACATCGACACCATCCTCTTCCACAGCGCGCGCGCCGCTGAGATTTTCCTCTCCTTGGGCGCGCCGCGCGCGAATCAGCTCACCGCCGCGTGCCTTAGTCCCGCGATTGCGCGCGCCGCCAGCGATTCGCCTCAAACACGCATTGCCTGGGCGCGCATCATCGTGTCCCCGCATCCACGCGAGGACGCGCTTCTGCAGGCGGCGCTCGCCTAGGCAGGCGCAAACGCTTGAGCCGCCTCACGCCGGGGCCTAGGTTCGATCGCCGACGCGCGTCGGATTCGATTTGGTTCCGGGACGAAGCGACGGGAATCAGTCGAAAAAAAGCTGCGGGGAATACCCATGAGCACCAACGAGGGTGAGCGCGGACGCGCCGAGCCCATCGATGTCGAGTTTGAGCCAGCCGATCGCGATTATGGCGCGCGGCGGTGGCGGCTTAGGGTTCGGATCAGCGCTTGTCTTGGCGGTGTTGGCGGCAGGCGCGGGCGCCGCCGGCGGCGCGCTGGGCCCACGCGTGCCCGAGGTCAACGCGCTGCTCGACCGCGCCATTCCACCGCCCGGGCAAACCGCCGCTGAAACAGCGTCAGTCACTGAAACCGCCGCGCTCGATACGCGCCTCGATGCGATCGAGGCCGTTCTGAACACGCCGCTCGCGCAAGCCGCGAGCGCGGGGCCTGAAGGCGCCGATGTCGCCGCGCGTGTGTTCGCGCTGCAATCAGGCCTCCGCGAAGTTGAAACGCGCCTTGGCCGCATGCCGTCGACGGACGAAGTCGCCGCGCTCGTCGCCGAAGTGCAGCAATTGCAGCAGGATTTGCCCGCCGTCGCCGCCGAAGCGCGCACCGCCGCGCAGGCTGCAACGGCCGCGTTCGCTGTGGCCGCCGCTGGCGACGCCTCGCGCTCTTCCGGCCCGTTCGAGCAGGAATTCGCGGCGCTGCAAGCGCTGCTGCCAAATGATCCAAACGTGCAGCAACTCGCCCCCGCTCGCCCGCACTGGCGCGCCGACGCGGGATGGAATTGCGCGACACCTTCGCGCGCATCGACAACGATATCATCCGCGCCGCGCGCGAAGCCCAAGCGGCGCTGGCTTCTGGGGCCGCGCGCAAGCCGCGCTCGCGCAATGGATCATCATCCGCCGCGCCGGCGAAGGCGATACGCCCGCGGGGCGTGGTCGAACGCGCCGAGCAACGCTTGCACGCCGACGATCTCGCTGGCGCGATCCAAGAGCTCAACAGGCTCTCCGGTCCCGCCGCGCAAGTGGCCGCTCCCTGGCTCGCCGATGCGCAGCGCAGACTAGCAATCGATACGCGGCTCGCCTCGATCCGCAGCTCCTTGTCGCGGAGAGGCTGATCCCATGTTGCGCGTTGCTTTTCTCATCGTGATCTTCGTCGTTGGCATGCTGCTGTCGTGGCAGATCGTGACCAACGATCCGGGCCTGGTGCATTTCGAATGGTACGGCTGGCAGGGGCGACACGACCGCGCTCTTCACCGTCGCCATTCTGCTCGCGGTGCTCGCCGTCGCGCTGCCGCTGCTGCGGCTCATCATGTTCTTGATGGATGCGCCGGGCCGCATCGGCAAAGCCAGCAAGCGTGGCCGCATTCGCCGCGGACAAGAAGCGCTGGCGCTCGGGCTTATCGCAGCTGAGGCCGGCGAGTTCGAAGATGCACGCAAGCATGCGGACAAAGCCGAAGATTTGATCGACGAGCCGCGTCTTGCGCTGTTGTTGCAAGCGCGCGCCGCTGAAGTCGGCGGCGACTATGCCGGCGCCGAGCGCGCCTATTCCGGCATGCTGCAAAACGAAGACACCGAAGTGCTCGGCCGCAAAGGTTTGATGGCCGCCGCATTGAAGCGCGGCGATCGCACTGCCGCCATGGCGCACGCCGATGCGGCGCTGAAAGCCTCAAAGAGCGCCGTCTGGCCGTTCCAATATGCGTTCGATCTCAAAGTGCAGGCCGCCGATTGGGAAGGCGCGATCGACGCGCTCGAGATCGGCGACAAGCGCAAACAAGTTGACGACAAAGTCGCTAAGCGCCGCCGCGCCGTTCTACTCGCCGCCGCCGCCGCGAAACTCGAGCGCGAACGCAAGCCGGAAAAAGCCGCCGAAATGGCGCAGAAGGCGTTTCGCATGGCGCCGGGCTTTGCCCCCGCCGGCGCGCTCGCCGCGCGCCTCCTCGTCGCCGAAGGCAAAGCTGAGCGCGCCGCCGCGATCCTGGAAGAAGCCTGGGAAAACGCGCCGCACCCCGCCATCGCGCACGCCTATCGCGATCTCATCCCCGGCGAGACGCGCGAACAACGCGCCGCGCGCATGACCAGCCTTGCCGACAAGCGCCGCGATCACCGCGAGAGCAAGATTATCGCGGGCGAACTCGCGATATCGAGCGCGGCGACTGGGTCGCCGCGCAAACCGCGCTCGACGACGCCTACCGCGAATTTCCGTCCTCGCGCATCGCGATCCTGTTCGCCCAGCTCGCGCGCGGACGCGGTGACGAAAACGGCGCGCGCACATGGCTGGTGCAAGCCGCCGCCGCGCCGCGCGAAGCGGGACTGGTCCGATCTCGATCCCGAAGGCCCAGCGTTTCTGTACGACGACAATGATTGGGCGCGGCTTGTTTATGTCTATGGCGACGGCGGCCAGCTCATTCATCCGCGCATGGAGCGCGGCGGCATCGATGCGCCGGGTTCGGTGCTCGCTCTCCCCGCCGCCGCCATCGCACCGCCGCAGCCCCCGGCGCGCGCCGGAAGAAGCGGTCGTGGTCGAAGCCCGCAGCGCGTAGTGGCGGCCACCTCCTCCTGATCGGAGCCGTCGGACGATGCGGCTCTGCGCGATCATTCCAAGCTACCGGCACTCAACGCGGCTGCCCGCATTGAGTGCCGCATTGCGCGAGCTGTGCGACGGCGTCCTGATCGTAGATGATGGCAATGAAGAGCCCGCGCTTAGCGCCATCGCCGCACTCCACGCGCCCGAGCGCGGCATCGACGTACTGCGGCTGCCAGAAAATGGCGGCAAGGGCGCCGCCATGATGACGGGTTTTCGCGAAGCCATCGCGCGCGGCTATACCCACGCTTTGCAAATCGACGCCGATGGCCAGCACGACATCGCCGACGCGCCCAAGTTCATCGCCGCCGCCCGCGCGCGCCCCGACGCGCTCATCTGCGGTCAGGCGATGTACGACGGGGCGAGCGCGCCTAAATCGCGCAAATTTGGGCGATATATCACGCATTTCTGGGTGTGGGTGGAGACGCTGTCATTCGACATCGCGGACTCCATGTGCGGCTTTCGCATCTATCCGCTGGCCGCCGTCGCCAAGATCATCAACGCCCATATCGGCGCGCCGCATGGATTTCGACACGGAGATCGCCGTGCGTCTGCACTGGGCGCGCACGCCCGTCGTCAATGTGCCGACCATGGTGATTTATCCCGACGGCAACACCTCAAATTTCCGCATGCTGGCCGACAATGTGCGCATCAGCCTGATGCATACGCGCCTGGCGCTGCAAATGCCGTTTCGGGTGTTGTGGAGGGTGATTGGGGTGCGTTGACGGCGGCCCAATCCACTTCAGTCAATCCGGGCGAGCGGAGCGAGACCCGAAATCCAGGAAGCGTAGAGCAGTGCGTTGGCCCTGGGTTCCGGGTTCGGCTTCGCCGCCCCCTGGAGTGACTGAGTTACATGCAGGCGAGAGGCGGCGCGTTGTCGTCGCTCCACACCCAGCTCAACACGAAGCCGTCAACAGGCGCCGCGTGCATCACGCGCACGCCGGACGCCACCTCAACAGGCTCACCGAGCGGCGCACGCGCCTCAAGCACGGCGCGCCGAAGTGCGCGATCCGACGCAACACCAAACGCTTTGAAATACGCCTCGTGAAATGTCCAAAGCCGGTAAAACGCCGCTACGTGCAGCGCCGCGTCCGCGCCCAAGAGGTAACGCGATAAGCCCGCGAGATCGCGCCCCGCGTCGCAATACTCAACATCGATCCCGAGACGGCCCCTCTCCGCGAGCGCCGCGGCGACAACCACGCGGCTATGGCTTTTTGAACTCGGCCCCTCCGCCACGCCCGTCTCGCGGCGCAGCGCGTCCAGCAAGTCCGCCGCCGCCGGCGATTGGTCGGCGCGCGGTATCCGGGCCGATGCCGGGCCCGTCAGAACGCGCACGCGGTAATGTACCAAAGTCAGAGGCAAAGCTTGGACCATGTGACGGCTTCGTCTATGCTAAAATTTCGGCAAGGGGAGTGGGAAGTGCTAGGGCCAGGAAACCTTGTCCTCGAAGCGACCGGGTTTGCGGCGGTCCTCGCCGAGGGCGATCAGATTGAAGAATTAGGCGCTGTCGTTGACGCGAGCGAGATACCCGCCGCGCTGCGCCGCCGTATGCCTAGCTTCGCGAAGACTTTCGTGCGCTGCGGCCTGGCGCTGCTGCGCGAAGCGCCGGGGAGCGACCTCGTGCTCTCCTCGCAGCACGGCGATCTCGGTTCCACCGTCGAACTCCTCGCCGATCTCGCGCACGATGCGCTGCTTTCGCCCGCGACTTTCTCGATCTCGGTGCACAATGCGCCGGCCGGACTACTCGGCCAATGCCTCGGCCTCTCCGCCAGCCACACTGCCATCGCGGCCAATACTTCCAGCTTCCCTGCCGGCCTGACCGAAGCCTATGCGCGCCTTGCGACCGGCGAGGCGGCGTCCGTCGTTCTCGTGCATGCTGAAGCCCCGATGCCGCCAATTTATAGGCCGTTCGATGATGGCGGCCCCGGCGTACATCTCGCGCTGCGCCTCGGCCTTGCCCCAAGCGCGGACGGCGCCATCGAAGCGCAATCCGGGCGCACCGGCGCCGCAAGCATCGGGCGCGCTCTCGCCGCCGGCGCGCGCCGCATCGCCTTCACGCCGCCCCGCGCCGCGGCGCGCGCGGCATGATCGCCTGGCTTGACCGCGCTTGGCGCCTGATCGCCACCGCGATTTCGTTCGCGATGTTCGGGCTGGGCGGACTGGTGCTCGCGATCACGGTTTTCCCGCTCTACAATCTGGCGATCCGCGATCCCATGAAGCGCGAACGCCTCGCCCAGCAGACCGTTCACGCCGTCTGGCGCTTTTATGTGAAGATGATGGCCGCGCTCGGCGTGCTCACCTACGAATGCCACGGCGCGGATATTCTAAAGAACGAGCGCGGCGCGCTGGTGATCGCCAACCACCCCTCGCTGCTCGACATCGTGTTCATCATGTCGCTGATGGACCGCACGCAATGCGTGGTGAAGGCCGGCGTCTGGCGTAATCCCTTCATGGCCGGCGTCGTCAAGGCCACCAATTACATCCCCAATCTGAACGACCCGGAAAAGCTGCTCGAAGATTGCGCGGCGGCGCTCAGGGCCGGGAATAATCTGGTGATCTTCCCCGAGGGCTCCCGGACGCCGCCCGGCCAAAAGCGCCGCTACCAGCGTGGCTTCGCTTATGTCGCGCTCCGCTCCGGCGCGCCGATCCGGCTGGTCACCCTGCATTGTGATCCGCCCACCCTGCTCAAGGGCGAAAAATGGTATAAAATCCCCGCGCGCCGGCCGCATTGGTCGATCCGCGTGCATGAACGGATTGACGTTACGGACGCGCTCAAGCTGGAGCAGCCGCCTATTGCGGTGCGCAAACTGGTCGCGCAAATCGAGCACCGCATGGAGGAATCGCTCGCGACATGACCGCCGCCCTGGAAACCGAGCTGAAGACGCTCATCATCGACGTGCTCAATCTCGAGGGCGTGACGCCTGACGACATCAAGTCCGAGGAGGATTTGTTCGGCAATGAAGGCCTGTCGCTCGATTCCATCGATGCGCTCGAAATCGGCGTCGCTTTGCAGCGGCGCTATGGCGTCAAGATCGATCCGGAGGATAAGAACCTGAACGCCCACTTCAAAAGCGTCCGCGCCCTGGCCGCTTACATGTCGGCCGCGCGCTGAGGCCAGAGCGAAACATGAACCGCGATGCCCTTTACGCCGAGATTGCCGACTATCTCACCACGGCCTTCGAAGTGGCGCCGGCCCTCATCACGCCTGACGCGGATCTCGCGCAGAAACTCAATCTCGATTCGATCGACGCGGTTGATCTCATGGTGAAGCTGCAGGAAATCACCGGCCGCAAGATCTCGCCGACTGAGTTCGAATCCGTACGCACGATCAATGACGTCTTGAACATCGCTCAAAAGATTCATGACGAGAATTGACGTTTCGGCGGTTCTGCTCGCTGGAATATCGCTGCTCTATCCGCTGCTCGCGGCGCTCGCGGTCCGGAGCTGGGGGCCAGGCTGGGTCGTTGTTATTCTTTGCGGTTTGATCGCGGTGCGCGGGCTTTTTGGCTTCGCGCGCGGCATACCCTCCGCGCTGACCTATGGCTTGCTCGCCGTCGCGGCTTTGATTGCGCTGATCGCACTCTGGGACCGGGAGCTTTCGGTTCGTCTCTATCCCGCCTGCATGAACGCCGCGATGCTGATCGCCTTCGCGCTCACGCTGCGGCGCGGGCCCAGCATGATCGAACGCTTCGCGCGTTTGGCGGAACCCAATCTACCGGAGAGCGGCGTCCGCTACACGCGCACGGTTACCTGGGTGTGGGTGGTGTTCTTTCTGATCAATGGCGCGATCGCGACCTGGACCGCGCTCTACGCCGATTGGGATTTCTGGACGCTCTATAACGGCCTCATCGCCTATCTCGCGATGGGCGCGCTGTTCGCCGGCGAATTCATCGTGCGCCAATTCGTGCGCAAACGCGAAGAGCCGGCGAAGTGATTGGGCTGATCGATACGCTGCTGCGCGCAGATGCGAACGCCGTCTTGTTCAAGCGCGGCGAGCAAGCGGTCACCGCTGGCCAGATTCGCGCGACGGCCGCTGGAGCTGTGCAGCGTGTGAAGGCGCGTGAGGGCGACGTGGTGCTGCACACCATATCGGCCGCGCGCTTTGTTGCGGGACTGCTTGCCGCCGCCAGCCTCAGTCGCCGCATCATTCTTCCCGCACACACGCAAGCCGCCTATCTCGCCGACATCGGCGCCGCGCCCGAGCACGTCCTGAACGGCGAAGCTCTTGCCTTCGCGCACGACGATGACGCGCGCTTCGAGATCGCCGAGCGCAATCCGACTTTGGTGTTCTTCACCTCGGGCTCGACCGGTGCGCCAAAGCCCGTGGAGAAGAAACTCTCGCAGCTCGAGACCGAGGCGCGGGCGCTTATCAAGCTGTGGGGTCGCGACGCCGGGTTCGTGCTCAGCACCGTGTCGCATCAGCATATTTACGGGCTGCTCTATCGCATCCTGTGGCCGGCTCTTTCTGGAGGCGCCTCAAGTGACGAGGCCGCGACCTATTGGGAAGAACTCGAAAACAAGCTTGATGCAACGACGACGCTCATCACGAGCCCCGCGCATCTGTCGCGGTTGCCGCCAAATCTGCACCTATCGGACGCGCCGAAACTCATCTTCTCGTCGGGTCAGCTCCTGACCTTCAGCGACGCAGAGGCCAGCGCGCGCGCATTTGGTCGCGCGCCGATCGAAGTGCTCGGCAGCACCGAGACGGGCGGCATTGGGTGGCGGCGACAAGAGAGCGCCGACGCTCCATGGACGCCGTTTGAAAACGTCAGAGTGAGCGCCGATGCTGACGGCGCGCTTGAAGTGCGCTCGCCATATCTGCCAAACGACGCGCCGCACCTGACCGGCGATGGCGTGGCGCTTCTCCCGGATGGCGCTTTCCGTTTGCAGCCACGCCGCGACCGCGTCGTCAAAATCGACGGCAAACGCGTGTCGCTCAGGCGCGTCGAGGAAAAGCTTGTGAGCTTGCCGGAGATCAAAGCCGTCGCCGCGCTCACTTTGCCCGAGCGAAAGCACGCGCTCGCCGCCATCGTGGCCCTCAGCGATGCGGGCCGTACGGCGCTCAACGCGCGCGGCGCCTTCCGCCTTTCCCGCGACCTTCGCCGCGCTTCCGCCGCCGAGCTTGAACCCGCGGAGCGGCCGAAGCATTGGCGCTTCGTCGATGCAATTCCAGTCGACTCGCAAGGCAAGCGTGTGCTTTCAACTTTGCTGGCCATGTTCTCGACAGAAGACGTTCTCGCCCCGCTCGCCGTCGCTGTACGGATGCAGACGAACACCGAAGCGGAACTCGCTTTCCGCCTCGCGCCGGAGCTTGCCTTCTTTCGCGGCCATTTCCCCGAGCACCCGATCCTGCCCGGCGTCGCGCAGGCGCATCTGGCTGTGCTGTTTTCCGAGCGATTGTGGAACTTCCGGCCCGAGCACGCCGATCTTTCGCGCGTGAAATTTCGCCGCATCCTGAAGCCGCTCGACGATGTCGTGCTGAAACTGAGCCGCGACGAAAAGCGCGTGCGCTTCAGCTATCATCTCGGCGACATCGATGTGTCGCAAGGCGAGATTGGACGCTAACTCAAATGCCGATCTGATTTGGCGCCCATCCTCCTCCTCGATGGCGGAGGTGGTTGAGCCGCGAAAGCGGCGAAACCGGAGGAGGTGTTCGCGGGACTTTGTGTGAGGAGCCTCTGGAGGCTTCCCTTCAAGAGCAGCGGGCCTCACCTCCTCAGTCATCGTGCTTCGCACGCTGACAGCTCCTCCATCGAGGAGGAGCGGGAGTTTCAGCTCGAACGACTAGCGCTCGCCGTTTGCCGCCGCGCGGCTGCTGCGCAACGCCGTCCACACCACGCTCACGCTGAAGGCTTGCGTCGTGTCGGCGGTGTGCAGCGGGCTATCGGCATTCGCGGCGCCCGAGAGATTGCGCACGCGATAGGTGAGATAGACGTTGAGCCCAGGCTTCACTTCGCGCACGCCGGAAACCTGAAGGTGCGCGCCGAGATAGCCGCCTTGCGCATCATAAGCGGGCCGCTCAGTCGTCGCGAACGGCGTGTCGACTTGATAATAATAATCCTGCACGCCCTCGGTCGCCCAGGTGCCCGCGAATGACGTCGAAAAACTCATGCGCCGATCGCCCGGCCATTGCCGGCGATAAGTGAGCGTCGGCTGAAAGAGAAAGCCAAGCTCGTCATAATGCTTGAAGTCCGTCGCACCGACATGGCGAACCGGCAGCAGCAAACGCAAGCGCCGTCGCCCTTCTTCGGTCCAGCCGGTGTCAGCGATATTGAGCGTAAGCTGCGGGCCGATCTCGAGCTGCGTGTCGAGATCGGGCATTCCGACGCGCGCAGCGTTTTCGCCTGAGTCCGCGCCATAATTTGCATCGACCGAAAGATCGAGTTCGAAGCGCCGCGTCTCCACCGCAATCGCGCGCGCCACCGACGTCGGTTCATCCGAGCCAATGCGAATGCGTTCGCCGCGATACACAAAAAGCGGCGCGCCCACGCCGCGCCAATGCGAATCTTCCGAGCCTGGATAGTCCGGCGCGTAAAGTGCGGCGCCGCCGACGCGCAGCTCCCACAGCGGCAATTGCGGCTGTCCCGCGGGCGTCGCCTCTTCCTGCGCGTACGACACGCCGATCATGCCGAAAGCGCTCGCCAGTCCCAGCGCACACCGCGCCGCCGCCCGCTGCAACTTTGTCATCACGGCCCCTCTGCTCACACGCGAGCGAATACCAGCGAAGTGTTAATGCCGCCGAACGCGAAATTGTTGGAAGCGAAATAACCCGCATCGATGCGCCGTCCGCCCGCGCCAATATAATCGAGCGTGGCGCAACGCGGATCGGCCTCGACGAAGTTCGCGATCGGCGCCGCCCAGCCCGCGCGCATCATTTCGATACCGAGCCAGGCTTCGAGCGCGCCGCATGCGCCGAGCGAATGACCGAAATGACCTTTCAACGTGTTGAACGGCACGTTCTCGCCATAGACCGCCGCCGTCGCATGCGACTCGACCACATCGCCCGCGACTGTCGCCGTGCCGTGGCCATTGATGAAGCCAAGCGCGCCGGCATCGATGCCCGCGCCCGCCAGCGCTTCGCGCATCACGAAAGACTGCGTCTCTTGCTTTGGGTGCGAGATGTGCGCGCCGTCGGCGTTGGTCGCAAAGCCCACGACTTCTGCCAGCGGCGTCGCGCCGCGCGCCAAAGCGTGTTCGCGCTCTTCCAGGATCAGCATCGCCGAGCCTTCGCCGATCACCAGCCCATCGCGCTTGGAATCGAACGGCCGGCACGCTTGCGCGGGCGCTTCGTTGCCATTGGTGCTGGTGGCGTAGAGCCGATCGAACACCACGGCCATGGTCGGACAAAATTCTTCCGAGCCACCCGTGATCATCACGTCCGCGCGCCCGTCGCGAATGGTCTCGAAGCCGTAGCCAACGCCTTGCGAGCCCGACGTGCACGCCGACGACGTCGTGATCACGCGCCCGGTCAGCCCAAACGCCACGCTGATATTCACCGGCGTCGTGTGCGACATCATGCGGATATAGCTGGTGGCGTTGAGCGCGCCGGCTTTGCCGGTGTCAAGGAAGGTCACGAAATCCTTGATCGGCGGCGTCGAGCCGAAGGATGAGCCGCACGCGACGCCCACGCGCCCCGAGCTCAGCAGCGGGTCGTCCAGCAGCCCCGCCTGCGTCAGCGCCTTCTCGCACGCATGCACCGCCATCACGGAGACGCGGCCCATCGAGCGGATCTTCTGGCGCGGATAAAAGCCCTCGTGCGAGAACCAATCCGCTGGCGCGCCGACTTTGCACGTCAAGTCCGTCAGCCGATCCCATTCCTCGATGTAGCGCGTCGCGGTTTTGCCGGCGCGCATCTTGCCTTCGACTTCGGCCCATGTGCCGCCGAGCGCGCTGATCCCGCCCATGCCGGTGACGACGACGCGCCGCATCAGATCAAGCCCCCATTGATCGAAATCACTTGTCGCGTGATGTAGCCGGCTTCTTCAGAGTACAGGAACGCCGCGAGCGCCGCCACTTCTTCCGGCGTGCCCATGCGCTTCATCGGCACCGCATCGACGATCTCCGCCGGAATCTTTTCCGTCATCGCGCTTTCAATCAGGCCCGGCGCGATGCAGTTCACGCTGATCTTCCGTTTGGCGAGCTCAACCGCAAGCGCCTTCACCGCACCGATCACGCCGGCTTTCGAAGCGCTGTAATTCACCTGACCGCGATTGCCGATCAGCCCCGACACGGATGACAGCGCCACAATGCGTCCACCATCGCGGCGATGGATCATCGGCATCGTGAGCGGGTGGAGCACATTGTAGAAGCCGTCGAGATTGGTGCGCAGCACCGCGTCCCAGCCTTCGCCATCGATCGAGGGAAACGCGTTGTCGCGCGTGACGCCCGCGCTCAGCACCACGCCCCAAAAGCCGGGCTTGTCGGATAGATAAGTCTCAAGCGCTGTGCGTGTGGCATCGCGATCGCGCACATCGAAGCTTAGCACTTCGGCGCGCCCACCGCCGCTTGCAATCGCCGCCGCAACAGCTTCGGCGCCCGCGCGATCATTCCCGTAGTGCGCGACGATCGGATAGCCCTCGGCGCCGAGCCGGAGCGCAATCGCGCGCCCCAGCCCCTTGCTCGCGCCGGTGACCAGCACCGGCTTTGCGCCTCGCCCTTCCCCGCTCATCGTTCCGCGCTCAAAAATGCTTCCGGATCGGCGGGACGATAGACGTTTATCACCCCGCTCGCCACGTCATCGCCGCCAGCATCCGTGATGCGGCACTGAAAAGACGCCATACCGTCTTCTCCGAGCAACGATGTCACCTCAATGGCGAGCGTTTCGCCCTCGCGAAAGAACGGCCGCGACGCCGCATAACGCCGACAGCCCAGCAAAAATCCAATCGCCGGCGGCTTACCGCTGCGGCGACGCCGGAGGCCGTCATAAGCGCTGATGGTCTGCGCCATCAGCTCAAAGCCCACATAAGCCGGTACGCCGTGACCTTGCTTAAAGAAGAGGTGATCGGGGCGGATCGTGACCTCCGCGCGCACCGTCTCGCCCTCTTCGCCGACGATGCGGTCGATCAAGCACATCTCGCCTTTGTGCGGCACGAGGTCTTCGGCGGGCGGAAACGCGCTCATGCGGCGGCCAGAATCAAAGCGGCATTGTTGCCGCCAAAAGCATAACTCGCGCTTGCGGCCATCTTGATCTCAGCGCGAGCGCCGGGCGCGGCGAGATTCAAGGCCGGCAAATCGGGATCGCGCACGCCGTCCCACAGATGCGGCGGCACGCGGCCTTCATTGATCGCCATCAAACAGATCGCCGCTTGCATCGCGCCAGCGGCGCCGAGCATGTGCCCCGTCATCGGCTTGGTTGAACTCGCGGGCGTCTCGGCGCCGAACAGCCGATGCACGACGCCGGCTTCCATCGCATCATTAAGGCGCGTCGCGGTGCCATGAAGATGCACAAAGTCTATCGCGCGCGCCTCCGCGCCGGCCATCGCGAGCGCCTTGCGCAGCGCAAGCTCGGCGCCTTTGCCCGAAGGATCGGGCGCGGAGACATGATGCGAATCCGAGCTCTCGCCCCAGCCCGCGAGGCGATGCGCGCCAGGCTCGCGCGTCAACAAGAAGAGCGCTCCCCCTTCGCCGATGCTGATGCCTCTGCGATTGAGGCTCATCGGATTACACGGCTCCTCGGACAAAGATTCCAAGGAGGCAAAGCCATCGAGCGTGAGATCGCACAGCGAATCAACGCCGCCGCACAGCACCGCGTCGCACAGACCAGCGCGCATCAGCCGCGCGCCCGACGCAATCGCGCGTGCGCCGGACGTGCACGCCGTCGACACGGTGTAGCGCGGCCCTTGGGCGCCCGCGAGCTCCGCCGCGAACGCGGAGACTTCGCCGAGTTGATGCGTACGGATGCTAAACCCTGGCGGCCAGCGGTCTTCTGTCAACTTTAGCCGGATCGCAGCCGTGGATTCCCCAATCCCGGACGTGCTGGTGCCCATCACGACACCGAAGCGATCGGCGCCGCACGCTTCACGCACGGCGGCAACATCATTCGCAATGCGCTCGTAGCAATGCGCCAAGATGCGATTGGTGCGCGTCTCTCCAGGCGCCGCCTTAAGCTCGAACGGCAAGCGCCCCACCGGCACGGCGCGGCCATCGCTGAGCTTGGCGACGCCGTTAATCCTGCGCGGCTCCGCTGCAAACAAATTCGCCGCGATCGCCGCGTTGTCGGCGCCCAGCGCGCACGCGGCGGAAAAGGCCGCAACGAAGATCGGCGGCGCACTCATCCGATCACGCGCGAAACGATGGTGAGTTCATAGCCGAACGCGCGATTGCGCAATGTGACGCGCGTGGGATCGGCGGCGTCTGGCGTCACATCCACAAGCAAGCCATCGGGACCAGCCAATGTGCGCACGCCGTCTATGTCGCTGAACGTCACGCCCGTTGGCAACGATTCCGTGATCGCCTCGCCAGGCCAACGCGCCACGAAAAGATCAGCCAGAATATTTTCAACAGGCACGCCTTGCGGCGCGAGCGCCGTGCGGCGTTCTTCCACGCCCGTCGCACTCCAGATGATCGTCGCGAGACGTGGCCCCCCCGGCGTCGTCACCACGATCTCCACGCTCTCTGGCGAAAGCGACACGATGCACTCAAACGCACGCTCGGTCTCGCCGTAACGCCCGCGAATGATCTGCGAGAGCGTTTGCGTTTCTGGGTAAGCCGGCGGCGTCGGCAGATTGAGCGTGATGCTCTCCGATATCCGCGCGCGCACGTCGCCAGCCGGCGCCGCCGGCGCAGTCGCACACGCCGCCAAACTCAGCGCGAGAGCGAAAGGCGCTAGCGCGCGCACAGCTCGGCGACCAAGCGCAGAAAGCGCTTCGGCTCCTTCACGATCGAGTTCTGCCGATCCCACGCATAGCCCGCGAGCACCGAGGTCAGCATCTTGGTGACGTCCGTCATGCTTTCGGGACGGTTGAAAATGATTTGCTGCAGCACACCATTGTACCAAGCCTCGACGCAGGCGCGGAACGTCTCGATGCCGACATAAAGCTCTTCGGTAAATTCGCGCTGCCAATCGGCGGGCTCACCGCGAAATTGGCGATCGATCAAATCGGTGGCGAGGCTCGCCGATTTCATCGCGATGGTGACGCCGGAGGAAAACACCGGGTCAAGAAACTCCGCCGCATTGCCCAGCAGCGCATAGCTCGGCCCCACCAAGCTCTTCACACTGCAGGCATAGCCGATGATCGTCGCGGTCGGCCGGATCTGCTCGGCGTTCGCGAGCACATGCGCCATGAACTCAGTCTCACGCACAAGATTCCAGAGCCGCTCGTGATCGTCCGCGCCTGCCGCCGCGAGCGCGGCTTCCGGTCCAACAGCGCCGAGTGAAGAAAGGCCATCCGCAAGAGGGATCAACCAGTACCAGATTTCCGGGTTAGTCGGATGGACGGAGACCAATATCTTGTTTCGGTCGAACTGCGTCTCGGTGATGCTATCCTTCACATGGCAGAACACCGCGCGGCGTGTTGGAAAATCGGAGGGCACTTCAAGATCGAGCATGCGGCTGAGCACGCGCCCGAAACCGCTCGCATCCAAAGCAAAGCGCGCTTCGATGCGCCGCGTCTCGCCTGTTTCGTTGCGCGCCGTGACCACAGCGCCATCCGCATCGCTCGTAAACGCGATCACTTCTTCGCCGAAGGTGACGTTGGCGCCCTTTTTCGCCGCGCCTTTGGCCAAAGCCAAATCGAACTTGTCGCGCCGCACTTGAAAAGTTGTCGCCGGCCCCGGCGCGCTCTTGTCCGGGAAATAGATCGAGGTTTTCTTCACGCCATTATCGAACGCGGCGCCGTCCTTGAACTGAAAGCCTTCCGCTTCGACATCGGCGAGCAAACCGGCTTCTTCTAAAAACATCATCGATTGCGGCAGCAAACTCTCGCCGATCGAGAAGCGCGGAAAATGCTGGCGCTCAACGACCTCGACCTTCCAGCCGCGCTGCACGAGCAAGCTGGCTGCGACGGAGCCCGCGGGGCCCGCGCCAATAATGACGACATCCGTCTTCGTCGTGTTCACGCCTTACGTCCCCCGAACTTCCCCGGCAGCGAGGAAAACACATACGCGCTGGTAACCCCCGCGGCCACTGCAAGACCAAAACTCTGCACCGGATAGGTCCCGCTCAACCCAGCAGACCCATCGAGAGGATCGTCGTCAAGGCGGCGAGCAACACCGCAAGCTCCATCGGCTCGCCGCCCGTCTCCGCCGCTTCGAACTGGAAGACCGCGTGGTCGATGCCCGTGCCGATCACCACGAAAAGCGCAACCACCGAGAAAAACGAGATCGGCACGCCGAGCGCGAGCGGTATCGCCACACCCATCGCCACGCCAACAGCGGGCCCGATCAGAATCGTGAGCGCCCGCCATGTGCGGTAGAGCGCGAGCACGATGATCGCGCACACGCCGAACGCCGCCGCCACCGCCCAACTTGCGAACACGCGATAATCCGCGAACGCGCGCGAATAGCGCTCCGCGGGATCGACGATGAGCGCATTCTCCGCATGGACGCCCTCGCTCGCGGCGGCGTGCGACCCGAGTGGTGCGATAAGGTACGAAACCTCATCCGCCTGCCCGCTGAGACCCGCGATCATCTGCGGCGGTTCGGCTTCACTCACCGCGAACGGATCGACATCGGCGCCAAGCATGGCGCGGCGATCGGCCAGCAGCGGCAAGTAGAGCTTTTGGCGCAAGGTCGTCTCATTCAACGCGCGGCGCGCGAGTGATGGATCGAAGCGGCTGGTCGCCAAGATATCGCGCGCGACATCCTCCGGCATCGCCGAAAGCGCCGCCTCTTCGCGCATGCGCGCTTCGTCGGGCGTTGCGGCGTAAGAAAGGAGAAAGCTTGGCGTTGCGCTGAAGCCCACGGCCTCGCGCACTTCGCCCTCCTCCGCCGTCAGCACGGGCGAGCGCGGTTGAAACTGGCGCACATCGTCCAGCGCGCCGAAACGCACTGCGCCCGCGACAACCGCGACAACCACGAACGCAACTGATGCGAGCGCGCCCGCGCGTGTCCAGCGAATGCGCAGCAGCGGCGCTTCGAGTTTGCGCCACCAGGCGGAGAGCTTTTCCGGCGCGCGCGCGCGGAGATCCATCAGCGGCAGCAAGGTGAGCGTGAAAAGCCAGGCCGTCGCGATGCCGGCGACAGAAAACACCGCGACCTGATCGAAGATGGGCACGTGAAACAGCGCCAGGCTCGCAAAGCCGAGCGAGGTCGCGGCGGCGCACACCAGCAGCGGGCGAAACACGCGCCGCACGCGCTCTTCCACCGGCGCCCAGCCCATTTGCGGGCCGGTGGCGAGATAGTGCAGCGCATAATCGGAGGTGACGCCGATCAACGCCGAGCCGAACACGAACACCAGCACATGCACGCTCGGAAACACCAGCAATGCCGCGCCCAGCGAGCCAAGCGCGCCCGCCGCTGTCACCGCCATCGTGCCAGCGATCGCTTCAGGCCGGCGAAAACACACGATCAAGCACAGCACGATCGCCACAAGGCTCACCGTGCCGATCAGCGACACCTCGCCCCGCGCTTGCGCGCGCCCTCGCGCGCATGAAACACCGCGCCCGCGCGCGCCACATGCACATCCGGCCAGCGCGCGCGCCACACATCATAAACCGCGCCGACAGCATCCTGCACGTCAAGCCGGAAGGACGAGTTCTCCAAGCGCCCCGACAGCAAAATCGCGCTGCCGCCCATGCCGCTCGGCGCGAGGCATTGCGAAAGCTGCAGCGTGAGCAAGAACGGATCGCGCCGCAGCATCTCGCCACTCACAGGCGTCATCGGTGAATAGAGCATCACCAGCGAACGCTGCGCCGTCGCCGCGCCATCGAAACGCGCGGGATCAATGTCGCACAGGAGCTGATTGCGGTTGGCGAATAGCCAACGGCCCATTTCTTCGCCGTCGCTGCGGTCAGCGTGAAACACATTCGCCGCAACAAGCGCGGCTTCAAGATCGGCGGCCGCATCCAGCGCCCGTTGCGGATCGTCAGCCGACACCAGCACCGCGACACGGCGCGCCGCCGCATCGCCCGCATCCGTCATCGCTGCGCGGATCACCGGTTCGATGGCGCTTTGCGGCAGGAGGCTCTGAATATCGGTGTCGAAAGCGCGCCCTTCCCGCACGCGCGCCACGATCACGACGCACGCCAGAACACACCAGATAACGCAGATTATCCCCCCCAAACGCCTCACATGCGCGCCCTACCCGTCTTCACGCGTCAATGCGATTTCCATGCGGTCGCCATTGGCTTGCCGCACCTCGACTCCCTCGATCGCCGAACAGCCATTGACTTCGATCTGCGACACAAAGCGGGCCAGCCCCGCCCCGCGCGGCGTGAGCCGCAAACGCCAGGAGCCATTCGCCGCCGGCGCAAGGCGCGCGATATCGTAATGCGTGCGCACCGCGGCGAAATCACCGACGAGCAGATCGAAGAGACCAGCGCCCGATGCAAAGGGATCAGCGCCTTGCGGGCCGAGCGATTGCGGCGGGCCGTTCTCGACCGATTGCGTGATGCCTGTTGGCGTAATCACAGTGCGGATATCGATCGGATTGGTCACGCGCCATTCCACGCGGCCCGGCGCCACCACGGCTTGCCCACGCGACACCAGCGGCGTGCGCACGCCGGTCAAATGCCGCGTCTGCACGAACGCGCTCGTCCCAGTCTGCGCGGCGACTTGAAACGGATCGGCGCATTGCGCATGCGCCGCGCCCAGCATCATGCCGCAGGCGGCAAATAAGGCGATAAGCGCTCGAACAAAATGGGCGGCGAAATCCATTGCATTTCGTTCGTTTCGATCGACACCGCGACCTGCACGGAGGATGCGCGCATCACGCGCGCGCCGCTCGCGGCGTCGCGAATCTCGTAACTGACCTTCAGACGATTTTCCCATTCCACAATACCCGCTTCGATATCGACCCGCTGCGCGAGGCGCATCGGCCGCGCATAGCGCATGTGCAAATCAATCACCGGCCACGCAAACCCAGAGGCCGCCATCTCCAGATAGCCGTAGCCAATCTTGTCCATCAACGCGACGCGTCCGAGTTCGAGAAACCGCGGATAATTGCCGTGCCAAACGATGTTGAGCGGATCGAGATCATAAAATTGCGGCGAGGCTTGGACGCTCGCCGCCACCAGCGCCTTCATCACACCACGGCCTCGTCGCCCGGCCAGTCGAGATGCCAGCGCCGCGTCGCGATCGCGCTGTTGAGTTCGATCAGCACTTTGTCCAGCGGCGCGTCTTCATCGATGAAGGGCACGCGCGCATCATTGATGAGCGCCGCGACGCCCGGCCCGATCGCCGCGTCGGAAAGCTCGCCCGCGCGCTGACGCAGACGCACCGCCTGTACGCACGCGATGGTGTGCGCCGCCGCGACTTGCTCGCTCAGCTCCAGCACGCGCAGCGCATCGCGCGCCGCGATCGTGCCCATCGAGACTTTGTCTTGGTTGTGACACTCGGTCGAGCGCGAGAACACGCTCGCCGGCATGGTGAGCTTCAGCGCTTCGGCGGTCCAAGCGGAGGCCGCGATCTGCACGGCTTTCAGCCCATGATTGATCGCCGCGCGCGGGCCGGTTGCGCCGGAGAGATTGGCCGGCAAGCCATTGCTGAAGCGCGTGTCGACCAGAAGCGCGAGCTGGCGATCCAAGAGATCGGCGACGTTGGCGACGAGGTTCTTCAGCCCGTCCATCGCGAACGCGATATGGCCGTCCATCAGAAGTGTCCGCCGTGCAGCACATCGCCAGTTTCGGGATCGAACAGCGGATTATCATTGGCGCTGTTGATCTCGGTTTCGATCATGGTGCGAAATTGCGGCAGCATGTCTTCCAGGGACGCCGATCACATGCGGCGCGCAGCGGATCGAATAGCGATCCTGCGGACGGCGACGGCGCATGGCCGTTGAGCTTTTCGAGGTCGGCGCGAATGCGCGCCGCGATGCGCATCTGCCCGGGATGCGGTTTTGCGGCGAACAGACGCGCATTGAAGTGCGCGGGATTACCGAGCACGCCGAGGCTCGCCATCGCTGTGAGACGTGACGCCAAACGCGACAGCCCTTCGGCGCGCGTGAAGGCGAGCGCAGCGAGACCCGTCATCACCGCCGTGCCATTCATCACCGCGAGCGCTTCTTTCGGCCGCAAACGGATGGGCTTCAGGCCCGCTTCCGCGAACGCTCGGCGGACGTCATCTGCCGGCCTTCGAACATCACGTCGCGCTCGCCCGCGAGCGCGCCCGCGATATAGCTCAGCTGCGTCAAATCCCCGCTCGCGCCGACAGAACCTTCCGCCGGAATCAGCGGCAAAATATCGAGCCGCAGCATGTCGCCGAGCAGAGCCGCGAGCTCCACCGAAACGCCGGACCAGCCCTTCAGCAAAGCCGCGAGCCGCACCGCCATCACAGCGCGTGTTTCCTGCGCCGTCAGCATCCGCCCGCCGCCGCAGCCGTGAAAGCGCGTCAGATGGAGCGGCAATTCCGCGATGATTTCGGGCGGGATGTTCGTCGTGCAGCTGTCGCCATAGCCGGTGGTGACGCCATAGATCACGCCGTCGCGCTTCAACGCCGCATCGACATGCCCCGCCGATTTCGCGACACGCGCGCGCACGCCGCGCGCATCGGAAAGCCGCGCCTGCACCGCGCCGACAGCGATCGCCCCACACCTGCTCGATGGTGAGGTCGCTATCGCCCAGATCGATTGTGTTCGCCCCGTCCCCGCGCACGCCTACCGTCCCGTCCCCGCCAAGGGCCGCGCCCAATAATCATAAAAGTTGAACCACTGATAGGGCGCGGCGCGGACGATGTCCTCCAGCGCACCCGCATAGCGCTGCGCCATTTCCTGAGGCGCGCGTTGCGGGCTTCGCGGGGGCGTCGCTGCCGATTCGCTGAGCACGGAGAAAATGCACGCGCTTGCGACGGTCCTTCTCGACGCAGAACAGCAGATAGACAGGGGCAACGCAACAAAGTCGCCAGCAGGAACGGCCCCTGCGGCAGACGCGCCGGCGCGCCCAGGGAAATTCACGTCGATGGTGCGCTCTTCATGTTTCACCGAAACCCGGTCGCCCATGATCACGATCCACTCCCCGCGCTCGATGGCGGCGGAAAGGTGAAGCGCCGTGCCCAGCCCCACCTCGGCGGCCTGGATCAGGCGCACGCTGCTCTCAGCGCGAAACGCTGGATGAGGCGGTTGTATTTCTCAGCGTGCGCGGTGTGTACGATGACGTTCACTGGCCGCTTCTGCTCACGCGAGGCGATGGCGCGGATGATGTCGGTGGTGCCGACATGCGCGGAGATCAGCATCGCGCCCCGGGGATCGCTGCGCATCTGCTGAAACTGCGAGCCGTCGATATTGTCGATGTCGGCGCGGCCAAGCCGCCCGACCCACGCCGCGAATTTGTCGAGCGTCGCCGCGCCGAAGCTGAAAAAGTGCTTCAGGCCCTGCCAGTGCCCCGGCGCGGGCGTCCAGCCATTGGCGCGCCAGACGCGCCGCAAATAATCCAGCGAAGCGCGGCGCTGTCCCGCGCCCGCGACGTAAAAATAGAGGATCACCGGCGCCATGAAGATGAGGCAGGCCGTGCGCCCGAGCAGGCGATACACGAACGCAATCGTGGCCGGCCCCCAGGCCGCGCCCCGCTCGCCGTAATCGGCCCAATGTTTTGCGTGGCCGGCTGCTTCAGCCATTCCACCCACCCCACGCGCGCCAAGCACGCATCCCTGCTGACAACCTGAGCCAAAGCCGGCGCCCGGGCAACAGGGTGCGGCGCCCGTTCACAGTCGAAATCCAGTGGCTGAGCTTAGGCCTTGCGCGCGGATCGGGGCGGGCGCGTCGGGGGTTGAGATAAGTCCGCAGCTCGGCCCAGGGGATGGTGACTTCCGCCGTCCCGCCCAGAGCATAGGGGCCGCCGAAGCTGTAAGGCGGGAAAAGCAGCACCAAGCCACCCTCCGTCACCAGCCAGAGGTGCGGCTTGATGGCGTTTTCCCGGACATCGGTGGGCCGAGGGCGTGAACTCATATTCCCGGTAGAGCCGGGTCAGCTCGCGCATGGCGCGCTGGGTCACGAACTGCTCCCAGCCCGAGCCCGCGCGGAAGACATCGGTCGCGGCCAAGGGCCGGGCCGGGGCCCATCATCACCGTCACGGCCTTGCTGGAGCTATTGGGATGGGCCGCGCCAGGGAAAAATCGCTGTGTCGAACCGCACCGAGATCACGTCCGGACCGGCATAGGCGATCCGGTAGTCGACGATCTCCTCGGTTGCGTCCTCCAGCCGGTATTGCGGCTGCTGAGCGACCAGCTGGTTGAAGCGCTGGATCGCCGGGGTCTGCGGCGCGTCGATCCGGGGATAGCGGATATCGCGGGAGACCGCTGGCGGCGCCTCATCGCCAAGCCCGCTATCGGCCGCGATCTGGGCGGTGACCGGGGTGGCGTCCACCAATTCGACCCGCTGAAAGGTGTAGCCGCCAACTTCCTCGATCGAGGAGCGCGCCTCCTGCACCCGCTCGCGGAATTCCGCCTCCAAACAGCTCTGCTGCTCGGCGTCCGGCGTGGCGGCCTCGTCCGTGACGCCGCAGGCCACGCGCTGCGCCTGGCGCCAGCGCTGCTGGTTCTGCACCAGCAATTGCGCGCCGCTTTCGGAAACGGAGGCCGCTTCCGCAACGAGCGCATCGCGGATCTGCGCATCGAGCGCCGCCAAGGTGCGGTTGCCGCAGAGGCTTGCGTCCGCGCCGCTGCCTTCGGCGCATGGATCGAGCGCTTGAGCGATGTCGGCGGCGTCGCCATTCGGCTTCGGCCCGACGTCGCCGCTCTGCTGGGATTTGGGCGTGCAGGCGGCAAGCGAAAGCGCCGCCAAAACCGCGCCGAAGAGGATCAGACCGCGCGCCGGCATAGTCGTCCTGTCCCTGTTACGCCCCGCCCCTCACTGCCACACATGATCTGCCTCGTCACGCCGGATCAACCCATTCGCGAAGCCATCCACATGACGTGGCGCGATCGCGGCCCTAAGTTCGGCGCATGCCGCCATCGCCCACCTACCGGCCCGATCCAGCTTTCGCGACTTTGGGGCCGGACTTTGCCGATCCTGTGGAGCCGGCGCGATTTCCCAGCCACACTTTGCGCTGGCGCAATCAGGCCTGGGCCGCGCGCGTCGGGCTTGGCGCGCTGAGCGACACGGAGTGGGAAAACCATTTCGCGCGTTTCGAACCATTGGCGAACAACCAGCCCCATCCGCTCGCGATGCGCTATCACGGTCATCAATTTCGCGTTTACAATCCCGAGATCGGCGATGGACGCGGCTTTCTCTTTGGCCAGTTGCGCGACGACAAAAACCGCCTGCTCGATTTCGGCACGAAGGGTTCGGGCAAGACGCCCTATTCGCGTTTCGGCGATGGACGCCTCACGCTCAAGGGCGGCGTGCGCGAAGTGCTTGCGGCGCAAATGCTGGAAGCGCTTGGCGTCTACACCTCGAAAGCATTCTCCCTCTTTGAAACCGGTGAAGCGCTGCAACGCCATGACGAGCCATCGCCGACACGCTCATCCGTGCTGGTGCGGCTTTCTCATTCGCATATCCGCATCGGCGCCTTTCAACGGCTGGCCTTTTTCGAGCGCAAAGACCTCATCCAGCAGCTGATCGATCACGTCATCGCCTGCTACTATCCAGCGCACGCCCATCTCGAGTCCGAAGCGCGGGTCGCGGCTGTGCTCGGCGAAGTGGTGGAAGCGACGGCGCGGCTGGCGGCAAGTTGGATGTGCGCCGGCTTCGTGCACGGCGTCTTGAACACCGACAATCTCAACGTCACCGGCGAAAGCTTCGATTACGGCCCCTGGCGCTTCACGCCGACCAGCAAACCCGATTTCACCGCCGCCTATTTCGACGAGAGCGGGCTCTACGCTTTTGGCCGTCAACCTGAAGCGGTCTCCTGGGCGCTCGCGCAATTTGCCGGCGCACTCTTGGAAGTCTGCTCGGCGCCGCTGTTGGAATTAGAACTCGGCCGCTTCGGCCCGGCTTATCAGCAACAACTGCGCGACAGCATGTTCTCGCGCCTCGACCTCACAAAAGGCGATTGGGCGACAGACCTCGAGTTTCTGCAAAGCGTATTCAACTGGCTGACCGAAACTCAGGCCGGCTACGACCAATTCTTCCACGATTGGCGCGGCGGCGGCGCAAGCGCACAGCGCGCCGCGCAAAGCCCGCAAGCCGCGCTGTACGACCAGCCCGCCTTCGCCCCGATCCGCGCCGGGCTCGATCAGCGCAGCGCCAGCAGTGCGCCCACGCACCCCTATTTCCAACGCCCGGCGCCGACCACCATGCTGATCGACGAAGTCGAAACCCTTTGGGACGCCATCGCCGCGCGCGATGATTGGTCTCTGTTCGACGCGAAGATCGCGGCGATCGTGGAGCTGAAAGACGCACTCGGAAACTAATGTCACCGAGGCGTCACGGAAGAAAACTAGAAGCGGGCCTCATGACCAAACACATCCAAGATTTGATCGCGTCGCGCCGCGCCGTGCTCGGCGCTTTCGCTGGCCTGCCCCTACTCAATCTCGCCGGCTGCGCGACGCCCGGTCCCATTGCCGCTTCAACGCCGCTAGGCTTTGCCAGCGTCGCGCCCACCAATGCCGACACCGTCACCGTGCCAGCCGGCTATTCCGCGCGCACACTCATCGCCTGGGGCGATGCGTTGTTCGACAGCGTGTCGCCGGCCTTCGATCCAGATGCGCTCACGCGCACCGAGCAAGAGCAGCGCTGGGGCCAGAACAACGACATGCTGGCGCTCTTCCCCGCGCAATACGCTTTCCCCTGGCCGACTGGACAGCGCGACATGCTGCTCTGCGCCAATCTTGAATCCGCCGATCCCGTCTTAATGTTTCCGAGCCTAACGACGGCGCGTGAGCTTACCGCGGCGCATTGGGAAACCGCCTATGCGGCGACCGGCATCGGCGTCGTCGCCGTTAGTCACGCGGACGGCGCTTGGAGCATCGGCAAGGACGCCGCGCCCGGCCAAGGCCGCAATCGCCGCATCACGCCGTTCTCGCCGGTCCTGTTCGCCGGCCCTGCTGCCGCGCACCGCTGGATCGCGAGCGCCGCGGCCATCGTCAACGCCGCCGAACCCACGCACGGCGACGAACCGGCGGGCGCCGTGCGCTGCGGCACGCTCGCCAATTGCGCGGGCGGACGCACGCCCTGGGGCACTTATCTTTCATCCGAAGAAAATTTCGACGGCGCCTTCATCCTGCGCGACGCCAACGCGCCGCTGCTCGGCGCCGCGCAAGCCGATCAAGCTTGGATCTTCGATGCGGGAAAATTCGGCTATCCGCTGTTCGCGCCAGCGGGCCGCAGCGCCTCGCCGCCGCGCCAATTCGATGTCGCGCAAAATCCATACGGCCCCGCGCTCTATGGCTGGGTCGTGGAAGTCGATCCCTATGATCCCTGTTGGACGCCCCGCAAACGCACCGCGCTCGGCCGCAAGAAGGGCGAATGCGCGACCACGGCGCTCACGAAAGATGGCCGCGTCACCGTTTATATGGGCGACGATCAGATTGACGAGTTCATCTATAAATTCGTGTCGCGCGGCCGCTTCGATCCGGCTGACCGGCTCGCCAACCGCGATCTTCTCGACGACGGCCAGCTCTATGCCGCGCGCTTCGATGAAACCGGCGCCGGCGAATGGCTGCCGCTGACTTTGGCGTCCGCCAATCGCGCCGTCGAAGAAGCGCCCTATCATGCGCCGTTCGCTGACGAAGGCGATCTCATGATGCGCGCCCGCGAAGCCGCGCGTCTCTTGGGCGCGACGCCGATGGATCGCCCGGAAGATGTCGAGGCGCCGGTTGACGCGCATTGGCGGGGGCGCGGCATCGTGCTCGCGGTCTGCACCTATAACCGCAACGAAGAATTCTACCGCCCCGGCAATCCACGGCGCGGCGCGGCGCAGAGCGATGGCAGCCAGCAAGCCAATGTCGCCGGCCACATCATCCGCATCGACGAAGCCGCAGAAGACAGCGGCGCGACGACGTTTCGCTGGGAAGTGTTCGCGCTCGCCGGCGATCCGGACGCGGGCGACGGTTTCACTTTGCCCGGCGGCGCCGCGGCGGATGTTTCCATCACGCTGGACGGCGCGCCGAGCATCACCGGCGACCGCTTCACCTGCCCCGACAATATCTGCTTCGACAGCGCGTTTAATGTGTGGATCGCAACCGACGGCTCGCCGGCGGTTTTCCCGGACTGCAACGACGCCGTGTTGGTCACGCCGCTTGCCTCGCCGTCACCTCGTCCGGTGAAGCGCTTCCTGGTCGCGCCAGTCGGCGCTGAAGTCTGCGGACCGACCATCGCGCCGGATGAAACCGCGTTCCTGTGCGCGATCCAGCATCCGGGCGAGAGCGACGTGAACAATACGCCGATCGGCGAACTACGCTGGACGCGCCATCAACGCCCGCCGTCAAACTTTCCGGATGGCGGCGCTAGCTGGCCGCGCTCGGCAGTGGTTGTCGTCACGCGCGACGATGGCGGAAAAATCGGCGCCTGAATTTTCCCCTCCCCAAGAGGGGGAGGGGGCAGGGGGAGGGGTGAGATCGTAGAGCGCTTTGGCTGCAAGCATTCCGTCCGCATGTTTTCAAACAAGGCGCTCTATGCTCTCACCCCCACCCTACCCTCCCCCCTCTAGGGGGAGGGATTCGATGTCCGCGCCACGAAGCCACGCGGATACAAGAGCCGCGCGATATCGACCGAGGCGCGCACTTGCGCCGCATCGTTGTTGCGGTCGCCCTCGTTCATCTCCGACCAGGGCGCGAGCTTATTGTGCATCATGAGATCATTGTTGCGCTCAACCGATGGCCGCCAGCCTGACATCAGGCGCTCAGCCATCCAGCGATCGTGCTCAACACGCGCCATTTCCGCGATCTTATCTTCCGCGATCACCGGCGCCGTATCGCCCACTTCCCCCACAGCAGCGGGCCGGAAGCCCGCATCCCACATTTTCACAAGCGCGCTATCGGCCACCGCGCGGTTGGCGGAGCGATAAGCTTCCAGCACATCAGCCCAATCGCGCATCGCCGCTTGCAGTTCTTTCAACCGCATCGCATCGCGTTCGCCCAGATGCTTGTTGTAATATTCGTGCGCGATCGCGGCGCCGCGATCGAGCCAGCCATCGAGCACTTTCTGCCGCGTCGCCGTCACCTGATGCGCGCCGAAAGCCTGCAGATACGCATCGAGCTCGACCGTGTCGTCGCCCTTGGCGTATTGCGCCGAGAATTCCGACTGGCTGGTCTCCTTCATATAAATCGGGATCGGCCAGCGGAGCCCATGATTGCAGATGCGCTTCAGCGCGATGGCGAGATGGATGTTGCCCGGATCGGCGCCGGTGGAGACGATCGCGCCCGTCGGCTTGCCACGCTCGGCCTCGACGCGGTCCAGCAATTCGCTGCCGACGCTCGCCTGATCCCAATCGAACGGCAGGAACGCGATATCCGCCGCCCAGAGCGCGCCATGCGCGAACGCCTCACGATGCCGCGCCTTGAAGCGCGCTTCGGCCGCTTCGTGATCGGGCGCCAGCACCGTGAGGCGCGGCGCGCCGAACCGCACCGACCACAAACTCATCAGCGCCCGCGCCGCGACTGCTTCCGCCGCATCGTCAAAGCCAAAGAACGCCAGGTGCAAGCGCTCCTGCCCCAGCTGATCGGCGAGGCTCATCAACACCGGCGCTTCGCTCTGGATCAGCGCACGTGCCGCCATCTCATCGAGCGAGAACGGTTTCGGATCGATCGGCGGCGGGGTTTTGCCGTCATGCTTGCGGGCTTGCACGGTACGCATCTCGCGCGCTTCGCGGAGCAGCATCGCCGAGCGCGTGGACACATGCACGCCGAGCGGGGGCTTGCGCTTGGAATTGCCGATCAAGCGGCGCACCGCAGCTTCAATCTGCAAGTTCGCTGTGTCGTCCGCCTCGAACGCCACGACATGCGCCGCATGCTGCGCGCGCGCACTGCGGAGCGTGTCGATCTGAGTCGCATCGCCTTCGAGCACGATGACGCCGCGTCGCCGCAGGCTCAGTGCCGTATCTTCGGGCAAGCCCTGCCCAATTAAAATCACCGCATCGCGTGCGCGCATCCGGCAATCGAGCGCCAGCGTCAGCGCCGCGGCGCTATCGCCGGCGATCACCACATGCTTTGCCGCACTTAAATTGAAGGTCTGCGCGAGTGAGCGTCCAAGCGCGCCAGAAAACGCAAACAACAACGTCACCAGCGGCAGTGCAATCCCAGCAAATCGCGTCGCCTGCAGCACGACATCTTTCGCGTCGTAGTAATCGTCCTGCATGCTGAGCGCGCCGACAGTGCGGTAAATTGCTTCCGACCAGCCATACTCGATCCACGAATACAGCCCGCCAACGATCAATATCGTCGCGAGAACAATCAGTACGCCCCAACGGAAACTGGCCGCGCGCGTATGCGCCAAGGCCGTCAGCCCCGCCGCTGCCTGCGACCAAAAATTAGCGTAGCGCCGCCGCTTCTCTCTCATATCCCCCGCCTCGTTCTGAATGGCGCGGCCCCGGCAGGAGTCGAACCTGCGACCCTCTCCTTAGGACGGAGCAGCTCTATCCAACTGAGCTACGGAGCCTTATGCCAGAGTATGGCCGACGCGGAACACCGCGTCGAGGCGGGAGAGGCGGATGCGGCTCTGGCGCGTCGCCATCGTAGCGGTGCTGACTGCGCTCGGGGGCTGCGGCCCCGACCTCGGCTCGCTTGAAAAGGGCGAGACGGGCCAAGTGGTCGCCGCCTTCAATGGCGATAGTCTCGAGCTTGATAGCGGTCTTCGTGTTTTCCTCGCTGAGATCGATGCGCCACGCGGCGATGCGCCTTATGCCGCGCAAGCGCAGGGCGAGTTGGAGAGCCTGACCTTGCATCGCCGCGTGCGTCTGGCTTATGGCGGCGCGCGCCGTTGGACGCCGCGTCCCCGCCCCGATCAGCCCGCGCCGGCAGAGCCGCCGCCCGAAACCGCAATCGCGCATGTCTTTGTCGAGAGCGAAGGCGGACGTTGGTTCTGGCTACAGCATGAGCTCGTGTCGCGCGGCGCCGCCTATGTGCGCCCGCGCCGCGACAACCATGTCCGCACGCCCGAGCTCATGGCGCTGGAAGCGCAAGCGCGCGCCGAAGAGCGCGGGCTCTGGGCGCTGCACGATTATCGCGTGCTCACCACCGCCGCCGCCGCCGACTTGGCGCGCGCGGCCAACGCCAATTGCATGTTCGGCGATGCGCCTTATCGCATCGTCGAGGCCAGCGTCGCCGAGGCGCAAGTGTTCGACCGCCGCGCCGCGCTTATTCTGGATACGCCAACCGCGACGGGCGAGTTCTCCGCTGTCGTCTTCGGCCAGAATTTCGCGAACTGGGACGGCCCATCTTTTCCGACGCTCGACGGCAAACGCCTGCGCATCCACGGGACGCTCGGCGTCTATCGCGATCACCCGCAAATCTGCGTGGATCAATCGGCGCAGATTGAAGTGCTGGACGAGTAGCGATTCCCCTCCCCTAGAGGGGGAGGGGCTAGGGGAGGGGTGAGACACCGCCCCGCTCTCAGAGTTTGCTTCGCGTAAATGGGAGAGGATGGCGCTCTGGGCTCTCACCCCCACCCTGCCCTCCCCCCTCTAGGGGGAGGGTTCTCTAGTTTCCAATATACCCAGCCGCGATCGGATCACCCACGCGCGCCAGCAGCGCGCGCTTCAGCTTCGCCAGCGCATGGCCCTCGATCTGTCGCACGCGCTCCTTGGAAATCCCGAGCCGCCGGCCCAGCGCTTCAAGCGTCACCGCTTCTTCTTCCAGCTTGCGCTCTGAAATAATGATGCGCTCACGGTCCGAGAGATCGCGCATCGCATCTTGCACGAGCCGCGTGCGCGCGGCGCCGTCGCGCTCTTCCATCACAGTGTCGGCGGGACCGATGCCTTCATCCGGCAACATGTCCTGCCACTCGCCGACGCCCTCTTCGGCCATCGGTGCATTCAGCGAACGATCGGGCGCGGAGAGACGCGAGGCCATCGATTCCACGTCGCGCACTTCAACGCCAAGCGCGCGCGCCACATAGGCCAAATTCTCGCGCGTCATGGTCGCATCGCCAACGTCAGCGATACGCGCACGCAGGCGACGCAAATTGAAAAACAGCGACTTCTGCGCCGCCGTCGTGCCCGTGCGCACAATCGACCAATTGCGCAGCACGAAATCCTGGATCGCCGAACGGATCCACCAGGACGCATACGTTGAGAAGCGCACCTCGCGCTCCGGTTCGAACCGCGCCGCCGCCTGCATCAGGCCGACATTACCTTCCTGCACCAGATCGCTCATCGGCAAGCCGTAATGACGAAACCGCGCCGCGAGCGAGACAACCAGCCGCATATAAGCCGTGGTGAGATCGTGCAGCGCGCGTTCGTCGTGATCGTCGCGCCATCGCCGCGCCAAATCACGTTCGTGCTCAGGCCCCAGCAGCGGCGCACGCATTGCGCTTCGGACAAAGCGTTGCGCGCCGCGCTGCAATTCCAGGGTTTCGGTGAGCGCCATATGTGGCTCCGAGAGCGCCATCGGCGGCGCATGGGCAGGCGCGGCTCAAAATAGAACCGCCTCGGATTTTAAACGCGCGGTGTGGCTGCGGGGTCCACCTGGCCCGCAGACAAACGAAAAGGGCCGAGCTTTCGCCCGGCCCTTCCCGTTATTTGATGGTCGCTGCGTTAGGCGGCGGCAGCGGCTTGGCGCTTCGCGGCCAGCGATTCCGCCAGCTTCACCAAAGCATCTTCGCGCGCGATATTTTGCACAGCCGCGAGTTCCCGGGCCATCCGGTCCAAAGCGCTCTCATAGAGTTGGCGCTCGGAATAGCTCTGCTCCGGCTGGTCGCCGCCGCGGTGAAGGTCGCGCACCACTTCGGCGATCGAAACCAGATCGCCCGAATTGATCTTCGCTTCGTATTCCTGGGCCCGGCGGCTCCACATCGTGCGCTTGATCCGCGCACGGCCTTGCAACGTCTTCAGCGCGTCGCTGACGACGGTGGAAGAAGCCAGCGGACGCATGCCGCAGGTACGGGCCTTTTGGGTCGGAACCCGCAGGGTCATCTTGTCTTGCTCGAACGAGATCACGAACACTTCGAGTTCCAGCCCCGCCATGGTTTGCTTTTCCACGCCGAGCACCCGCCCTACCCCGTGCGCGGGATAGACGATGTGATCGCCCGGCTTGAAAGAGGTCGGCGGCGCGGCTGTCGTGACGGTCATGAGCATCCTTGTCCCTTAATCCTCAACGCGACTTTATCCACTGCCCGCATCAGGCACGCCAAAAAGGGAACACAGACAGCTCCTCGCCCACCCAGGAGGCGGTTCGACGTCGTGTTCCTGTGCGCATGCCTGGCGCGGTGAATGAATCCGTCGTGTTGCAGCGCAGCGTCCGCGCTTCAAACGATGACAGTGTATAACACAACTTGAGGCGTTTCGGAAGCGCCTAGAGGCCGCAGAGGTCAGTCGCCTTTGCCGGGCTCCGGGCTGAAGTATTTCTCAAACTTGCCGGTCTGATCTTTGAATGCATCGGAGTCCGCTGGCGGAGTTCCTTTGCGTGTAATGTTGGGCCAAACCTTGGCGAAGTCAGTATTCACCTTGAGCCACTTGCCGTCTGATGTGTCTTCAGTGTCCGGCTTGATGGCGTCGACCGGGCATTCTGGTTCGCAGACGCCGCAATCGATGCATTCTTCCGGGTGAATAACGAGGAAGTTCTCACCCTCATAGAAGCAATCGACCGGGCACACCTCGACGCAATCCATCAATTTGCAACGCACGCATGCGTCGGTGACGATGTAGGTCATTCCCGGCCTTCTGGTGTTTCGCGCCGCTCAAATGGCTGGCCGCGCCAGGGCCGTCAAGCGAGCCCTTCTATATCGGCGTTCGCATCCCCTTCCAGGTCGCTGTAAAGCGCCCGTGCCTCGGCCGGCGGCCCACGCCGCACGCCCTCGATCCTAACCAATTTGAGCCCGCCACGATGCGGAAACGCCAAAGTGTCCCCCACAGCGAGCCCCGCCGACGCCTTGTCCAAAGCCCGGCTCGACCCGCCCCGGATCACCCGCACGCCGCCCTCGGAGACGAGCCGCGTCCCCTCCGTCCGCGTCTTCACGAACCGGGCGCGCCAAAGCCAGACGTCCGCGCGAAGCCGAGGCCGATCGCTCAAGCACGCCGCCCACGCCGGCGCCGCGCGCCTGTTTCGGCCGGCAAGAGCCCCGCCAAAGCCGCGAACGGCCCAGCCGGCTCGGCCTTGCGCTTCACCGCCACGCGCCCCTCCGCCGGGAAGCGCCAGCGCGCCGGGCCATCCGCGCCCGCTTCGCTGACGCATTGATAGCCCAGCGCGGTGAGGATCTTCGGCAGATCGCGCCCAGGCCGCCCAATCAGTTTCGCGAAATGAGGATCGAGCACAAAGTCGCGGCCATCACCCCTCGCTTCGCGCAATGCCGCCGCGAGCCGCTCCAACTGATCGAACCGCACCGCCACGCGTCCGAGCGGGCGAAACCCAGCCGCGGCGCACTCGGCCCAGCCGCACGCGCGCTCCAGCGGCGCCGAGATCGCGCCCGGTCGCGGCAGAAACAGCGCGCCTGTCGGATTGGGGTTCGACCAATGCTGCAAAATCGCCGCGAGCCGCGCCGGGCGCGGTCGGATGAGCGCAGGCAGAAACAGCGTGTGCCGCCCAAGCCGCACGCCGAGCTGCATCAAAGCGTGCCGCGCTTCCGGCGGCATCTCGTCGACGCCCTGCCCCGCGCGATCGAGCGCGCCTGCGTTCTCGATCAAGCGAAACGCCAACCCCCGCGCCGCCGCCGGCAAACGCCCCTCGCGCCACGCCGCCTCAAGCGCAACGAGTGGCTTCAACTCATGCGCCACCGCGCTCGCGAGCCAAAACTCCAAACGCTCCCGCGCCGCATCGCGCTCGGGCGCTGAGGCATCCTCACCGCCGATGAGTGACAGCCGTGGCCGCAGCAATGTGCCGCCGGGTTCAAGTTTCGCGACAATTGGACCGCCGGCTTCCGGCCGGCCGCCACTGTCTGCCGGCTGGAAGCCGGCGGTCCTAATGCGTCCATCTCTACCAAGCTCAATGGCGTTGTCGGGCGCATCCACGATCAACTTCAGCCGCCGCGACACTTCCGGCCGCAACGCACGCAGCGCGGCGTTCCGCACCGCGCGCCCCTCAAGCCCCAGCGCACGAGGATCGGGCTTAAAATCGAGCCCTTCAAGCCTCCCAACGAAATGCCCCTCCACCGTCACTTCGCCATCCGACGAAACGCCGGCGAGCAAAGCGTCCTCGCGCTTCAGCCCTTTCAACAGCGCTGACGTACGCCGATCAATAAAGCGCTGCGTCAGCGCTGCGTGCAGCGCGTCCGACAAGCGATCTTCGATGGCGCGCGTGCGCTCGCGCCATTCCTGCGTGCTCTCCAGCCAATCGGCGCGGTTGGCGACATAAGACCAAGTCCGCACATGCGCGAGCCGCTGCTGCAACGCATCGAGATCGCCTTCGCTGCGATCGAGCGCATCGGTCTCGCGCGCGATCCAGTCGGCAGGAATGCGGCCTTTGCCCAGAATATGCCCCGCAATCCGCGCGACGAGCCGCGCATGCTCATCGATCGAGGCCTTGCGAAAATCCGGCAGCTGACACGCATCCCAGAGCCGGCGCACATCGTTCGGCGAGGTCACGCGCGCCGCCAGCTCCGGATCAGCGGCAAGCAGCTTCAATGTCTCCTCATCCTCCGCGCCGCGCACACGCATCAGCCCGGCTTGATCCGGCGGCGTCTCCAGCGAGCGGATCAAAGCGGCCGCGCTATCAAAGCGCAGCTTGTCGCTCCGCCACTGCACTTGCTCCACCGCTTCGAACTCATGCTTCTCGACGCGCTCGATGCTCTCTTCGTCGAACGGCTCGCACTCGCCGGTTTCACCAAACGCGCCATCCGTCTTGAAACGCCCCGCACGCCCGGCGATCTGCGCCAATTCGTCCGCGCGCAAGTCTCGCCAGCGTCGTCCGTCGAACTTGCGCCGGCTCGCGAACGCGACGTGATCGACATCCATATTGAGCCCCATGCCGATCGCATCGGTGGCCACCAGGAAATCGACTTCGCCGGATTGATAGAGTTCGACCTGCGCGTTGCGCGTGCGCGGGCTCAAAGCGCCCATCACCACCGCCGCCCCGCCGCGATGACGGCGCAACAATTCGGCAATCGCGTAAACTTCCTCCGCCGAGAACGCGACCACGGCCGAGCGCTTTGGCAGCTTGGTGATCTTCCGCGCGCCGACATAAGCCAAAGTCGAGAGCCGCTCGCGGTGCGTGATCTCCGCGTGCGGCAACAGCCGCCGCAGCATCGGCCGCATCGTGTCCGAGCCGAGCAGCATGGTTTCGCCAATGCCGCGCGCGTGCAGAATACGGTCGGTGAAGACGTGCCCGCGGTCGAGATCCTGCGCGACCTGAATTTCGTCCACGGCCAGGAATTCCACCCGCCGGTCGAGCGGCATCGCCTCCACGGTGCACACGAAAAAGCGCGCCGTCTCCGGCGCGATCTTTTCCTCGCCCGTGATCAGCGCGACCGCCGCCGCCCCCTTGGCGCGGACGCAGCGGTCATAAACCTCCCGCGCCAGAAGCCGGAGCGGCAAGCCGATCATGCCGCTCTGGTGCGCAAGCATGCGCTCGATCGCAAGATGGGTCTTGCCGGTGTTCGTCGGACCAAGAACCGCCTTCACAAGAGCGGACGAGCGCGCGCCGGACATGGGGGCAGATTGGGCGCCGATGGCGGGGATTTCAAGGCGGGGCTGCCGAGATGAATTCTGGGGATGGGTAGTGTCCCAGTTTGAATCTGGCCGAGTTGACTTCGGCTAGAAGTCCGGGATCGTCAGGGCATGCTTAGCGGGAGCAAGGAGGACGGCGCGTGGCCATAATGGAGGAAGTCGCCGATGATCTTGAAAAAATGCGGCAGGCGGCGGACGCGGGGCTCGCAACGAGCGTGGCATTTTACGGTCACCTGGCCAATGCCGCCGCGCTGACAGCGGTGCGTCGCGAACTTTACGTTTTGGTTGAAGAGATCAAGGGGCTTCGGGCGGATTTGGCCCAACGTAAGGTTCAGTTCTAGCGCCGAAGCGTCCAGCCTCTGATCCCTTCCTGGACGGCACCTGAATGTTACAGGCACGTGGCCGCAAAGTGATTGCGGTGAGTAAACCCTGAGGATCGTGTGGAGAAGAATCGGGAACGAATCACCGACGAATCGGTACATTTGATTCGTTCTGCGCTCGTTCACGGCTAAGTCTTGTGGTTAACCCTTAAGTAACACACAAGACCTGATTTCGCCCGCCCGAGACGCGCCCGCTCTTCAGAAACAACTTGCGGGGATAGACGACGACTTATCCGGGTGGGTCCAAGGCGTGCGATACTCACCTCATCCTTCGCATGGGAGGTTCGAGAGCTAGCCGAGCCCGACGGACGCGAAGGACGGATCGAGCGTGAGGCGCTGGCCCCAGACCACCGGGACGGCGCGGTAGCCAGCGGAGCGCCATAACCGCTGGGGTCCAGGGAGGCGGCCCTCTCTGCACGTCTTCGGGGACCTATCCAGGGGAGTGAAACAACTCCCTGTGACGGCCCGCGGCACAACGATTCCGACGGGGCGCGTGTGAGCGCGCATCGCCGGTCGAAAGACCGGACACTACTAAAGTTGGCGTGACCACATGCGCCCCGCCTCCCGCTTCAATTCCTCCACACCTCGCTGATTGGGCGAGTAGTGGTGATGCAAACTGCAACCTCAGGGTATTCTGCGTTCAGGATGGACAAATTTGATCTAAAGCGTTGGCAGAAATGGGGGTTGGCCGGGCTCTTTATTGGGCTCGGCGTCGTTCGCTTGTTCGACGACCGAGGGTCTAGCACCACAAAGCTCGACGACTTGGAGTACGCTAACTTAGCACTAGAATTTTCAATCCATTTTCTGACAGTTCTGCTTATCTTCAATGCAAACAGGTTCTTTGAGTGGTTGTTCGGCCTCCTCGCCAAAGCGCTAATCAAGAACGGCGTGGCGATAGCGGTCCCGGTGCCGGCGCCCATTCCCGTTCCCCCGGTTGTTAACGAGGACGAGCCTCCGGAGGCTCGGACGGCACGTGAGATCGCACACAGTCGAAGAGAGCGAGATCGCGCCGAACGCCAAGCTAAGCGGACTCAACTACAGCAACAGATGATGGAGTTTGGAATTGGCTGTCTTGCTCCCGCAGCGGCATTGATCATCGGCGTTGGGTTGATGGTTCTGTTGTTTGGCAGGCTATCCTCCGGGGATGCTCCCGCTCCACAGCGAGAAGAACCAAAAGTCGAGGAGCGAGAGGGCGCAGCGCAGCCTACCGCAAACGAAGTGGCCGCACCGTCATGCATGCCAGAATACTGCACCGCAACCGACGAGAACGTAGAATGTGCTCTTCCAAGCGGCGGAAATCCAACGTTCGTTGCACGCGCGCTGCTTCCGTCAACTGCTTCTAATGTGGATATCGCGCGCCTCGCGTCTCAGATATGGGCTGACAATCAGAACAACCCCAATCTTAGGAATCGCTCTGATCGCCAGATCCCTGCCAACACGACGCTGAGGATTCGCTCGAGTACATTGCAGTGCGAAGACGAACCCACCGATTCTGGCTCTCGCTCCGCGAGGCCGGGATGACGGCTAACTACCGCAACCGCGCCCCGTTCACCGTCAGCGTCCGCGCTTCCAGCGTCACCACGCCCGCATCATCCGTCGGCATCTGGATCCGGATTGGCGCAAACATCCCGCTACTCGTCGGCGCGAACAGGAAGGTCAGTTCAGCCGCTTCCTGCGGGTCGCCGAAGCCGGCGATCGGGCGGTATTGCACGCGGCAGCGGATCGCCTCGCCCTGGAAGGCGCGCGTATTGACCACGACCCCGGCCGTTCGGCGTCATCACGAAATCGAAGCGCGAGCGGCCGTCCATGAACACCGGAATAGTCCGCGCGCACGGATCGCCTTGCGCCACCAGCATGCTGGCAATGGCCGAGACCTGGTCGATCGAGCCGCGCTTTTGCGCCGGCGTAGCGGGCGGATCGCCCATGCCCATGCCGGGCGGATTGGAGGTGGTGACGACATCGTTCGCCGTGAAACGTACGTCGACGACACGGTTACGCCGGCCGCCGGAATGGCGGTAAGCGCTCGGGCGCAGCGCGCCGTTGGCAGCCACGCTCCCGCGCGCGGAATAGTCGTAGTCCTGGCTGCGGCCGGCCAGCGAACGGGCAAAGCCGGTCAAACGGCGCTCGATGGTCGCCTGATAGGCCGAACCGGTCTGGCTGTAATTCACGGTGAAGTCGCCGACATTGCCCATGCTGGCGTTCACGCTGTAGACGCCCTGGAACGTGCGCTGCGCATCTTGCGCGGCAGCGGCGCTGGCGAAGGCGAGCAGGGAGAGGCTGGCGAGGGCGGCTTTAAGGTTTCTCATGGCTCCACGTGCAAGGCGGTTCGGTGAGGTTGGGTTCCTAGCGGAATGGCGCTGAGCCAGTCATGAACCAAATGGGGCTGTTTGATGGAGAGGCTTACCGCCTCGTCCTTGACCCTGAGGGGCTGTTCGCGTAAGCGTCCGCGCTTCCGATTTCCAAGGCAAATCCCATGTCCCGCCGTTGCGAGCTGACCGGTACGAACCGCCAAATTGGCCACCGCGTCAGCCACTCCAACATCAAGACCAAGCGCAGCTTCAACCCGAACCTGGTGAAGGTGACGCTGACGAGCGACGCGCTGGCGCGCCAGTTCAAGCTGCGCATTACGGCGGCGGCGCTCCGTTCGGTCGATCATGTCGGCGGCTTTGACGCTTTCTTGCTGAAGGCCGGCGAAGAGCAGCTCTCCGAACGCGCCGCGAAAATTCGCCGCGACGTGAAGAAGAAGCTCGCCGAGGCCCCGGCGGCCGCCTGACTTGGCCGCTGAACGCGGCCTGCGCATAGGCACATTCGCCGGCGCCCCCATCATCGTCGATCCAACGATTCTGTTGCTCGCCGCTTATGTGGTCGGCACCTCCGTGATGGACGGGGGCATGGCGGCGCTGCCCTTTTCGCTCGCGTTTCTCGGCGCGCTGCTGCTCGGCGTTCTGCTGCACGAGTTCGGCCATGCCGGCGTCGCGGCCGCGCTGCAGCTCAAAAGCAAACGCATCGTGCTGACCTTTTTCGGCGGGCACGTTGAGTTCGAGCGACAGCCCGAAAAGCGTTGGCAGGACATCGCGGTCTCGTTCGCCGGCCCCGCCGTCAATCTCGCGACCTTCGCGATTTTAGTTTATGGCCCGCTCGCCGGCCCCGACATCGAAGCGGACCCCTTCGGCGCCCACGAAACCAACCAGCTGCTGACGCTTTTTCTCGGCTATCTCGCCAATGTCAGCCTGTTGCTGGGCCTGTTCAATTTGCTGCCGGGCTTTCCGCTCGATGGCGGACGCATCCTGAGCGCGGCGCTGAGCTATCTCATGTCGCGCCAACGCGCGCTCTTCGTGACGGCGTGCTTTGGCTTGGTGATCGCGCTTTGCGTGATGGCGTGGGCAGCGTGGCAGCAACGCTGGTTCACGCTTGTCATCGGTGTCTTGCTCGCGGGCGCTGCGTGGGCGGAAATCCGACGCGCGCGCGAGGCGATGAATCAGCCGCCTTCGCCGACGATATCGAACGCGTAAAGCAGCGTGCGTTGGCGCTCGCTAAAATTGTTATCCGACAGAATATAGAGCCGGGTTATATTGCCCGGCATGCGCACGGCTGAGACGGCTTCGAAATTATCAATCTCCAGCGGGGGCCGCAGCGCCGCAAGCTCCTGGGGCGCCACCGCCCCCCCGCCGAAAACGTCTTCGCCAAACATCGTGATCCGCGTGCGCGCGCCGATCACAGGCGCATAGAAACGCTCGAGCGCGACGAAGCCGCCATCGGGCAAATGATCGAGGCTGGTCAGCGCAAAGCCGTGCTCCAGCGGATAGCGCGCAGCGGGCGGCGCGGGCGTTGAGACATTGAGCGGCGCGCGCCACAGGGTGGTTTCGTTATCGCTGCCGCCTTCGGCGCCGACGATCAGCGCGCCATCGCCCGCCACCGCGAGGGCCTCCAGGCCCTGATTGCTCGGCAGATGCTGCGTTTCGCTCAGCGCCGGCCCCGGCGCCGCCGCCCCGAACGGCCCGTCACGATTGAGATCGTAAATTCGAATTGTTTGGGTTTGTTCAAAACTGACGGCGAAGCGGCCATCGAGCAATTGCGCAAGGCCTTCGGAATCGCCGGCGGCTTTATTGGGAAAGGGTTCGGCATGCTCATCGCGCATCAAAGCCATGCGGCCTTCGTCAACGCCTTCAAGCGCGCCTATCGGCGCTCAAGCGCAAGCGGCCGCTGAACCAATCGCCAATGTCGGTGATCGCAACGACGCGGCCATCGTCCAAAACTTCGAGGCCGGGAGGAAGCCGCCGAACGCAATGTCCTCGGAGCGAAGCGAAAGGCCCGCCGCGAAACACCAATGCGCCAACGCGTTCAGCGCCAAGCGCAACCGGCGTCGCCTCGATCGTGATGCTGCGCCATTGGCTCGCTGATCGGCGCTTGCGCGGAAGACGGCTGGACACGCAGCAACGCCGAGCGCGAGGATGAGGGCACGGATCAAGCGTTGGCCTTCGCACGCGCTTTGCGCGCCGCACGAATATCGCCGCGCGCGGAGGTATCCACGTCGTCGAACAATTCCGCGAGCTTCTCTGTCATCGCGCCGCCGAGCTGTTCGGCGTCGGTGATCGTGACGGCGCGGCGATAATAGCGCGTAACGTCATGCCCAATCCGATCGCAATCAGCTCCACCGGCGAACGCGTCTCGATCCAATGGATCACCGCGCGCAAATGGCGTTCGAGATAATTGCCGGGATTGGCCCGAAAGCGTGCTGTCGTCCACCGGCGCGCCATCGGAAATCACCATCAGAATGCGCCGCTGTTCGGGCCGCCCAATCAAACGATCATGCGCCCAGAGCAAAGCTTCGCCGTCGATATTCTCCTTCAGCAAGCCCTCGCGCATCATCAGCCCAAGATGCGCCGCGCACGACGCCATGGCGCATCCGCCGATTTGAAAATCACATGCCGCAAATCATTGAGCCGGCCTGGTTGCGGCGGACGGCCCGCGCTAAGCCAATCTTCCTTCGCGCGCCCGCCCTTCCAAGCACGCGTCGTGAAGCCCAGAATTTCCACCTTCACACCGCAGCGCTCAAGCGTGCGCGCGAGAATATCGGCGCAGAGCGCAGCGACCATAATCGGGCGACCGCGCATCGAACCCGAATTGTCGAGCAGAAGCGTCACCACCGTATCCTTGAACGGCATGTCCTCTTCTTGCTTGAACGTCAGCGCCGACATCGGATCGATGATCACGCGCGTGAGGCGCGCGGTATCCAAGACGCCCTCTTCCAGATCGAACGTCCAGGAGCGGTTTTGCTTGGCCAGCAAGCGGCGCTGCAAACGGTGCGCCAGCCGGCCAACCACGCTCTGCAAAGGCTTCAGCTGCTGATCGAGATAGGAGCGCAGGCGCGCCAGCTCTTCGAGATCGCACAGATCTTCCGCGATGATCTCCTCGTCATGCGCGCGCGTGAAGACTTTGTAGTGCGCGGTTCGGGTCCTCGACATTGTCGCGCTGCTTCGGACGGATCGGCTTTTCGCCGGATTCGTCTTGATCGCTTTCTTCGGAATCCTCCGATTCAATATCGATCTCGACCTGCGTCGTGCGGTCGGCGTCGAGCTCCATGTCGGAATCGATCGCCTGCAAATCCGCCGGCGCTTGCTGCTCGTCCTCGTCCTGCGTTCCGTCCGGCGAATCGCCTTCAGGCGGAGGCGCGGCATCTTCCTGCGTCGGCGACGGCTCATCCTCATCGCCGAACGGGACGACATCCTCGACCAATTTCAAATCGCGCAGCACATCGTGCGCGACGCGTGCGAACACGTCTTGATCGGGAGGGCGCCCGTCAGCCGATCGAGCGCCGCGCCAGCATTGGCCTCAATCTCTGGCCGCCAAATCGCAACCGCCGCGGCCGCGCTCGCTGGCGGCTTCAATCCCGTCAGCCGTTCGCGCACGATCAGCGCCAACGCATCGGCGAGCGGCGCGCCGACGCGGTCCTGCATCGGCGTCAGACCCTTCTTGTTGTAAACATCCGTCCAGCGCCGCCGTCAGATTGCGCGCCACGCCCTTCAGCGCGTTGGCGCCCAGCGCCTGCACGCGCATATCCTCCATCGCATCGAACGCCGCGCGCGCATCGATATTCTTGCGCGGACTGAGCCGCGCATGCGCCGCGCGCGTCGTCATGGTGCGCGAGCTTCAGCGCCAAGCCATCGGCCTGCCCGCGCAGCTCTCCGCCTCAGGATCGGAGAGCACGCGCGGCGGATGCGGCAACACGATGCGACCAGGCGAAAGTCCTGGGCCCCTCCGCGCCAAACACAATCTCCAGCTCGCCCTCCGCGCCCGCCAACGCACGCGTCGACTGCGCCAGAGCGCGCTTGAAGATTTCGCCAGGGGATTCGCGAACGGCCATGAATTAGGCGACACTGTGAGAAGAGAAACGCATCAGCGCAACTCCGACAGGCTCAGGCCACCGAGCCAACCCTGCCACACAAGCACAACGGACCAATGCAGAACGACTGCCGTCCACAATGAGCCGGAGCGCCACCGCAAAATCGCGCACGCTGCGCCAACGCTGCCCGCGAACACTAGGAAATCCGCTCTCAAGAAGGACAGCGCGCGCGCCAGGCAGCCACAGTGTTTCCAGCACGTGCCACAGGACAAAAAGCACCGTTGAGAACGCCATCGCCAACACCGGCCGAGACGTTTCTTCGCGACTTGGCGTTAGCGCGCCGCGAAACACGGCCTCCTCCGCGAGCGCTGGCACGAATAGCGCCGAAGCGCCGATCAGAGCTATCTGTTCGAGGTTGCGCGGCGCCCAATGCAAAAGACCGCTCGCGAAGGCCAGCGGCGACGAGAGCGCGAGTAACGCCGCCGCGCCAAAGCACGCAAACCAATCGCTCGCGCGCGGCGCTGTGAGAACCGCGCGCCGCAATCGCTGGAATGCGCCACTCAGCATGCTGCATCCAAGATGGCGCGGGTGGCGCCTTCATGGCTCAAGCCACCTTCACCCGCGTCGCCGCCTCAGGCAGATCGGCCCCAAACGCGCGCTGGTAAAACTCCGCCACCGTCGGCCGCTCCAGCTCATCGCATTTGTTCAAGAACGTCATCCGGAACGCCAAACCGATATCGCCGAAAATCTCGCATTCTCCGCCCACGTAATCACAGTACGTGGGCTCATCACGGTGGAGATGTCGCCCGCCATGAAAGCATTCCGCGTAAAGTCCGCGACGCGGACCATCGCCATGATGGTGCGCTTGCCTTCGGTGGTGTCGTAGCTCTTGGCTTTCGCGAGCACGATCGCGGCTTCCGCATCGTGATCGAGATAGTTCAGGGTGGTCACGATCGACCAACGGTCCATTTGGCCTTGGTTGATCTGCTGCGTGCCGTGATAAAGGACCGGTCGTGTCGCCGAGGCCGACCGTGTTCGTCGTCGAAAACAAGCGGAAAAACGGGTTTGGCGCGATGACGCGGTTCTGATCCAGCAGGGTGAGCTTGCCGCTGGCTTCCAGCACGCGCTGGATCACGAACATCACGTCCGGGCGGCCCGCGTCATATTCGTCGAACGCCAGCGCGATCGGGCGCTGCAGCGCCCAAGGCAGCAGGCCTTCGCGAAACTCGGTGATTTGCTTACCGTCCTTCAGCACGATCGCGTCCTTGCCGACGAGATCGATGCGGCTGACATGGCTGTCGAGATTGATCCGGATCATAGGCCAGTTGAGCCGCGCCGCGACCTGCTCGATGTGCGTCGACTTGCCGGTGCCGTGATAGCCCTGCACCATCACGCGCCGGTTGTGCGCAAAGCCCGCGAGAATGGCGAGCGTGGTCTGTGGATCGAAGCGATAGGCTTCGTCCAGTTCCGGCACGTGCTCGGTCTTCTTCGAGAAGGCCGGGATCTTCATGTCGCTGTCGACGCCGAACGTCTTGGCGGACACGGTCTTGTCCGGCTTGGGCCGTGAGGAGATCGTCGGAGGTGGAGGTGGTCATCATGCCTCGGGGGAAGAAATCGCTGTCAGCTTACCGCGCCACAGCAGGGGCGCAAATGGCGGCGCTTTAGACGAGACCACCGGCCTTCAAGTGCTGGTAGGCCTGCACGACGCGCTGGAGCTGGGTTTCCGCGCCGCGATCGCCGCCATTGGAGTCCGGATGCCATCGTTTGACGGCTTCGGCGTATTTGGCGCGAATCTGAGCGGAGTCTGCGTCCTCATCCAGCGAGAACACCTCAAGCGCCAGGGCTTGCAGGCGGGTCAGCTTCTTGCGGCGCTTGGCGGGGGCAGGAACGTCGCCCGCATCGAACAGGCCGTAGGTGTCGGCGGCCGGCTTGCCCTGGAAACCGCGCGCGGCCGCGGCGACGCGGTCGTTCTTACCGGCGCGGAAGCTCCAGGTCGGGCGATGGCCGACCTCTTCCTGCTTGCGGAAATCGGCCAGCTCAGCGTCGCTCATGCCGGAGAAATAGTTCCAGCGACGGTTATAATCGGCGACATGCTCGGCGCAGAACCACCAATATTCGTTGGCTCGGTCGCGGCCCTTCGGCGCGCGATGGCTGCCGCCGCCTTTACATCCGGTATAATCGCACGGCCGGTCCGCCTTCGGGGCGCGATCAGTGGGCGCTGCCCCCTTCTTGGAAGAGGAGGCGCGTATGTCCACAAATTTGGGGCGATATTCGAAGGAAGACATCGGCGCTGAGTATGGGCGCCAATGAAGAGGCGGACAAGGAATTGACAGACCCGAAAAGCCATCTTTCTCGCGCTTCGCGCATCAAAGCGGCGCTGGAAAAGCAGTTCGCGCCGGTTGCGCTCGAGCTTCACGACGATTCAGCGCGCCATGCCGGCCATGCCGGCGCTTCCGCCAGCGGCGAGAGCCACTTCAATCTCAGGCTAGTGTCGCCGCGATTCGACGGCCTCTCCCGCGTGGCGCGCCAGCGCTTGGTGAACGAAGCCTTGGCGGAAGAGTTCGCGGGAGGGCTCCACGCGCTCTCACTGGACCTCAAAACGCCGAGCGAGGCTGGCCTTTAGCCGCCAGCCAAGCGCGCGGCCGCGAGGCGTGCGAAAGTCAGCGTCACCGCTTTGCGGCGTGCGGGCGCGAGCGGGCGGAGCGGGCTTTCACGCAGGATCGCGCCGCCGAAATTGTCCGCGACGATGAGGCCGGCGTCTTCGGGGATCAGAGCGTGCGGGAAGTGTTCGGTGACGGCGAACAGGAAACGGTCGCAATAGTCCAAATAGTCCGGCCACTTCGCATCGACGGCGTAATCGGCGAGGCAGGACTTGGTCTCGACGATCCAGATTTCACCTTTCGGCCCCAGCGCCATCACATCGGCGCGGCGTCCATTGGCGAGCGGCGTTTCCAGCACCGGCGAGAAGCCATGATCGAGCAGCATGCGCGTGACGCCGCGCGCCAGCTGCAGCGTCACATCAGGCCGGGAAAGCGGCAACGCACTCATGCGCGGATTGTCCCACCCCAGGACGCGACGGACAAGCGCGCGGAACCCCCATCTTCAGCGCCGCGTTCGCCCCCTGAACCACGAAAGGGATGGCTGATGAGCCTCATGAAATTCGCCGCCGCCGCCGCGACGGCCGCTCTGCTTGCCGGTTGCGGCCTCGGCGCGCCCGATTACCCCACTTTTGGAGAAGCCGCTTACCGTCTCGAAGGCACATCAGCGGCGCCTGATGGCGGTGCATCGGTTCACACCGTGATCTATCGCGACGGCCCGAAAATGCGTGTCGAAACCGACCTCCCGAACATCGGCCGCGCCCGCGATCGTGTTCGACGAATCCACCAACGCCTCTTACGTGCTAAACTCCGCGCCAGCGGTTCAGCCAGCAGCTATGCCCGCGACCCCGGCGCCCGCAGCTGCGCCGCCCACCGCGGCGCCCGGCACGCCAACCACCGTCGCGCCCCCGCCAGCCAGCGTCGCCTCCGCGCCGCCAGCGGTGAACGGCGTCGCAGTCCGCATTCCGGACGCGGATGCGCCGCAGCCGCTTGAGACTGCTTGGGCGGCGCTTGGCGAGCAGAATGCAAAACATGTCGGCAAGTGCGAAGTCGCTGGCGTGGCTGGCAATGATTGGAGCCCGCGCGAAAATACCCAAGGCGCCGAGCGCATCGCGTGCATTACCGATGACGGCATCGTGCTGCGTCTTCGTGAGAATGACCGCGTGCTGTTTGAAGCGACGCGTGTCGAGATTGGCCCGCAAACGGCGTCACTGTTCGGCGTGCCGCCCGGCTATCAGGTTATCGATCCCGAGCAAGTGGTCGAGCGCGTCGGCGATGCGATGGAGCAATTGGACAGCGTGCAAGGCGCAGCGCCCGTGGCGCCCGCAACGCCAACGCCAGCGCCGCGCGGCTAATTATTCGGCGGCGACTTTGGCCAGCGCATTGTGGTCGATGCCGAAATTGATGGTTTGGAGATAGCGAATGCCCTCTTCGGCAATCGCGTCTCCGACCATCTCGTCGCCTTCGGCTTTGAACTCTTCGAGATCGACATACATCGCATAGAAGGCGCGCGTGCGTTCGGTGATGACGCCGGCATTCCAGAGCGTCTTCACCAAAACCCGAAAGATATTGGTGGATTCGCGCATATTCTCGCGGCGGACATCGTCGGTCATGATGTCCTGAAAGCCCTCCATGACCTTGTCGGGGTCGAGGCCGAATTGGGCGTAGATGTCGCGCATCTGGTGCGGCGCCACGAGATTGAACAGCAAAGTCTGGAAGCAATGCGCGGCCCAGTTCTCGACGATCTCATGCTCTTCGGGCGTGAGCTTCGGAATGGTGCGGTCGGCCCAGATTTTTCCAAATTTGTGGTGGAAGGCTTCGTCCGTCATCACCAATTGCGTGAGCTTCTTGGCCAGCGGATCGTCCCATTCCTTATAGATCGTCGCGAACGCGCCCATGGCGAGGCCTTCGACCAGCATCTGCATGCCGATGATCTTTTTGTAGACCTCCGGCGCGTGCACGATCTCTTGCAGTAGCTCGGCAAGCACACGCCCAGCCGGCAAAGGCGAGCCCCAGCGCGCACGGATATATTTCGCGAACGCCGTGACGTGGCGGCCTTCTTCGCGGGTTTGGTTGGCGGCGTATTCTTGCGCGCCCGGATCGCGCAGCACATGGCAGAGCGATGCGGATAGATTCAAAGCGCCCTGCTCGCCATGCAAGATCGAGCTCATCACCCAACGCGCGACTTGGCTCTTGAAGCGGATGCGGTCGGCGGGCTTATCGGCGAAGTGATTGGTGACGTAATCGGTCGACAGCGCGGGCACGAGATAGTCAGGGACGAAATCGGTTTCGTCGGCGCGGAAATCGTCCTCGAAGTCGATGTATTTCTTATCCAGCGGATCCCAGAAGTGATCGTGGGTCGCGGAGATGATCTTGTCGAAGGCCGACGAGCGGGTCATGTGCCGCTCAATGTCGAGCATGGCGCCGAAATCGGTCGGCGCGACGGCGTCGTAGAGGTGATCCTTGGTGATCTGGCGAATGGGCGCGCCGGCGTCGGCCATGGGGTGTCTCCTCGGCCGCGCGGACGCGGCTCTTCTTTCGCGAGCGCCCACGATACCACTGGAATACGGAGGATCAAGCAAAAATGACACTAGCGTCAACTTTGATGACAGGAGTCATTTTTGAGCGCTGACCCGCTTCCGCCCTCGCTCGACGAGATGGAGACGCTGGCGCGCGCCGCATGGGACGCGCTGCCCGCGCCGTTTCGCGCACTCGCCGGCGATGTGCTGGTGCGGATCGAGGACTTCGCGGGCGAAGACGTGCTTGCCGAACTGGGGATCGAAGATCCGTTCGAACTCACCGGCCTCTATCAAGGCGTCGATCTCACCCAGCAATCAGTGCTCGATCCCACGCCGCAGACACCGATGGTGTTTCTCTATCGCCGCCCGATCCTCGATGAATGGATCGATCGCGGCGATGTCGGGCTCGCCGAACTCATCGCGCATGTGCTGGTGCACGAAGTCGGCCACCATTTCGGCCTCAGCGACGATCACATGGATGCGCTGCTGGACAGCGCCGACTAGAGCTACGGCCGGCGGCTATCGGGCACCGCGCTGCGGCTCGCCATGCCGAGCGATTGGCGGCAAATATCTTCCGGCGAATCCAGTTGCGGCTCCATCGGATCGCTGCGGCCTTGCACGCGCGTGACGCAGACATCCCATGCGTGAATATCCGCCATGCGCTCGGTCGCGGTGCGCGGATCGCCATTTGGCGCGGGAATCTGACGTTCGCGCTGACCTGGCACGATGACTTCCTCACCAGATGCTTGGCGCGGCGCGGCGGGGCGCGGGCGGCGCGGTGACGTTTGGCGCGGCAACGCTCGGCGTCAGCGCTGGTGCTGGCGCGGCCGGCGGCGGCGGTGTTGGCGCAGGCGTGGCGCGCGGAGCGGGCGCGGCGGCTATCGGAGGCGGCGGCGGCAAAGCGGCGTCATTGGCGTTGCGGCCCGCCGATTCCATGCCGGCGCAGCCCGCCGCCAATACGACAAAGGCGAGCAGCGCCAAATTTCGCGAATTCGCCATCGTCGTCTCCTTCAAATCTTCTTGCTCAACACATAGGCCCCGCAACACGGTCCGCAAAGCCGCTAGAAATTATCGCTTATTGTCGATCATGTTTTGCACCCATGCCGGGACGGCTTCGCTCGCCTTGCCATAGATTCCGGCGTCGAAGATCGACGCATTGTCCGAAGGCTCGAGATTGATCTCCATCGTCTCGGCGCCCGCCGCCTTGGCCGCGTCGACAAACCCCGCCGCAGGATAAACCGATCCCGACGTGCCGATGGAGACGAACAAATCCGCTTTTTCGAGGGCGCTATAGATGCGGTCCATCTCCAGCGGCATTTCACCGAACCACACGATATGCGGCCTAAATGGCCGATCGCGCCACATGCATCGCATCTCGCATCAAGCGAAAATGCGCGCGTTTCGATCCTTACATTCTCGCAATCATCGCAGCGAGACTTCGTGAGTTCGCCGTGCATATGCACAATTTCGCGCGATCCTGCCTGCTCGTGGAGGTCATCAACATTTTGTGTGCAGAGCGTGAAGGCCGCGTTTTCGCTGCTCCACGCCTGCTCCAGGCGCGCGAGGGCGTGGTGCGCGGCATTAGGCTTTGCCGCATTTAGATTGGCTTTTCTGAGATTGTAGAAGCCGAGCACACGCCCCGGATCGCGCCGATAACCTTCAATCGAAGCAACGTCTTCGATGCTGAAGCGAGACCAAAGCCCGTCTTTCTCCCTGAAGGTTCCTAAGCCCGACTCCGCGGAGATTCCCGCTCCCGTCAGGAGAAAGATGCTGCGTGCGGTCATGGCGCCGTCAAGAAAAGTGAATGGGCGGGTAAGCTTGATGAAACAATATCAACACTTGATCCGTTGTGGATTCCGGGCTTTAGCGAGCTTCGTTGGGGGACAACCCTAGAAGAAAGGGCGGCATAATGCGCTTTGCATCCATACTCGCCGCGGCGGCATTGGCTCTCTTGGCCGCCGGGTGTGCTAATCGTACAGGCGATCAAACCATCGCCGAATATTGTGCGGTCAGCGAACACGCTGAACACGACATCTGCAAACAACATAACGACGTTGAAGGCGTGCGCACTTCGCTGGGTCAGCGGATCGCGGAAGTTTTTGGCGTCGCCAATCGGGCTCAGGCTACGGCCGATCAAGCCATGACCCGCAACATCACGTGCGTCACGCGCACGCTGAACCGCGTTGACACCGGCGCTTGCGATCCGGGCTATACGCTGACGGGCTGTACGCAAACGCGTTACACGACGCGCGCTGGCGGTCTCGCGATCCTTCGCTCGATCAATGACACCGAGTGCCGGTTCAATGGCCGCGTGCTCGAAGTGCAAGTGCGCTGCTGCGCGATGGGTCCAAACCCGCCGCCGGCAACGATGATCAGCACAGAACCTCAACCAGAGCCGGAAACCCCGGCCCCTTCGCCGACCTCGTAAGCGAAGGCGAAGCGCGATCCTGAAAGAGAGCCAGGATCGCCGCTTCTATCCGTTCAACGGATAATCCGCCTCGGGCCGATAAAGGCTCGGGGCGGATTTTCTTATCCAGCTTGAAAAAAGCACGACGCTTTCAGCCGCGAACGGGCGCGATTCAAAGAGCCCATGCTGCGCTTCAAACGCACGCACGCGCGCGATCTCCGCGCCCGCGAGATAGGCCATCGTGACGTGCGGCGCGAATTTGCGCGTCTCAGGCTTCAGGCCGACACGCCGCGCTGCGCGTTCGCAATCGGCCGCGAGTTTTGTGAGCGCCGGATTGTCCGCGACGCCGATCCAAAGCGTGTGGGGATCGGCGCCGCCGAATGCGCCCGCACTTTTGAGTTTCAGATCGAAACGCTTGGTGCGCAAAGCGACCTCTTCCAGCGCCGCATCGAGTTCATCGGCAACCGGCTCAGCGACCTCACCGAAGAAGCGCAAGGTCAGGTGCAAATTTTCACGCGCCCGCCACTTGGCGCCAGGCAGGTTTTTCTGAAGCGCAAGCAAACGCTCTTCGACATCGTCGGGAAGCTGGAGTGCGGCGAACAGGCGAAGGGACATGAGTGTGTGCCATCACGGCAAAGCAAAACGCGCGGGTTTCCGCGCCAAATATAGGAAATATCGCCGGGCGCAATGCGTTGCTGTTTTGTTCGGGCGTACAACACCGTTTGCTGAAACGTCGCTCTGACGCCGGCCGAAACACATGGCCCGCTTCTAGCAGCACTCCTGGCTGCGCGGTTCACTCATCGGACGGGAAGATCATATCGGCGCGCGCTTCGACCCTGGTGGTGTCTGCTGCACAGCTGCATTTCGGACCGGCGATGGCGCCGAGATCTTCCGACACACGAAGCGAACACCCGCGTGCTCATCGCGTCAAGCGCGATTCGCCAACATGTCCGCATTGAAATCCGAGCGATGCGGGAAGGCTATTCTTCCGCGCGCGGAAGCGTCTTGATGTAAGCCGTCACAGCGCGCGCATCGGCTTCGTTCAAACGATAGGGCGGCATGGGTGGGCGCGGATGCGAGCCGTCGGGGCGCTCACCGGTCATGATGAAATGCTGAAACTGCTCTTCGGTGAAGTGCGCCGGGAGGCCCGCGATCTGCGGCGCTTGCGGCGCCCACGGAATATCGATCAGCGGTCCCATCACCAAAGTCGCGCCCTGCAGCGAGTGGGCCATGTCTGGCCCAGTCGGCGTCATCGGCGTGTGACAATCATTGCAGAGCACCACGTTCTCAACCAGATAGCGCCCGCGTTCGATCTGCGCTTCGGGTGTTTCGACCGCAGCCTCTTGGGCGCAGCCGCAAGCATCAAGGCGGCGAACGCCGCCACAAACAGTGCACGCATGGAACCTCTCCCTTGGCTGGAATAATCCAAAACAAAAGTTCCACGTCAAGCAGCGTAAAGACGGCTACAGCGTTTCCGTGATCTTGCGCAGGCTGGGCGGCGCGTCCGGATCGAGCCCGCGCGACACGGCAAGCGCACTCGCAAAACCGTAGAGCGAGAGTGCGAACAGCATCGGCTCGATTTGCGCAGGCGCGGGCGCGATCGGCAGCGCCTCCCCGACGCCCGCCACGATCAGCGCGGCGTCCAATGCGCGCAGCTGCGCGAAAGTCGGCGCCATGCTCGGCCCACTCGCATCCGATGGCCGGAACGCCAGCACGGGCGAGCCCTGGCGCAGCATCGCCACCGGCCCGTGTCGCAGCTCGGCGGCGCTGTAGGCTTCCGCGTGCAGCGCGCAGGTCTCTTTCAGCTTCAGCGCCGCTTCCTGCGCGATGGCGAAGGAGAGACCACGGCTCAGCACAATGGCGCTCGGCGCGCTTTGGAAGATCGGAAGCGCCGCCGACCAATCGGCCGCCGACGCGCCGCGCAGCAACTCGGGCGATGCGCTCAGATCGCCGAGCGCCGCACCGTCCTGCGTCCAGCACGCAACCAGATGCGCGATTGCCGAAAGCGACGCCACGAACGACTTCGTCGCCGCGACACTGCGCTCGGCGCCGGCATGCATCGGCAGCACGACATCCGCGAGCGCGGCCAGCGGCGCGCTTTCATCGTTCACGATCGCAATCACCAAGGCGCCCGCACGCTTGGCCGCTTCGGCCGCCGCGAGCAGATCGGGGCTCTGGCCCGATTGCGAAATCACGATGAAGGCCGCGCGCGCCAGCTTGAGCGGCGCGCCATAGATCGACACCACGGAGGGCGCCATCTGCGCCACCATCACGCCGACGCGCGTCTCAATGAGATATTTCGCGTAGAGCCCTGCACAGTCCGAGCTGCCGCGCCCGCACACGACCACAAACGCCGGATCGCGCGCCCGCAACGCGGCGCCAAGCGCCTCGGCGCCTTTTGAATTGGACGCCACCTGCCGCGCCACCACATCCGGCGCCTCACGCGTCTCCGTCAGCATTTGCGTGAGCTGACGCATCAGCGGCTCCGCCTCGCTTTAGACGTCGACTTCGGCGTCCAGCGCGTTGTCCTGGATGAATTCGCGGCGCGGCTCGACGATATCGCCCATGAGCTTGGAGAACATCTCGTCGGCTTCATCGATCTGCGCGACGCGCACTTGCAGCAAGGTGCGCACTTCCGGATCAAGCGTGGTTTCCCAAAGCTGCTCGGGATTCATTTCGCCGAGACCTTTGTAACGGTTGATCGTCACGCCCTTGCGGCCGGTGGTGTGGATGCTGTCGAGCAATGAAAGCGGCCCGTACACCGGCATGGAATCCGATCCGCGCCGCAGGATCGCGGGCCCGACATAAGTCTCGCGCAAAGCCGCCGAACGATCGGCGAGGCGGCGCGCATCGGTGGAGGCGAGCAGCAACGTATCGAGCACCGTGCGTTCGGTGACGCTGCGCACGATGCGCTCCAGCACCAAAGCATGATCGGCGTCGAAGCGCCCGCTCCAGGTGGCTTCGCCCTCTTCGGCGAGCGCATTGAGCCGGCGCGCTGCATCGGCCGCTTCGGCATCGCCCGCGCCGGTCGCGAGCGCGCCCGCGAGCGTGACCTGCTCCAGCACATCGTCGGGCGCGCGCTGGTGCAGGCGCTGGATCAGAGACTTCACTGCAACGGCTTCACGCGCGAGGCGCTTCAAGTCTGCGCCGCCAATCTGTTCGCCGCCGCCGATTTCGAGCACCGCGCCCGAGGTGCCTTCATCGATCAGGAAGGTGTCGTACTCGGCCTGATCCTTGAGATAGCGGCCAGTCTTGCCGCGCGTCGCCTTATAGAGCGGCGCTTGGGCAATATAGAGATGGCCGCGATCGATCAGCTCGGGCATTTGGCGATAGAAGAAGGTGAGCAGCAGCGTGCGGATGTGTGCGCCGTCGACGTCGGCGTCGGTCATGATGATGACCTTGTGATAGCGGAGCTTCGAGATATCGAAATCGTCTCGGCCGATGCCGGTGCCGAGCGCGGTGATGAGCGTGCCGACTTGCTCGGACGACAGCATCTTGTCGAAGCGAGCGCGCTCGACGTTCAAGATTTTCCCGCGCAGCGGAAGCACGGCCTGCGTCTCGCGCGAGCGGCCCTGCTTGGCCGAGCCGCCGGCGCTATCACCCTCGACGATAAAGATTTCTGACTTCGCCGGATCCTTCTCCTGGCAATCGGCCAGCTTGCCCGGCAGCGAGGCGATATCGAGCGCGGACTTGCGGCGCGTTAGCTCACGCGCCTTGCGCGCCGCTTCACGTGCCGCGGCGGCTTCCACAATCTTGCCCATCACGTTCTTTGCAAGCGTGGGGTTTTCCTCGAACCAGCGGCCCAGTGCTTCGGCGATTAGCCCTTCGACCACGGGCCGCACTTCGGACGAAACCAGTTTGTCCTTGGTCTGCGATGAGAATTTCGGATCGGGCACTTTCACCGAGAGCACGCAGGTCAAACCTTCGCGTGCGTCATCGCCGGTGATGTCCACCTTCTCGCGCTTGGCGAGCCCGGAATCCTGCATGTAGGCATTCACCACGCGCGTTAGCGCGCCGCGAAATCCCGCGAGGTGCGTGCCGCCGTCGCGTTGCGGGATGTTGTTGGTGAAGCACAGCATCGTCTCGTGATAGCCGTCGTTCCATTGTAGCGCGGCTTCGATGGCGACTTTGTCGCGCTCGGCGCGCACTGAGATCGGATCGCCGATGATTGGCGTGCGCGAGCGGTCGAGGTGGCGCACGAACGCCTCCACGCCGCCCTCATAGCGCATGATTTCTTCGAACGGCTCGGGACCGCGCAGATCGCGGAAGATGATGGTCACGCCGGAATTGAGGAAGGCGAGCTCGCGCAGGCGATGCTCAAGCGTCTTGCGATCGAACTCCACCATCGTGAACGTCGCGGTCGACGGCAGAAACCGCACGCCGGTGCCGCGCTTGCCGCCAGCATCGCCGCGATGAATCAACGGCGCTTCGGCGACACCGTCGCGGAAGCGCATATAATGCTCTTTGCCGTCGATCCAGATGGTGAGATCGAGCCACTCGCTGAGCGCGTTCACGACCGAGACGCCGACGCCGTGGAGGCCGCCCGACACCTTGTAGGAATTCTGGTCGAACTTCCCGCCGGCATGGAGCTGGGTCATGATAACTTCGGCAGCCGAAATGCCCTCGCCTTCGTGAATCCCGACCGGGATTCCGCGGCCGTCATCGGTGACTTCGGCGCTACCGTCGGCGTGCAAAATCACCACGACATTTTTGGCGTGGCCAGCCAACGCTTCGTCGATGGCGTTGTCGACGACCTCGTACACCATGTGGTGCAGACCCGAGCCGTCGTCGGTGTCGCCGATATACATGCCGGGACGCTTGCGGACGGCGTCCAAGCCCTTGAGAACTTTGATGGAATCCGCGCCATAAGCAGGCGCGGTTTGGGGCGCTGTCATCGGGTCTCGAATCGTCGGTGGAACAAGACCCTAATGTAGTGACAAAGCGCCGAAATGTCTCGGTTTTTGACAGAAAATTCGGTGTCGCGGCGGGGCTCAAAAAATGAGTGGCGCGACCAGCCAAATCGCCCCCGCGCAGAGCGCCAAACCGATGCTCAGCCAAAGGCCATCGCGCGCCGTCATGCCGAGGCCGAACAGCACGATCGCCGCGCTCGGCAACAGCGGCGCGAGCGGGATCATGGCGAGGGGAATTGTGATCAGCGCAGCCGCCACAACGACGAGCGCGATGACGTTCACAAAGGGCGGCGCGGTCAGGAACGTGAGGCGCGGCTTCAGCAATTTATCGATGCGGTCGGCCCATGGACGTCCCTTCTCCAGGCCCTTGTGAAGCGCATCGCGCGGGATGCGCGTTTCCAGCAACCCCTTCGGCAGCCAGGGGCGCTTCAGGCCGATCGCCATCTGCCCCGCGATCAGCAAAGTCACGAACGCCGCAAACCAGCTCATGCCGGGGATGACGGTGATTGGCGAGATCGCGAAAAGCCCGATCACCAGCAGCAGCGGCCCGTAAGCGCGCCGTCCGACAGCATTCAGGATGATCGCCAGCCGCACGCCCTCTCCAGCGTCCTTATTCACGCTTGCGGCGATTTCGTCGAACATGCCGCCAAGATTGGTCGGCGGCGCCGACGCGCGTTTCTCGCGCCTCGGATGGGCAATGGCGGCTTGGGTCATCCATCGCCAACGCGGCCTTGATGCGCGAGTTCCGCCGCTCAGCGCTAACGCGCGTTCACCGTGCCGTCGCGCACCTCGAAGAACTGCGCGCGCGGGCCGAACGCTTCGAACAGATTTTCGTCCGTGCCCGTGAGCCAGGCCTGGCCCGGATTAGCGAGCAATTCCTCAAACAAAGCCGCCCGGCGCGCCGCATCGAGATGCGCCGCGGCTTCGTCGATCAGGATAAGCGCGGGCCCAGCGCCAGGATCGTTCGCCAGCGCGCGCGCCTGCGCCAGCACAAGCCCCACCAACAGCGCTTTTTGCTCGCCGGTCGAGCATTGCTCCGCCGGCGCATCTTTGGCGGCGTGACGGGCTTTCAGATCGCTGCGATGCGGGCCGTCGAGCGCGCGTCCGACGCTGGCGTCGCGCGCGCGGACATGGTGCAGAGTGCGCGCGAAATCTTCCTCTACATCGGCGCTTTTCGCACCCGATTCAAAATCGGCTTCCAACGCACCCTCAAGTGCGAGCGCGGCTTTCGGAAACGCGCCGCTGGGCCGCGCATCGATGGCGTCCTGCAAATGATGCAACGTCTCCACACGCGCCGCCGCAATCGCCGCGCCATGCGCCGCCATTTCACGCTCAAGCGCCGAGAGCCATGCATCGTCGTTCACGCGGTCGGTAAGCAAGCGCTGCCGCTCACGCATCGCGCGCTCATACGCGGCGGCGGCGTGCCCATGTTCCGGCGCGCGCGCGAGCGTGAGGCGATCGAAGAAGCGGCGGCGATCTCCGGCAGGGCCGGAAAACAAGCGATCCATGGCAGGCGTCAGCCATGTCATGCGCGCGGCTTCCGCGAGTTCACCGGCTGTCGCCTGCGCGCCATCGCGGCGTGACAAGCGCTTGACGCCGCCCTCTGGCGTACGTTCGGCGCCAGCGCCAAGCGCCGCCTCTTCGCCGTCGCGCATCACGCGCGCGGAGACGATCCAAGGCTGCGCGCGTTCGGCGCCGCCATCGCGCGCAAGCTCCGGCAAGGTCGCACTGCGCAGGCCCCGCCCTGGCGCGAGCATGGTCAGTGCTTCGAGAATATTGGTCTTGCCCGCGCCGTTCGACCCGAACAGGCACACAGGCCGGCTATCGAGCGGCAGATCGAGCGCTGCATAGTTTCGGAAATCGGCCAGCGTGAGCCGCGACACCCAAAGGCGCGGCGCGCTCATGGCGGCTCAACAAGCGGCCCGATGACTTCGATGGCGTCCGTGCCGATGCCGCCGCGCCAACCACGCGGCACCAGCGTCAAATCTTCCGCATCGTCGATGCCGTACATGCCCGGACGCTGGCCGCGCGGGATGGGGCCGGTGACGTAAACTTCTGTGTTCACCGCCTCCATGCGCTGCAAGAACCGGTTCGGCCAGCCCCACGCAATCCACGCATAATTGGCCGGCGCGAACACGATCGTGTTGTGGCATGCCTCCGGCACCACGCCGATCCAACCCGCGAGCACATAGCCCTTCGCGCACGCCTTCGCGGTCTCCAGACTCATCGAGCGCCATGTCGGGCGCAATTCACGCATGCGTGTCGCGGGCTGATGGCCATAGAAGGCCAGCCGTTCGATATGCGCATTTGGCGTTGCTTCGAGATATTCGATCAAGAGATCGGCTTCGTAGATATCGCTGCCCTTGAAATTGATCAGGAAGCGGCCGTCGGGAAACGCCGCGAGCACTTCGCGCAGGCTTTTCATCATGCCGACGCCCTGCCCGCGAAACGGAAAGGTCTGCCCGCCATCGGCGGTGTAGCCGTAGCCGACATCGAGCCCGCGCATCTCAGCCATGCTGTGATCGCGCGTCACGCCCGAGCCATTGGTGCGGCACTCGAGCGTCCAATCGTGGAACACGACAAACTCGCCATCGGTCGTGGGATGAATGTCGATCTCGACCATGTCCGCGCCGAGGCGAAACGCTTCCTCGATCGAGGGCAAGGTGTTTTCGAGAAAGCTGTGCGTGGGCGCCAGCATGCGCGTCGCCGTGCAATCGTTGTTCTGAAGATTCTCAGTGTTGAAGCGCTGGTGCGGACCGCGATGCGCGAGCAGCGTCGGCGCGCCCTTGGGATGGGCCAACAGCGACGTGTTGAGCACGAAGAGCCCCGCCGCCGCGATCGCAACGACGCCCAGCACGATCCAGCGCTTTTTCATGCCAGATCAGACGCGCAGCGGCATCAGCACATAGAGCGCGTTCTCATCGGCTTCGTCGCGCACAAGCGTCGGCGAGCCGGAATCAGCGAGTTCAAACACAGCGGACTCGCCTTCGATCTGCCCTGCCACATCGAGCAAATACCGCGCATTGAAGCCGATTTCGAGCGCTTCATCGGCGTACTCCGCCGGCAGATCTTCGGTGGCCACGCCGGCATCCGGATTGTTGACGGTGAGCGTGACTTTATCGCTCTCGATCGCGAGACGCACCGAGCGCGAGCGCTCGGCCGAAACGGTCGCGACACGGTCGACCGCTTCCTTGAACACCTTGTTGTCGAGCTTCAGGCGCTTGGCGTTGCCCTTCGGAATGACCCGCGCATATTCCGGGAACGAGCCGTCGATCAGCTTCGAGGTCAGCACCGCGTTATCGAGCGCGAAGCGAATCTTCTGCGCCGAAACCGCGATCTCGACGACGTCGGTCGCGTCGTCGAGCAAGCGCTTCAGTTCGTTGATGGTCTTACGCGGCACGATGACGCCCGGCATCCCCTGCGCACCTTCGGGCGCGGCGACATCGGCAAGCGCCAAGCGGTGGCCGTCGGTCGCGACGCTGCGAAGCGTCGCGACGCCCGCGCCATTGGCGACAGTGTGGAAGAAAATCCCGTTCAGATAATAACGCGTCTCTTCGGTCGAGATCGCAAAGCGCGTCTTATCGATGAGGCGCGCAAGATCGGTTGGGTGAATATCGAAGCGCGTCTCGAAGCCGTCGGATGGCATCGAGGGAAAATCGCCGGCCGGCAGGATGGGTAGATGCAGGCGCGACTTGCCAGCGGAAATGAAGAGCCTCGGATCATCGCCCGAGACATCGAGCTTCACCGGCGCCTTCTCCGGCAGCTTGCGGACGAAGTCGTAGAGATATTGCGCGGGCGCGGTGGTGGAGCCTGCGCGCTCCACTTCGGCGGGGCCGGATTCTGAAATCTCGATGTCGAGATCGGTCGCGGTGAGCTTGAGTGTGTCGCCCTGCGCGGCGATCAGCACGTTCGACAAAATCGGGATCGTGTTGCGCCGTTCGACGACACTTTGAACGTGGCTCAGCGCCTTGAGGAGCGCCGAGCGCTCGATGGTCAGCCGCATCGTTTTTTCCTGGCCCAAATCATCACCCCCGCGCAGCCGATTCGGGGCTGCGCGGGGGCTGAGACGTTAGCAGAAGGCGGGCCAAGCCCAAGTCCTTTTGGGCGTTTTAGGCCCCTCAGGGCTCGCGGCGGGCAGCGCGGGCGATCGCTTCCACGTCGTGACGCATTTTCAAGTCGGTTTCCATGAGTTCGGCCACGCGGTCGCGGGCGTACATAATTGTCGTGTGATCGAAGCCCCCGAACCGCTCGCCAATGTCCGGCAGCGAAGCACGGGTCAGCTTGGTGGCGAGGTACATCGAGATTTGGCGAGGCCGCGCGATGGCCTGGCGGCGCGTCCGCTCCAAAAGCTGCTGGACCGTCATGTTGAAATAACGGGCCGTGACCTTCTGCACCAATTGCACCGTGATGCGGCGCTCGGCGGCGTCAGACAGTTTGCCCTGCAGGGCGTTTACGGCAGCCTCCACGCTCACTTCTCCTCCCGAGATTTTTGCTTCAATGACCAATTGCCCAACCGCGCCGTCGAGTTCGCGGCCGGTGACGGCCAGACGATCAGCGATCATGTCGAGCGCGGCGGGCGCCACCGAAAAACCAGGGACCAAGCGGGCATAGTGCTGCACGCGGGTTTCGAGGATGCGGCGGCGGAGTTCGAAGTCAGGTTCCATGATCTCACACGTTGTTGCGGCTTTGAGGGTATCGCGCAGGCGATCATCGAGACCGCCCAGGCCATGAGCATTGTGGTCGGCGGTGATGACGACCTGTCGGCCCCGTTCGGTGAGGTTGCGGATCGTGTGCAGGGCCTCCTCTTCGGTGGCCTTCTTCCCGCAAATGCGCTGGAAATCGTCGATCAACAGCAGATCCGGCGCGCGCACCATTTCCTTGAAGGAGGAACTGGTCCGCTTCTGCAGGGACGACTGGAACAGCTCCAGGAATTCCTGCCCCGTCATGATCAGCACATTGCGCTGGGGCGTCTTGATCGCCGCGTCCTGCGCGATGGCGTTGATCAGGTGGGTTTTCCCGCAGCCCGGCGGCGAGTGCAGCAGCCACACCGGAAACGCCATGCCGGCGCCGCCCGAGATCATCTGCGCCACGGTGAAGGCGCGGAAGTTCGATTGATCGACGCAGAAATTCTCGAACGAATAGCCCTGCGGATGGGCCGCGGGCGCCGCAGGCTGGCGCGCTTGGACATCGTCCAGGCGCGCGTCCGCCATGGCCCGCACTTCTTCCGGGATTTCCCGGTCGAGCAGGATATCGACCCGGCCAAGCTCCGGCAGATAGGCCCGCAGCCGCGCTTCGATGCGGTGCTGGGCGTGCTGCTTCAGCCGCTCTTGGGCCACCGACGAGCCCGCGCGAAACATCAGGACATTGTCCCGTTCCGCCACCAGCCGCATCGGATCGACATAGGACCGGAAGAAATCCGACCCAAATTCCGCCAGAAGCTCCCTGCGCACCATTTCAAAGGCGCGCGCCGCCCCCATGCCCGCATTGGAATTGCGGGCGCCATCCTCGCTATGCATGCTTCAACCCCCGAAGCTCTTTTTTATCAGCCGCCCCCCGGCGGACACACCTTCCACTTCGGTCCGAGCAGCCCTGCTCGGCCCGACGTTTTACGTCGCTTTTGACTGGACGTTTCGGACGGTGTGTATCGCCGGAACGAGGCGAAGATTGCCTCCGTCCGAGCAGGACAGTCAATGCCCAAATTCTCGCGATTTCGAACTATTAAGAAAGAATTAGGCATCGCAATGCAGTACGCAACAGCCTGTATTTATTAGGCTTTTATGGTTTCGCTTACGAAAATGCTTCTTCCGCGTCCGGATGAAAATCCGGTGCGTTTTTAAGCGGATAAAGGGTTCGAGAAATTATTTACAGAGACGCGAAAAATCGCGTCGGCGGGGCGCTTAGGAAGCGCGCGCGGCGCCCGAGATCGCTTGCAGACGGTGGGTCAAGCGCGAGACCTTCCGGGAAGCGAGATTCTTGTGAAAAACGCCCTTGGACACGGCGCGCATCGTCTCGGATTCGGCCTTGCGGAGCGCTTCGGTCGCCACGGCGGCGTCGCCCGACGCCAAAGCCTCTTCCACCTTCCGCCACCAGGTACGGACACGGGCGCGACGAGCCTTATTGACCTCCGTACGGCGGAGGTTCTTGCGGTTGGCTTTTTTCGCGGACGAGGTGTTCGCCATGTGAATCAGGAATCCGGAGAGTGTTTTGCAATCGACACGAAGGGCGGGGTCATAGCGAAGCGGGGCGGCGGCGTCAAATTGTGTCAGCGCCCCTCGAACTTGGGCGGCCTTTTCTCAATGAAAGCGGCCATACCCTCCTTCTGATCCTTGGTGGCGAAGAGCGCGTAAAACAACCGCCGCTCCAGCCGCAAACCCTCGGATAACGAGCCCTCGAAAGCCGCGTTCACCGCCTCTTTGTTCGCGAGCACCGCAAGCGGGGCCTGAGCCGCGATTTGCTTGGCGGCGGCCATCGCTTCTTCCAGCAGCTTCTCCACCGGCACGACGCGCGCGACGAGCCCGCAGCGCTCGGCTTCCGCGGCATCCATCTTCCGGCCGGTGAGGTTTAAATCCATCGCCTTGGCCTTGCCGATCGCGCGGGTCAGACGCTGCGAACCGCCCCAAGCCGGCATGACGCCAAGCGTGATTTCCGGCTGACCGAACTTCGCGTTTTCCGCGGCGATGATGAAGTCGCACATCATCGCAAGCTCGCATCCGCCACCGAGCGCAAAACCCGCGACCGCCGCGATGAGCGGCTTACGGCAGCGCGCGATGCGTTCGAGATTGGCGAAAGGATCGGTCGCGTAGAGCGTCGCGAATTCGAGCGCCGCCATTTCTTTGATATCCGCGCCCGCCGCGAAGGCGCGCTCTGAACCGGTGAGCACGATCGCGCCGATATTTGCGTCGGCCTCGAACGCATCGAGCGCCGCGCCCAATTCGGCGATCAATGCGCTGTTGAGCGCGTTCAAAGCTTGCGGACGGTTGAGCTTGATCAGCCCAACGCGGTCGTGGGTTTCGACGATAATGTTTGTATAAGTCATCGCAATTGCTTGCGCCGAGTGGCGGCGAAAATCAACGCTGGCAGCGCGAACACCAGAAGGACGAGCGCCCTGTCTGCACGCTGCGTTGGATCGTGCCGCCACAGCCTGGCTTCACGCATGGTTCGCCCTCGCGATCATAAACGCGGAAGCGATCTTGAAAGCCGCCTTGCGCGCCATCGGCGCCGGCATAGTCGCTGATCGATGAGCCACCCACCTCGATCGCTTCTTCAAGCACAACGCGGATCGCGTGAAACAAGCGCTCCAGCCGTTGCGCCGAAATGCTGCCCGCAAGCCGCGCCGGCGCGATGCCGGCACGGTGCAAGGCTTCCACGACATAGATATTGCCAAGGCCCGCAACGACACGCTGATCCAAAAGCGCCGCCTTCACGCTGGTCTTCTTGCCCGCGAACGCTTGTTTCAAATGCCCGACATGAAACTGATTGCCGAGCGGTTCGGGACCCAAGCCCTTGAACCAGGGATGCGCATCGAACGCATCGGCGGCGATCAGGTCCATGTAGCCAAAGCGCCGCGGATCGTTGAATTCCAGCCGCACGCCTTTATCGGTTTCGAGCACGACATGGGTATGCGTCGGGTCCGGCGGTTCGGAATAATAGAAATCGCCGGGCTGGCGCTTGGCGCCGATCACCGACCAGCGCCCCGTCATGCCAAGATGCGTGACCCACACCATGCCGTCATCGAGTTCAGCGATCAGATATTTCGCGCGCCGCGACAGCGCATCGACGCGCCGCCCCTTGAGGCGCGCCGCAAAGCGCGGCGGAAACGGGAACCGGAGATCGGCGCGCTTGGTCTTCGCGCTCACGATCCGCCGCCCCACCAAAGCGGGCGCGAGCCCGCGCCGCACGGTTTCGACCTCGGGCAATTCAGGCATGCGGCGAAAGGTCTAAGTATCTGGCGGAAATCAATGGGAAAAGCATAGGCGTTCGATATAGCCCCGCCGGGCGCCCGCCGCTATGGTCCCGCCGATGTCAAATTCCGATCCCGGCGAAACCGCGTCCTTCGGCTTTACGGACGTGCCTAAGGACGAAAAAGCGCCCCGCGTGCGCGAAGTCTTCGATCGCGTCGCCAGCCGCTATGACGTCATGAACGATGCAATGTCTGGCGGCCTCCATCGGCTCTGGAAAGACGCCGCCGCCGCCAAGCTCAACCCGCAGCCGGGCGAAGTGATCCTCGATGTCGCGGGCGGCACCGGCGACATCGCGCGGCGGCTGAAGAAATTAGGCGACGCTGCCGCCGCACGGCGCGGTTTGCCGCGTCCCGAAATCCACGTGCTCGACATCAACTCCGAGATGCTCGAAGCAGGCCGAAAGCGCGGCGACGACGGCCTCACCTGGACCGAGGGCGACGCGGAAAAACTCCCCATCCCCGACCGCTTCGCCGACGCCTATATCATCTCTTTCGGCATCCGAAACTGCACCGATATCGACGCCGTGCTGCGCGATGCGCGCCGCGTGCTGAAGCCAGGCGGGCGCTTCTTCTGTTTGGAGTTTTCACAGCTCGCCATCGGCGGGCTCGGGCCGGTTTATGATTTCTATTCCTTTAAGGCGATCCCGGCGCTCGGCAAATGGATCGCCAAAGACGAAGAATCTTACAGATATTTGGTCGAATCCATCCGCCGGTTTCCGGATCAGGAACGCTTCGCCGCTATGATCCGTGACGCAGGCTTCGCCAGGGTTGGTTACCGCAACCTTGCCGGAGGCGTTTGCGCGCTGCATTGGGGCTGGGCTTTTTAGTGCTTTCCTGGATTGGGCATTCGGTTCGGTTGTTGCGCGTGGCGGGAACGCTGGTGCGCTACGACGTGCTGTTGCCCGGCGAGTATTACGATCGCTATCCGCTCGCGCTCCGCGCCACGCACACCGTGCTCGGCATTTTCGCGAAACGCCGCCGCGCCAAGACGGTCGGCGCGCGGCTCGCCAAGGCGCTGGAGAAACTCGGCCCCGCTTATGTGAAGGTCGGCCAATTCCTCGCGACGCGGCCCGACATGATCGGCGTCACCGCCGCGCATGATTTGGCGCGGCTCAAGGATCGCCTGCCGCCCTTCCCGCGCAATCAGGCGCTCGACACCATCAATTCCGAACTCGGCGCGACCGAACAATTGTTCGGCGCGATTTCCGAAGCGATGGCCGCGGCCTCGATCGCGCAGGTCCATCAAGCCATCATCCCGCGCCAAGGCGTGGTCGCGATCAAGGTGCTGCGCCCACACATCGAGAAGAAGCTGGCCAAGGAAATGGCCGCTTTGCGCTTCCTTGCCGAATGCATCGAATTTTGGTCGCCGAGTTCGCGGCGGCTTGAGCCGGTGCAATTCATCGACACCGTCGCCGGCGCGATGGAGCGCGAGCTTGATCTTCGCCTCGAAGCAGGCGCCGCGGCTGAGTTTCGCGAAGTCGCTGAGAAAGACGGCTATCTCACCGTTCCGGAAATCGATTGGCAGCGCTCCTCCAAGCGCGTGATGACGCTCGACTGGATCGACGGCACGCCGCTCACCGATCTCGCCGCGCTCGACCGCGCCGGCGCTGATCGTAGCGCGCTCGCCATCGCCATCACGCGCGGCTTTCTCGCCGCCGCGCTCGATTACGGTTTCTTCCACGCCGACATGCACGAGGGCAATCTGCTCTACGGCAAGGACGGCAAGCTCTGGATCGTCGATTTCGGCATTATGGGCCGCATTGGCCACAAGGAGCGCCGCTATCTCGCGGAAATTCTCTACGGCTTCCTGAAGCGCGATTATCGCCGCGTCGCCGAAGTCCACCAGGAAGCGGGCTATGTGCCCGACAAATTCACGGTGGAAGAATTCGCGCAGGCACTGCGCGCAATCGGCGAACCCATCTTCGGCAAGACCGCCGAAAGCATTTCGATGAGCCGGCTTCTTTTACAGCTGTTCGACGTCACCCATCTCTTCGGCATGCATTTGCGTCCGGAACTGGTGCTGCTGCAAAAGACCATGGTTCAGGTCGAGGGTGTCTCGCGCGCGCTCGATCCTCAGCACGACATGTGGGCCGCGTCGCGCCCGATCGTCGAACGCTGGGTGAAGCGCGAGCTTGGACCTGAAGGCGTCGCGCGCCGCGCGGTGGATGAAGCGGCGGTCGGCTTTTCGAGCCTCCGTCGTCTGCCGCAGACTTTGGCCGCGCTGGAGATTGCCGCCAAGAGCGTCATCGTCAGCCCGCCGCAAGGCGAACGCCTGCGCTTTCAGTGGATGAGTTTCTGGGTCGGCTTTGCGGTTGGCGCCGTTGTGATGCTGATCGTGATGGCGGCGGGCGACAATTCCCGTATCGCGCCGCGCACGACGCAGCGCGCACCGGTCGTCACCACGGTTCGCCCCGCCCCGCCCGCGCCGCGCCCTGCTCAAACGGTCACGATCCCGCCGCCCGCCGCGCCGTCTGAGACGCCGCCCGATGCGCCAGCGCAGGCGCCCGCGCCATGAGCAAACGCGTCCTCCTCATCATCGGCGGCGGCATCGCCGCGTACAAAAGCCTGGAACTGATCCGCCGCCTTAAAGAGACGGGCGTGGGCGTGCGCGTGGTGATGACGGAAGCCGCGCAGCGTTTTGTGACCACGCTGGCCGCAGGTGCGCTCGTCGGCGAACGTGTGTTCACCGATCTCTTCGATCAAGCGCAGGAGTTCGATGTCGGCCATATCCGGCTGGCGCGCGAATGCGATCTCATCATCGTCGCGCCTGCGACGGCGGATCTGATGGCGAAGGCCGCGCACGGTCTCGCCAACGATTTGGCTTCCGCGATCTTGCTCGCGACCGACAAGCCCGTGCTGATGGCGCCAGCGATGAACCCGCACATGTGGGCGCACGCGGCAACGCAGCGCAATTTCGCAACATTGCAGGGCGATGGCCTGCGTTTCATCGGCCCGATGGAAGGCGAGATGGCCGAGCGCGGCGAACGCGGCATTGGCCGCATGGCCGAGCCCGAGGCCATTCGCGACGCTGTGCTCGCGCTGCTGGGCGACGGCCCGCTCAAAGGCAAAAAGATTCTCGTGACGGCTGGGCCGACCATCGAGTCCATCGATCCGGTGCGATTTCTCTCCAACCGCTCCTCCGGCAAACAAGGCTACGCGATCGCGGGCGCGCTTGCTGAACTCGGCGCGAAAGTGCGGCTTATCTCCGGACCAACCGCGCTCGCCGATCCGCCGGGCGTGAAGGTCGTGCGCGTCGAGACCGCGCTCGAAATGCTGAACGCGTGCGAAGCGGAGCTGCCGGTGGATGCGGCCGTATGCGTCGCCGCCGTCGCCGACTGGCGCCCTGAAGCGCGCGCCGACGCGAAGATCAAGAAAGACAAAACCGGCGCGCCGCCCGCGATCGAACTTGAAGAAAATCCCGATATCCTTGCGACGCTTTCAAAGCCCGGCAAGAAGCGCCCGAAACTCGTCGTGGGCTTTGCCGCCGAAACCGATCATGTCGAAGCCCACGCTCGCGCGAAGATCGCCAAGAAGGGCTGCGACTGGATCGTCGCGAACGATGTCAGCGGCGACGTGATGGGCGGCGCGGAAAACGAAGTGCTGCTGATCACCAAAAACAGCGCCGAAGCCTGGCCGCGCATGGCGAAAGAAGCCGTGGCGCGAAAACTCGCCGATGCGATTGCACAAGCTCTTGAGGGTAAAAGTCCGGGGCGGAAATAATGGCAGACCGCGCAGCGAGGCGTGAGCGAGCTGAAAAAGACTCTGACACGGCGCTCGGAGTGATTGCCGCGCTCATTGTCGTTCCGCTCTTGTGCCTCATCTTGACCGTGGTTCTTGTCACGGGCGCAATGAACGTCAATCCTAGCCAAGTCGCTCTATTCGCCCTTGGCCCCGCATTCTTGCTCGGATGCGTCGGCGCATGCTTTCGACGCGTGAGGCGCTGGGCTCTCGAAGGGCTTTTCAGCCTGTCTTTTTTCAGCTGAAAGATCAGGCGCGGGGCGGCAGCGCTTGCAGCGCGGCGAGCGCTTCGTCGGTGTAGAGAATGTCACCGTTCCAATAGCCGACGATCACATCGCGATTGAGCTCAATCCAGTCACGCACCGCTTTCAGATCAGCCGCCGAAAGCTCGCCCGCCAGCAATTCGACTTGAGGACGAACTGAGACCGTTGCGGTGAATTCCCGCACGCGCGGACCGGGCGAAACCGTGACTCGAACATCGTGCCGCACGCCGCCCTTCTCTGAAATCCAGACAATAAAGGGCAAGCCCGATATTTCGGGGCGGATATTGACCATCTCGAATGAGCCCTGGTCCTCGGTGAGCGCGCCAGCGTCCATCGGATCAATCTAGGAGGAGTTGCCGTGGACGCACCTCGCTCTCGCCCGGCCGCGAATCCGGTTTATAAACCGGCATGAACACCGAAACCGTCGCCATCCTGATCGCGCCGCTACCGCACTTTGAGGGGCTGGCGCTGCCGTCGTATGAAACCGAGCATGCCGCGGGCATGGATTTGCGCGCGGCTGTCGCGGAGGACGCGCCGCTGACGCTCGCGCCTGGCGCGCGCGCGATGGTGCCGACGGGGATCGCGATGGCGCTGCCGGCGGGTTTTGAAGCGCAGGTGCGTCCGCGCTCAGGGCTCGCCGCCAAGCACGGTGTCACCTGCCTCAACACGCCCGGCACGATCGACGCGGATTATCGCGGTGAAGTGAAAGTCATCCTGATCAATCACGGCGCCGAGCCGTTCGTGATCAAGCGCGGCGAGCGCATCGCGCAAATGGTGATCGCACCGGTGACGCGCGCGCATTGGGAATTGATCGAAGCGCTGCCCGAAAGCGCGCGTGGCGCCGGCGGCTTCGGCAGCACCGGCAAAGCCTAAAGCTCAAGGCGGAGGCGCGGCTTCACCGTTCAAGAGATCGCGCGCCGCACGGATGCCGCGCGCGGCTTGGCTCGCGGTTTGGCGCCGGAGCAGGATCACGAACGCGCCAATCACGCCGACCGCCATCGCCCAGGGGCTGACGATCCACGCCGCTGCGGCCAGCGCGAAATAATAAGCCCGCACACCCTTGTTGAACGCGGAGAACGCCGGGTGGAGTACGTCCGCCGCGGCGCGGGCGAAGGCCGCATGGGTCTTGCCCTCTTCGGCCTCGGGCGCAGCGCCAATCAAAGCCGAGCAATAATTGAGCTGACGAATGGCCCAGATGAAGTCCAAGAGCCCCCGCGCCAACGTCACCATGACCAGCGCGACCTTGGCCTCGATCAGCCAATTCGGGGCCGTCGCCACCAGCGTGAGACCGCGCAAGCTCTCCAGCACCGCCTCGCCGCCGAACAAGGCGCCAGCGGCGGCCGCGATCACGAGGAGATTGGTCGAGGCGAAAAACGACGCAGAGCTCAAGAGGTGCCCGAGCAGATTGGCGTCCACGATCCGGTTCTGGCGCGCCAGCATCCGGCGGAGCCACGCCTCGCGCACCACCGCCATGTCGAGATTGATCCCGCCGCCCTTGCCGGCGAGCCGGCGCAGGATCGGCTCGTAAATCAGCCAGCACAGCGCAAAAGCCGTGAAGGCGGCGATATCGATCGTGGTCATGACGAATCCGCAAAGATTGCGACGCGAAGCTAGGGGCGACGCCCTGCCAACGCAAATTCGCCGCTTTTGCGCGAAATCTCAGGTGTCGGGACACGAAATACCTGCACCATAGACGCCGAAGCGCTTTCAATGCCCGAGCAGCCGCGCTTGGTTTGGCGCGCCGCAACACCAGTGAACCGAGGACGCGATGACGAATTCAAGACCGCCGAAGAAAAGCGCCATGCTTGAAGTCCGGCTGTCCCATGACGCCAAGGAAGCCCTGATGGCGCGCTGCCGCGCCCAAGGGGTGTCCGCCAGCGAGTTCGTTCGCGCCCACATCGAGCGCTTCCTGACCGACGCGGCCGATCAGCCCGCGCCCCAGGAGACCAAGATGCGCAAGCCCAGCTTCGACCTCCGCGCCATGCTCGATTCAGTTTTGGAGCTTGCCTCGCGCCCGCAAGCGGCGTTCGCGGCCGTCGCGGTGGCGGCGGGCCTGGTGGTCACGATCAGCCCGAGCGTCGCGACCCCCAACCTCGCCGCCCTGTTCGAGCGCTTCGACTTCAACCGCGACGGCGCCTTGAGCCCCGACGAGTTCGAGGTTGCAACCACCAACGATGTCTATGTCTTCACCCCGGCCCACATCGCCCCGCCCGCCATGCCGGCCGAGGTCGCCGCTTATTGCCCGGAACCTGCCGAGACAGCCGAAATCGCGCCGCCGTCAGAAGCCGATCTCGAGGGCGCTGAGTTCGACCAGCACGCCGCGCTTTCCGCTGCGCAAGTCGCGCAGTTCGAGGCGCAAGCCCACCACTGGGAGGAGCAAGCTGCGGTGTTCGTGCGGCATGCGGCTGAGATGGAAGCGCATTCCGCCCAAATCCAAGCGCGGGCCGAAGCGGCGGTGGCGCGCGCGCAGATCGACCACGCGACCGCGATCCGCGCGGCGTTCCACTCGCTCGACCGCGACGCCAGCGGCGCGGTGACCATGGAGGACTTCTCCAGCGCCCCGCGTGAAGCCGCTCACGGCATCGTTGGCGATATGGACGAAAACGGCGACGGCGCGGTGACGTTCGAGGAGTTCTCGGGCGAGCACCTTTAGCCCGGCTAAACCGCTCGGCGCCGGATCGGCTTTGGCGCCGGGCCTTCGCAGGCCTAGGTATGGGAAAACCAAGGAGCTTCCCCATGGCCGATTCAGCCGCCGCCCCTTTCGTCCCCGGTCGCGGGCGCATCTATGACGACATCACCAAGACCATCGGCGACACGCCCCTTGTGCGCGTCCGCAAGCTCTCCGCCGCGCACGGCGTCGACGCCGAAATTCTCGCCAAGCTCGAATTCTTCAACCCGATCGCGTCAGTGAAGGACCGCATCGGCGTTGCGATGATCGAGTCGCTCGAACAGCAGGGCAAGCTTGGCCCAGACAGCGTCATCGTCGAACCGACCAGTGGCAATACCGGCATCGCGCTCGCCTTCGTCGCGGCGCAGCGCGGCTATCGCCTCATCCTCGTCATGCCCGAAACCATGAGCCTTGAGCGCCGCAAGATGCTGGCCTTCCTCGGCGCCGAGCTTGTGCTCACGCCAGGGCCCGAAGGCATGAAGGGCGCGGTCGCGAAAGCCAATGAGATCGTGGCGCAGAATCCCAAAGCAGTGATGCCGCAGCAATTCGCCAACCCCGCCAATCCAGAAATCCATCGCCGCACCACCGCCGAGGAAATCTGGAACGACACCGGCGGCAAGGTCGACATCTTCGTCGCCGGCGTCGGCACGGGCGGCACGATCACCGGCGTTGGCCAAGTGCTGAAGCAGCGCCTGCCGAATGTGCGCATCGTCGCGGTGGAGCCCGAAGCCTCCCCGGTGCTCTCCGGCGGCGCGCCGGGACCGCACAAGATTCAAGGCATCGGCGCGGGCTTCGTGCCCGAGAATGTCGACCGCAGCGTGATCGATGAAGTGATCACCGTCTCGAACGACGAAAGCTTCGCGACGTCCCGCGAAGCGGCGCGCCTCGAAGGCTTGCCAGGCGGCATCTCGTCCGGTGCTGCGCTCGCGGCAGCATTGAAGCTCGCCAAGCGGCCGGAGAACAAGGGCAAGCGGATCGTCGTGATCATCCCCTCGTTCGCTGAGCGCTATCTCTCGACGGCGCTTTTCGAGGGCCTATAAAGGGCGCATGCGATTTTGGATCATCGCCGCGGCTTTGGCGGCGGCTGGCTGCGCGGCGCAATCGGCGCCGCGCACGCTCACATGCGCGGCTGAGCGCGCGGTCTATCTCAACCGCGCAGAACCAGGCGCGCGCTTGCGCGTGTTCAAGCCGCCGCATGCGCAGAGCGCCGCATCCGATCTCGCCGCCATCGTCGATTTCGAAGGCGAGCGCTATTGGTTCGCCTTCACCGCGAGCCAAGGCTATTCGCGCAATTATATCGGCCGCACCGGCGACATGATCGAAGCCGCGCGGCGTGAAGATAGCGGCGAAGACGCGGATGACGAACATCGCGAGCCAGAATTCGACGGCTCCGAGATCAGCTTCTTCGACGCAAGCTACGGCGTGATCGAAACGCTCCCGCAGACAGGCGCGCCCGCGCCCGCGCACATCTATGCGTCCGGAATCGGCTCGGCGATCTGGTACTCTATCCCACGCCGTTCGATCCCGATCGCGATGTGGGACCTCGCAGAATGCGCGCCCAATGCTCAGCTCTGACGAACGCGAGCGCTATGCGCGACACATCATGCTCAAGGAAATCGGCGGGCCTGGGCAGCAGAAGCTGAAAGCCGCGACGGTGGCGATCGTCGGCGTGGGTGGTTTAGGCGCGCCGGCGGCGCTTTATCTCGCAGCAGCAGGCGTCGGGCGCTTGCGGCTGATCGATGCGGATGTGGTATCGCTTTCAAACTTGCAGCGGCAGATTCTGTTTCGTGCTGTGGATGTTGACGCGCCGAAAGTTGCGTGCGCCGACGTCGCGCTCTCCGCGCTCAATCCAAATGTCGAGATCGATGCGCGCGCGGTTGCTCTGGACGGTTCGAACGCCGATGCACTACTCGCCGGCGCCGATCTCGTGCTGGACGGCACCGATGATTACACAACGCGCTTTGCCGTGAACGCTGCGTGCCACGCCTTGAGCATCCCGCTCATTTCCGGTGCGGTCGGTCGCTGGGACGGGCAAGTTGCGACCTTCAAATCCGGGCTCACCAAGCATCTCCCCGTCGCGGAGCGGCTGCCCTGCTATCGCTGCTTTGTGCCGGAGATTCCACCCAACGCAGAGCCCTGCTCGGCCGTCGGCATTGTCGGTGCGCTCACCGGCGTGATCGGCTCGCTGATGGCGCTCGAAGCGATCAAGGAAATCGCAGGCGCGGGCGAAAGCCTCGCGGGGCGCCTCCTGCTGTTCGACGGCCTCAAAGCGACGAGCCGCACCATCGCCCTGAGACCCGATCCCGACTGCCGGGTTTGCAGCGCCTAAAGGCTTGACGCGCCGCTTCAGACGCGGACTCTGCCGCCCATGCTCAGACGCATTTTCCTCGGGCTCGCGATCCTGCTCGGCCTTTGCGTCGCGCTGCTGATCGGCGGCTATTTCACCCTCCGCCGCGCCGATATTCCATACGACACGCTCGCCGCGAAGTATGAAACGCCGGCTTCGCTCTACGCCGAACTGCCGAGCGGCATCCGCATGCACTACCGCGATCAAGGCGCGCGCAATGGCGCGGCGATCCTGCTGCTGCACGGCTTTTCCGCGTCCCTCCACACGTGGGAGCCGTGGGTGCGCGAGCTGGGCGGCGAGTATCGCGTCATTTCCGTCGATCTGCCCGGCCACGGCCTCACCGGCGCGCCGCAGAATTACGCGGCTTCCGTTGAAAGCTTTCGCGATGCAATCGGCGAGTTCACCCACACGATCGGCCTTGAGCATTTCGCGCTTGCCGGCAATTCACTCGGCGGCAATGTCGCGTGGGAGTATGCGCTTGCCCATCCCGATCAAGTGAACGCGCTCATCCTCGTCGATGCCTCCGGTTGGCCGGAAAGCCGCGCGGCGTTGCAAAGCGAGCCGCCGGTGTTTCGCCTCCTCCGCAACCCAGTGCTGGCACCGCTGCTGCGCGATCTCGACAATACGCGCCTTGTCCGCAGCGGGCTGGAGAGCGCTTTTGTCGATCAGAGCTTGATCGAAGACGCCATGGTGGCGCGCTATTCCGAGCTTTCGCGTGCGCCGGGGCATCGCGACATCCTGCTGCAAATGACGCTCGGTTTTCGCAGCCGCAATTTCGCGACGCCAGAACGCCTCGCCGCCTTGCGCATGCCGACGCTGATCATGCTCGGGACTGAGGATCGGGTCGTGCCAATCGAGAATGCTCAATTGTTTGGCAACGCCATCGCCGGCTCGCACATCGTGCGCTTCGAGAATGTGGGACATCTCCCGCAGGAAGAGGCCGCGGAAGAATCAGCGGCGACGGCGCACGAATTTCTGTCAGCCGCTCGCGCCGCAGCGATAGCGGCGGAGTAGTCCTCGGTGCTCATCGCGCGCCGCTCATTGCTCGCAGCCTCATTAGCGGCGGCGCCGTTTCCGGCACGCGCGCAATCTTATTCCGCCGGCATTTTCACGCATGGCGTCGCCTCCGGGGACCCGCTCGCCGACCGCGTCATGCTCTGGACACGCTTTGCGCATTCCGGCGATGGCCGCATCGGCTGGGAAGTTTCGGAAGATGAAGCGTTCGCGCGCGTGATTTCGCGCGGCGATGCTGAAGCGCGCTTCGCCAATGATTTTTGCGTGAAGGTCGACGCACTGGGCCTCGCGCCCGGGCGTCGTTACTTCTACCGCTTCCTCTCCGCGAGCGGCCCATCGCTCACCGGCCTCACGCGCACCGCGTCGCAAGGCGCGACCGAAAGCCTGAGCTTTGCGCTCTTTTCCTGCGCCAACATGCCGTACGGCTATTTCCACGCCTACGGCCACACCGCCCGCCGCGACGACATCGATCTCGTTCTGCATGCAGGCGACTACATCTACGAAGTGCAGCGAGGCTCGTACCCCAACGCTGCCGACGCCGTGCCGGGGCGTCTCGTCGATCCGGTCAACGAAGCGGTCTCGCTCGCCGATTATTATCAACGCTACGCCAGCTACCACACCGACCCGGACTTGCTCGAACTTCGCCGCCTGAAGCCCATGAGCATGATCTGGGACGATCACGAGATCGCGGAAAATACATGGCGCGAAGGCGCGCGCTCCAATCCATCGTCCGCGCACGGCACGTTCCAAGACCGCATCGCCGCAGCGGCGAAAGCATACTGCGATTGGATGCCGATCCGCGTGCCGCCGCCGCAGGGCGCCAGGCTCTATCGCGCACTCGATTGGGGCGATCTCGCGCGCATCATTCTGCTCGACACCCGCTTCATTGGCCGCGACCGCCAGCTTGATTACCGCACGAGCCTGTTGCCGCGTCTCGCCGAAGGCGGCGCGGACGCACGCGCGCTTGCGGCGGAATTTCGCGCCATGCTCGACGATCCTGCGCGCAGCATGATGGGCGTGGCGCAGGAGGCGTGGTTTGCGGAGGCTCTCGCGGGGTCCAAAGCGCGCGGCCAGACATGGCAGGTCGTGACGCAGCAAGTCGTGATGGGCGATCAGATCGCACCGACCGGCCTCTCACACTTGCTGCCGGAGAACGCCAACGCAAATGCGCGCCAATGGTATGGCGGCGCGGAGCGCACTGCGGCGCTGGGCCTGCCGTGGAATCTCGATTCTTGGAACGGCTATCCCGCCGCCCGTGCGCGCTTTCTCGAAGCCTGCGCCGCCAACGCCAACAATGCGCTGGTGCTGGGCGGCGACAGCCATAATTTCTGGGCGAACAATCTCGGTGAGGCCAATCGCCTGGCGGCCATCGAGTTCGCGGGCGGGAGCGTCACCTCGCCGGGCTTTGAACGCGTGCTGACGCGCGCCGAACCCGGTCAGCGCGAAACGATGCTGCGCGGCGCCAACCCTCAGCTCGCCTTGTGCGATCTCACCCATCGTGGCTACGGCGCGTTTCGTTTGACCCGCACCGAATGCGCCGCCGAATGGGTCGCGTTCAATGACGTCCGTTCTCCAATCGCCCCCACGCCCCGCATCACGCGGCTCTCTTCGGCGCCCAGCACGGCAGCGGGCCCCGGCGCATGGTCGGTCCAAGCTTGATTAAAGCCGCGCGCTTCGTCATCTCTGAGCCATGAGCGAATGGTGGCGCGGCGCGGTTTTCTATCAGATCTATCCGCGCAGCTTCAAAGACACGAACGGCGACGGCATCGGCGATCTCGGAGGGATCACCGAGAAGCTGGACTATGTCGCGAGCCTTGGCGTCGACGCGGTTTGGCTCTCGCCCTTCTTCACCTCGCCGATGAAAGATTTCGGCTATGACGTCAGCGATTATCGCGGCGTCGATCCGTTGTTCGGCACACTTGCTGATTTCGACGCGCTCCTGGCGCGCGCGCATGCACTGGGCCTCAAAGTCATCATCGATCAGGTCTATTCGCATTCCTCCGACGCACACGCCTGGTTCAAGGAAAGCCGCGACAGTCGCGATAATCCGAAGGCCGACTGGTATGTGTGGGCGGACGCCAAGCCCGATGGCGCGCCGCCGAACAATTGGCAGGCGATGTTCGGCGGTCCGTCATGGACTTGGGATGCGCGGCGCAACCAGTATTATCTGCACAATTTCCTGCCCAGCCAGCCCGACCTCAATGTGCGCAATCCCGCCGTGCAAGAAGCGCTTCTGGAAACCGCGCGCTTCTGGCTGGAGCGCGGCATTGACGGCTTTCGTCTCGATGTCGCGAATTTCTATGTTCACGACGCTGAACTCCGCGACAACGCGACGCTTGCGCTCAATCACCCGCCCGCGCGCCCGCATCAGTTTCAGCGCCATCTTTATGATCGGACGCAACCAGAAACGCTCGCCTTCATGGCGCGCCTGCGCGCTTTGCTCGATTCATACGGCGCGATGGCGGTTGGCGAGATCGAGGATGAAGAGCCGCTCAAGGTGCAGCGCGACTACACCGATGGCCCCGATCGCCTCCACACGGCCTATTCCTTCTTCCTGCTCCGCATGCGCGAAGCGACGCCCGCGATCATCGCTGACGTGATGGCCGGCTGGAAGGATGCGAACGGCTGGCCATCGTGGAGTTTCTCCAATCACGACGTGATCCGCTTTCCGACACGGCTCGCCGCCGACGATCCCGCGCGCGTGAAGCAGATGCTTGCACTGCTGCTCTGTCTGCGCGGTGCCGTGTTTCTCTATCAGGGCGACGAGCTCGGCCTGCCGCACGCCGACGTGCCGTTCGAGCGCTTGCTCGATCCCGAAGCCATCGCGTTCTGGCCAAACGGCATTGGCCGCGACGGCGCGCGCACGCCGATGCCGTGGCGAGCGGGAGCGCCGATGGCGGGGTTCACTGACGCGGCGGATGGCTGGATGCCGCTCGATCCGCGTCACGTTGCACTCGCGGTCGACGCGCAGGAGCATGATGCGAACTCGGTGCTGGCGTTTACGCGCACGCTGATTGCGCTTCGGCGCGAGAGTGATGCGCTGCGTGAAGGCGCGTTCAATACGCTCCCCGCGCCGGAGAACGTGCTCGCTTTCGAGCGCACATCGACGGGCGAGCGCCTCCTCTGTGTGTTCAATCTCGGAGATACGCCGGCGAACTTCGCGCTGGCGGCGCCGGCCGGCCGCACGCGCTTGCAAATCGGCGATGCACGTCTCGACGGCGCCGCGCTTCACCTCGCCGCCCATTCCGCCCTGCTCGTCGAAATCTGAGCTGCTCACCCGCAAAGCGCTTGCAATTCCGCGCGCCTGCCTTCTATGATGTTATATCATAACGTCACGAGGCACGGTCATGAGGGCAATCATCGCGGTTTTCGCCGGCATTCTGGCCGCGCCCGGCCTCGCGGCCGCGCAAAGCTCCGAGGAACAGGAGATCATTGTCACAGCGCCGCTTGAGGGCTCGCGGATCGAGAGCCTGCAGGGGGCGACCTCGCTCAGCCGCGAAGACGTCATCGCCAATTTGGGCGGCGGCATCGGCGACACGCTCGACGCCCAGCCCGGCGTCTCCACCACGTTCTTCGGCGCGGGCGCGAGCCGGCCCATCATTCGCGGCCTCGGCGAGGACCGCGTGCGCGTCTTAGAAAACGGCATCGGCGCCATCGACGCCTCCACCGCCAGCCCCGATCACGCCGTCACCGCCGATGGGCTCGACGCGCAGCGCATCGAAGTGCTGCGCGGCGCTGCGGCGCTTGCTTACGGCGGCAACGCGGTCGGCGGCGTCGTCAACATCATCGACGAAAGCATCCCGACGCATCAGCCGGCCGACGCCTTCGCGTTCGACGGGCTCGCCGCCTATTCCAGCGGCGACGAAGGCCGGCAAGCCTCAGGCAACATCACCGCGGACGCCGGCGCATTCGTGCTGCACGCCAGCGCAGCAGCGCGCGACACCGAAGACTATGCCATTCCCGGCTTTGCGCGCTCCGCCGCCGCACGCGCAGCTGATCCCTTGCCGGACGAAACGGAAGGCGAAGCGACCAATTCCTGGACCAGCTATCGCGCCTATTCCGCGGGCGGCTCCGTGGTGCAGGACTGGGGCTTTGCCGGCCTTGCGGTGAAACGCACCGAGGATGAATACGGCTTGCCGCCCGAAGCGCCGGGCGAGCCGGGCGGGCACATCGAACTGCAACAAACGCGCGTCGAATCGCGCGGCGATATCGCCATCGATGTCGGCCCGTTCGACCGGCTCGATTTCGGCGTGCAGCATGCCGATTACGAGCACACCGAGTTTGAAGGCGACGGCGCGCCCGGCACCAAATTCACCAGCAATGGCTGGGAAGGCCGCGTCGAGGCGCATCATCGCAGCGGCCGCTTACAAGGCGCGATCGGTATCCAAGCTATCGACAATGATTTCGCCGCCGAGGGCGATGAAGCCTTCATCACGCCGACCAATACGCGCGATCTCGGCCTCTTTGCGGTCGAGCGTTGGGACGCGGGCGCGTGGGGCCTTGAAGGCGGCGGGCGCTTTGAGCGGCGGCAGATCGATAACGAAGGCGGCGGCGACCTTGAGATCGAGACCGCGAGCGCGTCGGCGGGCATATTCCTCCGGCCCGCGGCGCATTGGTTCGTTGGCGGTACGCTTGCGCGCACCGAGCGCGCGCCAACGGCGATCGAGCTGTTCGCGGATGGCCCTCACCTCGCCACCGCCAATTACGAAGTCGGCGACCCTACGCTGAGCAAAGAAGTCGCGCTCTCGACTGAAATTTCGCTGCGCTATTCCACCGACGCGCTCTCGCTGGAGTTCAATCTTTTCCGCGTGGGCTTCGACGATTATGTCGCGCTGGTGGAGCGCGGCGATGTGTGGTGGCTCGATGAAGGAACGGAGACGAGCGGCTTTGCGCCGGGCGAAACCGATCCCTCGATCCCGGCCGATGCGGAAGTCCTCCCCGTCTTCGCGTTCACGCAGCAGGATGCGACCTTCTCCGGCGGCGAAATCTCCGCCTCCGCGCGCCTGTTTGAAGCGGCGGGCTTCACGTTTCGCGGCACGGCGGCGCTCGACCTCGTGCGCGCCGAGTTCGACGCAGGCGGCCACCCCCCGCGCATCCCGCCGCGCACGGCGACGTTCGGGCTCGAAGCGGCAAACGCGCGCATCAGCGGGCGCGTCGAAGTCGCGGACGTCGCCGAGCAAACCCGCGTCGCGGCGTTCGAAACGCCAACGGACGGCTACACCTTCGTCAACGCGAACCTAGCCTTCCGTCCCTTCGACGATCCGGGCCGCCTCACGCTCCGCCTCGACGCGCGCAACCTCACGGACGAAGAAGGCCGCGTGCATGCGTCGTTCTTGAAGGATGAGCTTCCTCTGCCTGGGCGCAGCGTGAGGCTGACCGTGGCGACGGAGTTCTAAACAGCAAAAAACACTGCCCTTCAGTCATTCCAGACGCGCGGAGCGCGATCTGGAATCCAGGGCCACAAGTACTGTGCGTTGGCCCTGGATTCCGGGTTCGGCTTCGCCGCCCCGGAATGACTGAATAGGTGAAGCGCCCGAAGCCCTAAAGCATCGCCGGAATAACGCGATCCGGCGGCTTATGCCCGTCCGCGAACGTCTTGATGTTCACGATCACCTTCTCGCCCATATCGATGCGGCCTTCGAGCGTGGCGCTGCCCATGTGGGGGAGCAGCACCACGTTCTGCAGCTTCTTGAGCTTCGGGTTGATCGCCGGCTCATGCTCGAACACGTCGAGCCCCGCGCCGCCGAGTTCGCCTTTTTCGAGCATGCGCGCGAGCGCGGCTTCGTCGATCACTTCGCCGCGCGCGGTGTTCACGATGAAAGCGTGCGGCTTCAAGAGCGCGAGGCGGCGCGCGGAGAGCAAGTGATAGGTCGCCGGCGTGTGCGGGCAATTCACTGACACGATATCCATGCGAGAAAGCATCTGATCGAGGCTCTCCCAATAGGTCGCCTCCAGCTCTTGCTCGATATGCGCGCCGACTTTGCGGCGGTTGTGATAATGCACTTGGAGGCCGAACGCGCGCGCGCGCCGGGCCACCGCTTGGCCAATGCGCCCCATGCCGATGATGCCAAGGCGCTTGCCCCAGATACGGCGGCCAAGCAGCCCGGTCGGGCTCCAGCCGACGAACGCATCGGCCTCGACAATCTTGATGCCTTCAACCATGCGGCGCGGCACGGCGAGGATCAGCGCCATGGTCATGTCGGCGGTGTCTTCGGTGAGCACGCCCGGCGTGTTCGTTACGGTGATGCCGCGCTGCACGGCGGTGGCGACATCGATGTTATCAACGCCCGCGCCGAACTGCGCGATCAGGCGCAATTGATCGCCAGCGCGCGAAAGCACGCGTGAATCGATCCGGTCCGTCACCGTCGGCACCAGCACATCGGCTCTGCCCATCGCCGAGGCGATTTCATCGGCGCTCATCGGCTTGTCTTCGTGATTGAGCTCGGCGTCGAACAGCTCCCGCATGCGGGTTTCGACTTGATCGGGCAAGCGCCGTGTCACGACGACTTTGAGCTTCTTTGCGGCCATGGGCGCCTGCTTAGCGCGTTGCGATGACGGCTCCAATACGCACAGCGTTAAACTGGCTTTCATGCTCCCGGTTGCATGTTTTTCGGACCTTCCCGCACGAGGAAGGAACGAGATGGTGGGTTGTCATGCGTTGTCGGTTGCACGCCGCGCCACTGGCGGCATTTTCGCTCTTGCTTCTTTGCACCGCTGCCGGCGCCGCCGATGCGCCGCGCATCGGGCCTGATTCTCACGAGCCGGTTCCGCGCTTTGTCAGCCTTAGAACAGAGAGCGCCAATGGCCGACACGGCCCTGGCGTCGAACACCGCATCGACTGGATCTATGAGCGCGCGGGCCTCCCCATGCAGGTGACGGCCGAGAGCGGCCCATGGCGGCGTGTGCGCGATCCGGACGGCGGCGAAGTCTGGATGCATGCGCAGAACCTTGATTCCAAACGCACGGCTTATGTCCGGGGCGATGAAGACATCGCGCTGCGCGACGGCCCGCGCACCGGCTCGCATGTCGAGGCTTATCTGGCGCCGGGCGTCGTGGGCAGTCTCACGGCGTGCGAAGGCGACTGGCGGCGCATCTCGGTGCGCGGCCGCGTCGGCTGGGCGCCGAAAGACGCGCTTTGGGGCGTGGAAGACTGCTCCGGCCTGTAGCGCCGGTTTCCCCGGTTCGGCCCTGACGCGAAAAGCCTCGACAGCGCAAACTTCCCCAGGCTGGCTTCTCCGCTGATTTGGCGGGGACGTGGGCTATGATCCGGTTAAGCATGATTTTGGCGGCGGCTTTGGTGCTCGGGGGCTGCGAGAGCTTTCCGCAATCCTTCCGTGACGCGGTGCGCCCGGTCTCCAGCACGCCGCGCCCGGCGGCGACGCCGGCTACAGCCGCCGCGCCCGCGCCGCTGACGGTCGCCTATTCCCCAAACGCCGAGCAGCAATTGCTCGACCTGGAACGCCGCCTCGCGGGCACGGCGCAGGAGCGCGGCCTCGGCACGGCTTTGGGCTCGGTGATCGATCTAGGCGACGGCTTCGTGCTGCGCCCTGGCGAATTGCTGCAAGGCCCGGAGGCCATCCAGGCCGCCCTCAACGGCAATGCCGGCAGCCCGATCCTGTGGCAGCCCGACCGGGTGTTCGTTTCCGGCGCCGGCGATATGGGCGTGACCAGCGGGCGATACGTCCAGGTTGTCCCTGGGGCCGAGGCGCTGCAGGGCCGTTATCTCGCGGTTTGGCGCAAAGACCCGACGGGCGAATGGCGCCTCTTGAGCGAATCCCGCGTCGCCGACCCTCGCCGCGCCGCGCCGACCGCCCCTACCCGCCGGCGCTAGCGGAAACCGGGCCGCCGCCCAGCGCCTTTCCCTTTAGGCGCTGCGCGTGGTAGCGCTCCGGCCTTAGTTTCCAACGGGGCGCGACTATCCCATGACCACCGAGCCCCAGCGGCCGTCTTCGCTTTCCTTTCAGGAACTGATCGACAGCGCCGAAGGGCGCATGTTCGGCCCCGGCAATGCGCAATTGCCGCTGCCGCCGATGCTGATGTTCGACCGCATCACCGAGATCACCGCCGATGGCGGCGCCCACAAGAAAGGCCGCGTCGTCGCCGAGTTCGACATCCGCGCCGACCGCTGGTTTTTCGAATGCCATTTCCGCGGCGACCCCGTCATGCCGGGCTGCCTTGGGCTCGACGCCATGTGGCAGCTCGTTGGGTTTTATCTGGGCTGGCTCGGCGCGCCTGGGCGCGGGCGCGCGCTTTCGGTTGGGCAGGTCGAGTTTCGCGGCCAGATCACGCCCGACGTAAAGCTCGTCCGCTACGAAATCGATTTCAAACGGGTGATCCTGCGCAAGCTTGTGCTTGGTATCGCGGACGGCCTCGTTTTCGCCGACGATGTGCCCATTTACACAGCGAAGGATTTGCGCGTCGGCCTGTTCAGCGCGGAACAGCTCGCCGCCGGACTGAAATAATAGGGAGAGCGAGCCAATGCGCCGCGTCGTCGTCACCGGGATGGGGATCGTCTCCTCGATCGGCAACAATGCTCAAGAAGTGCTGGCAAGCCTCCGCGAAGCCAAGTCGGGCATTCGCAGCGCCGCCGAATATTCCGAGCGCGGCTTTCGCTGCCAAGTGCATGGCGAGCCGCAAATGGCGCCGGAAGATTTCGTCGACAAACGCGTGATGCGGTTCATGGGCGAAGGCTCGGGCTGGAATTTCGTCGCAATGGATCAGGCGATCCTCGACGCGGGCCTCGATAAATCCGACGTCTCCAACGAACGCACCGGCCTCATCATGGGCTCGGGCGGCCCCTCCACGCGCGCGATCGTCGCCGCCGCGGACGCAACGCGTGAAAAAGGCGCTAAGCGCGTTGGGCCGTTCGCGGTGCCGAAAAGCATGAGTTCGACGGCGAGCGCGACGCTTGCGACGCCGTTTGAAATCAAAGGCGTCAATTATTCGATCAGCTCGGCCTGCGCGACCTCCACGCACTGCATTGGCGCCGCTTACGAACACATCCAGTGGGGCAAGCAGGATGTCATGTTCGCCGGCGGCTCCGAAGAGCTCGACTGGACGCTGTCCGTACTGTTCGACGCCATGGGCGCGATGAGCTCGAAGTATAACGACACCCCATCACGCGCCTCACGCGCGTTCGACGCCAACCGCGACGGCTTCGTCATCGCCGGCGGCGCGGGTGTGCTGGTGCTGGAAGAGCTGCAACACGCCAAAGCTCGCGGCGCGAAGATTTACGCCGAAGTCTCCGGCTACGGCGCGACCAGCGATGGCTTCGACATGGTGCAGCCTTCCGGCGAAGGCGCGGCGCGCTGCATGAAGCTCGCCATGCAATATCTTGAGCGTCCGGTCGATTATCTCAACCCGCACGCCACCTCGACGCCGATTGGCGACCTCAAGGAAATGGAAGCGGTGCGCCGCGTCTTCGGCGAGCGCTTGCCGCTGATCTCCGCGACCAAGTCCCTCACCGGCCATTCGCTCGGCGCATCCGGCGCGCAAGAGGCGATCTATTCGCTGCTGATGATGCAGAACGGCTTCGTCTGCGAAAGCGCGCATATCGACGAACTCGATCCCGTATTCGCCGATCTCCCGATCGTGCGTAAGCGTGAGGACCGCGAATTGAATTGCGTGCTGTCGAATTCGTTCGGCTTCGGCGGCACCAATGCCAGCCTCGCGTTCAGCCGTCTCGCCGCTTAGCTGCCCGTCTGACCTTGTTCGAACTGCGCCGTGGCGCGCGGCGCATCGACGCCGAACGTCTCGCTTGCACTCTGGGTCGAGAAGAAGACGCCCAAGGCAATCAACGCCGCGCCAATGATCATGCCGATCAGGAAGCCGCCCGGCGCTTCGTTCGCCGGCGCGCCATAGAGCGCGTCGTCCCGGTCGAGATCAATCTCACGAATCTTGGCCATTCCGGGCTCCCTTGGTACAGGTGCGAACGTGCCCGGCGCCTCAGAGTTCCGCCTGGGCGCCTTGACCGGCGCGCGCCCGCGCTGGCAGGTGCAAACAAAGACGTGAGGAGAGCCGCATGGCCGAGGAATGGAGCTTTCCCGAGGGCAATCTGATGGCCGGCAAGCGCGGGCTCGTCATGGGCGTCGCGAACGACAAATCCATCGCCTGGGGGATCGCAAGCCAGCTCGCCAAGCAAGGCGCCGAGATCGCGTTTACGTTTCAGGGCGAAGCGCTCGAAAAGCGCGTGCGGCCGCTGGCCGAAAGCGTCGGCTCGCAACTGGTGCTGGAATGCGACGTCACCAATGACGCCCAGCTCGACACCGTATTCGACCGGATCAAATCGACCTGGGGCAAGCTCGACTTCCTCGTTCACGCCATCGCCTTCTCCGACAAGAACGAACTCAAGGGCTCGTTCGTCGAAAACACCACGCGCGAAAACTTCCTGCGCACCATGGATATCAGCGCGTTCTCCTGGGTCGCCTGCGCCAAGCGCGCCGCACCTTTGATGCAGCCGGGCGGCTCCATGATCACGCTCACCTATCTGGGCAGCGAGCGCGTGCTCCCCTCATACAATGTGATGGGCGTCGCCAAGGCCGCGCTGGAAGCGGCGACGCGCTACATCGCGCGCGATCTCGGGCCGAGCGGCCTCCGCGTCAACGCGATCTCAGCGGGCCCAATGCGCACACTCGCGCTCGCGGGCATTCAAGGCGGACGGGGCCTGGTGAACACCGGCCGCGAATGGAGCCTGATGAAACAGGATACGTCCATGGAAGGCATCGCGGGCTGCGCGCTCTGGCTGCTCTCCGATCTTGGCCGCTCCACCACCGGCGAGGTCGTGCACGTCGATGCGGGCTTCCACATTGTCGGCGTGCCGGAAACACCCAGCGAGGCCTAACTCGCCGCGAAGCGCACGCGCAGCTCCGCGCCAGGGCGGGTATCGACGAAGCTCAACACGCCGCCGAGCTGGTTCGCGAGCGCGTGGAAGATGCGCATGCCGAGGCTCTGCGCGGCGGCGAGGTCAAAGCCGTCAGGCAGACCTTTGCCATTGTCGGATATGACCAATGATAGCTCGTTGCCCGAGAGCCGCTCGAGGCCGATGCGAATAGTGCCGGCGCGGCCATCGGGGAAAGCGTGCTTGATGGTGTTGGTCAGCGCTTCGTTGACGATCAGGGTCAGCGCGACGACGCGGTCCATCGAAAGCGCGATCGGCGGCACGTCGACACGGCACACGATGTTCTTGGCGCCCGTCGCTTCCAGCAGCTCGTGGCATAAATCCTCGATCAGCGGCCCGAATGCACGGTCGGCGTTGGCGGGATCATAGAGCTGGCGGTGGATGCGCGACATCGCCCGCAACCGCGACGAAGCTTCTTCCAGCGCGTCTCCGGCCGGCGTGCCCACAAAGCGCTTCTGCTGCATCGAGAGCAGCGCCGAGATGAATTGCATATTGTTGGCGATGCGATGCTGCATCTCCTTGAACATGGCTTCGCGCGATAGGAGCAACGCGCCGACGCGCTCGCGCTGGGCGCGCATGCGATCGATGGCGAGATGCATCAATTGAATGACGCCGATATAAATTCCGGTGCTGATCGCGAACGCGACCACGCGCGCCGTTGAGCGCGTCGGCCCGACGACATCCGGCCCGGGCGGCGGCAAGAAAAACACCCATACGGTAGCGAAGGATGCAATCGCGAAGACCAAAGCCGTGAGACCGCCGCAAAACAGCGCCGTGATCACAGTTGCGATCGTGAACAGCAATGTCGGGAAGTTCAGCAGCGTGTCGCCGGCGAGGTAGCGGATCAGCAGCGTTAAGAGGAACAACACCACGCCGAGACCGAACGCGGCCAAGGGCTTGCGCCTGAGAGCGGACATGCGCTCCAGCCAAGTGTCGAATTGTAAAATGCTACACTCCAGCCCAGCGAAGGCGTCCCAACCAAGTAACGCTTAGCAGAAGTGCGCTTGGCGCGCCACGTTCAAGCTCATACGCGCGGCGAACGTCTTCCGATCGACTACTCGGCTACATTCCCTGCTTCGGCGCTCGCGACTTGAGCATCGCGCAAAATAGCACGCGCACGGTCCACTTCATCGGCGCGCACCAGCAAGCGAAAACCGCCTTGGGTAAAGGCAAAGCCAGGCTCAACCGACATCACGTTGAAGTCCGGCATCACCGCGTAAACGCCCTCGGACTCCAGCAGCCCATGCGCGACGATGGCTTCGGAGCGTTCGAGAAAAAGTGCAGCGACAAGAAGATCGGCCATGGCGCGAGCTTAGTCGCTTTTGGCTGACGCACGAAGCGTTGCGTGCAAACAAAAACGCCACCCCTCTCGCGAGGGATGGCGTTTGCTAGCTTAAGCTTGGCCGCCGCTTAGTGGCGTCCGCCTTCGCGGCGCGGGCGGCGTTCGCGGTGTTCGCCGCCACCGCCGCCGGTGTCTTCCTCGCTCGGATCGCCGGTGCTGATATCGGCGCCGGTGGCTTGGTCTACCACTTTCATCGAGAGCTTGGTCTTGCCGCGATCGTCGAAGCCCAACAGCTTCACCTTCACGATGTCGCCTTCCTTGACGACGTCGGACGGCTTGTTGACGCGCTCTTTCGAGAGCTGGCTGACGTGGACGAGGCCGTCCTTGGCGCCGAAGAAGTTCACGAAGGCGCCGAACTCCATCACCTTCACGACCTTGCCTTCATAGATCTGGCCGACTTCCGGTTCGCTGGTCAGCGACTTGATCCACTTGATCGCCGCTTCGATCGACTCGGCGTTGGCGGAAGCCACCTTCACCGTGCCGTCGTCTTCGACGTTCACCTTCGCGCCGGTCTTTTCCACGATTTCGCGGATCACCTTGCCGCCAGTGCCGATCACGTCACGGATCTTATCGACCGGGATCTTGATCTGCTCGATGCGCGGCGCGTTCTTGCCGACTTCACCGCGCGGCGCGGCCATGGCTTTGGCCATTTCGCCGAGAATGTGCAGGCGCGCGCCGTGAGCACGCTCCAGCGCGACCGTCATGATCTCCTGCGTGATGCCGGCGACCTTGATGTCCATCTGCAGCGACGTGATGCCCTTCTCGGTGCCCGCCACTTTGAAGTCCATGTCGCCGAGATGGTCTTCGTCGCCGAGGATATCGGTCAGAACCTCAAAGCCGTAATCTTCGAGGATGAGGCCCATCGCGACGCCCGCGACCGGCGCCGAAATCGGAACGCCTGCATCCATCAGCGCCAACGAAGAACCGCACACCGTCGCCATCGAGGACGAGCCGTTCGACTCGGTGATCTCCGAGACGAGGCGCACGGTGTACGGGAATTGCTCGGCGGTCGGCAGCACCGCGCGCATCGCGCGCCACGCCAATTTGCCGTGACCGATTTCCCGGCGGCCGGCGCCGCCCATACGGCCGGTTTCACCGACGCTGTAGGGAGGGAAGTTGTAGTGGAGCATGAAGCGCTCTTTGTAGGTGCCGCTGAGCGCGTCAATGAATTGCTCGTCTTCGCCGGTGCCGAGCGTGGCGACGACGATGGATTGCGTCTCGCCGCGCGTGAAAAGCGCCGAGCCGTGCGTGCGCGGCAGGAAACCGACCATGCTTTCAATCGGACGCACCTTATCGACGGCGCGTCCATCGATGCGGCCCTTTTCCTTCACGATGCGCGTGCGCACAACGTCGGACTCAACGGCCTTGAAGGTTTCCTTGAACACATTGGCGTCGGCGCCGTCCGGGTTCGCATCGCTCTTCACGAGCGCGGCCTTGGCCTTGTCGCGCAGCGCGCCAACAGCGGCGTAACGCTCGTCCTTCTTGGTCACCTTGTAGGCGGCGCCGAGATCAGCGCCCACCAGCGCGACGATCTTGGCTTGCAGCACGGAATGATCGGCGGGTTCGAAATCGAACGGCTCTTTGCCGGCTTGCTCAGCCAGCGAGATGATCGCGTCGATCACCGGCTGCATGCCCTTGTGCGCGAGCGCGAGCGCTTCGAGCATTTGTGCTTCGCTGAGCTCTTTCACTTCAGATTCGACCATCATGATCGCATTGGCGGTGCCGGCGACAACCAGATCGAGATCGGATGTCTTCATCTGATCGATGGTGGGATTGAGCTGCGGCTTGCCGTCGATCCAGCCCACGCGGCTGGCGGCGATCGGGCCCATGAACGGCACGCCGGAAATCGTCAGCGCCGCGGAGGCCGCGACCATGGCGAGCAGATCGCTTTCGTTTTCATTGTCCCAGCTCAGCACCGTGATGATGACTTGAACTTCGTTCTTGAAGCCATCGACGAACAGCGGGCGGATCGGGCGATCGATCAGACGCGAGAGCAGCGTTTCGCGCTCGGTCGGGCGCCCTTCGCGCTTGAAGAAGCCGCCGGGAATGCGGCCCGAAGCGAAATACTTTTCTTGGTAGTTCACGGTCAGCGGGAAGAAATCCTGACCGGGCTTGGCTTCCTTCGCATAGACGACGGTCGCGAGCAGGGCGGTCTCGCCCCAGGTGGCGAACACGGCGCCGTCGGCCTGGCGGGCGACGCGGCCCGTCTCAAGCGTAAGCTGGCGGCCGGCCCAATCGATGGAAACAGATTTGGTATTGAACATGTGCTCTCTCCTGGCGAGCGAGCCCCTTGCCCGGTCGCCGCGTACAGAGCGCAACGACGGATTCGTTGCGCGAAAATCCCCCTGCCCGCATGGGCAGGAGGTAAAAGGTTGAGGTGAGCCTTTGCGGCATTGCGTGCGCGCTTACGCGCAAAACAAACACCGGAGGAGGCGCGCCCCACCCGGCCCCTTCCTCGAGAACGAGGAAGGGGAAGCCAGCGCCTAGCGGCGCAGACCCAACCGCTCGATCAGCGCTTGATAGCGCGCTGTGTCGCGGTCTTTCACATAGTCGAGCAACCGGCGGCGCTGCGACACCATTTTCAGGAGGCCGCGGCGGGAGTGGTTGTCCTTCTTGTGGGTTTTGAAATGCTCGGTGAGGTTGGTGATCCGTTCGGTCAGGATCGCGACCTGCACTTCAGGCGAACCAGTATCGTTAGCGCCTTGAGCGTGTTCTTTGATGAGCGCGCCCTTGCGCTCTGCGGTAATCGACATCGGACTCCTCTATTCGTCGGTTAAGTGGAAGACGCGGGTCGGCTTGAATTTGCCAGCCCGCACGTCGCCCAGGGCAACCGCTTTGCCTTGAAACAAGGCCACCACAGCACGCGAGGCGTCTTGCCCGGCGATGATGCGGTCACGGAATTTCGGCTTCAGCGCCTCCGCCACGTGGGGCAGGAGAACAATCGGCCGTCCTTGCCTGAGCTTGAACGCGTCTTCCCCATTTATGGCCAGCGCCGGGATGTCGGCCAGCGCGGTCTCTACGGGATTGAGGCGTTCGGACGCGGCGCCCTTATGGCCCATTTCCACCAGCGCGTCGAGAGCAACGGCATTGGCCTCGATGAAGGCCCCGACAGCCGTCCGCCGGAGCCGCCAGACATGGCCTTCTGCCCCAAGGGCCGTGGCCAAATCCCGGACAAGAGCGCGGATGTAAAAGCCTTTTCCGCAGCGGACGCGGATGGTGGCGTAGTCTTCGCCATCCTGCCCCACGAGTTCGGACTCGTGCACGACCACCGTGCGGGCTTGGAGTTCCACGGTCTCGCCGGCCCGCGCCAGATCGTAAGCGCGCTCGCCATCGACTTTGACGGCGCTGTAGGCGGGCGGGATTTGCTCGATCTCGCCGATGAAGCCGTTGAGCGCTTCGCGGATCGCTTCGGCCTTCGGGCGAACATCGCTGGTTGCGGTCGTCTCGCCCTCGCGGTCCTGCGTGGCGGTCGAAATGCCCCAGCGGATGGTGAAGACATAAGTCTTCTCCGCTTCCACCAACCACGGCACGGTCTTGGTGGCTTCGCCGAGCGCGATCGGCAGCACGCCGGACGCCAGCGGATCGAGCGTGCCGGCATGGCCCGCCTTCTGCGCATTGAACACGCGCCGCACCGCCGACACGGCTTGTGTCGAGGTCACGTCTTCCGGCTTATCGAGCACGATCCAGCCGGAGACGTCATCGCCCTTCTTCCGGCGGCTCATAAAGCAAATCCGTTCGCCGCTCCCCCGCCCCTAGAGGGGGCGGGGGTAAGGGGGTGGGGTGAGAGCGTAGGGCGAGACATTTCCGAATCTGCGAAATGCGCGAGCATGGAAATGGAGCGCTTTACGCTCTCACCCCCACCCAGCCCTCCCCCCTCTAGGGGGAGGGTTCGCTGTGCTTGCGCGCGCATTAGCCTTTGTCCTCAAGGTCTTTGCGGACCCGTTCTGAGTCCAGCAATTCGTCGATATGCCGGGCTTCCTCGTAGGAGAGATCCGGCAGGAAATTGAGTTCTGGCGTGAAGCGAAGCTCGATCTCACGCCCAAGGCGGCCACGCAGAAAGCCCGACGCGCGGTTGAGCGCTGCGGCAATAGCGCGCGAATCGCCAACCGCGCCGAGCGGCGAAACGAACACGTTCATGTGCTTCAGATCAGGCGAGGCGCGCACTTCGCCGACCGTGATCGACACGCCGACCAATTCGGGATCGCGCAAACCTTCGCGCGCGAGCAGTTGCACCAAAGCGTGACGCACCAGTTCGGCCGCGCGCAATTGGCGTTGCGAGGGGCCTTCATTGCCCCCTCTTTGTTTTCCGCGCGCTTTCATCTCGTTCCGATCAGCCCGGCGCCACGTAGGAATAAGCGCGGCAGAGCTGGGGATCTTCCCCGCTCGCGCCAGGCGGACGCTCGCCTCGGAAGGCCGCGATCTTGAACACCCAGCGCCCGGCGCTGTCGACGAACTCGCTGACCACGAGATGCTTGGTCTCCGCCTCACCGCAGAGCCCGCCTTGCGCGGCGCTGTTGGTGACGTTTTCCTCGATCACGCGGAAGATGTGCGCATCGACGCGCGGATCGCCGCCGAGCACCGCCGCGAAGCTCTGCGCGCCAACGCCGGAACGCTGATCGGACGGCACGACGCTGATTGATTGCGCGCGGATGGTGACGCCACTCGCGAACGCAAACACCAGAGGGCCGCCGCGCACGGACTCAATGCTTACTCTGAGATTGCCGACAACTTCGCGCGCCGCATCATTGGAGGCGCGCCATTGCGAGCGTGCGACCGCAGGCTCTTCCTGAGGCACCGCATCGACGCGCAATTCGGGATCGACAACCGTGGAGGCGCGCACGTTCGACGGGCGATCCGATTGGCTTTCGCGGTTGCAGCCGGCGAGCGCGGCGACAGCGAGGAAGATTGACGCGGCCGCCTTACAGCGAGCGCTGGACCACTTCCACATTGAAGCACTCGATCTGGTCGCCTTGCTTGATATCCTGGAACTGGCCGAAGCTCATGCCGCATTCCTGCCCCATGATGACTTCGTTCACCTCTTCCTTGAAGCGCTTCAAGGTGGTCAGCGTGCCCATTTCCTGAATCACGACATTGTCGCGAAGGATGCGGACCTTGGCGCCTTTGCGCACCACGCCCTCTGTCACCTTCACGCCCGCGACCTTGCCGACCTTCGAGATGTTGAACACCTCGAGCACCGACGCATTGCCCAGGAAAGTTTCCCGGTTCAGCGGCGCCAGCATGCCAGACATCACGCCTTTGATGTCGTCGATCAGGTCATAGATGATCGCGTAATAACGAATTTCGACGCCTTCGCGCTCGGCCAGCTCGCGCGCTTCTTTCGAGGCGCGGACATTGAAGCCGAGGATGGAAGCGCCGGAGCTCTTGGCGAGTTGCACGTCAGATTCGTTGATCGCGCCCACGCCCGAAAGCACGATGCGCGCGCGCACTTCTTCATGCGCCAGCTTATCTAACGAACCGCCAATGGCTTCGGCGGAGCCTTGCACGTCGGCCTTGATCAGGACCGGCAGTTCGCGCGCCGTGGAATCCTTGAACTTCGCCATCATGGATTCAAGCGAGGTGCGCACCGCAGCCCCTGCGCCGCCCACAGTCGCGCGATCACGGCGCGAGCGTTGACGATAGGCCGCGACTTCACGCGCACGCGTTTCGTTCTCGACCACGTTCAGCACGTCGCCCGGATCAGGCACGCCTTCGAGACCCATGATCTCGACTGGCTCGGAGGGCCCTGCCGATTGCACCATCTGGCCGCGTTCGTTCGCCAGCGCGCGCACGCGCCCGAACTGTCCACCGGCAACAACGATGTCGCCACGCTTCAGGGTACCTTTTTGCACGAGCACGGTTGCAACCGTGCCACGGCCGCGATCGAGCTTCGATTCAATCACAGCGGCTTCCGCCGGGCGATCGGGATTGGCTTTGAGGTCGAGCACTTCGGCTTGCAGCAGGATGGTCTCGACCAGCTTATCGAGGCCGATCTTCTTGGTGGCCGACACTTCCACCGCGAGCGTATCGCCGCCATGCGCTTCGGTGACGATCTCGTGCTGCAAGAGATCAGTCAGCACGCGCGTCGGGTTCGCATCGGGCTTATCGATCTTGTTGATCGCCACGATGATCGGCGCGCCGGAAGCCTTCGCGTGATGAATGGCTTCGATGGTTTGCGGCATGACGCCGTCATCGGCGGCCACCACCAGCACCACGATGTCCGTGACTTGGGCGCCGCGCGCGCGCATCGCGGAGAATGCGGCGTGGCCGGGCGTATCGAGGAAGGTGACGCGCTGACCGTCTTTCAGGCGAACCTGATAGGCGCCGATATGTTGCGTGATGCCGCCGTGCTCGCCAGCGGCGACATCGGTTTCGCGCAGCGAATCCAGCAGCGAGGTTTTGCCATGGTCGACGTGGCCCATCACGGTCACGACCGGCGGACGCGGCAGCAGGTTTTCGTCATTATCGACGATCTCGCCGTCGAGACCCTCTTCAACGTCCGATTCCGCGACGCGCTTGACAGCGTGGCCATGCTCAGTGGCGATCAGTTCGGCAGTGTCGGCGTCCAAGACGTCGCTCTGCTTCAACATCTGGCCTTGGCGCATCATGAATTTGATGATGTCGGCCACGCGCGTCGCCATCCGGTTGGACAGCTCCTGCACGGTGATGCTTTCCGGAATGATCACTTCGCGCATGACGCGCTCGCGCTCGCCGCCGCCCATCAGCTTGGCGCGGCGCTCTTTTTCCTTCATCTGCGCGCGGCGGTACGCCGCGAGCGAACGAACGCGGTCGTCGTCGCCTTCGGTGATGCGCTCGACCATGTCGAGCGTGAGCTTGCCTTCGCGGCGCAGCGGTTGGCCTTTTTTGACCGGCTTCACCGGCACAGGCGTCGGCGCGCGGCGCGTCTTGATGCGTCCGCCCAGATCGCCCAGCAGATTATCTTCCCCGCCTTCAGCGGCGGCGGGCGCTGCTGCAGCGGCGGCGGGCTGCGCGGTTTGCGCGGCGCCGCGCGCGGGTGCGCGCGTTTCGGCAACGGGTTCAGGCTCGGCAGGCTCGCCAGCATCGGCCCGGCGTCGCGCTTCCACTTCGGCGGCCAGCGCATCGGCTTCATCGGCCATGCGGCGCTGCGCATCTTCAAGCGCGCGGCGTTGATCTTCTTCGGCGCGTGCGCGGACATCGCGGTCTTCGCGCTCCGTCATCGCGCGGCGCACGGCCTCTTCGCGGCGGCGTGCTTCGTCGTCGGTGATGTCGGCGCCGCGGCCTGACGGCGCGGGACGGCGAGCGGGTTCTTGTGCCGGCGCGGCGGCGGCGGCTGGCGCGGGACGTGGCGCGGCAGGCGGCGGAACGCCTGGGCCTGCTGGCGCTGGCGCGCCCGGCGCGCCCGTTGGCGAAGTCAGCGCACGCTTCTGGCGCACCTCAACGGCAACCTGCTTGGTGCGGCCATGCGAAAAGCTCTGACGCACCGTGCCCGTCGCGGTGGTGCGGGTCAGCGTCAGGGGCTTGCGGCCGGTTGGTTCTTTTTGTTCGGTTCCGTCACTCATGCGTATCGATGCGAGTCCTATTCAAACCAGGTCGTCACGTTCAGTCTTCAAGCGCCGTCCCGCCCGAAACGTCAGCCGATCCAGAGGATGCGACATCCGCTTCGCTCGGCCCCGTTCCGATCGCGCGCCAGGAATCGGGCCAGGAGCTTGGAACGATGGCGCGAAATCCAGCGAGGCGGCCAATTTCAGCCGCCCACCCCAGCGCCATACGCTCTTGAAGCAGGCATGCGTGTATCACACGATCCCGCCCAAGCGCCATGCCCAATTCCTCGCTGGAAAAGCAGCCAACCAGCGGCGGCGGCCGATCCCAAACGCCGACATGAAGCCGGATTAATTTCTCCCGCCCGTCGGCGGCGCCATCGCTGGCCTCCACCAAACCAAGCGACGGGCGGCCGCGTATCGCGCCTTCCACTTGGGACTGCCCAATCGCCAGCGCGCCGGCCCGGCGCATGAGCCCCAAATGATCGAGACAGCGCCGCGCCAGCATGACTTCGACGGTATCGGCCAACCCCTCGGGCGCCTTGACCGGCCCCTTCAGCGAACGCGCGAAACCGCCCTTGCGGCGCGCCAGTTCGATGCTTTCGCGATTGGCCGTAACCCACACGCCGCGGCCGGGAAGCTTGGCCGCCACATCGGGCGTCAGCACATCGTCCGGGCCGACAGCAAAGCGAACCAGTAAAGCCTCAGATAGGGTCTCGCCCGTCGCGACACAACGGCGCTCGCGCGCCTTCTTGGGCGTTGCGGCGCCGTCGATGTGCGGCTTTGCGCGAGAGGGCGGACGCTGCACCATTGCTCGGCGGCCGCCCCGTCAGAGGACGGCCGGGCCTTAGCCCCGCTCGCCTTCGCCGCCCTCAAAGCTCGGGGCGTTTTCAGGCTCATCCGCGACAGGCGCTTCCGGCGCTTCGATCCAGCCCGCGGCGATACGCGCTTGCATGATGAGCTCGTCCGCGGCTTCGGCAGTGAGCTGGAATTCCTCCAGCACGCCCGGCTCACGCGTACGCTCACCGTTCTTCACTTCGAACCAGCCGCGCACATCGTCACCGACGAGGCCCGCGAAGTCATCAAGGGTCTTCACGTCCTTCTTGCCGAGAGCAACCAACATCGGACCAGTCAGCCCCGGCACTGCGGCCAGCGCATCCTCAACGCCCAATTCCTTGCGCTGCGATTCGATTTCAGCGGCGGCCTTTTCTAGGAAGTCAGCGGCGCGCGCTTGCAGCTCCTCGGCGATTTCATCGTTCAAGCCTTCGATCGAGGCCAGTTCGCGCGGATCGACATAAGCGATTTCCTCGACCGTCACAAAGCCTTCAGACGCCAGCAATTGCGCGAACATTTCGTCGACTTCGAGCGCCTGGATGAAGAGCGCGGTGCGGGTCGCAAATTCCTTCTGGCGGCGCTCGCTCTCTTCGCCCTCCGTCAGAATATCGATCGACCAGCCGGTGAGTTGCGACGCGAGGCGCACATTCTGCCCACGGCGCCCGATCGCCAGCGAAAGCTGCGCCTCCGACACCACGACTTCGACGCGTCCCTCTTCCGGATCGAGCACGACTTTCGTGACTTCCGCCGGCTGCAGCGCGTTCACGATGAAGGTCGCGGGATCGGGCGACCACGGAATGATGTCGATCTTCTCGCCCTGCATTTCGCCGACCACGGCCTGCACGCGCGCGCCGCGCATGCCGACGCAGGCGCCGACCGGGTCGATCGAGCTGTCATGGGAAAGCACGGCGATCTTCGCGCGCGAACCGGGATCACGAGCCGCGGCCTTGATCTCGATCACGCCTTCATAAACTTCCGGTACTTCCTGCGCGAACAGGCGCGCCATGAATTCCGGCTTGGCGCGCGACAGGAAGATTTGCGGCCCCTTGGCTTCGCGGCGCACATCATAAACGTAAGCGCGCGTGCGATCGCCGGTGCGCAGATTTTCGCGCGGGATGGCTTCGGAACGGCGGATCACGCCTTCGGCACGGCCAAGGTCCACGATCACATTGTAAAACTCGACGCGCTTGACCACGCCATTGATGATCTCGCCAACGCGGTCCTTGTATTCCAGATGCTGGCGCTCGCGCTCAGCTTCCCGGACTTCGTGATTGATCACCTGCTTGGCGGTTTGCGCGGCGACGCGGCCGAACTCCATGGCCGGCAGCATTTCTTCGTAAGTCTTGCCGACATGGGCTTCGGGATCGGTTTTCCGCGCGACGTCGATCATGATGTCGGTCGAGGGATTGAAGGGCCGCGTTTCCGGATCGAGCATGCTCTCGTCGACCACGGTCATCACGCGCTTTAATTGCATTTCGCCAGTTTTGACATCGATCTGCGCGCGAATGTCGTGCTCGGCGCCGTAGCGCGAGCGCGCGGCTTTTTGGAGCGCGTGCTCCATCGCCTCGATGACGATTTCCTTCTCGATCGACTTCTCGCGCGCGACCGCATCGGCGATCTGCAGGATTTCGAGCTTATTGGCTGAAATGCCGGTGCTCATTTTATTTTCCTTTTTTTCGTCTCGCGCCCTTCGGCGCGCTTTAGATCTTCTTCGATCAGTTTGTCTGTCAGGATGAGGCGCGCTTCCGAGAGGCCCGCGAACGGCAGCGTGAATTCGCCGTCCGCCGTCGCCACCCGCACATTCTGCCCATCGACGCCGGCGATCTCGCCCTTGAAGCGCTTGCGCCCTTCCGTCATCGCGGCGGTTTCGACCTTCACGTCATGGCCGATGAAACGCTCGAAATCCTCGATCCGCACCAGTGGCCGATCAATACCGGGCGAGGACACTTCCAGATCATATTCGCCATTGATCGGATCGGCGGCATCGAGCACCGGCGAAATCGCGCGCGACAGGCTCTCGCAATCGCCGACGCCCATGCCGCCATCTTCGACGCGCTCGGCCATGATCTGCAGGCGCTTACGGCGCAATCCCGAAACCCGCACCCGCACGAGCCGATAGCCCATGTCGCCAGCCGCAGGCTCGATCAGCGCGATGATGCGCTCTTCGACGGGATTGGTTGATCTCAAGCCGGCGCTTTCCGGAGCGTGCGGGCGAGCGCGATAAGGTCGAGCTGGATCGGCCGGGCCGACGGACGGTCCCACGGCGCATTGGAGGCGCTCTGCGCCTTTTGCTCATTTTCCCGCCGCTCGACTTCCGCGAAGAAGGTCAAAAGCGCGCCAGATTTAGAATTCCGCATGTCAGCCCCGAAGTACAAAAAAAGCGGCGGGGCCGGGCCCCGCCGCCGCCGCCCTCATGGAGAGCGATCAGCGATGTTGGAGGGGATATAGTCGATCTGCCGACGTTTGTCAGCCCCCTGAGCGGCGAGATGGCTCCGTCGATCAGCTGTTAAGTCAGCTCGCTGGGCTTCAAAACGATCCTTTAGAAAACGCTGTTTCGCAGTCTGGGCCTGGAGCCAGGCCAGCGCCAGCTCCGCAACCAACAAAACTGCCCCAATAAACAAAAGACAAACGACGGCCCAGAATACCCCCGGGCTCGGACCATATTTGTCGAGAACAGCTTCCATCGGCCACCAACAACTCATCCTCTTTCAACCTTAGTCGAAAGATTCCATGTGCGGATTGTGGGGGCGCTTTCCGGACTGCGGCCCTTGGTCGTGCACACAACTATCGTGGTCGAGATTTGCGTGCCCCCGCTTCCAGCGAAAGGGTCGATCGGAGCTAGTGGGAGGTACTAAGCGATTTGCTCTAGCAATGCAGGCATCAAACCCGCTCAAACCGCAGCCAAATCGGCGCGCAATCGCCGAGCTTTTTTTCTTCGTACCGCGTCGTCACATGCCCCTCCCACGGCGCGCGCCAATCGGCGGCTCGCTCGGCTGTCCAGCTAAAGCTCGGGGCGTGCGTGAAAAGCTCCAAAGTCCACGCCGCGTAATGCGCCCAGTCGGTCGCGAAGCGCACGTCGCCGCCGGGTTTCAGCACGCGCGCGAGTTCGGCGATGAAATCGCGTTGGATCAGGCGGCGTTTCCAGTGGCGGACCTTGGGCCAGGGATCGGGGAAGAGGATGTAGATGCGGTCGAGGCTCGCGTCTGGCAGGCGCGCGATCACGTCGCGCGCGTCGCCGTGATGGAGGCGCACATTCTGCGCGCCGGCTTCCTCGATGTGCCGCAGGCACGAGCCGACGCCGTTGAGGAATGGCTCGACGCCGATGAAGCGATGATCAGGATGCGCGGCGGCTTGGGCGACCAGGTGCTCGCCGCCGCCGAAGCCGATTTCCAGATTAACGCCCCTCCCCCCGGAGGGGGGAGGGTAGGGTGGGGGTGAGAGCGTCGAGCGCATGGCTTCCAAATGCTGGCGCCCTACGATCTCACCCTCCCCCTGCCCCCTCCCCTCTAGGGAGGGGGAAAAGAGGGCGTCCAAATCAATCTCCCCCTCCGGCACGGCCAGATGCGGCAAGAGCGCGTCCACCAACGCGGCTTGGCGCGGCTTCAGCACGCGGCCTTTGACGCGGCCATAGGAGCGGAGGGGTCGAACTTCGGTCATCGCGCACCAGATACGCGGGAATTGCCGCCACGCGAACTCGTCGCGCGGCTTCCTATCTGATACCTGAACCCAAGACCCGATACCCGAACCGGAGGCGGCCATGCGCGAGCAGCTCAATTTCTACATCGACGGCAAATGGACCCCGCCCGCGAGCCCGCGCACGCATGACGTGATCAACCCGGCCACTGAAGAACCGTGTGGGCGCGTCTCGCTCGGGTCAGCCGCCGACGTCGATAAAGCCGTCGCCGCCGCGCGCCGCGCGTTCGAGAGCTTCTCGCAAACCACCAAGCAAGAACGCGCCGCGCTGCTCGACAAGATCATCGCGGTCTATACGCGCCGCATGGCCGAGATGGGCGAAACCATCAGCCTCGAAATGGGCGCGCCGTTGCCGATGGCGCTCTCTTCGCAAGCGCCTGCCGGCCTTGGCTATCTGATGGACGCGCGCGCGCAGCTCGACAGTTTCAAATTCGAGGAAGACATCGCCGGCGCGCGCGTCCTGCGCGAACCGATCGGCGTTGTCGGCATGATCACGCCGTGGAATTGGCCGATGAACCAGATCGGCGCCAAGGTCGGCCCCGCGCTCGCCGCCGGCTGCACGATGATCTTGAAGCCCTCCGAACTCGCGCCGCTGAACGCCGTATTGTTTGCGGAAATCCTCGATGAAGCGGGCGTGCCGCCCGGCGTGTTCAATCTCGTCAATGGCGACGGCCCCGGCGTGGGCGCGGCGCTTTCGGCCCATCCCGGCGTCGACATGATGAGCTTCACCGGCTCCACCCGCGCCGGCATCGCGGTCGCCAAAGCCGCCGCCGATACAGTGAAACGCGTCGCGCAAGAGCTCGGCGGCAAGAGCCCCGACATCGTGCTCGAAGACGCCGACCTCAAGCGCGCCGCGCGCCGCGGCATGATGCACATGGCCAACAATACCGGCCAAAGCTGCAATGCGCCGTCGCGCATGCTGGCGCCGCGCAAGAATTACGAAGAGGTGGTCGCCGCCGTTGCTGAAACGGCAAACGCGATCAAGGTGATGGCGCCCGATAAAGCCGAGAAGGGCGCCATGGGCCCGCTCGCCAACGCCAACCAATTCCAAAAAGTGCAAGCGATGATCCAGAAGGGCATCGACGAAGGCGCGCGTCTCGTCGCTGGCGGCGTTGGCCGGCCCGAGGGTTTCAACCGCGGCTACTATGTAAAACCCACCGTCTTCGCTGACGTCACCAGCGACATGACGATTGCGCGCGAGGAAATCTTCGGCCCGGTGCTCGCCATCCTCGCCTACGACACCGAGGAAGAAGCCATCCGCATTGCCAATGACACACCCTACGGCCTCTCAGCCTATGTGCAGGGCGAGCCGGCGCATGCGCGCGCCGTGGCGCGCAAGCTCCGGGCCGGCAATGTCCATATCAACGGCGCCCATGGCCCGGCCGGCGTGCCGTTCGGCGGCTACAAGCAATCGGGCACAGGCCGTGAGGGCGGGCGTTTCGGGCTAGAGGAGTTTCTCGAGGTCAAAGCCGCGATCGGTTGGGACGCGTAAGTAAACGCGGAGAAAACGCTTCCTTCACCGCATCTTAGCGATAAAGGCGGACAGTGCGGGGATGCTCGACCCGCTCGATCCCTTTGCGCTGCAGTTCGACTCCATCGTGCCCCAGGGCGCGTTGGCCGAGTGCGCGTTCGAGGAAGGCAACACCGCGCCCGGCTATTATCTGGCCGACGACGCCGGCGGTCGGTTCGTGGTCGATCACGAAACCGGGGTCATCTCTCTCGCCGACGACAGCGTGCTGACCTTCGAAGCCGGCTCGGTGCACCGAGCCTGCCTCAGCGTCATCGAGCCTTCGGGCATCGCCTACGAACTCACGCTTCACCTGAAGCTCAGCGGCCGCGTGCCGCAAATGGTCGAAGCGCCAGCTTTCGCGCCTGAGCTGCCAGTGCTGGATATTGAAGCACAAGCCCAGCCGGACCTTCCGCCCACGCCCTTCACGCACTTCGAAGCTTTCCGCGCCGCGGAAGGCCGCGTCGAAACACTCGGCGACGAAGCAGCCGCGTTCGGAACACTGCTCTCGCCCTCGCTGCCAGCGAGCGATGCGGAAGCCTATCTGACCCTCGACGCCGCGATCCTCCGCCCCGCCGCCCGCACGGCGCACTGGGCGCTCTAAGCTTCCCACGTCTTTTTTCCTTCCCCGCGAGGGGAGGGAAAGGCGCTTCCTTCTTGAAGTCCACGCCGACGAAGCCGAGAACCACTCAAACCCGGCTCAACCGCGCGTGAGGAGATCATGGCGGAAAAATCTTGGCGTAAACGCACACTCGGCAATCGCGCGCTGGCGCCCGAAACCCTGATGATGGGCTACGGCTACGATCCGATGCTCTCGGAAGGCTCGCTGAAGCCGCCGCAATTTCAAACCTCGACCTTCGTGTTTCGCTCGGCTGAAGACGGCAAGAATTTCTTCGCCGCGCTGCAAGGGCGCCGCAAGCTCGGACCGGACGAAGAGCCGGGCCTCGTCTATTCGCGCTTCAACAATCCCAATCTCGAAGTGCTCGAAGATCGCCTCGCGATCTGGGACGAAGCGGAAGCGAGCCTTGCGTTTGCATCGGGCATGGCCGCGATCTCGACCACGCTCTGGGCGTTTCTGCGCCCCGGCGATGTCGTGCTGCAGAGCCAACCGATTTACGGCGGCACTGAAACTTTGATGAATTCCATCCTGCCGGAATTTGGCGTGCAGCAGGTTGGCTTTGAAGCGGAGGCTGGCGTCGAAGCGATGCGACGCGCAGCCAATACCGCGCGGGCCGCTGGGCGGGTCGGCGCGATTTTCATTGAAACGCCCGCCAATCCCACCAACAGCCTGGTCGATATCGCCGAGGCGCGGCGCATTTCCGAAACGCTTGCGACAGACGGCAAGCGCCCGCCCGTGATCGTCGACAACACCATGCTCGGGCCGATCTTCTCGGCGCCGCTCACGCTGGGCGCCGATATCGTCGTCACCTCGCTCACCAAATATGTCGGCGGCCATTCCGATCTGATCGCCGGCGGCGCCAGCGGCGCCAAGACTATGCTCGCGCCCGTCCGGCGCATGCGCTCGACGCTCGGCACGATGTGCGACCCGCACACGTCATGGCTGCTGATGCGCTCGCTCGAAACCTTGAAGCTGCGCATGCAAGCGGGCGCGGCGGGCGCGCAGCGTGTCGCGGAATTCCTGCGCGACCATCCGAAGATCGCCAATGTCTGGTATCTGGATTTCCTGCCGAAGGATCACCCCGATCGCCCGATCCATGAGCGGCAAAACAAAAACGCGGGCTCGACCTTCTCGTTCGAAGTAAAAGGCGGCGAGGCGGCGGCGTTCGCGCTGCTGGATCGGCTCGAAGTGATCAAGCTCGCCGTCAGCCTCGGCGGCACCGAGACGCTGGCATCTCACCCAGCGTCAATGACCCATTCGGGCATGCCGGCTGATCAGCTAAAGCGCTTCTCGATCACGCCGGCGCTCATCCGGATCTCAATCGGGGTCGAAAATGCCGACGATTTGATCGCCGATCTCGACCAAGCACTCCAAGGCGTGTGACGGACGGGTTGGCGAGCCGGCGGCTTTCCACGCATAATGGCCGTTACAATTTTGGGGACCTCTCCATGAAGCGCATTTTGATTGCCGCCGCTTTCCTCGGCGCGCTCGCCCTTTCCGCATCGGCCCAGGAAACCACCGAGCGCCAGGTGCTGCCGGATAATGTGAAGCCCGTACGCTACGAGCTCACGGTGACCCCCGACGCTGCCGCCATGACATTGGCGGGCGATGTGCGGATCGAGATCGACGTCACGGCGCCAACGCGCACCGTCACGCTGAATTCCCTGGAGCTGGAGTTCGACAGCGCGGAGATCGACGGGACGCGCGCCACGGTCAGCTTCGACACCACGGCGCAAACCGCGACACTCACCGTCCCGCGCGACCTCGGCGTCGGCCGCCACACGCTGGCCATCGCCTATCGCGGCAAGATTTATCGCCAGGCGCAGGGCCTGTTCGCGGTCGATTACGACGCGGCGGGCGGCCAGGAGCGCGTGCTCGCAACCCAATTCGAAGCCGCCGACGCGCGCCGCTTCGTGCCGAGCTTCGACGAACCCAGCCTCAAAGCGGTGTTCGACCTCACCGTCATCGTGCCGGAAAACCGCATGGTGATCTCCAACATGCCGGAGGCCAGCAGCGAAGCCGCTGGCCCGGGCCTGAAGCGCGTGCGTTTTGCAACCAGCCCGAAGATGTCGTCCTATCTGCTCTTCCTCGCGGTGGGCGATTTCGAACGCATCACGACGACGGTCGATGGCGTGGAGATCGGCGTGGTCGCCAAGCGCGGCGATGCTGAGCATGGCCGCTTCGCGCTCGAAAGCGCGGCCCAGCTTCTCCACTATTACAACGATTATTTCGGCACGCCCTATCCGCTCCCGAAGCTCGACATGATCGCTGTGCCCGGCGGCGGCGGCTTTGCGGCGATGGAGAATTGGGGCGCCATTCTCTATTTCGAGGAATATCTGCTGCTCGATCCCGAGCATTCCTCCGAGAGCGATCGCCAAACCATCTACACTGACGTCGCGCACGAAATGGCGCACCAATGGTTCGGCGATCTCGTCACCATGGCGTGGTGGGATGATCTCTGGCTGAACGAAGGCTTCGCCTCCTGGATGGAGCGCAAAGCCACCGAGCATTTCCATCCCGATTGGAACACCTGGATGCAAGGCCAAGGGCGCTTGCAGCAAGCCATGGACCTCGACGCGCGCGCCACCACGCACCCGGTGGTCCAGGAAATCTTCACCGTCGATCAAGCCAATGACGCGTTCGACCGCATCACGTACGAAAAAGGCCGCGCCGTCATCCGCATGCTCGAAGTGCATGTCGGCGAAGACCCGTTTCGCGACGGCGTCCGGGCCTATATGCGCGAGCACGCCTACGCCAATGCACGCACCACCGATCTCTGGGCCGCGATCGAAACCGCATCCGGCCAGCATATCCGCCAGATCGCGAATGACTTTTTGCTGCAGCCGGGCATTCCGCTCGTCACGCCCGAGCCCGGCGTCTGCACCCACAATGCGCGCACGATCACGCTCCGCCAAAGCCGCTTCAGCCTTGGCGAAGCACAAGCCGCGCAGCGCTGGCACATCCCTGTCGCCGCCGCGCTTGTGAACGGCGCTGGCGCAGGCGGCAGCATCACCGACGACAACGGCGTTGCCTCGTTTCCGTTGACGGGCTGCGGCCCCTTCATCGTGAACCCAGGCCAAACCAGCTATCAGCGCACGCTCTATCCGCGCCAAAGCTTCGACGAACTGTCACGCAATTTCGCCCGCGTCCCCGCGCCGGATCAGCTGACGATGCTCTACGATTCCGTGGCGTTCGGCCTTTCGGGCTCGGCGCCCTATTCGGACTTCTTCGCGCTCGCGGGCCGCACGCCGCGCAACGCCGATCCGCTGATCTGGGAGCTGATCGGCGAACAGGTGACGGTAAACGATTATCGGTATTCGGGCCTGCCCTCCCAAGCCGCGTACCGCGCCTATGCGCGCAACCTCCTGCGGCCGGTGCTCGCGCGCATCGGTTGGGAGAAGCGCTCAGGGGAAGCCGACAATGTCTCGCTGCTGCGCGAGCAATTGGTCTCGACGCTTTCCTCGATCGAAGACCCCACTGTGCTCGCCGAAGCGCGCCGCCGTTTCCTGGCTGACGACATTCCGGCGCCGATCCGCCAGGAAGTGCTGTTCGCGGTAGGGCGCGGCGCCGATGCGACGACGTTCGATGCGCTGCTCTCACGCGCCCGCGCCAGCACCGACACGATCGAGAAGACCACCTATTACCGCGCGCTCGCGCACGCCACCGACCCCGCGCTCGCCGCTCGCGCGCTGGCGATCGCCTTCGACGAGGACGTCAACGCCGCGCTTGGCACGGACATCATCGACGACGTCGCCTACGCCCATTCGCGCGTCGCTTGGGACTTCGCGGTGGCGCATCCCGATGAACTCAGTGCGCGGCTCGATCCCTTGTCGCGTGTCGGGTATCTGCCGCGTTTAACGCGGTTCTCGGTCGATCCCACCCTGCTGGCCGACTTGCGGACGCACATCGACACGCAGGTCCCGGCCGATCTGCGGCGCGGACAAGAGACCGCGTATGGCCGCTTCGCCGAGCGGCTCCGACTTCGCACCGAGCGTTTGCCGGAACTCGACACTTGGCTGGCCACCCGCAGCCGCTAGCCACGCCCGCGCAAAGCTTGCGCTATAAGGGAGCATGAGCTCGCTCCCCGATTCGCTGTCGCCCGCCCAGGCTGCGCACGCGGCCTTGGAAGATCGCACGCCAATCGTGTTCGTCACCGGCCGCGCCGGCACGGGCAAGAGCCACTTCATCCGCGCGCTGATGGAAGAGGATAAATCGACGCCGCAGGCCGTGCTCGCGCCGACGGGCCTCGCCGCCATGAATATCGGCGGCCAGACGGTGCACTCCTTCTTCGGCTTTCCGCCGCGCCCCCTCATCGGCCACGCGGAAAAGCCGAGCTGGTTCTTCACCAAGGCCGCACGCGAAATTCGCCGCCTGATCATCGATGAAGTCTCGATGCTACGCGCCGACGTGCTCGACGCGATGGATTCCCATCTTCGCGTCGCGCGCAAATCCTCGCGCCCGTTCGGCGGCGTACAGATGCTGCTGGTCGGCGATTTCTACCAGCTGCCGCCGGTGGTGCGCAGTGACGAAGGCCATCTGCTGGAGGAGGCTGGCTATACCAGCCCCTACGCCTTCTCTGCGCATGTCATGCGCGATGCGATCATTCATGCCGTTGAACTCACGGAAGTGCATCGCCAGACCGATCAGGACTTCATCGCGCTGCTCTCCGCCATCCGCGAAAGCCGGGGCACCGCAAACGCGGTGCGCGATTTGAACGAGGCCTGCCTCGAGCGCACACTAACGCAAAAGCCCGTCCTGCTCTGCGCCACCAATGCGGTCGCGGATAATTACAACGCGCGGGGCCTTGCCTCCCTCGGCGGCGACACCGCGCGCTATGCGGGCGCTTTCGAAGGCCAAGCGCCGCGCAACGCCACCGGCGACCGCTTCCCCGCGCCGATGGAATTGCTCCTGAAGCGCGGCGCGCGCGTCATTTTCACGCAAAACGATTCCGAAGGGCGCTGGGTGAACGGCTCGCTCGGCACGGTGAAATCGCTCGATGCAACGCTCGTTCAAGTGAAGCTCGACAGCGGCGACGACGTCGATGTCGAGCGCGCCGTCTGGCCGCAAGCGCGATGGGTGTGGAACGAAAAGGAGCGCCGCATGGATGTGAAGGAGGAATACAAATACGTCCAATTCCCCCTCGCGCCCGCCTGGGCGCTGACGATCCACAAAGCGCAAGGCATGACGCTCGATGCGGTGGAGATCGATTTGGGCCGCGGCGCCTTCGCGCCAGGGCAAACTTATGTGGCGCTCTCGCGGGCACGCAGCATAGAAGGCCTTCGCCTCGCGCGCCCGCTCACACAACGCGACGTGCAGGTTGATCCAGCGATCGCTGAAGGGCTTTCGCGGCTGGGAATCTAAGCAGGATAGAGGCGGCCATGACGGGGTTTCCAGCGCAGCGCGACGGCGTTTTCTATCTGACCGAAGGCGGTCAAGAGACCGAGATCATGTACAAGTTCGGGCACGATCTGCCCGAGTTCGCGATGTATCCGCTGCTCGATAATCCCGCCGCCATGGCCGACCTCAAGGGCATGTATGAGCGCGTACTCGACGCCGCGGCGGCGCATGGTTTCGCGGCAATGCTCGCGGGGCTCGACTATCGCGCCAGCCCAGACTGGGGCGCTAAATTGGGCTATTCGCGCGAGGCCCTCGCCGATGCGCTGCGCGCGTCGATAGCGTTCTTGCGCGATGTCGCGCGCCCCTATGAAGGGCAAATCTCGCAGATCATGATCGGCGGCATGATAGGCCCGCGCGGCGACGCCTATTCGCTCAACCGCACGATCACCGCGAATGAGGCCGAAGACTATCACAGCTTTCAGATCGAAACGCTCACGGGCGCGGGCGTCGGCTTCATGAGCGCGGTCACATTCAACAACGTGCCCGAAGCGGTGGGTGTCGCGCGCGCGGCGGCCCGCGCCGGCATCCCGCTCTATATCTCGTTCACGCTCGACAGCAATCACCGCTTGAAATCAGGGCCGAGCCTTAAAGAGGCGATCGAAGCCGTCGATGCGGAGGCCGGCGACGCCAAGCCCGATTTTTACGGGATCAATTGCTCCCATCCTCTCGAATTCGAACCGGCGCTCGAACCAGGCGATTGGGCGTTGCGCCTGCGCTGTCTGCGCCCGAACGCCAGCGCAAAAGACAAACTGGACCTGTGCAAGATCGGCCACCTTGAAGACGGCGATCCCGTTGATCTCGGCGAGCGCATGGGCGCGCTAGCGCAACGCTATCCGCACATCGATGTCTGGGGCGGATGTTGCGGCACATGGGACCAGCATTTGAACCAGATCGCGCAAAACGTGCGATCCGCCGCGCGCTGATCACGCCAACGCGCTAACCGAAATGCCGACGCGGACTGGCGTCGTGCTCCGCCAGCACTTCGTTTTCCGTTTCATCGATCTCGATCAGGCGCACGTCATAGCCCCAGAGATCGGCGATGTGCTGGAGCACGTTCACCGCGTCGTCCTCCTCCAACAGCACGCCGTTCAACACGCCGTGCTGCAACATAAGCCGGCGGTCCCCAGCGAGGTCGACGTCCACGATCTGAATATCGGGATCGCGGTAGGCGATGTCGTAATGCTTGGAGAGCGCGCGGCGGATTTTGCGGTAGCCGCGCTCATCGTGGATCGCTTCCACTTCCAGTTCATCCGCATCCTCATCATCCACCACACGGAAGAGGCCGAACGAGCGGATGCAGGCGGGCGAGAGAAACTGCGAGACGAAGCTTTCATCGCGATAATTGGCCCAGATGTCGCGCAGCGCCCCATACGCATCGCCGCAACCGGCGATATCCGGCAGCCACTCGCGGTCTTCGGCGGTGGGATTGAGACAAATGCGCTCGATATCGCACATCATCGCAAAGCCGAGCGCGTAGGGATTGATGCCGGAGAAGCGCCGATCGTCGAAATCGGGCTGCAGCACGACGCCGGTGTGCGAATGGATGAATTCCATGAACGAGCCGTCAGAGATGAGCCCCTTCTCGTGCAGGCGGTTCATGATGCGATGATGCGTGAACGTCGCGCAGCCTTCGTTCATCAGCTTGGTTTGACGCTGGGGATAAAAGTACTGATTGATCAGCCGCACGATGCGCAGAATTTCCCGGTGCCACGGCTGTAAACGCGGCGCGGTTTTTTCCATGAAATAAAGCAGATTTTCTTCCGGCAGGCCGAGCAAGGAACGGCGGCGGTCTTCATCGTCCTTGCTGCGCGAGCGCTTGCCCTTCGTCGGCACCGTGCGCCAGAGATCGTTGAACAATTGCTCGCCGTGCAAGCGCCGATCCTCCGCACGCTGCTGCTCGGAGCGGAGATCCGGCATGCGCTTGCGCGGAAAGCGATGCACCCCGTGACTTTGCAGCGCATGCGCGGAATCGAGCACGCGCTCGACTTCCTCTTGCCCGTAACGATCTTCGCACTTGGCGATATAAGCGCGGGCGAATTCCAGATAATCGAGAATGCCGTCCGCATCCGTCCATTGCTTGAAGACATAATTGTTCTTGAAGAAATGGCTGTGCCCAAAGCCCGCATGCGCCAACACGAGCGTCTGCATCGTCGCGGAATTTTCTTCCATGATGTAGGTGATGCAGGGATTGGAATTGATCACGATCTCATAGGCGAGGCCTTGATAGCCCTTGCGGTACGCCGCCTCGTTGCGCGCGAAATGCTTGCCAAAGCTCCAGTGCCGATAAAAAAGCGGCATGCCTGTTGAAGCATAGGCGTCAAGCATTTGCTCGGTGGTGATCACTTCGATCTGGATCGGGTACGGATCGAGCCCCATTTCGCCAATCGCAATCTCACCGATCGCTTCATTGACGCGGCGAATGAGATCGAAATCCCAGTCGGGACCGTTGTACAGCAAGCGCGACTTCTCTTCGGCCATCAAAGTCATCAGCCGTTCTCCGCCTTCGCGCCTTCAGGATTGCGCGCGAACAATTCGCGGAACACCGGATAGATGTCGCGGCGATGACGCACCTTGCGCATCGCGAACGGCTCATCGGCGCCGACACGGCGATAAGCGCGCCACAGATTGGTGCTGGGCTCGGCCGCGCCGGGGGAGGAATCTTCTTCCTCATCGTCCATGCCGACTTCGACATACGCATAATACTGGCACATCGGCAGGATCACATCTTTTAGCACCGAAAGCACCACGGCGTTGTCGCTGGAGGTATTGTCGCCATCGGAGGCTTGCGCGGCGTAGAGATTCCATTCGCTGACCGGAAAGCGCTCCTGCACGATCTCCGCCATTTTCACGAGCGCGGTGGACACCACCGTGCCGCCGGTTTCGCGGCTGTAGAAGAAAGTCTGCTCGTCGACCTCCTGCGCCTCGTGCGTGTGGCGGATGAAGACGACTTCGACGTGATCGTAGCGGCGCTTTAAGAAGAGATAGAGCAGCGAATAAAACCGTTTCGCCAAATCCTTCATGTGCTCGTTCATCGAGCCCGACACATCCATCAGGCAAAACATCGCCGCGCGCGCGATGGGCTTCGGCGTAGACTCAAGCCGGCGATAACGAACATCGAGCGGATCGATATAGGGGATAGCGCGCGAGCGGCGCTCTTGGCGATGGAGCTCAGCGCGCGCCGCTTCGATCTCATCGGCGTTTGCGCTCTCCGCCTCCAAAGCCGCGAGCGCGGTGCGCAAATCTTCGAGTTGTTCCGGCTTTGGCCGCTTTAGCGCGATGCGGCGCGACATCGAGTAACGCAGAGTGCGCGGCACCGAGATGCGCGAGGGCGGGCCGGACACCGAATAGCCCGCCTGACGCCACTGCACCGCCGCTTCGCCCGTAACGTGGCGCTTGGCCATGTCCGGCAGTTCGAGGTCTTCCAGGAAGAGATCGAGATACTCTTCGTCCGACAGCGCAAAGCGAAACTCGTCCTCGCCTTCACCGCTATCGGACGCCTTTGAGCCTTTACCGCCGCCTTGTTCGGGGCGCTGAATGGTGTCGCCCTCGATGTATTTCTTGTTGCCCGGCAAGAGATAATCGCGCGATCCGCCTTGCGACGAGCGCCTGAGGCTCGGCTCATGCACACTGCCGGCGGGGATGGAAATCTCCCCGCCTTTGCCGGCGTCCTTGATGCTGCGATGGCTCGACGCTTCACGCACCGCGCGCCGCACCAAGGCTCGTGCACGGCGCATGAATCGCTGACGGTTCGCGAAGCTCTTGCCGCCAGGGTTCAGACGCCGATCGATGATGTGCATGCGTTAGCCTGCCTGCTTCACGCGCATGTACCATTCCACGAGGCGGCGCACCTGACGCTCGGTGTAGCCGCGCTCGACCATCCGAAGCACGAATTCCTCGTGCTTCTTCTCGCTGTCGCTGTCCTTCTTCGAGCCGAAGCTGATCACCGGCAGCAGATCTTCCACTTGGCTGAACATGCGCCGCTCGATCACTTCGCGGAGCTTTTCGTAAGAGGTCCAGGATGGGTTGCGGCCGCCATGTTGCGCACGCGCGCGCAACGTGAACTTCACCACCTCGTTGCGGAAATCCTTCGGATTGGCGATGCCGGCGGGCTTTTCGATCTTCGAGAGTTCCTGATTCAGAAGCTCGCGGTTGAGCAGCTGGCCGGTATCGGCGTCCTTGAAGTCGATGTCCTCGATCCAGGCGTCGGCATAATCGACATAGCGGTCGAACAGATTTTGCCCGTAATCGTGATAGCTCTCGAGATACGCCTTCTGGATTTCGTGGCCGATGAATTCGGAATAGCGGACGCCGAGCTCGGCCTTGATGAATTCGAGCAGCCGGTTTTCCGTTTCCTGCGGGAATTGATCGCGGCGGATCGCCTGCTCCAGCACATACATGAGGTGCACCGGATCGGCGGCGACTTCATTGGTGTCGTGATTGAAGGTCGCGGCCAGCACTTTGAACGCAAAGCGCGTCGAGACGCCGTCCATGCCTTCGTCGACACCCGCGGCGTCCTTATACTCCTGCAAGGTGCGCGCTTTGGGATCGACCTCTTTGAGGCTCTCCCCATTATAGACGCGCATCTTGGCGAACAGGTTCGAGTTCTCGTGCTCTTTGAGCCGCGACAGCACGGTGAAGCGCGCCAGCATTTCGAGCGTGCCAGGCGCGCACGGCGCTTCCGCCAGCTCTGAGCCGGAGATCAGCTTTTCGTAGATCTTCTGCTCTTCCTGCGCACGCAGGCAGTACGGCACCTTGATCACGAAAATGCGGTCGATGAAGGCCTCGTTGTTCTTGTTGTTCTTGAACGTCTGCCACTCGGCTTCGTTCGAGTGCGCCATCACGATGCCGGTGAACGGTATGCCGCCGATATTTTCCGTGCCGACATAATTCTGCTCCTGCGTCGCGGTCAGCAATGGGTGCAGCATCTTGATCGGCGCTTTGAACATCTCGACGAATTCGAGAATGCCCTGGTTCGCGCGGTTGAGACCGCCCGAATACGAGTACGCGTCCGGATCGTTCTGCGCGTGCATTTCGAGCTTGCGGATATCGACCTTGCCGACGAGCGCGGAGACATCCTGATTGTTGTCGTCGCCCGGCTCGGTCTTCGCGATGCCGATCTGGCGCAGGCGCGACGGCATGATCTTGGCGACGCGGAACTTGGTGATGTCGCCGCCAAACTCATCGAGCCGCTTAACGCACCACGGACTCATCAGCCCACTCAAGCGCCGGCGCGGAATGCCGTAATCTTCTTCCAGCCGCGCCGCCATGGTTTCCGGATCGAAGAGACCGAGCGGGTGCTCGAACACTGGCGAAAGTTCATCGCCCGCCTTCAGCACATAGATCGGCTTTTCCTCCATCAGCGCTTTCAAGCGCTCGGCGAGCGAGGATTTGCCGCCGCCGACGGGCCCGAGCAGATAGAGGATCTGCTTTCGCTCTTCGAGCCCCTGCGCGGCGTGACGGAAGAACGAGACGATCCGCTCGATGGTCTCTTCCATGCCGTAGAATTCCGCGAAGGCGGGATAGAACCGCACTGTGCGGTTCATGAAGATGCGCCCAAGGCGCCCATCTTTGGCGGTATCGACCATCTTCGGTTCGCCGATGGCCGCCAGCAGGCGCTCATGCGCTGTTGCGTACAAAAGCGGATCGTCGCGGCAAGCGCTCAGAAAATCCGCCAGCGACATTTCCGCCTCGCGCCGCTGCTCGTAGGACCGGGCATAGGAGCGAAAGAGATCGTCAGACATCGTGCCTCCGTGGCGTCCCCGGCCGGCGGCACACGAGCCGCACAGCGACCGACGCTAAACATTCCGCCATCAAAACTTGGCGCGAGTGAGGTGATCTTGGGCGGTCCCGCCGCAGGTGTGGCCCAAATCCGCGATGACGCAGCATGACATGATTTGCGCGTTTCGTGATGACGACAAGCTGTGATTTTCGCATGACGCCGCAAGGCGTTGCGTTTGCGCCATCAGAGTGGCGTCGAAACAGCCAGTTAGCGAAAAGCCGTTCGCGCTTAAGGCGCCTTAATCAAGCCACCAAGTCGCGGCGCGCGAGTCGGTCGCCATGGCGCCGGCGATCGCGCCAAAGATGGCGCTCTGATCGACCTCTTTCGGGATCACCACGGATACGCCGGCCGCGCGGGCTTCGGCGAGATTGAGCGAGCCGTTACAGACCGCCACGATCGGCATGGCCGCCGCCCAGCCGCCGAGATCGGTAATCTCCTTGGTGGCGGCCAAATGCCGGGCGTCGCCCACCAACAGAAGGATGTCGAACTGGCGGTGCGCGCAGAAATCGCGGGCGTCCGCGACGCTGAAGGCGGCCTGGACGGTCTTGGCCATGGCGCGGCTGAGATCGATCAGCTCGCGGCGCAGCACCCCGTCGGCGAAAAGGACCAGAATCGCGCCCGCCGAAGTCGCACGCGGCCTCGGACGTTCAATCTGAAGAGCAAGAGAGCCCAAATTAGTCCCCCTTCCAGGAGTTGCCGCGACCTTTCAACGGGCGAAACCTGAGATTGTTCCTGGACTCGCGGCACCCGCTACTGTGCGTGTTGACTTACTGTGTGATACGATGTAGTACTGATCGCACGGTAGGATACGGCACATTGTAGAGGCCGGCTCCGATCCGAACAGGAAGGACCAACGCCATGTTCACCCACACCGCCTCGCGCCTCGCCTCGCTGGCCGCCGCTTTCGCCCTGATTGTCGTGGCTGCTCTCCCGGCCCTTGAAACCGCCGCCCGCATCGTCGCCTGAGATGTCGGACGCCGCCCACGACAAGATCGAGCAGGAGCTGCGCCGCGGCGCGGTCGTCCTGGCGGCGCTCTCCCAGCTCCGCGAGCCGCAATACGGCTACTCGCTTCGCCAGGCGCTCGCCGCCAAGGGCATGCCGATCGAAGAAGGCACGCTCTATCCGCTGCTCCGCCGCCTCGAAGCTCAGGGCCTGCTCGCGAGCGAATGGCGGATCGAGGAGGGCCCGCCGCGCCGCTACTACCGCCTCAGCGAAGAGGGAGAGCGCCTGTTCGGCGTGCTCACCGCCAGCTGGCGCGACCTCAACGCGGTCATGGACCGCCTGCTGCAACAATAAGGAGGGGATCCAAATGAGCCCGAAAGAAATCATCGAATCCTATGTCGACGACGTCGTGCTGTTGCTGCCCGCGCGCCAACGCAAGGATGTCGGCATCGAGCTGCGCGAATTGCTGTTCGAAGAACTTGGCAACCGCGCTGGTGAAAACCCGGTCGATGAAGCGACCGTGCGCGCGCTGCTGAAAGATTTCGGCGCGCCGGGCGATGTCGCGTCGCGCTACCGCCCTGCGGGCATCACCGCGATCCCCGCGCGCGAAGGCCGTGTGTTTGCATGGCTCTCCATTGGCGGCGTGCTGGCGCAATGGGCGCTTTCGCTGCCGATCGAAGTCATCTTGCCCACGCATGACGACCTCGCGACGCGCCTTGGCGTTTGGGCCGCCGGCTCTGGCCTGCATGCTTTTGCGCTACCGGGCGCGCTCGCCTTCAGCGCCATGGTCTGGGCCTGGTGGAAACACCGCAGCACCGGCGACGACACCGTGACACTCGCCTTCCCGGGCGAATTGCCAGCCCTGCGGCCGATCGAATCGTCGGAGGTCAATCGCCTGGCCTGGTTCACGGCCCTCGTAACCTTCGCGGTCAGTATCCCGTTCTATGCGAGCATTCCCTATTACATCGCGCGTCTCGACGAGCCCGCGCGCAGCACTCTCACGCTCGACCCGGACTTCGTCGCCAACCGCGCGCCGTGGCTGCTCGTGGTGTGGGTCGCGCAACTCGTGCTCTTTATCTTCGTCTTGTTCAAAGGCCGCTGGGTCGCCGCAACCCGCAAAATCGAAATGGCGCTCAACGTAGCGGGCGCAGCGATGCTGGCTTGGTTCGTCCTCGGCGGCCCCATGCTCGTGAACCCTGAAATCGACGGCTACGCCAAGCTCATCGCCAGCGGCATTACCGCGATGATCCTCGCCGTCACCGCGATCAAGTTCTGGCGCGAACAGGCCCGCGTCGGCAAAGCCAAGCCGCAAATCTCGTAAAGCCCGGCGGCCGCGCGCCGCCTCCTTACCCAAACACTCGAACCCGCAGCTCAAGAACCGGCCTTTCGCCGGAAGGCGGAGCTTTACCCGGAGAAACGCCATGCAAAACGACTTCGCAATCGACCGTCGCCGCTTCGCCGCTCTCTTCGCCGGCGCCCTCGCCGCCCCACTCATCGCCGGCGCCGCTCACGCGCAAACCGCCACGCCGCAACCAATCGATGAAGGCCGCTTCGTCTCCATCAACGGCGTCGAGCAATGGATCGTCATCCGCGGCGCCGACATCCGCAATCCCATCCTCTTCGTCCTGCAAGGCGGCCCCGGCATTGGCGCTGCCTTCATGGCGCCGATCTTCTTCGACTGGGAAAACGAGTTCACGATCGTCTTGTGGGATCAGCCCGGCGGCGGCGGCACCGACATCCGCAATGCCGGCAATCCTGGCGAACAAAGCCTCGACCGCTATACACGCGACGCCATCGCGGTCGCCGAATATGCCCGCGAACGTCTCGGCCAGCAGAAGATGGTGGTGTTCGGCAATTCGTGGGGCACGCAGCTTGGCCTCGAACTCATCCATCACCGGCCCGATCTCACCTCGGCCTATGTCGGCGTCGCGCAAGCGATCGGCATGCGTGGCTGGGTCGAAGGCTATCGTCTCGCATTGGAAGCGGCGCATGCGCGCGCCGACGCGGCCGGCATAGCCGCGCTCGAAGCCGCGGGCCCGCCGCCCTATGCGCGCTTTGAAGATTTCATGACGCGCCAGTCCTACGTCTTCCCGCCCAACCTGCCCGCCACCGACGCGGAGAATGCAGCCGGCGCGGCGTTCGCGGCAGCCGCATTCGCGCCGCCCCCGCCCGGCGCCTCATGGGTCGCGCCTGTCACGCCGCCCGCCGGCTACGATTACGGCGCTGTCTTCATGCGCTCGGCGCAAGCCATGTTTCCAGTCTGGCAGGACATGGAAATCCGCGACTATGGCCGCGATTTTTCGATGCCGGTCTTCGTCTTCCAAGGCGCGGTCGACATCAACACGCCCGCCTCGCTCGCACGCGAATGGATCGAAGAAATCAACGCGCCCGCCAAAGCCTTCGCCGCGATCCCGGGCGCTGGGCACAATGTCATGGCGTTTCACCAAGAAATCCACGCCCTCTTTCGCCAGCACGTGCTCCCGGCGCTGGGGCGTTGAACAGAGCGCGGGGGCGAGCCGTTGCGCTCGCCCCCGCTGCGCGTTGGTCGCTTTGTGATTTGGCTTTTTGGCGAAACCCCTTAGGCTCTGCACAAAACACCGATGGGGAGAAAAGTATGCGTCGGATATTCGTGGGCGTTGTTTTAGCCTTGGCCTCTGCGAGCTTGGCCTCCGCCGAGCCCTGGTCCGCGCCCGATGCGCGCATGATCTTCAACGCGCCGGCCGGCTGGGCGGTGCAACGCGTGCCGGTCGAGAACCGCGTCTATGTCGTCGCGCAGACCGATACCAAGCAATGCCACCTAATGACCATGTCCCGCCCCGCCACACAGGACGCGGCGCCCCGCGCTGTCCGCGAAGCCGGCGCCCAACCTTTAGCGCCTGCCGTGTGGGAGCGCCTCCCGCCCGCACTGCCGCGCGTGTTCGGCCCCGAGTCGCATCTGGTGTCGACGACCATCGACACGGCTGGCGCCTGGCCGATCCAGTTTGGGCGCTATGAATCACCGACGCGCATCGTACACGCCGCCGTTCAGTTCCGCCCCGGGCAAGAATTCTGGTCGTTCTGCTACGCCGCGAGCGAAGTCGCGGGAGACGCCGGCGCCTTCGCCACGCTGCAGCGCTCCGTCGCCTCCACCGACGACGCGCAATTGCAAGCCGCCATCGACGCCGAGTACGGCGCCGCGGAGGCGCAAAGCGCGCAGCGTGAACTCGATCAGCTCGCCTACGACCAACGCCGCCTCCGCAGCGCCGGCATCACCAGCCCCGACCCCGGCAACAACAGCAACCAAATCAGCGGCGATCCCTGAGCACACCAAACGCATGGTTGGCCGCGTCGCGCTCGGCCAACCATAGACGAGCCGATGCAGACAGCGGTTTGCTTCGCCGCGCCTATGCCCTTACGCAACCGGCAATAATGTCCGATACGTTTTCGGCCGGAGACTGCGATGAGCGCCTATCCCCTTGAGAGCTCGGAGCGCGAGCGCGAGCGCCTCTCGAGCCAGGCGCAGATTCTTCGCCCCTTCACCGAGCGGCTGCTGCGCAGCGCCGGCGCGCGCGAAGGCGCCGCGATCCTCGATCTCGGCACCGGCGCGGGCGACGTGGCCTTTCTCGCCGCCGAAATCGCGGGCCCCTCCGGCCGCATCGTCAGCATGGACCGCGACTCCAACAATCTCGAGCATGGCCGCAAGCGCGCCGCGGAACTGGGCGTCGCCAATGTGACGTTCATTCAAGGCGACATCGCCGCGCCCCCAACGGACGCGCCGTTCGACCTTGCCATCGGGCGCTATGTGCTGATGTATCAAGCCGATCCTGTCGCGGCTGTGCGCGGCGTCGCGCGCGCCATCCGTCCGGGCGGGGCGATCGCTTTCCACGAACTCAACCTTTACGAAGGCGCGCGCGGCGATATGTGGCCGATGCCGCCCCATGCCCAAGGCGACGCCATGCAGACGCTCGCGCCCGGCCTGCTGCAGCGCGTGCAAAATCACATGGGCATCCGCCTTCCCGAAGTGTTCGTCGCCGCCGGCCTCGATATTTCAGATTGGGGCTTTGAGGGCGCCGCGCCCATGTCGCCGCTCTCGGCGCGCAAGATCAGCATGGCGCGCGTGCTGGAAGCCGCGCGCAATCACAAACGCCAAGCCACCGGCGAGGACGATCCCGAACTTGCCGCGTTCGAACAATGGTGGCGCGACGCCCCCGCCCACGCCGCAATGCTCCAGCCGCCCGGCGTCATCGGCTGGGCCCGGAAACCTGTGTAAGGCGCGAGGCGGCGCAAACTGGAGCGGGCGATGAGATTCGAACTCACGACCCCAACCTTGGCAAGGTTGTGCTCTACCCCTGAGCTACGCCCGCATCCTGGGTGGCCCGGGGCGCGCCCTGAGCCTGAGAAGGCGGCCCATATCGCAGAGCGGCGGGCGCTAAGCAAGCCACGGAATTCCCCTAGCAACGATCAACCGGGCTAAAGAAATTGCGACACCAGTGTCGTTCAAGTAAATAATACCTAGACTTAGGGCCCCAATTGTATTTTTTCGTTGTCATGGCTTCAAACGATCCTCTCGACCCCGCCTCCATCGCAAACAAATGGGGCCAAGCAGCTGATGCTGGCTTTGCTGCTGTTCCGAATGTTTTGGTGCTTGCACAGGCGAAGCTGGGCCTGTCGGCAAACGACGTGGTGGTCGTCCTAAATCTGCTGGTGCATTGGTGGCGCAGCGATAGACAGCCCTATCCGGCACCATCGACTATCGCGAAAAGGGCCGGCCTCGGATTGAGGACCGTACAGCGCAGCCTGCGGCAACTGGCCGACAAAGGTCTGGTTCACAAAGACACGTCGGGAAGTCGGCACTCTTACGATTTGAGCGGACTGGTGGCGGCGTTGGCTGCCAAGGCACCAGCGTACGTGCGCCCCGGTAGTCGCGCCATCCGCGACGCGAAGGAGGTCACGAACGTCTTCTAATTTCGCGGCGTAGCTCAATTGGAGAGAGCGTCCGTGCCTACTTCATGCAACTGGCACTTGATCACAGCCATTGTATGGGCCGGGAGGTTACTGGTTCAAGTCCGGTCGCCGCGTATCAGAATCATTCCCCGGGCTCAGCCTGGCGGGGCGCTTTAAGCCGCCGGCGATTAATATGGTTCTCCGGCGCGAGATGCCCCTCCGGCGTGCGGCCTTTGAAGTAATCGCGCTGCCAGGCGGTTTTCACCGTGTCGCTGTCTTTATCGTCCAGGCGGTTCAGGAAGCCGGTGCGGCTTTCGCCCCAGGCGGTGTACTGGCGGAAGAGGTCGGGATCGTCCTGGATCGATTTTACGATCGGCTGCACCTCATCGATCTGCTCGTGCTGGATCGGCAGGATGAAGCAGAACGGCTCGCCCTTCTTGAACGAGATCATGCCCGGCCGCGTGAAGCGCCAGTTCATCGTGAAGGGAAACGGCAGCCAGAAGGTCTCGACCACGCCGGTCAGCGCTTGAATGCCGTCCTTGATGTGATTGGGCGGGCCGCCGATCCAAAGATCCCAGCCGGGGTCGGTGCGGAAGAGATAGCCGGTGTGGAAGGTGAGCACGCCGCCCGAGAAGTGCGACACCGCCCAGCGGTCGAGCAAGGCGCGCGGGGTGTCGTCGTCGGGATCGAGGCGGATGTCTTCCTTGCGCGGGCCGCCATTCCAGGTCGCGGTGAAGGAAACCGGCGAGGTGAGCTCCCAGCCGGTCGTGTTCGCGACAACGAGCGGCAGGCAGCGATACGGATGGCGATCGGAAAAGCGATCCATCCAGTCGCGGTCGGGTTTGCCGGGCGAGAGTTCGGCGGGCTGGGGATCGACTTGATAACAGGTGAGCTTCATGGACCCTGCTTAGCCGAGCCGCGCGCCAAGCGCCAAGGCGCGGCGCTCATTCGCCGGCAGGCTTGGGCGCTTTCAAGCGGCGGCGATGGACGTGATCGGGCGGGCCGGCGCTATCGTCGATATATCGGCCCTTGAAATAATGCTTCTGCCAGTCGTTCTCGAACGACGACTGCTCGTGGATGTAGGTTTCCCGGCTGCGCTGCCAGGCGAAGGAGCGCGCATAGAGCTCAGGGTCTTCCTTTTCGAGATCGGCGATCACCGGCTCGACTGCGTCGATCGCGGTGTGCGGCACTGGCATGATGGTGGCGAACGGCTCGCCCGCCGACCAACTCACCGTGCCGGGCGCCGTGAAGCGCCAATTCATCGTGAAAGGCTGCGGCAGCCAATAGGTCTCGACGATGCCGGTCAGCGCCTGAATGCCGTGCTTGATATGGTTGGGCGCGCCCCCCACCCACAAATCCCAGCCGGGCTCGGTGCGGAAGAGATAGTGCGTGTGGAACGTCAGCACGCCGCCGCCGAAATGCGACACGACATGCGAGGCGTGCCCGTTCGGCGGCAGATGAAACGGCGACTCGATGGTGATGTCGCTCACGTTCGGCCCACCATTCCAGGTGGCGCGGAACGGCCCGGGCACCAGCAGGTCCCACCCGCTCGTATTGGCGATCACCAGCGGCAGGCAGCGATAGGCGTGCTTGTGCGGAAGCGCGTCCATCCAGTCCCGCTCGGGGCGGCCGGGGCGCATTTCCACCGCCAGCGGCGTGATCGGATAGCAGGTGAGTTTCATGACTTACCCATAGACGCGCCGCCCGCTCTGCGCCAAGGGGCGGTGATGCCAAGCCCCGCCACGCCCGCCGACCTGTTCGCCCGCCTCGATGCGCTCGGCATCGCGCACCGCCACGACGCAGCACGCCCCTGTGTTCACGGTGGAGGAAAGCGAGGGCGTCAAAGCGCAGATGCCGGGCGGGCACACCAAGAACCTCTTCCTGAAGGACAAGAAGGGCGCGCTCTTCCTGCTCTGCGCGCTGGCAGAGAGTAAAATTGATCTCAACGCCGTCTCGAAGCTGATCGGCTCTGGGCGCTTCAGTTTCGGCTCGGCGGAACTGCTGCTGGAGACTTTGGGCGTAACGCCGGGCTCGGTGACGGTGTTCGCTGTGATCAACGATCCCGAGCAGCGCGTGCGGCTGCTGCTGGACGCGGGCCTCTTCGACCACGACCCCGTCAACTTCCATCCGCTCGCCAACACCGCCACCACCGCCATCAGCCCCGGCGACCTCGTCCGCTTCCTCGCGTCACTGGGCCGCGACCCGCTCCGGCTGCGCTTCGGCCCGGACGGCCAGCCCGCGCTGGCCGATTGATCCCGTCGCCGCGCCGACCCATTTAGGGGCTGAACAACCCGCGCCGCCCGCGCTAAGAGGCAGACATGACTTTTCTCGACGCCGCCGCTTCCCCCAATCCGATGTGGTCAAAGACGGCAGCGACGCCGGCTTCATGGCCGACGTGATCGAGCCCTTCGCGCGAAACGCCGGTGATCGTGGATTTCTGGGCGCCCTGGTGCGGCCCCTGCAAGCAGCTCGCGCCAGCGCTCGAAAAAGCCGTGCGCGCGGCCAAGGGCAAGGTGCGGCTGGTCAAGATCAATATCGACGAGAACCCCGGCGTCGCTGGCCAGCTCGGCGTGCGTTCGATCCCGGCGGTTTACGCGTTCGACCGCGGCAGGCCGGTGGACGGCTTCATGGGCAATGTGCCGGAAAGTCAGATCAAGCTGTTCGTCGATCGTCTCTCCGGCGCGAGCGCGGAAGCCGATATTGAGGGTGTGCTCGCGCAAGCGGCTGAGAGTCTTTCGCTCGGCGACGTCGGCGGCGCGGCGCAATCCTTCGCCGAAGTGCTGCAACTCGATCCCACCAACACCAAGGCCATTGCCGGCCTCGCGCGAGTTTATCTCGCGAGCGGCGATAGCGAACAGGCGCGCCAGATTCTCGATCTCGCGCCGCCGGAAAAAGCAGGCGACGCGGAAATCGCCGGCGTGCGCGCGGCGCTCGATCTCGCGGCCAGCGCGGGCGATGCGGGCGATCCCAATGCGCTTAACCAACAAGTCGCCGCCGATCCCACCGATTTTCAAGCGCGCTTCGATCTTGCCGGCGCGCTCGCGGCGCGCGGCGATTTTGAAGGCGCGGTCGATCATCTGCTCGCCATCATCGAAGTAGGGCGCGACTGGAACGACGACGCGGCGCGCAAGCAATTGCTGAAAGTGTTCGAAGCAGCGGGCCTTGGCTCGGACGTTTCGCGGCAGGGTCGCCGGCGACTATCGGCGCTGCTGTTCTCGTGACCACGAGCGAGGTCGATCCGCGCTTGCTCGAAGTGCTGGTCTGCCCGCAGACGCGCACGCCGCTCAAATACGACCGCGAAAAAGCAAGAGCTCGTCAGCCTCGCCGCGCGTCTGGCCTATCCAGTGCGCGACGGCGTGCCTATTCTGCTGATTGACGAAGCCCGCGAATTGGGAGCCGAAGAATGAGCGCTGACGCCCGCCCCTGGCCAACGGAACTCGTGTTCGACCGCTCCGCGCACATCCTGCACGCCGCGTTCGACAGCGGCGAAAGCTACGACATTCCGTTCGAGCTGCTGCGCGTCGAAAGCCCGTCGGCCGAGAACAAAGGCCATGGCGGCGCCGCGCCCCCGCCGGTCAAAGGCAAAGCCCATATCAGCGTGCTCGATGCACAACCCGTCGGCCGCTACGCCGTGCGTATCGTATTCGATGATGGTCACGACACCGGGCTTTATTCCTGGGATCTGATCCATCAGCTCGGCGCGGAAAAAGACGCGCGCATGCAAACCTATCGCGAAACGCTCGCGGGCCGCGCGCTGCGCGACGAAGCCTGACGCGAAGTTCCATCGCGCGCGCCGCCAGCAACAATGCGCGTTAAGCACGCATGCTGCCAAAACTCTAAACGATAGCGCTCTACGCTCTCACGTTCCGCTTCGCAGTAACGTGAGAGTTCCCATGACGACCAAGCCCCCCGCCACCAAGAGCAATGAGCGTCCTAATCCGAACGGCTTTTTGTTCTTCATCGCCTTCGCCGTGGCGATTGCGGTCGTTTGCTTGGGCGTGGTGATCTTCGCCGCGCAGCTGCCTGGCTAAAGCCTCACGCCGCCAAGCTCTCGCCGCGCAACAGTTTCGGCAAACTTCCCGCCGCGCCGCCCGCATAGCGCATGAAAAAACGCCGCGCGGGGCCGAATTGATTGACCGCCGCGAGCCCCAGCGAGCGCGCGGCGCGCACCGGCGCGATATCGTTCGAGAACAAGCGATCGAAGAAATCGGTCGCGAACGCCATCGACACATTGTCGAAGCGCCGCCAGCGCTGATAGCGCTCGAGGCCAGAGACATCGCCCGCATCGAGCCCGAGCGAAATTGAATCCACGATGCACTCGGCCAAAGCCGCGACATCCTTCAGCCCAAGATTCAAACCCTGCCCGGCGATTGGATGGATCGCGTGCGCGGCATCGCCCGCGAGCGCGATGCGCGGATCGATCATGCGCTCGGCCATCTGCAGCGAGAGCGGATAGCCAAAGCGCGGGCCTTCCAGATCGAGCGCGCCGAGAAAGTCGCCAAAGCGCAGCCGAAGCTCGCTCAGGAAATCTTCTTTCGACATTTTGAGCAGCGCATCCGCCGCGCCATGCTTCTCGGCCCACACGATATTCGCGCGGTCCCCAGTCAGCGGCAAAATCGCGAACGGCCCCGACGGCAAAAAGTATTCGTGCGCGACGCCCTGGTGCGGCTTCTCATGCACCACGGTCGCGACGATGGCGGTGACGGGATAATTCCAGCCCGTCGTTTTGATCGCGCACCAATCGCGCGTGAAAGAGCGCCGGCCATCGGCGCCGACAAGCAAGTTCGCGCGCAGATGCCGTCCATCGGCCAAGCTCGCCGTCACCCCCCCGCCGCATCGCGCGCAAGCGACGTGACGGACATCGGCGCGATCATCTTGATCGAAGGCCGCGCGCGGATCGCTTCATCGAGCGCCAGCCGAATGTAACGGTTCTCCAACATCAGCCCGAGCGGCTCGGCGCCCTCGCCAAGCTCGGCGCCTTCGAAGTGGAGATGGAGCAGGGACGGGCCGTCGCGCTTGCGCCCGCCCGCCGGGCGGCCATCCGTCACCAGGATCTGTTCGATCGGCTGGGCGACGGAATCCAGAGTCTCCGTCAGCCCAAGCGCGCGCCACATCCGGTACGACGCGAAAGCGATCGCGAAGGCGCGCCCGTCGAAATGCGGAGCCAAGGTTTCAGACGCCTTGGCGGCATCAACGACCGCGACGGAAACACCAGCGGAATCAAGCGCCAAGGCCAGGGTTTGGCCCACCAAACCGCCGCCCGCGATCAGGACTTCGGCGTCGAAACTGGCGCGTCCGCTGCTCATGAGATCGTTCTAGGACCGCTTCCGGAACGGGTCGATGCGGCGTCTCGCAGCGCATGGCTTTTGAGCACGGACGCCACTTTTTTGAGCGATGCGGACTCACTGCATGAACGCCCGGTAAACCTGCTTGCCCCTGCCCTCTGCCCCCCCGATCAAATCGCCGTTGAGTGGGGACTCGCGCGGAGGCGTGTCTGTCCGATCGAGAGGGAGCCTGGGCATGAAACTAATAGAGAATCTTTTGCGGCAGCCAGGAGCGGTATGGACCGCCCTGCGCCTCGGAGGCGCCGCCGTCGCGGTTGCTTTCGCGCTGGGGGCTGTCGCGCCTGACGCGGCCTGGGCTCAAGAAACCACCGCGCCCGCCGCTGAAACTGCGGCGCCTGCGCCTGCGCCTGTCGCGGTTGCGCCGGCGCCAGCTGCTCCACGGCCAGTCGCCGCGGCGCCTGCCGCCGCAGCGCCCGTGGCCGCGCCCGAAGAGGCCGTCGTCACCGAAGCGGTTGCGGAAGAGGCCGCCGTGATTGAGGCGCCGACGCCCACTGTCGATAAAGCCGACACCGCCTGGATGATGGTTTCCACCGTCCTCGTTCTGCTCATGATCATTCCGGGCCTGGCGCTGTTTTACAGCGGCCTGGTGCGCACCAAGAACGCGCTCTCGGTTCTGATGCAGGTTTCCACCGTCACCGTGATCGGGATGATCATGTGGGCGCTCGTGGGCTACAGCCTTGCGTTCACAACAGGGCCAACGCCGTTCCTCGACCAGTTCTTCGGGGGTACGGCGCGTTTCTTCCTGATCGATCACGCTGACGGCAGCGATCTCGCGGACAATATGGTCGCGACCTTCTCGACCGGCTCCGGAGGCGCAAAGCATAAGCGCGCTGCATCGCCGCCGCGCCCATGATCGATAAGCCTCAAGCCGCGTCTCGACCGCCGCGATATCGGCGTAAGCAATCGAACCGTTGAACGCGGCGGGTGGTGAATGTGCGAGCGAAACGGCGGCAAGCGAAGCTCAACAGCGGCGGCGCCAAACCGCGCGAACATCCCCCACTTCGCCAGCGCGTCGCGCCCCACATAAACCGCCAGCGCCGCGCAGAAGAGCGCGACGACCGCCATCACGATCCCCCCGCCCAAATCCATCCGCATCACCACAAACGCCGCGACGCCCACGCCAAGCGCAAGCGGCGCGATCAGCGCGAGCGCAAACGCCACGCCGAGTCGCTGGCCGAGCGGCGTGCGATAGGTATCGGGTGATCCGATTTGATCGTTCATGCCTGCCTCACGCCAAACACTAAGCGCGGCAGCTAGCCCAGGCCAAGCGCAGCACGCGACGAGGGCAATGGGGAGAACGAGCCGTGATTTGCCGGGCCGCTGGCGGAGAGGGAGGGATTCGAACCCTCGGTACCCTTGCAGGCACTCCGGTTTTCGAGACCGGCGCGATCGACCACTCTGCCACCTCTCCGTCCCTCGCGGGGCAGGCGAGTGCATAGTGCAAGCCGCGCGCCGGGACAACACACCCTGCGCTGACCATTTCTGGTCCCTGACGGGCCGGGGCCCGGCCTAGAGCGTCACGTTCGTGGAACGTGGTTTCCAGCGGCCGGCGCCCTTGCGATAATCGGGCGTGACGACGACCCCGCACCAACGCGCCGAAGCTGAGCTTACGGCTTATGGGCTCACCTTTCCCGAGACGTCTGCGGGGCCGGGCTGGACGGTGACGCGCGCGCTTTATGTGCGAAGAAAATGTTCGCGGTGTTTGGCGCCAAGGGCGAGCCGCTCGATGCGCTGAGCATCATCGTGAAGCTGCCGATCTCAGCGGAGATGGCCGAGGAGCTGGCGTTCGTGCGGCCGGCGCGCGGCTGGTTACAAGCAGCACAATTGGGTGACGGCGCATTTCGGGCCAGCAGACGATGTGTTGGCGGAGATGGAGACGCTCAAAGGCTGGCTCAAGCAGAGCTATGTCGCGGTCGCGCCGAAGTTGTTGGGAAAGAAGGCGTGACCTGCCTGACAAAAAGATGGGCTGCGCGGCGCGCATCTTCAAGACTAAACGCGGCGGCGCATTTCCGATAGAAGGCCCCACCCCTCACACGCTCCTTGCGTGCGTTCAGGACTATTCTCATGGCCGAACCAGCCGCTGCCCGCGCCGCGCAAACCGCAGGCGCGCATGGACCTCACGCAAGGCCCGATCGCGCGCACTTTGTTTATGTTCTCGCTGCCCGTGCTGGGCTCGAGCGTGCTGCAATCGCTGAACGGCTCGATCAATGCGATCTGGGTGGGCCGCTTGCTCGGCCCCGAAGCGCTGACGGCGACAACCAACGCGACCATCGTGCTTTTGCTGCTGCTCGGCGTGATGTTCGGCGTCGGCATGGCGAGCACGATCCTGATTGGGCAAGCGGTCGGGGCAAAAGATTTGCCGCGCGCGAAGAAGGTGGTCGGCACGGGCGCGACGTTTTTTTCTGGTGGTTTCGCTGGCGCTCGCGATCGGCGGCTTTGCAGCATCCGAGCAAGTGCTGCTCTGGATGGGCACGCCGCCGGATGCGCGCGCGCTTGCGGAAGATTATCTGCGCGTGGTCTTTCTCTCGATGCCGTTCATGTGTTTTTTCGCGTTCATGGTGATGGCGCAGCGCGGCGCGGGCGATGCCAAGACGCCGTTCTATTTCATGACGTTCGCGACGCTGCTCGACATCGTATTCAATCCACTCCTGATCACCGGGCTCGGCCCCTTCCCGCGCCTGGGCATCGCCGGCGCCGCGACCTCCATGCTGCTGTCGCAAGCCATCGGCATGACGGCGATGCTCGTCCATCTCTATTGGCGCAAGGCGGACCTCAGGCTCACGCGCGGCGAGCTGCACTACCTGAAGCCCGACGGCGCGCTGCTGGGCAGCATCGTGTTCAAGGGCTTGCCGATGGGTGCGCAGATGCTGGTGATCTCGTCGTCGGCGCTCGTCATGCTGTCGATGATCAATGCGTATGGCTCGGAGACGGCGGCGGCCTATGGCGTGGCGTTTCAGCTTTGGACTTATGTGCAGATGCCGGCGATGGCGATTGGGGCCGCCGCGTCAGCGATGGCCGCGCAGAATGTCGGCGCCGGCCAATGGGACCGTGTGGAGCGGAGCGCGCTTGCCGGCGTGCTGATCAATATCGCGCTGACGGGCGCGCTGGTCGTGCTGCTCTATATGGCCGACCCCTACATTGTCGGGCTTTTTCTGCCGGGACAGGCAAACGCGGTCGCGGCCGCCGAGCACATCAACAATATCGCCGGCTGGAGCTTCATTCTGTTCGGCGTCACGTTCGTGCTGTTCGGCGTCGTGCGCGCGACCGGCGCGGTGACGCCGCCGCTTATCATTCTGCTGATCTCGCTGCTGGGCGTGCGCATTGGCTTTGCGAAAATGCTTGAGCCATCGTGGGGCCAAGACGCGATCTGGTGGAGCTTCCCATCAGCATGGCGGTCTCCGCTTCGCTCGCGATCGCCTATTATCGCTGGGGCGGCTGGCGCGGTGCGCGCATGAGCGCCTCACCGCTCGGTCCATCGCAGCCGGAGCGCGCGCTTCCCCCCCCGGCATAACCCACGCTATTTTCTAGCTCAAATGGCTCCAGAACTCGAAGCAAAGACGGTTAGGCGCGCAGGCGTTCCAAGGCGACGGCCATGGCGCTCGCGGCGGCTTCCAGGCCGGAGACTTGATTTCGGGTGGCGCGGTATGGCTCGGCCCAATAGGCGCCGAGGGCCGCGACCGGATCGAGGGGGCGGACGGGCGCCATCACCAGGCTGTTCACGAAAGTCGGCTTGTAGGCCACGATCGGAATGCGCTCGTCGTCATAGATATTTTCAATCACGACGGTCTGGCGATTGAGCATCGCCCAGCCGGAAATACACGCCTCGATCGGAAATCCATGCCTTTCCACAAGGGCCGATGGCGTCCTCATCGACATAAGCGACACGATCGCCGCGCTTCAGAACGACCGTCGCGCCATCGGCGCCGGAGAGAGCCCGCGCCAGGGAGCGCACGATGGACGCCACCTCGGCCTCGGTGTGCGCGCGGTCGAGCTGTTCGGTGCGTCGGCCAGGACATCGGAGTGTGCTTGATTTAGGGTGATGGTGTTGTTCATCATCAGATCGATCCGGCGCTTTAGGCTCGGCGAGCTTAATACGGCTATATTTAACGGTCGGTATCGAGAAGTGCTTCGAGTGCTTCGCCCGTCATGGAGAACGTGGCCGAGATCAGCGCGCGTCGCAGAATTTTTCCACGAAGGCGGCGTGGCTCGGCATCACCTTTACACATTTGGCGATGACGCTCTCGATATCGCCCATGAATTGCACGATCTGGGGGCCGCTTTTCATGTCCACCAGCGGATCGTAGCTGCGCGGGACAATGCCCTGACCGAGGAAGACCTGGATCCAGCTTTCTTCGCCGAAAAGTTCTTCGTCTTCGCGGAAGATGCGGCCATTGGCGGCGAAGAGATCGATTTTTCGCTGCAAGGTCTCGGGGACCTCCATATCGCGGCAATAGCGCCAGAACGGCGTGTCGTCGCGCTCGGTGGCCTTGTAGTGAAGAATGATGAAATCGCGGACGCGTTCGTATTCGAAATCGGTCTGGCGGTTGAATTCGTCGATATTGGCTTGATCGAGCGCGCCGTCGGGGAAGAGGACGAATGAGCCGCACCACGCTTGATTGGATGAGATAGAGACTGGTGGATTCCAGCGGCTCCATGAAGCCCGCCGCCAGCCCCACCGCGACGCAATTCTTGTTCCAGATTTTCCGGCGTTTGCCGGTGACGAAGCGGATGCGGTTGGGCTCGGCGAGTTGAGCGCCGTCGAGATTACTGAGCAAGATGCGTTCGGCTTCGGCGTCTTCCATGTGCGCGCTGGAATAAACATGGCCGTTTCCGGTGCGGTGCTGGAGCGGAATGCGCCATTGCCAGCCGGCGGGGCGTGCGCTCGCCTGGTGTAGGGCGTGAAATTTCCTCCGAGCGCGCGCACGGCACGGCCATGGCGCGGTCGCACGGGAGCCAGTGGGTCCAGTCGTCATAGCCCGTCTTCAGCGCCTGCTCGATCAGGAGGCCGCGAAAGCCAGAGCAATCGATGAAGAAATCCGCTTCAACCACCTCCCCGCTCGCGAGCGTGACGGAGCGAATGGCGCCGTCTTCCGGCGCGAGCGAAACATCGACGACCTTGCCTTCGATGCGCTTGACGCCGCGCGTCTCGGCATAGCCGCGCAGAAACTTCGCGTAGAGGCCCCGCATCGAAATGGAAAGCGTGCGCGATGTGCGCGAGCGGCGATTCGGCCATCTCCGGCCGGCAGCGCATGAATTTGTTTTGGAGGGCGGCCGCGGTGTTGATCGAGTAATTGGCGAAATCGGACGCTTCGCCCATTTCGCGCAGCTTCAGCCAATAATGATGGCAGCGCAGCCACTCCCAGTCTTTGCCGATCAAGCCGAAGCCGTGGATGTAGCTTGAGCCGATGCGTTGCCAATCGTTGAATTGAATGCCGAGCTTGAACGTGCCTTGCGTCATGCGCATGAAATCGGCTTCGTCGAGCTTCAGGAGTTCGTTGAATTTCTTGATCGCCGGGATGGTGGCTTCGCCGACGCCGATCGTGCCGATCTCTTCCGATTCGACGAGCTCGATGCGATAGAGCCCGCGAAACAGCTGCGCGAACAGCGCCGCCGTCATCCAGCCGGCGGAGCCGCCGCCGACGATGAGAAGATTTTTCAGCGGCCTTTGCACGTGATTGCCTCGCACACGCGCATCATACGTCACTTCAAGCGATTAAAAAACCGGCGGGCCACTTGCGCGACCCGCCGGCGAGCTTGGGAAGCCATCGTTCGGGGAGGGCTTCCGGTCAGAAACGGTAATTGAGCCCGAGCAGAATCTGCCGGCCATACTCCTCGTAGGTTTCCTGCAGCACCGCGCCGTCGGCCGTTGTGGTGCCGCCGGTATCGAGGCCGAGGCGCGTGCGGTACGGCGAATTGGTGAGGTTGTTGACCTGCAACAAGATGCCCAGCCCTTCGGCGAACGAGCCTTCCGGGAAGGTGTAGCCGATCTGCGCATCGACCTGCTCGTCTTCAAGAATTTCGGTAAAGCCGCGCGTGGTGAACAATTGCACCACTTCGCCCTTGAAGGCGGAGCGGTAGCGATAGCTGGCGCGCGCCTGGAAGCCGCCGCGTTCGAAATAGCCGGTGATATTGTAGACATCGCCTGAGAGACCGGGAATGCGCACTGTTGGCGGCGTCGCTGGGCAATTGGCCGGATTGAAGTCCGTGCAACCGGAGGGATTGAGGCTCGAGATCGAGTGTGAATAGCTCGCGATCAAGCCGAGGCCTTCAAGCGAATCCTCGAACAGGCCAAGGTCCAGCGCGCCGCTGACTTCGACGCCGCGGATGAGACCGCCCTGGCCGTTCGCGGGCAGCACCATCGTGCCGATCGGACTGACGGTGGTGCCGGGCGGAATGACCGCGCCGGCAGGGATCGGAACGCCGGTGAAGTCGAACGGCAGCGCCTCGTTGAAGATGTAGCTTTCGAGGTCCTTGTAGAAATACGCGACGCTGAAATAGCTCGTGCGGTCGATGTACCATTCGTAAGACAGATCGAACGCATCGGCGCGCCAAGGTTCAAGCTCTGGATTGCCGCCCGACGCCGTCCAGGGCGTGAGCACCGTTCCCGGCGCGACAGGCCCCGTCGGCAAGCCAAACGACGGCGTGATGTTCGCGCGCATTTCGTCCATGCGCGGACGCGCCATCACGCGCGCCATCGCAAAGCGAATGCGGTGTCCGTCGGCGATCTCGTAGCCGAGATTAACGCTGGGCAGAATGTCGGTGTAGGACTGGCCGCGCGTGACGGTGAGCGGCGTGATTGGCGAGCCTTGAATGATCGAGCCGGTCGATTCTTGTTCCTGCTCAACGATCTGCAAGCCGAAATTGCCGCGCCATGGTCCGGAATCGAGCGACGCGCGCACATACCAGGTCGTCACGTCTTCCTCGATGTCCCATGCCTTGTCGTAGAAATTGGCGTCGAGGATCGGGGCGCGCGTGTAATAGACATCGAGCGCCGCCGGCAGATTGACGCTGAGCACCGAGCCCATGCCGGCAAAGCCGAGCGAGGTCGGCGACACCAGATATTGCTGATCGACCAAAACTTGCTGACGGCCGTTGCGCAGGAAGAGATCGTTGTCGTCGACAAACTTCGACTTCTCGCGATTGGTGAGGTTCACGCCGACATCGACGCGGCTGATCGGCCCATCGAAATCGAAACGCACGCCAAAGTCACCGGATTGGATCGTCTCTTCAACGTGCGGGAATCGGATCGCGCCATCATGCGCCCATCCGCCCCATGGCGCGCGATCGCCGAGTGAAACCTGGCTGGCGTCGGCATAATCGAGACCGAAATCGTATGTCGGATAGCCTTCGGTGGGAATATCGAAGTCATAGGAGTCGAAGGTGCGGCCGACATCCGGCGTGCCGCCGGTGACGCCGCCGACGCCAAGGCCGTAGCCGGCATAGGTTTCGAGCACCTGCTCATCGCGCTCATTCTTCGAATAAGAAAGATCGCCGATGATCGAGATCATGTCGGTGATATTGTATTCGACGTTCAGCCCGGCCGCGAAAAGCTCGTCGTCGCGCTTATTGTAGTCGTTACGAATAATCGGCACGGCATTGTTGAACGTGCCCTGCGCGCCGAACGGCGAGCCGCCATATTCGGATTCCACGACGTCCGTGAAGGTCGCGTTATCGGCCCAGGCGTTGGAGAACCATTGCGCCCCGCGCGTCGTCTCCTCCTGGCTGAAGGTCGAGTAGTAGAGGTCGAGCGTGGAGTGGAAATCGGGCGTGGGCGCCCATTCCACGATGCCGATCACGGCATCACGCACATTTTCGCGCGACGTGGCGAAGACTTCCTGGCCGTTGAGCTGCAAGGCGTCATCGGCGGAATCAGGCGTCACCGCACCCGGCGAAACGCCGCCGAAGGATTCATACCCGTATGCCTTGAAGTGGCGGTTTTGCGAGGGTGAATCGAGGTGCGCGTAGCCGATCGCGATGCCGATCGTGTCATTCGCGAATTGGTCGATATAGCTGACGCTGACCCGGTTGCCCCAAACATCGACCTCGTCGTTGAGCTGATCTTCGTCGGTGGTTTCGCCGCGCACATTGAGCGCGATGGCGCGGCGGCCAAATTCAAGCGGCCGCACGGTGCGAAGATCGGCCGTGCCGGAGAGACCAAAGCCCGCGATGGTCGCGTCCGGTGTTTTGTAGACGACGACGCTCGACAGCAGTTCGGACGGATATTGGTCGAACTCGACGGCGCGGTTATCGCCGGAGCTCGCTTGCTGACGGCCATTGAGCAAAGTGGTTGTGAAATCGGGCGCGAGACCGCGGATCGAGATCACCTGCGCACGGCCGCCGACGCGTTGGCCCGCAAGACCCGGCAAGCGCGCCAGAGATTCCGCGATCGAAACGTCGGGCAGCTTGCCAATGTCTTCCGCCGACACGACTTCGACGATGCTGGTGGCGTCACGCTTGGCGGAGACTGGACGATTGCAGGCCCGCACGGATGCCGGTGACGATGATTTCTTCCTCGGGCGCGGGCTCGGAATCGACGCTCTGGGCCATCGCCAAGGCGGGGATGGCCGCCAGAAGCGCCGCGAAGGAAATCGTGCCCGCCCAACGCGCTACGCCGCCGCGCGCCGATGCGCGCTTCTCAATCCCCTGCATGTCATCCTCCCCTGGGCCTCTTCAGGCAGGCGCCTGACGGTCCCAGTTATCGCTTGGCTCTTGGTTTTGGCGCATTGGAAGCGCGTCCAATTTGGTATCACGCGCCTCAGAGGTGTCAACTCCGGGCCTTGGAAATGGCGCCCTGGATAGTCGCCTGACGCGCGAATTTGACCGCCGCGAGGGGCCTTATTCGGGCCAGACGAAGGTCGCCGCAGCCATGGCCGGGAGGGTGTAGGCAAGCGTCCGGCCGCCGAACCGGACCTGAATCGGGGCGGGCGCGGCGCCCTTGTTGAGCGCGATCAGCACGATCGAGCCGTCATCGCCATTGCGAAACGCGACCGCGTTCATGCCCTCCGGCGCCGTGGCGCCGATCCGCACTGCGCCCGGCCGCACGAAACGGCTGGCGTGGCCGAGCGCGTAATATTCCAGATTGCGGGTCACTTCGCCGGTCTGCGAATTCACCGTGACGACGCCCCGGCAATCGCCGCAGCCGCCAAGATGCGGGCCGCTGTTTTCGTCGAGAATAAGATTCCACAGTGTCACGCCGCGCGCCCAATTGCGCGTCGTGCCGATGATGAGATTGTCCACATTCCAGACGAAGCTCTCGCTCCAATTGGGCGCCCAAGCGCCGCCGGAGCACTCGGTGAAAAAGGCGTCTTTGTCCGGAAACGCATCGTGCACCGGCGTTTGCGCGGAAACCTCGCCGCCATAGCAGTGCCACGCGACGCCATCGGTGTAGCGATTGGCTTCTGGATCACGGAGCACCGTGAGCGGGGATTCCGGCGCGTCCCAATTGTGATCGTAGTCGAGGATGAGCGTATCGAGGCCTTCGCGCTCGAAAGTGGGGCCAAGATGATCGCCGATAAAATCGGCGCGCGCGGGCGCTTCGATGCGCATGCCGGGATAGGAATCCGGTTCAAAATGCGGCTCGTTCTGCGGCGTGACGGCGAAAATCGGCACGCCCTCCTCGCCCATCGCCTTCACATAGCGCGCCAGATAATTCGCGAAATGCCCATAAGAAGCGGGCGCCAGCGAGCCTTGGATGAGACTGTCATTGCTCTTCATCCAGGCGGGCGCGCTCCAGCTTGAGGCCATCACTTGGAGACCAGGATTGATCGCGAGCGCTTCGCGCACGGAGGGAATGACGTCAGTCCGCGCTGGTTCGATCGAGAAATGCGCCAAGGTCGGATCGCTCTGGCCGGGCGGCATGTCGTCATAGGTGTAGTGCGTTTGCGAAAAATCCGATGCGCCAATGGTGAGACGTGTGAGGCTGAGACCAATGCCGTTCTCGCGACTGAACAGATCCTGCATGAGCGCGGCGCGCTGCTCGGGCGACATGCGCCGCTGCAGGATGAAAGACGAGGCGTCGGTGAAGGAGGCGCCAAAGCCGACGATGCTTTGGAAGGTCTGCGACGGATCGACCCTCGATCACCGCGCCCGCCGCCGCGTCGTCGCTGAACGCCACATCATCCTGCGCGGCGAGCAATTGGGTCTGATCGCCGGTGGTGAGCCACACTTTGGCGACATCGGCGCGGCTGCCGCATCCGCTGAGCGCCGCGCACATCAGCGCGGCCGCGATAAAGCGCAATCCCTTGGTCACGTTGTTCCTCCCGGACGGCTTGGCCGTCTCTTGGTTCTCGGTCTCTTCTTTCCCTCTTAGGCCGGAGAAAGAAAACTCGCCACGGTCAAGCGCCCGGCGCGCACGTCGGCGGGATAGCCCGCGCCGTTCGAAAGTTCCGCGCAATGCAGCGCGCTGCTTTGATAGATTAGCGCGCGATTGAACACGCCGTCGTAGCGCGCGATCTGTTCGAAGAAGGGCGTATCGCCCTCAATATACGCGGGGGGGCGGCTCGCCATGCGCGGCGAAGCCGGCGTGCAGACGTTCAAGATAAAGCGGATGGCGGCGCGCATCGATGGTTTCAAAGCCTGTCGAGCGATGGCGGTAAAACGCAGTGCCGCCGAACGGCTCGCGCGAGAGATAATGCAAGATCGCGATCATGCCGGGCTTGAGGCCGTCGATGTGCGGGATGCGTTGCGCGAGCGTGAGCTGATCGGAGGGCGTCGTCGCGAGCGAATAGAGCGCCTGGCTTTCAAACCGGCCCTTCTGATCGAAAAATTCGCTCAGCACGCGCGCGAGCAAGGGTCCCTGTCCCTCGAAATAAGCCGGCGTCGCGTTCGCGCGCACGCCCGGGTAAAATTCGCCCATCACCTCGAAGCGCAAGCGCGACGCCTCATCGATCAAGCGCTCAGGGTGCGGCGAAAAATTCTCGACGATCGCCACCGGCTGATGCTCGTGGCCGATGAAGGCCACGCGGACGCTCTGTTGACCCTACGCTCCCGTGACCCGCCGAAACTGCAAGTCTCTGGCGCGCTGTGTCAATCCGATGGAAGCGGCATGAACGACATCCCAGAAATGCGGGGACGTTGACGCGGCGGCCTTCGTGCATATCCGCGTGGCCGCCGCGCCCGTTGTGATCCGCGGTCTGGTCGGCGATTGGCCAATCGTCGCCGCCGCGCGTGAGAGCGATGCTGCGTGGCGCCGCTTATCTGCGCTCCATGGCGACCGACAAAAGCGCCGCCTTCATGCGCGCGGCGCCCGATGTCGAGGGGCGCCTGCATTACGGCGACGCCATTGGAACACGCAATTTTACGCAAGATAACACAACAATTAGCGCCTATCTCGACGCGCTCGCAGCCGAAGCAAAGAAGGATCAGCCGGATGCGCTCGCGCTGCAGGGCTTGCCGGCGCCGGGCTATCTGGAAGGCTTCGCTGGAAGCAAACGCGCTCAGTTTGCTGCCGCCGCAAATTCCGCCGCGTCTATGGATCGGCAATGCCGCGAAAGTCGCGATCCATCACGATCCATCGGAAAATATTGCCTGCGTCGCGGCGGGCCGGCGGCGCTTCACTTTATTTCCGCCCGATCAGGTCGGCAATCTTTATATGGGTCCGTTCGATCCAACGCCCGCTGGCGTGCAAGTCAGCATGGCGCACGTCACCGCGCCTGATTTGCAGCGCTTCCCGCGCTTTGCCGAAGCGCTCGCCGCCGCGCGCGTCGCGGAGCTTGAGCCGGGCGACGCGATCTACATCCCCTATCATTGGTATCATCACGTCGAGGCGCATGACCGTTTCAATGTGCTGGTGAATTATTGGTGGGACGCGCGCCGCCTCGACACAGGCTCGCCGTGGGGACGCACTGATGCACGCCTTGATGAGCTTGCGTACTTTACCGCCCGATCAACGCCGCGCCTGGCAGGCGATGTTCGCACATTATGTGTTCATGGCGCACGGCGAACCTGGCGCGCACCTGCCGCCCGAGCATCGCGGCATTCTGGACGCGACTTCACCCCGCGCCGTTGCGCAGATGCGGGCAGCCCTGATCGACAAATTGCAGAAGCGCTAGCGCGGGCGGCGCGGCCGATGCGCGGGATCACCATGGCGTGCGGCAAAAGCCGAAAGCCGCCCGCGCTGCGCGGCGATGGGCTGCGCAATTGCTCGACGATCAGCTCAACCGCGCGCGCGCCCATATCGGTGATCGGTTGGTGCACCGTCGTCAGCGGCGGCCACACCACGCCGGACACCGGCGTATCGTCAAACCCGGTGACCGACAATTGATCCGGCACGACAATGCCCAAGCGATGCGCCGCGAGCAGCGCGCCGATCGCCATATCGTCGTTGGCGCAGATAAGCGCCGTGGGCGGCGTTGCAAGATTGAGGATTTGCGGCGCAAGGTCGGCGCCCGCCTGGAACGTGAAGTCGCCGCGCATCACGGGCAATGTCGCTGATGCCGTGCTCGCGCAAGGCGCGGCGGACGCCGTCGAGCCGATGCTCGGCGGCATAGTGCCCCTCGAGGCCGCCCAGAAATCCGAAACGCTCGTGGCCCAAGTCCAGCAGGTGGGCGCGCGACATCGTAGCCGGCTTGAGCATCATCGATGCCGACCGACGCGAAGGCGCGCCCCTCCGGCCCGCCCGGCGCGACACACACCGCCGGGCAATTGTGCGCGAGGATCCATTCCAGCAATTTGGAAATCGTCCGAATGCGGCGGCGTCAGGATGATGCCCTCGCAGCGGTCGGTCTCGATCAGATCGCGCACCAATTCGCGGCCACGGCGCGTTTCGTTGACGACGCGCTGCGTGGTGAGCTGGAAGCCCCATTGCGTGCAGGCGCGGAGCGCGCCGAGTTCAAGGCCCGCTTCCCAGAACGAATTGGGCTGCGCGTGGAGGTCCGACGCGAACACCAAGGTCACCAGGCGCGAACGCCCACCCGCCAACCTGCGCGCCTGCTCGTTGAACCGATAATCCAGATCGGAAACCGCGCGCAGCACCTTCTCGCGCACTTCCTCGCGCACATTGGGCCCGCCGTTCAGCACGCGCGACACCGTCACCCGCGCCACGCCGGAGGCCAGGCGACATCGTCCAAAGTCGGTCTCTTGGTGCGCACTCTTTCCCGCTCCACGCCGCCTTTTAGCCTCCAGTAGCGAACAAACGCCAGAGGCCGGCGCCGATGCAAGCCCCCACGCCTGTGCTGGCGCGGTGTTCACGCAAGCAAATCCGTGCGCTAGACAGGGTGTGTGGCGCGACGCGGAGGCGCATTGGTTTGCAAGCCCAAGCATCGACCGCCCCGCTTTGCTTTGTTGTTCGCGATCGCGAATGCCGGCGCCTTCATCGGCTGCTTGCCTCTCCTCACCATTCTCTTGCCGCTCAAGGCCGCCGCCATCGATGCGGCGGAGAAAACCGCGCTCTTAAGTTGGACCGTGTTCTGGGGCGCGCTCACGGCCAGCGCCGTCAATATCGTCGCCGGCGCGCTCAGCGACCGCACCAAGTCGACGCTCGGACGGCGCAAGCCCTGGATCATCTGCGGCGCGCTCGCGGCGGCGGCGAGCTATGCCGTGATCGCACGCGCGGAGAGCGCCGCGGCGCTGCTTATCGGCGTCGTGCTGTTTCAAGCGGCGTTCAATCTCTTCATGCCGGCGCTTGCCGCTTTGCTTCCGGACCGCATTCCCGATCGGCGCAAAGGCGCGATGGCGGCGTTCCCTCGCGCTCGGTCCGCCCATTGGATTGGGGCTTGGCGGCGTGATCGCCGGCGCTGCCTTGCTCAGCTTGGACAACCGCTTTGCAATCGTCGCCGCTGTCTTTCTGGCGGCTGTCGCGCCGCTGGTTTTGTTTTGGCGCGAGCCGCGTGACTCAATTCAAGAGCCGGTGTTGCCGGCGGACGCGCCGCAGCATGCGCGCACATGGCGCGACTTCGCGCTGGTTTGGATCTCGCGCGTTCTGATTCAAATCGCGAATCTCGACCAGCCAGGGCTACGCGCTTTATTTCCTGCACCACGCGGCCTCCAAGTCGGAAAGCTTTCCAGCGTTGCCGCCGGAAACGCTGCTGGGGACGCCTGCTGCTGCTCTCAACCGCGATCTCGATCGCGACCGCGTTCGCGGTCGGCATTGCTTCGGACGCTGTGCGGCGGCGCAAATATTTCGTCGCCGCATCGGGCGCGGCGATTTTCACGGGACTTGCGATTTTCGCGCTCTTCCCAACCTGGCCCGGCGTAATCGTTTGCCAGGTTTTTCTACGGACTGGGCGTCGGGCTCTATTCCGCCGCGGACGTGGCGCTTGCCGCAGAGATCTTACCGCAGAAGCGCCACGCCGGACGCGATCTTGCCGTGCTCAATCTCGGCAACACGCTGCCGCAAATGCTCGCGCCGATGCTGGCGCTGATGCTCGCCGCCTCGCCCACCGGCTATTCGACGCTTTTCCTCATCAGCGCGGCCGCCGCTGGTTGCGGCGGCCTCTTTGCGCTTCGCGTCCGCTACAGCGGCTAGCTCACTTCAAATCGAAGCGGTCCAGCTCCATCACCTTGGCCCACGCGGCGACGAAGTCCTTCACGAACTTCTCTTTCGCGTCATTGCTCGCATAGACTCTCCGCGAATGCGCGGAGCTGCGAGTGCGAGCCGAAGATGAGGTCGGCGCGCGTCGCGGTCCACTTCACGGCGCCGGACTTGCGGTCGCGGCCTTCGAACACGCCTTCTCGGCCATCGACGCCTTTCCACTTCGTGCTCATGTCGAGCAGGTTCACGAAGAAGTCGTTTGTCAGCGTTTCGGGGGTTCTTCGTCAGCACGCCATGTTCTGGCGCGCCAACTTTAAGCGCGCGAAGCCCGCCGATCAGCACCGTCAGCTCCGGTCCAGAGAGAGAGAGCAATTGCGCCCGGTCCACCAGATGCTCTTCCTGCGTCATGAGCGTGCGCTGCCCGACCCAATTGCGGAACCCATCCGCCCTCGGCTCCATATAAGCGAAGGACGGCACTTCGGTTTGCTCTTGGCTGGCGTCGGTGCGGCCCGGCGTGAAGGGAACCTTCACAGTGTAGCCAGCCGCCTTCGCGGCTTTTTCAACCGCCGCCGCGCCCGCTAGCACGATGAGATCGGCGAGCGAGACCTTCTTGTTGAAGCCCTTCTGAATCCCCTCAAGCGCAGCGAGCACTTTTGCAAGCTCAGACGGATTGTTGACGGCCCAATCCTTCTGCGGCGCGAGCCGCACGCGCGCGCCATTGGCGCCGCCGCGCTTGTCGGATTCGCGGAACGTCGACGCAGACGCCCACGCCGCCGAAGCCAGTTGCGAAACCGAAAGACCGGTCGCGAGGATTTTCGCTTTCAGCGCCTCAGCATCGGCGGCGTCGATCAGCGGGGCCATCGGCGGCTGGCACCGGATCCCTGCCAGATCAAGGTTTCCTTCGGCACGAGCTTGCCGCGATAGAGCGACTTCGGCCCCATGTCGCGGTGGGTGAGCTTGTACCACGCGCGCGCGAACGCATCGGCGAAGTAAGCCGGGTCCTGATGGAAGCGCCGCGAGACCTTCTCATATTCCGGGTCGAACCGAAGCGTCGAGGTCGGGTCGTCAGCATTGTCGGCACGCGCTTCTTCGATGCATCGAACGGATCAGGCTGATCGGCCGGCGCATTCTTAGCGATCCATTGATTGGCGCCAGCGGGGCTCTTGGTCAGCTCCCATTCATATTTGAAGAGATTGTCGAAGAAGCCGTTGCTCCACTTCGTTGGCGTCGACGTCCAGGTGACTTCGAGACCGCTAGTGATCGCGTGGCCGGCCATGCCGCTTTCAAACGTCGACGCCCAGCCGAGACCTTGCGCTTCGATATCCGAGCCTTCCGGTTCAGAGCCGACATGGCTGGTGGGGGCCCGCGCCGTGCGTCTTGCCGAAGGTGTGCCCGCCTGCGATGAGCGCCACAGTCTCCTCGTCATTCATCGCCATGCGCGCAAACGTCTCGCGGATGTCGCGCGCCGCCGCGAGCGGATCGGGTTTGCCGTCCGGGCCTTCGGGATTGACATAGATGAGACCCATCTGCACGGCGCCGAGATGCCCGGAGAGTTCACGGTCGCCTGAGTAACGGCCCTGCGGGTGCGAGCTATCGGCCAGCCACTTATCTTCCGTGCCCCAGTTCACATGCTCCTCGGGCTCCCACACATCGGCGCGGCCGCCGCCGAAGCCGAAGGTTTTGAAGCCCATCGATTCCAGCGCGACATTGCCGGTGAGAATGAGGAGGTCGGCCCAGGAAATCTTGGCGCCGTATTTTTGCTTGATCGGCCAGAGCAACCGGCGCGCTTTATCCAGGTTGCCGTTGTCCGGCCAGGAATTGAGCGGCGCAAAGCGCTGCTGGCCCCGCCCGCCGCCGCCGCGGCCATCGCCGACGCGGTAGGTTCCGGCCGCGTGCCACGACATGCGGATGAAGAACGGGCCGTAATGGCCGTAATCGGCCGGCCACCAATCCTGCGAATCCGTCATCAGCGCGTGGAGGTCTTTAACCAGCGCGTCGAGATCGAGGCTGTCGAATTCCTTCGCGTAGTCAAACGCTTCGCCCATCGGATTGGAATCGGGCGTGTTCTGGTGGAGCGCCCCGATATTAAGCTGGTTCGGCCACCAGTCGCGGTTCATGCGTCCGCGGCTGTGCGGCACCGGGCATTTGGATTCTGTTCCGTCGGCCATTGGGGGGCTCCTTCTGGGGCACATCGATAGCGCCGCGAGGCGCGCGCACCCAATCAGTTTTTTGATAGCTAGGTATTGCGAACGTCTATGGGAGATTTGACGCATCACCAACACTGTCCGAGCAGATCGGACGTGGGCGGTGGGCGGGCATTTAGCATATCTAGCAGGATTGCGCATGTCATGAACCAGGTCGCCATCGTAACCGGCGCGGGGGAGCGGGGATTGGGCGGGCGGCGGCGCTCGCGCTTGCCGACGCGGGTTTTGGCGTGGCGCTCGCCGGGCGGCGGCGCGAGACGTTGCGCGAAACCTTGGAGGCTTCATCGGCGCGCGCGCGCATGCTTGTGGTTGAGGCGGACGTGACGGGACGAAGTCGCCGTCGCGAATCTTTTCGCGCAAACCGTCGCGCGCTTTGGGCGCGTCGATGTGCTGTTCAACAATGCGGGGACGGGCGCGCCGCCGATTGCGTTCGATGACCTGACGCTGGCGCAGTGGAACGGCGTGGTGGCGGTCAATCTCACAGGCGCCTTCTTGTGCGCGCGCGCGGCGTTCAAACAGATGAAGACGCAATCGCCGCAAGGCGGGCGCATCATCAATAACGGCTCGATCTCCGCGCATACGCCCAGGCCGCTTTCAGCGGCTTATACCGCGACCAAGCACGCCATCACTGGCCTCACCAAATCGCTATCGCTCGATGGCCGCGCGCACAATATCGTGTGCGGGCAGATCGATATTGGCAACGCCGCGACGGCGATGGCCGCACACATGACGCAAGGCGCGTTGCAAGCGGACGGACGCATAGCGCCGGAGCCTGTCATCGATGTGAAGCTCGTCGCGGATGCGGTCGTGCACATGGCGAGCTTGCCGCTTGATGCGAACATTCCGTTCATGACCATCATGGCGGCGCGCATGCCCTATGCCGGGCGTGGTTAGGGCCAAACATAGGTGTGTTGTGGGTAGTAAGCGGCGGGCGTGACTTCGTTGTCGTGCTCGAAATCGAAAAAGGTCGCATTCTCCCAGTTCGAGCCCTGCCCCCAGCGCGTGCTGCAACGCGTCGACACCCAATCAGGCGCCCACGTGACGACGCCGACGCCACCATTGTCGATCACGAGCTGTGTAAGCTCAGTCATGTAGCGCGCCTGGCCTTCGCGCGTGGCGGGATATTCCGGCAACAATGTTTCGGGCGCGCCGAGAATATTGCCGGAGCCGTCAGCGTACGCATTGGTGAAGGGATAGGCCGTCTCCACCAACACCACGTCGGCATGCGGATAGCGAAAGCGCAAACGATTGATCACTTGGCCGAGGCCCTCAAAGCCCTGCGTGGACCATTTGCGATAATAGGAAATGCCGATGAGATCGAAAATCCCGGAGGCCTGCGGCTTCGGCGGCGAGAAACCAAGGCTCGACATTTTCGGGCTGCGCCACATGCAGCATGACGCGCGGCTGGATCGTGGAGAGGCGCCCGGCATCACGCACGGCGCGCACACCGGCGTTTAGGAGCGACGCATTGCGCGTCCAATCGGTGGTGCGGTGCGCCCAATCCCAATCGGTGCGGCCGAGGATTTCGTGATTGGTTTCGTTGCCGACCTGCACAAGCTCCGGCATCAGGCCATCGGCGTCGAGCGCGCGCAAAGTGTCGAAGGTGAATTGGTAGAGCGCCTGTGAGAGCTCTTCGGTCGTGCCGATATTTTCCCACGCGGCCGGAATGATCTGCTTTTCACCGTCCGCCCAATCGTCGGAATAGTGGAAATCCAGCAGCACTGCATGCCGGCCTCGCGCGCGCGGCGGATCGAGCGGCGCACATCGGCGAGATCGCTGTAAGTGGTCCAGGTCGGATTATTCCAGATGCGGATGCGCGCGAGATTGTGGCCCGTGTCGCGGAAGATGCGATAGACGTCGCGCTGCTCGCCGCCCATGCGATAGATTGCGCCGCAATCGTCCATCTCGTTGGCGAAGGAGAGATCGGCGCCAAAATAGAAGCGCGGCGCGCTCGGCTGGGCATGCGCTGTGGGCGCCATTGCGAAGCTGGCGAGCGCGGCGATTACGGCAAGGAGAAGCTGCTTCATCGGAGTCTCCCGCGCTTACAAGAATGGACGCGCCGCCGTGCGCGTGGCTTGAACGGTGACCGCGCCACTCGCGAGCCCCCGGCGAGGTTGCACGAACACTCAGAGCGCCGGCGCGTTTATCCGCTTGCGCGATCGCCATGCAGAGGCCGTTGAAGGCGCGGCGCTCGCTGGCCTTGTCCGCTTCGAGGCTGGTTGGATCGCCATTGCCGACGCCGATGATCGCGCCGCGCCCGCCGAGTGAAAATGTAACGAGATTGTTCGCGGTGGGGACCATGCGGCCCTGTGCGTCTTGAATCTCCGCGCGGATCACCGCGCAATCTTCACCGTCCGCCGCGATGCGCGTGCGGTCGGCGCGGAGGACGACGCGTGCGGGCGCGCCGGTGGTTTCGCGGCGCGTGGTGAGCGCGAGGCGCCCGTCCTTATAGCCGCGCGCTTCGATCGCGCCCGGCGCGTACGGCACGCGCCACTCGACATGGCCGTTGCGCTCAACATCGCGCGAACCGGCTGGGACGCCGTTCACAAAAAGCTCGACGCGGTCAGATTGGAATGCGCCCAGACCTCTATCTCCTGGCCTTCGCGCCCCGCCCAATTCCAATGCGGCAGCAGATGCAGCAACGGCTCGGGCGACCACCAGGCTTTGTAATAGTAGAAATTGTCTTTCTCGAACCCGCAGGTGTCGAGCACGCCGAAATAGGATGAGATCGACGGGAACTGATTGAACGGCGTGGGTTCGCCGCGATAATCGAAGCCGGTCCAGATGAAGCCGCCCGCGATGTAGGGGCGCGTCGCGACGATCTTCCACCAGAACTCCGATGTCGTCGCCCACCAGGGGTGCTCGCGGTCATAAGCCGGCAAGATGTGTCGCGCATCGTCGCGCGCATATTCGCCGCGCGTGGAAACGGTGCTCGCGGTTTCCGAGCCGATGATGGGCTGGCCGGGCACACGCGCGTGGTACTCCTCCATCAGGTGCGTGCGATAATTGAAGCCGAGCACGTCCACGATCGGCGAGACGCCATCGCCCCAGCCGCCGTCGAGCGCGGCGGTGAGCGGGCGCGTGCCGTCGATCGCTTCGATGGTCTCGCGCATCGAGCGCGCGATGCGAGCGCCGCGCGGCGTGCCTTGCTGACCCTGCTCTTCATTGCCGATCGACCAGAGGATGATGCTCGGATGATTGCGGTCGCGCTTGACCATGCGCGCAAGTTGGCTGAGGCCCTCGGGCGTCGAGGTCATCGGGCGCGTTTCATCGATCACCAGCATGCCGAGGCGATCGCAGGCATCGAGCAGTTCCGGCGTCGGCGGATTGTGCGCGGCGCGATAGGCGTTCGAGCCCATCTCTTTCAATTTGCGGATACGGAAATATTGCAGCGCGTCCGGCAAAGCCGCGCCAACGCCCGCGTGATCCTGGTGATTGCAGGTGCCGAGCAGCTTTAGCGGTTGCTCGTTGAGGAAAAAGCCGCGCTCGGGATCGAAGCGGATGGTGCGGATGCCGAACGATGCTTCCATTGCATCGACCAGCGCCCCGTTCTCCCAAATCTCCGTGCGCAGCTGATAAAGGTGCGGATCATCGACTGACCACAAACGCGCCGTCGTGAGGGCGCCCTCCAGCATTTGCTGGGACATGTGATCGGCCCGCGCCCGAGCCCTCGCCGCGCATGCGAGCCTGCTCGACGCCCCGCGCATCGCGCACGATCGCTTCGATCGTGAAATCCCGCGTGCCGTCGCCAGCGTGCGCCACGTCCATGTTCACGACAATCAAAGCCCGGCCGCCGGGCGCTGGCGTGGACGTGACCTTTACGCCCCATTGCGGAATGTGCAGCGGATCGGTTTTGACCAGCCACACATGGCGATAAACGCCGGCGCCTTCGTAGAACCAGCCTTCGCCGAGCGTCGCGTCCACGCGGAGCGTGATGGTGTTTTTCGCGCCGTAATTGGCAAAATCGGTGACATCGACGGAAAACGGCGCATAGCCGCTCTCATTGCGCGCGACGATGTAGCCGTTGAAGATGACGAGGCAATCGCGGAACACGCCATCGAATTCGAGCGAAAGCCGTTTGCCGAGATCGCTCTCGGGCAGATCGAAGCTCTTGCGATACCAGCCGACGCTGGTGTCCGGGTAATCGCGGCCGAGCGGTTTGAAGCCGTGTTCGGCGCGTGGATCGTCGGGCGCGCTGGGATCGCGGTCGCGGCTTGGCGCGAAGGGAAGCTCGACGGCCCAGTCGTGCGGCAAGCGAATGGCGCGCCACGCTGTATCGTCGAAATCTTCCGCAGCCGCTGCCGCGACGCGCGTGCCTTGTTTTGCGAACGTGCGCTGGTTTTCGCCGAAGCCGAAATCGCGCGCGACATCGCTGGCGTGACCGAGCGCAAAGCGCCAATCGAAATCGAGCAGCAAGCGCTGACGCGCGCCTTCGCCCGCGCGCGCGGGTTGCGCCAGTGCGCTCTCCGCCGCCCCGCCCCCTGCGCCCGCCGCGAGCACGCCGACAGCGCTTGTTTCAAGTAAGGTCCGCCGCGTGATCTCGACCACGATCACCTCCCTGGGCTGCACCGTGACGCCCCAAGAGAACATCCGGCCGCTCGTTATAATATTATCATATAAATCCGCGGTCGCGCCGCTGGCAAGCGCACCGACGGACCAGCTACGGTTCGTATTTAAAACATCGTTTCATATGAGGCATTGACGCGCGCGCCTGCCACGCGCCAGATGGAAACAGAAATCCGCATATTTCGCCATGCGCCAAGGAGACCTCGGCAAACGCCGAACTTTGCATGCCCAATCACGGCCAGAACCTCACCTCCAGCATTGTCCGCGATCTCGGCATCGCGATCGTCACCGGCACATATGCGGCCGATAAGCCGTTCCCGGTCGAGAGCGAGCTCTGCAAGCAATATGGCGCGAGCCGCAGCGTGCTCCGCGAAGCGGTGAAGATGCTGACGGCCAAGGGCCTGCTGCGCGCGCGGCCCCGGCAAGGCACGCGCGTTCAGCCAGAAGAGATCTGGAATCTGCTCGATCCGGATGTGCTGCGCTGGATGCTGGAGCGCAAATCTCGCTGAAATTGCTGATCCAGTTCACGCAGGTGCGGCTCTCGTTCGAGCCGGGCGCGGCGGCTTTGGCGGCGCAAACGGCGAGCGCCGAGCAGCGCCTCGCGATCACGCGCGCGATCGAGCGCATGATGGCGGCGGGGCCGCGGCGAAGACGATCCGCTGGAATCGGATATCGCGTTTCACGTCGCGGTGCTGCGGGCGAGCGGCAATCCCTTCTATGCGCAATTGCGCGAACTGATCGAGACCGCGCTTCGTTTTTCGATCCGGCGCACCAATGCTTATAAAGGCGTGACGCTGGCGAGCGTGCTCGACCATAAGCGCGTGTCGGACGCGATCGCGGCGCAAAATTCGGAAGGCGCCGAGCGCGCCATGCGCGCGCTGATTCAAGAAGCGCTTGATCTGATGCAAGCCGAGCAAAAGAAGGCGTCGCGCGCCAAGCGCAAACCGGCGCGGACGGCCAACTAGAGCGCCCGTGACGGTAAAACCGTACGGCAGTTGCCGCGCTTAAATGCGAAATGTTAGCAACCTTGTTCGCGGAGCCATGGGGCGCGCCGCGCAACGGGGGGAATTATTTCATGAAGCGTTTTGTTCGCGGGGCCATCGCGGTCGTCTGCCTTGTGGTCGTTTCAGCGTGCGCCAGTCTCGTCACCGGCGGCCCACTCATCCGCCCGGGCGAGCCGGTCGGCGCGATCGAAGTGATCAACCGTTCCGCGCGCTTGGTCGATGTCGTGCTGATTTCCGATTGCAGCGCATCGACCTACGGGCTTAACCGCCTGCCCGACGGCCGTCGCGATTCCGCCGGGCCGTTCGTACCGGTTTCAAGTGTCGGCGGGGCTGCTGGGATGTCGACGCAGGCGTAGTCGGCTATGGCGAAGCGCGCCAACGCATGAATGTCGCGCCCAACTCAATCGTGCAATACAGCGTCGCGGGCTAACGCAAACCGGCGTGTTCGCGGTGTCACTCCGACGTGCCCACCGCGAACACTTCGCCGTCGACCAAATCCACCACGAAGAGATTGCCGTCATCGTCCTCGCCGAAGCTGGCGATATTGGCGATCGTGCCGGCGTCTGGCGTGAACGCGGCGGTGCGGTCGGTAAAGCTCGCATTGGTGAGCGTGCTGCCGATCGCGAACGAACTCACCGGGATCGACCAGATGCGGTCATTGATGTAGTCGGCGAACACATATTGCCCGACCAATTGCGGCACCGATCCGCGATGCACATAGCCGCCCGTGATCGAATTGCCCTGCAGCGGACCGGTCCCGTGCGGATATTGCGCGACCGGCGGCGTGAGGCCCGCGGTTGAGCCGCCGAGATAAGGCGATGTGCCTTCCAGAATGCTCCAGCCCAAATTCGCGCCGCCATCGCCCGGGCGGATGATGTCGATCTCTTCCACGGCGTCCTGACCCACGTCCGCCAGGAAAAGGTTGCCGGTGGCGGGATCGAAGGAATTGCGGAACGCATTGCGCACGCCCCAGACCCAAACTTCCGGCGCGCCGCCGCTCACGGCGAACGGATTGGTGGATGGGATGGCGTAGTCGCGGTTGGCGTCGGCCGGGAACGCATCGCTCGCCGGATTGATGCGCAGGATTTTCGCGAGCAGCACGTTCGGGTTTTGCCCATTGCGGTCGGGATCGCCGACGCCGCCGCCATCGCCGGTCGCGATATAAAGGAAATTGTCGGGCCCGAACGAGAGCCAGCCGCCATTGTGATTGTCGCGCGACGTGTGCTCGATGGTGAGGATCACGTTTGCGCTGGCGGGATCGGCCTGGTCGCGATTGCCGGCCAGGGTCGTGTAGCGGCGCACTTCGATATCGCCGCCGGCATTAGTGATGAAAACATAGAACACGCCGCTGGTCGTGAAGTCCGGCGCGATCGTGAAGCCCAGCAGGCCCCGCTCGCCGGAATTGGAAACTTGTGACGTCACATCCAGGAACGGCGTCGCGGCGATGACGCCCGTGCTGGTGTTCAGAATGCGGATGAGCCCCCCCTTCTGCACCACGAAGACGCGGTCCGAGTCGTCGCCCGTGCCAGTGAGAAAGAGCGGGAGCGTAAAGCCGGTCGCGATGCGCCGCACGGCGATCGAGCCCGCGACATCGGTCACCGTCACGCCCACGGCCAAGCTCGCGGACGCCGCGCCATCCGAAACGCCGAGCGTGACGGCATAGGCGTTATCGGTGTTGGTGTCGTTCGGCGCTTCGAAATCAGGCGCGGCGGTGAACCGAAGCGCGCCGGCGCTGGTGATGCTGAAGCGCGCCGCATCGACGCCGCCGGTGATCGAATAGGTGAGCGTATCGCCGTCGGCATCGGTCGCCGCTGCGGTGTAGAAAGCGCTCGCCGTGTTCTCCGCCACTGAAGCGGAAGACGAGGACGTGAACACCGGCGCATGATTGGTGGTCCCACCACCACCGCCGCCTCCGCCGCCGCCCCCACCACCGCCTCCGCCTCCGCCGCAAGCGCTCAGCAGGAGCGCGGAAAAGAGCGAAACGGCGCGAAAAATGGAGGTTCTGGACATGGGGCGCTCTCGCCTATTGGGTGCGTTAATCACCCTGACAGCGAAAACGCCAAGCGCAAGCGACGCTTTAGTAAATGTTGCGCTTCCTTTTTCGCGCCCGCGGTTCCCGCATTCTCATTCGATAGGCGCCTCAGGGAATTGCATGGCCCGCTATGCGCCCCAACAGCGTGGTCGGCTCGACTTCCCGGCGCCCTGCCGTTAGCTTTCAGCAAGATTGGGAACACGATCTCGGTTGCGGCAGAGACGGGCGGATGGGTTTCGGAAATGTCATCGCCATCGCGGCGACGCTGTGCTTCGGCGCGGCCGAGCCCGCTTGGGCTGACGTTCTGGAAATTCGCCCGGATGGCGAAGCTGTCATGATCAGCGCCCCGGCGCCGGCGCCGCCAGCGGCGGTTCCAGGCGCTTCCACCAATGCGCGCCACGCCGCCCGGCTAGCGGCGCTGCAGCCCCATCTCTCCCCAAGCCGGCGCGCAAGCCGCGCTGAGCCCGCAATTGCTGGAGGCTGTCGCCTGGACGGAGTCCCGCTTCAATCCCTCGGCGCGCTCGCCCGTCGGCGCGATCGGCGCGATGCAGCTCATGCCCGCGACGGCCGCTCAGCTCGGCGTCGACCCCACGCAGACCTCCGACAATGTTCGCGGCGGCGCGCGCTATCTGCGGCTCATGCTGCAACAGTTCGACGGCGATCTGGAACTTGCGCTCGCCGCTTACAATGCCGGAACCAGAAGCGGTCCGGCGCTATGGCGGCGTGCCGCCTTATCGTGAAACCCGCGCTTTCATCGCCAGCGTGCTCGGCTACATGGCCTCGAGCACCGCACCGGAGCAGAATCCATGAACCGCCCGCGTCTTTCCCTCGCCGCCGCGCTCGCCGCCATGAGCGCCGCGCCGGCCGCATGGGCGCAGAATTATCAGGCCGACCCGCAAGGCTCGGGGCCAATCCTCGCCAGCATCAACTGGATCCAGGGAACGTTGCTCGGCAATGTCGCGACCGCCGTCGCGGGTGATCGCTGTGGCCATCGTCGGCTTCATGATGCTGACGGGGCGGATGAATTGGCGCCACGGCATCACCGTGATCATCGGCTGCTTTGTGTTGTTCGGCGCGGCGGCGATCGTCGCCGGCATTCAGTCCGCCGCCAGATTTGCGGGGTGACGAGATGGCGCCGCTGCAACGTGACCTCGTCTTCTCGGCGCTGACCCGCCCGCAATGTTCGCGGGCGTCTCCTATTCGTTTTTTTGTGCTCAATCTGGTGATCACCACGGAAATCTTCTTGATCACCAAATCCTTCTGGGCGATCCTCGCCGCGCTCGTAATCCATGGCCTCGGCTATGCGATCTGCCTGCGCGAGCCGCGTTTTCTCGATCTGTGGATTTTGCGCGCCAGCCGCTGTCCGCGTGTGCCGAACCACGATTACTGGCGCTGCAATTCCTATTCGCCATGACCGAACGCAAAGCCCGCGAGCTTTCCCCGCGCCAGCGTGAACGCATGGCGCGGCGCGAAAAGTCGGCCGCGAGCATGTTGCCTTATGCGCGCCACGTGGACGACGCGACTTTAGCCACGCGCGACGGCATGCTGATCCAGGTGATCCGGCTGGATGGCTTTCCGTTCGAGACCGCCGACACCGAGGAGCTGAATTACCGCAAGGCGGTGCGCGAGACGATGCTGCGCGGCATCGCGAGCCCGCGCCTCTCGCTTTACCATCATGTGGTGCGGCGCGTGGTGGAGCCGCATGTGGAGGGGCGTTTCGCCAATGCGTTCGCGCGGCGGCTGGATACGATCTGGACCGAGCGGCTAGCGTCGAAGCGTCTCTTCGTCAACGACCTCTTCTTCACGCTGGTGCGCAAGCCCGCGACCTTGCGCTCCGGGCCGTTCGCGAAATTGTTCGACAGCGGCGGCAGCGTTGATGCGGTGGGGCGCGCGCGGGATAAGCGGGAGCTAGACTCCGCATCCGAGGCGATGCTGGCGGCGCTTCAAGCTTATGGCGCGCGCTTGCTGACGGCATACGAAACGCAGGAAGGTCCATGCTCGGAGCCGCTGGAGTTTGTCTCCTATCTCTACAATGGCGAACTCCGCCCCGTGCCGGTGACGCGCGACGAAGGCTCGCCGCTGCCGCTCTTGCGGCGGGTCAGCTTCGGCATGGACACGCTGGAGCTCGCGCCTGCGGAAAGCGCGCCGCGCACCTTCGCAGCGATGCTCTCGCTCCGCGAGTATCCGCCCCACACCGCGCCTGGGCAATTCGATGCGCTGTTCCGCACACCGCGTGAATTCGTGCTAACGGAAAGCTTTTCCTTTGTGGATCGCCAAGTCGCGCTCGGCCGCATGAACCTCGCGCTCCGGCGTATGCGTGCGGCGGATGATGAAGCGATCTCGCTCAGGCGCGATCTCACCACCGCGAAAGACGATGTAGCGGCGGGGCGTTCCGCGTTCGGCGAGCATCACATCACGCTGATGGTGAAGGCGGACTCGCTGGAAGGTCTTGATGAAGCGGTCGCGGATATGCAGGCGTCGCTCACGGAAGTTGGCGCGATCCCCGTTCGCGAGGATGTGGCGCTTGAGCCGTCGTTCTGGGCGCAGTTTCCCGGCAACCTAAATTATATCCCGCGCCGAGCGCTGATCTCGTCCAGCAATTTCGCGGGTCTCGCGAGCTGCCACAATCACCCAACAGGCCGCGCGCGCGGCAATCATTGGGGACCGGCGGTCGCCGTGCTCGAAACCACGGCGGCCTCGCCCTACTACTTCAACTTCCACCGCGGCGATCTCGGCAACTTCCTCGTCATCGGGCCATCGGGCTCGGGCAAGACGGTTGTGCTGAACTTCCTGCTGGCGCAGGCGCAGAAGTTTTCGCCGCGCATCGTGTTCTTCGACAAAGATCGCGGCGCAGAGATTTTCCTGCGCGCTATGGGCGCGCGTTACGATGTGCTGCGCGCCGGCGTCCGCACCGGCTTCAATCCGCTGATGCTGGCCGATAGCCCCACCAATCGCCGCTTCCTGCAGCGCTGGACAGCGAAGCTCCTTTCCGCGCATGGCGAAGTGTTGAGCGCGGACGACACCGCCGTGATCGCCGACGCCGTCTCCGCCAATTTCGAACAAGCGCCTAATCTGCGGCGCCTCCGCTACTTCAAAGAGCTCTTCGCAGGCGCGCGCCGCCCCAGCAGCGGCGATCTCGCGGCGCGGCTCTTGCCCTGGACCGGCGACGGCGACCGCGCCTGGCTGTTCGACAATGACGCCGACCATCTCGATCTCGGCGAAGGCGCCATCGGCTTCGACATGACGCAAGTGTTGGACGATCCAATCGCCCGCGCGCCGACCATGATGTATCTCTTCCACCGCGTGGAAGAACGCCTCGACGGCACGCCCAGCATCATCGTCGTGGATGAAGGCTGGAAGGCGCTGGATGACGACGTCTTCGTCGCGCGCATCCGCGATTGGGAAAAAACCATCCGCAAGCGCAACGGCATTGTCGGCTTCTGCACGCAGAGCGCGGGCGATGCGCTCGACAGCCGCGTCTCCAGCGCGATCATCGAGCAATCGGCGACGCAGATGTTCCTGCCGAACGCGAAGGCGCAAGAGAGCGAATATTGCAAAGGCTTCGGCCTGACGCGGCACGAGTTCGATCTCATCCGCACTTTGCCCGATACATCGCGCTGCCTGCTCATCAAACACGGCGCCGATAGCGTCGTCGCGCGCCTCAATCTCAACGGGCTCGACGACACCGTGACGATCCTCTCCGGCCGCGAACGCACCGTGCGCATGCTGGATGAACTCCGCGTCGAGCTTGGCGACGATCCGGCGATCTGGTTGCCGCGTCTCTTGGCGAAGGCGAGGTAGCGCGATGGCGATCTGCCCCGTCGCACCGAATGCCGGCCTGATCGGCGGCTTGATCGACACGGTCGATTGTCACATCCGCGTGCTGGTGCACGATTCCTATCGCGAACTCGTCGGCCCCGGCACCACGTTCGCGCGGTGTTCACCGGCCTGCTCACGATTTACATCGCGCTCGTCGGTTATCAGTTGCTGCTCGGGCGCGGCGGCTTGCGCGTGCTGGATTTGCCAGTCGCCGCGCTGAAGATCGGGCTCATTCTCGCATTCGTGACGAGCTGGGCGGCGTATCAAACACTCTTCTTCAACGTGCTGTTCGATGGCCCGCGCGAAATCACGCGCGCGCTGCTCGCGCCGATGGCCAATGGCGACAGCGGCTTCAACGGCGATCTCTATGGGGGGCCTCGAAAACGCTTACGCCGATCTTTCCGCCGCCGCCGGCGTTTATGGCGGGCAAGCGCCATCGAGCGCGAACATATTGCAGGGCGGGCCAATGCTGGGCTCGGGCCTCTTGTGGCTTGCGGCGCTCACCATGCTGCTCTCCACCATCGGCGCTATTCTCGCCTCCAAGATCGTGCTCGCCTTTCTGCTCGCGGTCGGCCCGATCTTCATCGGGCTTTGCTTGTTCGACACCACGCGCGGCTTCTTCGATGGCTGGCTCAAGACCACCATCGCATTCGCGCTCGCGCCGCTCGCGGCGAATGTGTTCGGCGCGGCGATGCTGATGATGCTGCAGCCCTTCCTCGGCACGCTGATGGAGAACGCCGAGGTCGGCGTGTTCGATATGGGGCCGATCGTCACGATCGGGCTCATCGTTTCGGTATTCACGATCGTGATGGCGATGAGCGTGCGCGTCGGCGCGGGGATTGCGAGCGGATTTTCAACGACGGGCCGTGGCCGCGTGCGCGCGGCGAACGAAACGCCGGCGATTTTCGCCGAGCCTGAAGCCAAGCGCACCATGCAGCGCGCGGAAGAGACAGCGGCGCGCGCGGCTATGATCGATCGCAGCGTGGAAGCCTTGAGCGCCGATGGCGCATCACGGCGCATCGGCGCTGTCGCGGATTCAGTGAGTTACGAACCGGCCATGGAGGTCGAGCGGCTTGGCCAAAGCGAACGCCGCCCGCCCGTGCCGGCAAGACGTCGCGGAGAAATGGAATGAGCGTGCTTCGAAGGGTCATCATCGCGCTCGCGGCGAGCCTCGCTTGCGCCGGCGCCGCGCTTGCCCAATCGACGATGCCGGCGCCCGGCCGGTCGATCCCCGCATGCGCGTGATCGCCTATGATCCCGATCAGGTCGTCGCGCTCGCGGGCCATCTTGGCTATCAGATGATGATCGAGTTCGACGCGGGGCGAGCGTATCGAGAACGTCTCCATCGGCGACAGCGTATCATGGCAGATCACGCCCAACCGCGCCGCCAATCTTCTCTTTATCAAGCCGGTGGAGCGCCACGCCGCGACCAACATGACGGTGGTGACCAATCTTCGCCGCTACGCGTTTGAGTTGCGCGCTTACGACCCCGGCCGCGCGGAAAATCTCATCACCTATAATCTGCGCTTCATCTATCCCGCGCCACCCGCGGTGCTCGAAGAAGCGCCGCCGGTCGAAGCAGAGCCCGATGTCGCGGAGCTCAATTTCAATTATTCTTTCTCCGGCGCGCGCGCGATCATTCCCGCGAAAGTGTTCGACGATGGGCGTTTCACCTTCTTCGAGTTCGCGGAAGGTCTCGACTCGCCGGCGATCTTCGTGATCGGACCGGATGGCGGCGAAGAGCTGGTGAACAACCAAGTGCGCGGGCGCTGGCGCTACACCGTGGTCGACCGCGTCGCGGAAGAATTCGTGCTGCGCTACGGGCGCAGCCGCACGCGCGTGCATAACAACCGCATCAGTCCGCCGCGCCGGCTCTGGCCTTTCGGCAACCGCAACCAAGAACAGGGAGGGTGAACTCATGTCCGTGAACAATGATCGCCCCAGCGTGCTCAGTGATTTCGACTCCGCCGATGCGCGCCCGCGCGTCGCGATGCCGGCGCGGCCTTGGGTCATGCCGCTCGCGATCCGCCTGCGCGTGCGCGCTTGGGCTGTTCGTGCTTTGGCAGATGAGCGTGAACCGCGAACGCAACGCGGCGGCGCAAGAAATGTCGCGCCCCACCTGTCATTGTCGCGCAAGCGCCTGCGCCGATCCCGCAACCTCTGCCGCAACCGGCGCCGCCGGTCATCGCGCCGCCGATGGCGTCGGCGATGATGCAGCAAGCGCCGCCGCCCGCGCCGGATGAACACTTGCCGCGCGGCTGAGTTCGCGCGCCATGATCGTGGATTTGAGTGAGCCCGGCAGCGCGCAAGCGGCGGAGGAAGGCGGCGCGGCCGTCAATCCGCGCGATGTCACCGATGCTGTGGCAGGCCGCGAAGATGCATTCGGGCAAGGCTCGAACGAAATCTTCGCATCGCGCCGGCCGCAACGCCGCCGAAGCGCGCGCGCGGCCCGCGGGCGATCTCAGCAACATCGTGCCGGAGGGCTCGGTGATCCCCGCGGTGCTGGAGACGGCGCTCAACTCCGATCTCCCCGGCTATACGCGCGCCATCGTCAGCCGCGACGTGCTGAGCTTCGACGGCACCAAGGTGCTTGCGCCACGGCAGCCGGCTTGTTGGTCAGTATCGCTCCGCCGTCGCGCTCGGCCAATCGCGCGCCTTTGTCATCTGGACCCGGCTCATTCGTCCGGACGGCGTCAACATCCAACTCGCCGAGCCCGGCACCGACGCACTCGGGCGCGGCGGGCTCGAAGGCGAAGTCGACACGCATTTCCTGCGGCGCTTCGGCGGCGCGATTTGCTCTCGCTTATCACGGTCGGCGCCAATGCAGCGGCGGCGGACACGCAAACGCAAGTCATCATCGCGGGCGCGAGCGGCGGCGCGGGGGCGCTGTCGAGCGAGATCAGCCGCAATGCCGATGTCGCGCCTACCGTGGATGTCGCGCAAGGCACGCCGATCCGCATCTTCGTGACGCGCGACCTCGACTTCTCCGGCGAGGGCGCGCCGTGAGCAACGAAGCGGGCGTTTATCTCCGCACTTATCTCGCGCCGCTCGCGCCATGGCTGGAGCGCGACGACGTCACGGATATTCTGGTCAATCGGCCAGGCGAAGTGTGGTTCGAGGAGCAAGGCGCGGGGCTGAAGCGCGTCGATGCGCCCGAGATCACCGCGACCATGCTGCTGCGGCTTTCGCAGCAGATCGCGGCGACGTCGAGCCAGGGCGTCAGCCGCGAATATCCGCTGCTCGCGGCCACCCTGCCCGATGGCGCACGGGTGCAAGTCGTGGCGCCGCCCGCGACGCGCCGCGATCACGCGCTCGCGATCCGCAAGCATGTCGTGAGCGATATGAGCCTCGAGGACTATGCCGCGAGCGGCGCGTTTCTGACGACACGGCGCGCGGGCGGAAGGCGCGACCAGCGTTGACGCGCAGCTTTCTGCTTTGCTCGCCGCCGGCGAGACGAAGGATTTTCTCCGCCTCGCGGTGCGCTCGGGAAAGAATATCGTGATCTCCGGCGGCACGGCGACGGGCAAGACGACATTCCTCAATGCGCTTTTGAAGGAAGCGCCGCCGGAAGACCGCATCATCGTGATTGAGGACACGCCCGAAGTGCGGGTCACGCAGCCGAATGTCGTGGGGCTTGTCGCGGTGAAGAGCGAACTCGGCGAGGCCGGTATCGGCGTCGATGAATTGCTGCAAGCGGCGCTGCGGATGCGGCCGGATCGCTTGCTGGTGGGCGAGATCAGAGGGCCCGAGGGCTTTAACCTTCCTGCGCGCGGTGAACACCGGCCATGCGGCTCCATGACGACCGTGCATGCCGACAGCCCCGCGCGGCGCGCTCGATCAGATTGCGTTCATGGCGCTGCAAGCCGGCGTCAATCTCACGCGCGCGGACGTGATCGATTATGCGCGCGACGTGATCGACATCATCGTCCATCTCGCGCGCGTGCAAGGCAAACGCACAGTCGCGGAGATCGCATTCACCCCGAGGCGCTAGCGCCTATTGCGAGGCGAGCTCGATCTGCGGGCTTTGGCGCGCGGCGCGGATGCCGGGAAAAACGCCGCCGACCAGCCCGATGCCGAGCGCCATCAAAATCGCCTGCACCATCAATTCCGGCGTGATCTTCAGTTGGAACACGACCTGCGTGAAGCTCTGGCCGAGCGTCGAGGCCGTCATGCCGTTAAAGAAGATGAAGCACACGACGCCGGCACCAGCGCGCCAATCACGGAGAGCGCGAGCGCTTCCACGAGCGTGCCGAAGAAGGCCGCGTAGCCGGAAAAGCCGATGATGCGGAGCGTGGCGATTTCGGCCGACCGCGCCGACACGGAGGAATACATCGTGTTTCAACGCGCCCGCGAGCGCGCCGATGCCCATGATGATGCTGAGCGGCCAGCCGATGAAATTGATGATGCCGATCGTGCCGCTGGCCTGCCCCGCATAATAATCGCGCTCGATCTGGGTTTCGAGCTGCAAGCGCGGATCGCCTTCGACGAAGGTTTCAAAACGCGGTGAAGGCGGCGGGGCTTGGTGAGCGAGGCGCGGAAAATCTGGGAGGTGTTGCCGCGGTTGAAGAGGCTCTGCACCACGCGCGCATCGGCCCAAAGTTCGGATTCAAACACCGTGCCCCGGCGCTTCGAACACGCCCACCACCTGCCACACATTGGCGCCCAAGCGAACTTCACGGTTAAGCTCGAAGCCCGCGAATTCGCGCAGCAGCGAGCGCCCGACCACGATCTCATTCGTGCCCGGCTTGAACATGCGGCCGTCGGTCAGGCGCGCACCGCTGCGGATGGCGAGGCCGTTCGGCCCCATGCCGCGCAGCGGAATGTTCGCGGCGGTGCCGCTCGAGCGCTTGGTGCCGTCGACGATGAGCAGCACTTCGGCGGAAAATCAGCGGCCCGCCGCTGGCGTCCGCGCGGATGCCGGGCGCGGTTTCAAGCAAGCGCACCTGATCGGCGGCGAGAATGCTGCTGATCTCCGAGGTCGAGCCCTTGCGGTAAACCACCGCGACATTATCGGCGCCCGAGCCATCATGGTGGCCTTGAGCCGTCGAGCAGCGCAAAGAGGCCCCAGCAAAACGGAGACCGCCATCGCGACCGCGACGATGCTCGCGAGCGACATCGCCGCACGCTGCGGGATGCTCCGCAAATTGAGCATCACGACGGCGCCGCACTGATTGAAAAACGAACCCATGGCGGCGTTTCCTATTTGCGCCCGAGCGCATCGACGATTTTGAGATTGAGCGCGCTCAGCGCCGGCACGATGCCCGTCACGAGGCCGAACAGAATGGCCAGCGCGACCCCAATGCCGGCGATCCAGGGCGACATCGTGATCGCGCCGATGAATTCCTTAAGCGGCGAATTGGCGAGGCCGATCAGAAAGAGCGAGGCGACGCCAAGCCCGAGCGCGGCGCCCGTGAGCGAGAGCAGCATGGACTCGCCCAGCACCATGCGCATGATACGCCCGCCGCTGAAGCCGAGCGTCTTCATCACGCCGATTTCCTTGGTGCGCTCGCGGACCGACATCACCATGGTGTTGCCCACGACCATCAGGATCGCGACGAACGCGGCCGAAACCACCAAAGTGATGATGAAGCTGATATCGCCCATCTGCGCCAGGAAGGCGCGGCCGAAGGCGATTTCGTCTTGCGTCTTGGTTTCGGCGGGACGAGTTGGCGAACATCGCATCGATCCGCGCCGCGACCTGATCGTTGATATCGGCGGACGCGGTGCGCAATCGCGACCATGCCGATATTGTCCTGACCGAAGGTCGCGCTCTCGCGGAAATACTCGTAATTATAATAGGCGCCGGTCGCAGGATTTTCCGGGCGGGACGGCGTGAAGATGCCGACGACCGTGAAATCCCACACCTGCTGGCCGTTGCTGCGATTGTATAGATTGTCGGAATGCAGCGGGATACGGTCGCCGAGATGGAAGCCGTAGCGCGTGGCGGTGTCGCGGCCGACGATGATGCCGGTGCGCTCTCGCGCGAACGCCTCTTGCTCCGCTGGCGTCAGGATCATGTCGTTGCCATAGACGCGCATGAATGAGGCCGGCTCGACCGCCATGGTTTGGATCTGGTTGGTGCTTTCCTGATAATAGCCGCCGAACCAGTTCATCATGGTCGCGTCCGTCACGCCTTCAACGCGGCGGACACGCTCCAGATAGGCGTACGGCAAGGGCTGCGTGAAATTAATCTTGTTGATCGTAAGCAGCCGGTTCGCGCCGTTGGGATTATCCGCGTAATTGAACGCGAAATTGAAGCTGCCCAGGAACCCGAACAGCAAAACGCGATAAAGATCGAGAACATCAGCAGAATTGTGCGCAACGTCTTGCGCCACAGATTCTTTCGGACGAGCGTTCCGTCGTTCATGCCGCAAGCTCGCTTTGAACGAATTGGCCCTTATCGAGATGGAGCGTGCGCTTGGCGAATTTCGCGGCGGCAGGATCGTGCGTCACCATGATGATGGTTTTGCCGAGATCGCGGTTCAGCACTTGGAGCGTGCCGAGGATTTCATCCGCCGTGGTGCGGTCAAGGTCGCCGGTCGGCTCGTCGCACAGCAGCAGCTTGGGGTCGGACACAATGGCGCGCGCGATCGCGACGCGCTGCTGCTGGCCGCCGGACATTTCGCGCGGCCGGTGACGCGCCCGGTCTTCCAGGCCGACGACTTGCAGCGCCGTGGCGACATTTTCCTTGCGCTTCTTCGGCGAAAGCTTGGTGAGCAAGAGCGGCAGCTCGACATTCTGCGCCGCGTTCAGCACCGGCATCAGATTATAGAACTGGAAGATGAAGCCGACATTGGCCGCCCGCCATGCCGAGAGCTTGCCTTCGGAATATTTCTCGATGTTCTTGCCATCGAACTGGATCGTGCCCGCAGTCGGCCGATCGGTGCCGCCGAGCAGATTGAGCAAGGTCGTCTTGCCTGAGCCGGACGGGCCCATGATGGCGACGAAATCGCCTTGATCGATGTGCATGTTGAGCCCGTCGAAGATCGAGATCTTCTCCTTGCCGCGCACATAGGATTTCTGCACGTCGGTGAGGCGGATCAGTTCAGTCATCACTCGGTCTCCAGGCGCGCGCCGCTCCCTTGACGCCACGGCGCGCGTAATAGCATCCCGCGTTGCGGGGCAGGCCTACAAAGAACTTTGAAACACAAAGCTTATGCGGCGGCAAGCGAAAAAACGACAGACGGGAAAGCGCCTGCGCCGCAGCGCTCAAGTCGCGCTGTCCATAAAAGTCACGTTGATCGCCATTTCCGGCAGGATGCGCGGGTCGAGTTCGTCAAAGCCGATACGCACGCGCACGGTAGCGCGGTCCCGGCTGGCGGCCGGGATGGTTGCGATAACATGCGCCGGGAATGTCACGTCCGGATAGGCCTCGAGGATGGCCTCGACGCGCTGGCCGGATTCGACACGCGAAATGAACGCTTCGCTGACGTCCACCTCGATCTCGAGGCTTTCCATGTCAACGATGGTGCAGATGCCGGTGCGGGTGAAACCGCCGCCGGCGGACATCGGGGAGATGATCTCGCCCGGCTGCGCGGATTTGTTGACGACGACGCCGGAGAACGGCGCGCGGATTTCGTAGCGCGCAAGTTGTGCTGCGGCGCGCTGGGCGTCGCTGCGCGCGGAATTGCGCTGCGCTTCGGCTTGAGCGGCGCGCGATTGCGCGGCGGTGAGCGCGGCATTGCTGGCGTAACCGCGGTCGGCAAGCTCTTGCGTGCGCGTCAGCACGCGGCGCGCTTCGGCGTAATCGGCCTCGGCGGACGCGGTGCGCGCGCTGGCGCTGCTGTATTCGGCGCGTGCGAGCGTTGGCTCCAGGACGGCGAGAACCTGCCCGCGCCGCACGACCTGACCCTCCTCCACGCGCACTTCCAGCACGCGTCCGGTGACTTCGGCGGCCACGGTCGCCATGCGGCGCGCCACGACATAGCCGGACGCGACAAGACCTCCAGCCGAGGTGGAGCCAGAACGCGAGACGACCGCCGGCGCTTCGACCACGGGCGGCGGCGGGGGAGCGGGTTTCAAGAACCAGCCCGACAGCCCGCCAATCAGCAGCGCGCCAGCGGCGACGCCGCCCAGCAGCAGATAGTTCGGGCTCGCAGTCGCCTGCTCGCCTTCGCTTTCGCCGCCGCGCTCGATGCGCAGGGACCGTAGAAGCTCTGTCTTTTCCGGCACGGCCACGTCTCACCCCATTTCAGCGGCGGGGAGACTAGCCGGGGGAACCCTCGGGGGCAACGCGGCGCGATCCAGGGGCGATTTATGGCGCACCCGCCTCCCACTTCCGCGCCCCGGCATTCGGCCGCATACTCGCCTTTTCCCCGAACTGGAGGCGCTATGCGCACCGTTTTTGCCCTCGCGCTTGTGTTAACCGCGTGCGCCACGCCTGCGGCCCCGCCCGCGCCGCCTGCCGGCCCCGTTCTAAGTATGGCCGAGTTGCTGGAGCAATCGCCCGCCAACGATTGGCGCGCGCTCGATCCGGAAAACACGCTTTATCTCGATCTCGCGCAAGGGCGCGTCATTATCGAACTCGCGCCGGACTACGCGCCGAACCATGTGGCCAACATCAAGGCGATGGCGCGCGAGCATTTCTTCGACGCCGCGGCGATCATTCGTTCGCAGGATAATTACGTCGTGCAATGGGGGCGGCCCGAAGAGGCGCCGCCGATCACCTTGGTGAATGCGCGGCCGAGTTTGACGGCGGAGTTCGACCGCGACCGCGCCGCGTCGCTGCCCTTCACGCCCGCTCCGCGATCCTGACAGCTACGCGCCAGAAGTTGGTTTCTCGAACGGCTTTCCAGTCGCGCGCGACGGCGAGAAAACCTGGATGACGCATTGCTATGGCATGATCGGCGCCGGGCGCGATGTGGGCGCCGATTCTGGCGGCGGCGGCGATCTTTACGTCGTGATCGGCCAATCCCCGCGCAATCTGGATCGCAATGTCACGCTGGTTGGGCGTGTTGTGCAGGGCATGGAGCTGCTTTCGGTGATGCGGCGCGGCACAGGCCCGCTTGGTTTTTACGAAACGCCCGCAGAGCGCACGCCGATCCAAAGCATTCGCGTCGCGGCGGATGTGCCGGCAGCAGAGCGCGTGAATCTTGAAGCGCTGCGCACCGATAGCGCGACCTTCTCGGCTCTGATCGAGAACCGCCGCAGCCGGCGCGAGGAATGGTTCAAATACAGCGTGGACCGCATCGGCGTCTGCAATGTGCCGCTACCGGTGCGGCCGGCACAATGATCCGCGTCGGCATCGGCGGCTGGACGTTCGAGCCCTGGCGCGGGACGTTTTTCCCGAAGGGCCTGCCCGCCGCGCGCGAACTTGAATATGCCAGCGAACGCCTCACCGCGATCGAGATCAACGGCACCTATTACCGAACCCAAACGCCCGACACGTTCAAGAAATGGGCGAAGGCGACGCCGGAAAATTTTATGTTCTCCGTGAAGGCGTCACGCTTCTCCACCAACCGCAAGGACCTCGCGACCGCGGGAGAATCTATCGCGTTTTTCTTGAACAGCGGCGTGCTCGAACTCGGCGACAAGCTCGGGCCGATCCTCTGGCAGTTCGCGCCCACGAAGAAGTTCACCGAAACGGAGATCGGCGGCTTCCTCGATCTCCTGCCAGAGAAGCACAAGGGCCACGCGCTGCGGCACGTCATCGAGGCCAAGCATCCAAGCTTTGAAAGCGCCGATTTCATCGCGCTAGCGCGCAAGCACAAGGTCGGGATCGTGCAGGTCGAGGACGAGGATCACATGCCCGTCGCCGACCTGACGGCGGGCTTTGTCTATGCCCGGCTGCAGAACACGCAGGAAGAGATTGAGACCGGCTACCCACTCCCCGCGCTGAAGCAATGGGCCAAGCGGGCGCAAGCTTGGGAGAAAGGCGAAGCGCCAAAGGATTTGAAGCTCATCGCGCCCGCGGAAAAGACCAAAAGCACGCGCGACGTGTTCTTGTATTTCATCAGTGGCGCGAAAGTGCGCGCGCCCGCCGCCGCGATGGCAATGATTGAGCAGCTGAAGAAATAGCGCGCTCAGGAAGGGTGTGTCGGCGCCGGCTCCTCATCATGAATGAAATCGCCCGATTGCTCGATGCGCCAGCGCACGGCCGCCGCCCACGCCATGGTGAGCGTATTGATGACATCCTGGCCGGACGCGTCGCCGAGGGCCGCATGCTCCATCGCCATTTTTCGCAAATGCTCCAGTGCGGCGAAGAGAATGACTGCTATGCTGGTCCGATCGATTTCGCTCATGCACATGCTCCAACACGGGAGCGCAGATGGTTTGAGCGAACTCGGCGCGGCGCGCCAGCTGTAAGGACTGACAGGGGGGGGCTAGAGCTCGATGATCCCCTGCACCAACCCTTCAATCACAGCTTGCGCACGGGTCTGCACGCCAAGGCGCCGACATGCTTCCTCGATATGAAAGATCACTGTGCGCTCACTGACGCCGAGAATAGTGCTGATCTCCCAGCTCTTCTTTCCCGCGCGCACCCATTGCAAGCATTCCCGCTGCCGCGCCGTGAGCTTTGCTTTCGGCTTATCGCGCTCAGCTTCCTTGCGCTGCAGCGCAAGGCCGAAAGAACAATAATAGATTGATAGCAACCGCAGCGCCGCTTCGTCTGCCGGCGAAAGCTCTAACGTATCGCGGGCAGTCAGGACGGTGACGTGAGCGCTGCCGTCGATCTGATGAACCGGCGTCGTGAACCCGTCGAGCAGACCGAACTCGCCCGCCTCGCCGAACAAAGTCTTCTGGCCTCTGCTCTTATAATTCCGCATTGAACGATCCCACCAAAGCGCAGATGGGCTCGCCAATGCGTCGCGGAGCATCCCGTCGTGACGATAATGCTGCTTGGTCAAGTAGCGGTTCTTCCAGCCTTCGTTGGCCGTGCCGAAGTGATGAATGCCGACCAAGGCCCCCGTTGAATCGCGCATCTGATCGACCGAATGGTGCACGATGCCATATTGGGCAAATGCATCGCCCATCACGACATTCAGCTCGGCCAGAGACCGGGCGGCGAACGCCCGCTCGATCGCTTCGAAAGCGCCAGCAAGCCGCGTGTCTTGTCCTGCCCCCATGGCTCGGAGTATTCCGCGCGCAGGCGCGGTGCAGAAGCAACTTCCGGTGGCAGGGAACTTGCGCCGGCCAGGGGCGTTTATCTTAGTTGCGCCTGGGGGAATTATGGAAGACGCCAGACATGCGCCGCTCAAGGACGCGGACCGTCCGGTCGACCAGCGCCTCCCTTTGAACGAGAGCCTCGAGGCGCGCCTGGCGGAGCGCACGCGCGAACTGGCGGATGCCCGCGTCCAAATCGAAGCCCTCAACGACCAACGCGCACAAGGCGGCGTCATCGACACCAGCGAACAATTCCGCCTGCTGGTTCAAGGCGTGGTCGATTACGCGATCTATATGCTTGACCCCAACGGGCAAGTGATCACTTGGAATGCCGGCGCCGAACGCAGCAAGGGCTATTCCGACAAGGAAATCCTCGGGCAGCATTTCTCGGTGTTCTACACGCCCGAAGCACGCGTCGCCGGAGAACCGCAACGCGCGCTTCAGCAGGCGCGCGACACGGGCCGGATCGAGATGGAAGGCTGGCGGCTGCGCAAGGACGGCAGCCGCTTTTGGGCCAATGTCATCATCGACGCTGTGTACGACGACCATGGCGGCATCGCCGGCTTCGCAAAAGTCACGCGCGACATCACCGACCGGCGCAGAGCCGCGCAGGAATTAGAGCAGGCCCGCGAGGCTCTGGTGCAGTCGCAAAAGATGGAAGCGGTCGGCCAGCTCACGGGCGGCATCGCGCACGACTTCAACAATATGCTCGCGGGCATTATCGGCGCGATGCATCTGCTCGAACGCCGGCTGGCGGCGAAGCGCTATGACGAGGCCAGCAAATATGTGGTCGCGGCGCTTGAATCGGCGAACCGCGCCGCAGCGCTGACCTCTCGCCTGCTCGCCTTCGGACGGCGCCAATCGCTCGACCTGAAAGCCGTGGACGTCACCGCCGCGATCCAGTCGATCGAGGGGCTGCTGCAGCGGAGCATCGGCGAAAACGTCACCATCGAAACCAAGCTCGCCCCCGATCTGCCGCGCGCCTTGAGCGATACGCACCAATTGGAAAGCGCGATTTTGAACCTCACGATCAATGCGCGCGACGCCATGCCCAATGGCGGCCGCATCGTGGTTTCCACCGAGCCTGTCGCCATTCGCGGAACGGCCGCCACAAGGGATTTGCCGGTCGGAGACTATGTGTTGGTGGCGGTGACGGACCAGGGCGTCGGCATGTCGCCCGATGTCATTGCGCGCGCGTTCGAACCTTTCTTCACTACCAAGCCGAGCGGCGCGGGCACCGGCCTCGGGCTCTCCATGGTCTATGGCTTCGTCAAGCAAAGTGGCGGGCATGTGATCATCGAGAGCGCGCCGAACGCGGGCGCCACCGTCAAACTTTTCCTGCCAGTCGCGCCATCGCAGACCGCGTCCGAGGCAGCAGGACCAGCCGTGGACGCCAAAGAGCTGACCGGACGCGGCGAAGTCGTGCTCGTGGTGGAAGACGACACTTTGGTGCGCACGCTCGTCCTCGATGTGCTGCAGGATTTGGGCTATCAGGCCAAGGAAGCGGTCGACGCGAAAGAAGCGCTGCCGATTATTCAATCCAGCCAACGGATCGATCTGCTGATCAGCGATGTGGGCCTGCCCGGCATTAATGGCCGCCAACTCGCCGAACTCGCGCGCCAACACCGCCCGAACCTCAAAGTGCTATTCCTCACCGGCTACGCCGAGCACGCCGCCGTCCGCTCGAACTTCCTCGGCGAAGGCATGGACCTGATGACCAAGCCCTTCGCGGTTGAGGGGCTCGCGGCCAAGATTCAGGAAATCCTGAACGCGTCCTGACAAGCATCATTGCTTTGCCCGCGCGCGAGAATTCGATAGGTTCGCGCAAAACGACACATGGCGCGCCAAGCGCCGCGCGGGGGGCCGATGGCGAAGCTTTCACTCAAACTTTTCATGCTGCCGCTCGTCCTCTTGCTGACGGCCGCCGCGGGAAGCACGTCGCGGCTGACGCTGAATGAGGCGGAATATTTCGAGCGCCCGGGCCTCAATGTCATCGTGTTCAGCGACATCTATCCGGACGGCCATCAGACCGGCGTCACCGTCATTCAGCACGGCACGCGCGTGGCGGCGAATGGCGATCTGCGGCTTGAGGCTTCTCCGGGGCAATGGTCGCCGATGCCGGTAAGCGTGTCGCGCACGGTGAACCACGAAACCAACAGCATCACGCAACGCCTCGCCTATCCCGATCCCAGCAAGAACCAGCGCGGCTTTAATCCGATCGAGTATCCCGATCTCGATTTCGCCTATGACGTCACCGTCACGCCGATCGATGACGACAGCTTCCGCATCCGCGTCGATCTCGATGAGCCGCTGCCAGCGGAATGGATCGGGCGCGTCGGCTTCAATCTTGAGCTTTTCCCCGGTGAGCTGTTCGGCAAATCCTGGCTGCTCGACGGACAAAGCGGCATCTTTCCGCGCCAAGCCAATGGACCGGTGGTCGAGGCGTATGGCGGCCCGCTGGCCGAGCCGCTCGCGCGCGGGCGCACGCTCACGGTTGCGCCAGACGACGATCTCCGCCGTCTGCAAATCGACAGCCGCACTGGAACGCTTGAACTGATCGACGGGCGCGCCAACCACAATAATGGCTGGTTCATCGTGCGCGGCGCGATTCCCGCGGGCGCGACCGACAACGCGATCGAATGGATCGTGAGCGCCAATGTCGTGGAGAATTGGCGCTATGCGCCGGTACTGCAAGTGTCGCAGATCGGCTACCACCCCGATCAGCCCAAGCGAGCGATCATCGAACAAGACCGCCGCGACACCGAAGCGCGCGAAGCCGTGCTCTATCGCCTAACGCAAACCGGCCGCGAAGAGGTGCTGCGCGCGCGTGCGCAACCATGGGACGGACAGTTTCTGCGCTACAATTATTTCCAGGTCGATTTCACCAATGTGCGCACGCCCGGCATGTATGTGATGACCTATGGCGACGCGACGACCAATCCGTTCAAGATCGGGGCGGACGTCTATGATCGCCATGTCTGGCAACCGACGCTCGAATATTTTCTACCCGCGCAGATGTGCCACATGTTGGTGCGTGAGCGTTACCGCGTCTGGCACGGCCTCGATCACCTCGACGATGCGCGCATGGCGCCCATCAATCTCAATCATTTCGACGGCTATGTGCAGGGCGCCTCAACGCTCACCAGCTTCCAGCCCGGCGAGCGCGTGCCCGGCCTCGATCGCGGCGGCTGGCACGATGCCGGCGATTACGACATGCGCGTTGAATCGCAGATGGGCACGGTTTGGCTGCTCTCGAAAATGGTGACGGAGTTCGGCGTCAATTACGACGCCACGCACATCGACCAAGCGCGGCGCCTTGTTGAGATCCGCGTTCCCGATGGCCGCAACGATGTGCAGCAGCAGATCGAGCACGGCCTCCTCAGCGTGCTCGGCGGCTATCGCGCCATGGGGCGGCTCTATCGCGGCATCATCGAGCCGACGCTCGAGCAATATGTGCTGCTCGGCGACATTTCCACGCAGACCGACAATCTCGCGTTCGATGGCGCGCGCCCCGCCGACGATCGCTGGGTGTTCACCGAAGACAATCCCAATCGCGAACTCGACGCTGCAGCGGGCCTCGCCGCAGCCTCCGTCGCGCTCCGCGGCTACGATCGCGCCCTCTCCGACGAAGCGCTCGCCACCGCTCGCGCCGTGTTCGACCGCGCCGCCGATCGCGGACGGCCGGGCGTGCGCGCCTTCGCGCTCAGCGAACTCATCCTCGCCACGCGCGAACCCGCGCTGATCGCGCGGCTTATCTCCATGCGCGAAGAGATCGTCGCCAATATCGGCGAGGCGGGCTGGGCGGTTGGGCAGGTCATGCCGCTCATCCGCGACCGCGCATTCCGGCGCGACATCGAAGCGGCTATCCGCACGCAGCAAGCCGAAGTCACCGCGCAATCAGCCGCGACGCCCTACGGCGTCCCTTATCAGCCGCGCATCTGGGGCGCGGGGTGGGACATCCAGGAGTTCGGCGTCCGGCAATACTTCCTGCACAAGGCATGGCCGGAGATCGCCTCATCGACGCCCTACGTGAACGCGCTCAATTTCGTGCTCGGCGTCCATCCAGGCGAAAACACCATGAGCTTTGCCTCCGGCGTCGGCGCGTCCTCCGCCACAACGGCGTATGGCACCAACCGCGCCGACTGGTCATACATCCCAGGCGGGGTCATCTCCGGCACCAATCTCGTCCGCCCCGACCTACCGGAGCTCAAAATCTGGCCCTATTTCTGGCAGCAGACCGAGTATGTGATCGGCGGCGGCGCGGAAAATTACATGTTCCTGGTGCTCGCCGTTGACCATACCTATGCGCGTTAACGCAGGTGAGCCCTCATGTTTGTGATGGGCGCCGCCATCGCATTTTGCGCTGAGATCGGCTAAGCCACGCGCGCTGTCGCGAAACATCCTGGTTGGGGAAACGCGCATCTGCCTTTGAAAGATACGCGATGTCTCTGTTCGAGAATGTAATCCCGGCGCTGGCCCAAGCGCTGACCAAGCAGGGCTTTGAAACGCTGACGCCGGTGCAAACCGCCGTGCTCGCGCCAAATCTGCAAGAGTCCGATCTGATCGTTTCGGCGCAAACCGGCTCGGGCAAAACCGTGGCGTTTGGCCTGGCGCTCGCGCCGGCTCTGCTCGATGGCCGCGACCGCTTTGCGACCGCCGCCACGCCGCTGGCGCTCGTGATCGCGCCGACGCGCGAGCTTGCGATGCAGGTCAAGCGCGAGCTTGAGTGGCTTTACGCCGCCGCTGGCGGCCGCGTCGCGTCCTGCGTCGGCGGCATGGATGCGCGCGACGAGCGCCGCGCTTTGCAGCACGGCGCGCACATTGTTGTCGGCACGCCGGGGCGCCTGGTCGATCACATCACGCGTGGCGCGCTCAACCTTGGCACGCTGAAAGCCGTCGTGCTCGATGAAGCCGACGAAATGCTCAATCTCGGCTTTCGCGAAGAGCTTGAGCAAATCCTCGAAGCCTCTCCGATCGAGCGCCGAACTTTGCTGTTCTCCGCCACCATACCGCGCGCGATCGAATCGTTGGCGAAAAAATATCAGCGCAACGCCGTGCGCGTGAACACGGTGAGCGAGCAGAAGCAGCATCTCGACATCGAGTATCGCGCGCTGGTCGCGCCGGGGCACGATGCGGAGAACGCGATCTTCAATGTGCTGCGCTACCACGACGCCACCAATGCGCTGGTGTTCTGCTCGACGCGCGCGGCCGTCACGCGCCTCACCAGCCGCTTCACCAATCGCGGCTTCTCGGTGGTCGCGCTCTCGGGTGAGCTCAGCCAGTCGGAACGCACGCATGCGCTGCAAGCCATGCGCGATCACCGCGCGCGCGTCTGCGTCGCCACCGACGTCGCCGCGCGCGGCATCGATTTGCCCGACCTCGAACTCGTGATCCACGCCGATCTGCCGAAGAACACTGAAGGTCTGCTCCACCGCAGCGGTCGCACCGGTCGCGCGGGCCGCAAAGGCACAAGCGTGCTGATCGTGCCGTACTCCGCGCGCAAACGCACCGAGCGCTTGCTTCGCGACGCGCGCATCGAAGCGCATTGGGGCGCCCCGCCCTCCGCCGACGATGTGCGCCGGCGCGACGACGAGCGGCTAATGGGCGATGCGATGCTGGAAGAGAAGCCAGAGCCCGCCGAACAAAAAATGGCGCGCGCGCTGCTGGAGCGGCACGGGGCCGACAATGTCGCCGCCGCATTTGTGCGGCTTTACCGGAAGGGCCAGGCGGCGCCGGAAGATCTTGCTTCGCCGCTGGATTGGCAGCGCGAACAGGAGCGTCCCGAACGCGCACCGCGCGCCGTTCCGCGCGAAGCGCAACGCGACGGCCCCGCGCGTCCGCCGCGCGACAATTTCGCGAACGGCGTTTGGGTGTCGCTCTCGGTCGGACGCCTGCAATCGGCCGAGCCGCGCTGGCTGATCCCGATGCTGTGCAAAGCCGGCGGCCTCACCAAGCGCGATCTCGGCGCCATCCGCATCCAGCCGAACGAAACCCATATCGAGATCGATCCAGCGAAAGCCGATCAGTTTTTCGAAACCATCGGCCCCGGCGGCAAGCTCGAGAAATCCATCCGCGTCACGCGGCTCGCCAATGCGCCGAAGATCGAGGCTCAACCACGACAAGACGCGCCTCGTCCTGCCCCGCACGCGGCGAAAAAGCGCCCTCACGCCGCGGCGCCAGCCAGCCACAGCAAGGCAAAGCCCGACTTCCAGAAGAATAATAAGAAACCTCACCGCAAAGGCGCGGCGCCAGCGCCCGCGCCGCACGCCGCTCGCGCCGACAACAAGAAGCGCAAATGGACGCCACACTGATCGCGGCTGGCGGATAGGCGCTGTCCTTGGCTATGCTTGGCGTGACCGCTCACTCACCCTGAAGGCGTGACATGACCACCAATGCCGACTTGCTTGCCCGCCGCGCGAATGCCGTGACGCGCGGCGTCTCCACCGCCACGCCGATTTTCGTCGCGCGCGCCGAGAATGCGCGGCTGTGGGACGTCGAGGGCCGCGAATACATCGACTTTGCCGGCGGCATCGCGGTGCTCAATACCGGCCATCGCCATCCCAAGGTGATCGAAGCGGTGCGCGCGCAGCTCGATCTCTTCACGCACACGGCGTTTCAGGTCAGCGCCTATGAGCCCTATATCGCGCTCGCGGAAAAGCTGAATGCGCGCGCGCCCATCGAGGGCGAGGCCAAGACCATCTTCTTCACCACCGGCGCGGAAGCCGTCGAGAACGCCGTGAAGATCGCGCGCGCCGCGACCGGGCGCTCGGCGGTGATCTCCTTCACCGGCGCTTTCCACGGCCGCACGGCTTTGACCATGGCCATGACGGGCAAGGTCGCGCCTTACAAAAATCAGTTCGGACCGTCCGTTTCCGACATCTTCCACGTCCCGTTCCCGCTCGCGCGCTACGGCGTCGATGTGGAGACGAGCCTCCTGGTGCTCAACCACATCCTGCGCGCCGACGTCGACGCATACCGCGTCGCGGCGATCGTGCTGGAGCCCGTGCAAGGCGAAGGCGGCTTCCACCAGGCGCCGCCTGCCCTGATGCGCGCGCTGCGCACGCTCTGCGACGCCAATGGCATCCTGCTGATCGCCGACGAAGTGCAAACTGGCTTTGCGCGCACCGGCAAGCTCTTCGCCATGGAGCATTACGACGTCCGCGCCGATCTCATCACCATGGCCAAATCGCTCGCGGGCGGCTTTCCGCTCTCGGCCATCACAGGGCGCGCCGACGTGATGGACAAGGTCGATCCCGGCGGCCTCGGCGGCACCTATGGCGGATCGCCCATCGGCTGCGCCGCCGCGCTCGCGGTGTTGGATGTGATCGAGCAAGAAAATCTCATCGCGCGCGCCAACGAACTCGGCGCGCGCGCCAAGGCGCGTCTGCACGACCTCCAAACCCGCAACGACATCGCGCCGATCGACGATATTCGCGGCTTGGGCTCGATGATCGCGTTCGATCACGTCGCCGAGCGCGGCGCGCTTGGCCCCGACGGCGCCGCGGCCAAACGCACCACGACGCGCGCGCTCGAAAACGGCCTTGTCCTGCTCTCCTGCGGCGTCTCCGGCGAAACAATCCGCCTGCTCTATCCGCTCACCATCGAAGACGCGCTCTTCGATGAAGGCATGACGCGGCTGGAGACGGCGCTGAAGCTCTAAGCTAAACGCGCGCCGCCAAATCCGGAAACACCTTGGCGACTTTGCCGAGCAGGTAATCGCCATAGGTTCCGCTAAACGCGTGGACATTGGCGTTGTCCCAGCGCTCGTCGCTATCGTCCGAGGCGGCGCGGTTGGGCAGCGGCACGATCTCGGCGTCGAACGCCGGATCGAAGAAGAATGGGAATGAGAGCCGGCCCTTGCCGCTTGCATTGCGCACGCGGTGCGGGGTGGATTTGTACCAGCCGCCGGTGAGGCGATCGAGCATGTCACCGATATTGCACACCAGCGCGCCTTCGATCGGCGGCGCTTCGATCCAGCCCGCCGGTGTTTTCACTTGCAGGCCGCCGATATCGCCCTGCGCGAGCAAAGTGAGCAAGCCATAGTCCGTGTGTTCGCCCACGCCCCATACATCGTCCGATGGCGCCGAGGACGGATAGTGGAAGATGCGAAACAGCAAAGTCGGCCGCGCGGTGTAGGTGCGCTGAAAATAGTTCGCGTCGAGCCCCAGGCTGAGCGCGATGCCGCGCATGATGGCGTGCGCGGCGTGCGTGGCTTCACTCGTGAAGCGCTCGACCGCTGGTCGTAGCGCCGGCACGTCGCTGGGATAAAGATTAGCGCCGTGCAGCGGTGTGCCGTCGCGAACGCGCTCATCTTCGGCGCCGAGTTCTTCACCGAAATAGAGCCCCTCCTTTAAGTCCGGCTTGCCGGATGTGAGTTCGCCGCCGACTGGAAAATAGCCGCGCCATGCCCGCCCGCCGCGCGCCATGGCGATCTCAAGTTTGCGTTCCTCGGGCAAAGCGAAAAAGCGCCAGCTCGCGTCTTCGAGCGCCGCCATCGTGTCCGCGCTGACGCCGTGACCGATTGCATAGAAAAAGCCGAGATCGCGGCAGGCGCGCTCGATCTCTCGCGCAGCGCTTTCGCGGGCGGCGGCATCCGCCGTGGCCGCGAGAAATGGGCGCACATCGATGATCGGCAGAGTCTGCTGAAGCGCCATCGCTTTCCCTTAGGGTCGCCATCCCTTCCTGTCGCGAAGCTATCCAAATGTGGATCGAAATCGCCGCTGGACAGCGCGCCTCCCATACTACACCATTCTGGTGGGGATTGGAGACTTCGCATGCTTCGACGTGGCGGCCAACCCTGGATGTGTCCGTGTCCCAGCAAAGCCTAGCCATTATCGGCGGCGGCTTTAGCGGCGCGACCTTAGCGACGCAGCTGCTGTCCAAAGGCGCCGGCGCGCCGCGTATTTTCCTCATCGACCGCACCGGCAAGTTCGGCCCCGGCCAATCCTATTCCACCTCCCATCCTGCCCATGTCCTCAATGTGCGCGCCGCCAAGCTGAGCGCCGCGCCCGACCGCCCAGATGATTTCACCGACTGGCTGCGCTTTTGCGCGCGAGGCGAAGCGCCGGGCGCGAGTTTTGCGCCGCGCGAAACCTATGGCGCTTATCTCGAAGCGCATGTGCGGCGCGCCGCGCGGGCCGCCGAAGCGGGCGCGCTCACTTTGGTGCGCGACGACGCCATCGCCTGCCGGCCTGAAGGCGCTGGCGTTGCGATCACGCTGCGCTCCGGCGAAGTGCTGCATGCTGACGCCGCTGTGCTCGCGCTCGGAAACCAGCCGCCCGCGCCGCCGCCGCCACTCGACGATGACGCCAACACTTGGCTGCACGATCCGTGGCGCACCGGCGCGCTGACGCGCATCCATTCCACTGACGATGTTCTCCTCTTCGGCACGGGCCTCACCATGGTTGATGTCGTGCTGTCACTGGCCTCGGGGCCGCGAAGCGGGGCGATTTTCGCCCTCTCGCGACGCGGCCTGACGCCTGGCGCGCACGCTGTGGCGCGCCAGGCGTCCCCGGATTTATCGCCCTTGAACTTGCCCGCTTCGCTGAGCGCGGCTCTGGCGCACTTGCGGCGCGAGTTGCGCGATGCCGCCGCGCGCGGCGCGCCATGGCAAGACGTGCTCGACCGTCTGCGTCCCGAGACGAGCGCGTGGTGGCAAGATTTATCGGTTGAAGCGCAGCAGCGCTTTTTGCGCCATCTGCGTCCGTGGTGGGATGCGCACCGTCACCGCACCGCACCCCATATCGCGACTTGGATCAATGCGCTGCGCACCGCGGGCACGCTGCGGATCATCGCGGGACGATTATTGTCGGCTGACGCCGTCGCCGGCGGCGTTCGCATCACCTATCAGCCGCGCGGCACGCATGCCCGCGTCACGCTGGAAGCCGCGCACGCCGTCAATTGCACCGGCCCTTGCGCCGACATCACGCGCGCGAGCGATCCGCTGCTGCGTCAATTGTTAGACGACGGCTTGGTTCGCGCGCACGCGACGGGCCTTGGCTTTGCGGCCGAGAACGATGGACGCGTGATCGACGAGAACGGCGCCGCGCACCGCAATCTCTTCGCCCTGGGTCCGCTGACGCAAGGCGTGTTCTGGGAAGCGACCGCCGTGCCTGAAATCCGCGCCCGCGCAACGAAGATGGCCGAGCGCTTCGTCTCGCGCTCCGCGCGGCTCAATCTGCCCTCGCGCCACGCGGCGTCCACGATCAGCGCGCCATCGGCGCCATGACGATCGAGGACGCGCGCTTTCCGGTCGATCCGTCCCGTCGCCGCACCGATATCGCGGAAATCTACGCATCCCTGCCGCGGGATTTGCAGTATCATGCGCTCGGAATCGTCGATGCGTGGCCCCGCCTCATTCACACCTTAGCCTGCGCCGGCGAGCTTGCGACGCCGCGCTTTGACGAAACACTGGAGACGTCCCCATGAGCCGCCTTGCCCAAGTTGTCGCCAAGAACGACGCCGCCGAATCCATTCGTGTCGCGCCATCCGGCCCGGTGCTGGGCGCGGAAATTTCCGGCGTGGATTTGCGTGCGCCGCTTTCTGAAGCGGAGGTCGCGGCCATTCGCGCCGCGCTCCTCAAGCACAAGGTGCTGTTCTTCCGCGACCAAGACATCAGCCATGAAGACCATGTCCGCTTCGGGCGCTATTTCGGCGATCTCGAAGGCCATCCGGTCACCGCGCATGTGCCCGGATTTCCGGAAATCCTCTTCATCGAAGCCGCCGACGGCATGAAGCTCACCGACGCGATGCTCCCGATCGCGCGGCCAGCCAACAAGTGGCACACCGACGTGACGTTCCGCCAAGCGCCCTCGTTCGGCGGCGTGCTGCGCGCGCGCAAATTGCCGCCGTCGGGCGGCGATACAATCTTCGCCGACACCGCAGCGATCTACGCCGACCTGCCGCCGGCCATCAAAGAGAAGATCGAAACGCTCGACGCCGAGCACGACATTCTGCAGAGCTATGGCTACCGCGTCAGCGCCGAAAAGCGCGAGCAGCTTCGCCGCGACTATCCGCTGCAGACCCACCCCGTCGTGCGCACGCATCCCGAAACCGGCGAACGCCACCTCTTCGTCAATCACGTTTTCACCAGCCGTATCCTGGGGCTTGGAGAAGACGAGGCAAAAGCCCTGCTTCGCGATCTGCTCGACCGCGTGAAAGCGCCTGAATACCAAGTGCGGTTCAAATGGTCGGAGAACGCCATCGCGTTCTGGGACAATCGCGCGACGCAGCATTATGGCGTGCTCGATTACTGGCCGCACGAGCGCATCGTCGAGCGCGTCACCATCATCGGCGATCAGCCCTATCGGTAAAGGAGCGCCGGCTCGCGCGCGCCTCTCCGGGCGGAAAATCGAGCCATTGGTCGCATTCATCGGTTGGTGTCTAGACAGCGGCGCTGGCTCGGGGCTTGGTTGAGCGCTCGACCTGAGCGGGGGAATGCCATGCGGATGTTTTTGGGCGCGGCCTTGGCGGCCTTTGTGCTGGGCGCGTGCGCCAGCAGCGGCGAGCGCGCGTCGGCCCCGGCCGCAGAACCCTACGCCTCCGTCTCCGAATTGATGGCCGGCGTCGAGCTTCCGTATGACACCTTCACGTTGGACAACGGCCTCACCGTCGTCGTGCACGAAGATCACAAGGCGCCGATCATCTCCGTCGCGGCCTGGTTCAATGTCGGCTCGAAGGACGAGCCGCCGGCAGCACCGGCTTTGCCCACCTCTACGAACACATCATGATCCTGAACGGCACCGAGCACGTGCCGAACCTGGTCGAGCCGCTTGAAGCGGCAGGCGCGAGCGATTGGAACGGCACACCTGGTTCGACCGCACGAATTATTATGAGACAGTGCCGACGCAAGCGGTCGAGCAGGCGCTTTACATCGAAAGCGAGCGCATGGGCTATCTGCTCGGCGCGCTGACGCAAGAGCGGCTCGATACGCAGCGCGGCGTCGTGCAGAACGAAAAGCGCCAAGGCGACAACCAGCCTTACGGCCTTACCGAGTATCGCCAGCTCGAAAATCTCTTTCCGGAGGGCCACCCCTATCGCCATTCCACCATCGGTTCGATGGCCGATCTCGATAACGCCTCGCTCGAAGATGTGCGCACTTGGTTCCGTGAAAATTACGGCCCCAACAACGCCGTGCTGGTGCTGGCCGGAGACATCACGTCCGCGCAGGCGCGCGCGCTGACGCAGCACTATTTCGGGGCGATCCCGCGCGGACCCGCGAACGTCCCTGCCGCCGCCGACGTGCCGACACTCTCGGCGCCGATTTATGATGTGATGCAGGACCGCGTTTCGAACACGCGGCTCTATCGCACCTGGATCGTGCCGGGCCTCACGGGCGACGATCAAGTCGCGCTCGACATCGCGGCGCTGGTGCTGGGCGGGCTCAGAAGCTCGCGCCTGGACAGCATTCTGGTGCGCGGCGAGCAAACCGCCGTCGCCGTCACCGCGGGCATCACGGCGCATCAGCGCGTGAGCTTTTTTGAGGTCACGGTCGACGTAAAACCCGGCGTGGACGCCGCAGCCGTTTCGGATCGGCTCGACGCGGTGATCGCCGATCTCGTCGCCAATGGCCCCACTGCCGACGAAGTGCAGCGCGCGGCGACGACGCAAGTGTCGGGCAGCCTCTATGCGGTCGAACAAGTCGGCGGCATCACCGAAGTGCTCGGCAACAGCGCGGTGCTCGCGGGCGACCCAAGCTTCTTCCGCAACAATCTCGCTCGTTATGGCGAGGTGACGCCCGACGATGTGCGCGCCGCGCTCGGCCGCTGGCTCACGCGCCCGGTCTATGCGCTCCGCGTCGATCCCGGCACACGCGAGCCTTATGAAGACGCGCAGTCCGACCGCCATCCGCCGCCGGACAACACGCCGCCAACCGCCTCGCCCCGCGAGCCGATTCCCCTCCGTTGGCGCAATCGCCGATCTCGATTTTCCGAATGTGGAGCGCGCGCGTCTCTCGAACGGCGTGGAGATCGTTTATGCGCATCGCGACGCGATCCCGGTCACGCTGCTGGCGCTCGATTTCGACGCCGGCGTCGCTGCCGATCCCGCCAATGGTTTCGGCGCACAGACCTTGATGCTCGCCGCGCTCACCGCCGGCGCCAATGGACGCAACGCTGATCAGATCGCCGAACAGCAAGAACGGCTCGGCGCCACGATCAACACCGTCGGCTCCCTCGATCGCTCGACCATCTATCTCAATGCACTGAGCGCCAATCTCGGCCCCTCGCTCGACCTTCTCTCCGACATCGTGCTGCGCCCAGATTTCGCCGATAGCGAAGTGGCCCGCCTGCGCGCGCAACAGATCGCCGCGATCTCCGCTGAGGCCACCAATCCCGGCGGCCTCGCACGACGCGCGCTTGCCGCCGCTGCTGTTCGGCGCCACGCACCCTTACGGACGTCCGACAGCCGGCCTCGGTTCGGAAGCATCCGTTAGCGCACTCGACCGCGCCGCGCTGGTGGCGTTCCATCAAACATGGATCAGACCCGAAACGGCGCGCATCTTCGTCGTGTCCGATCTGCCGCTCTCGCAAGTGACGCCGCAACTGGAAGCGCGCTTCGGCGCCTGGCGCGGCGCGGCAGCGCCCGTGGGTCACAAGGATTTCTCCGCGCCGATCCCGCCCGCGCGCCCGCGCATCGTCATCGTGGATCGCCCGCAATCGCCGCAATCGGTGATCTATGCCGGCGCCGTTCTGCCGATCGCCGGCGCCAGCAACGACACGCTGACGCTCAACACCGCCAACGAAGCGCTTGGCGGCGGCTTCCTCGGAAGACTCAACACCGAAATCCGCGAAGTGCGCGGCTGGTCTTATGGCGTCGGCGGCAATGTATCGCTGCGCGAATTCAACTCGCCTTACATCATCAACGCACCCGTGCAGGCCGACCGCACCGGAGACGCCATTCGCGTACTGCTCGACGAGATCAACGCCTTCCGCACCACCAACGGCGTCACTGAAGCCGAGCATGCGCGCATCACCAATGGCGACATTCGCCAATTGCCCGGCGCGTTCGAAACCGCGTCGAGCGTTTTGGGCGCGCTGCGCACCAACGCACTCTATCGCCGTCCGGACAATTATTGGGAGAGCGTCGCCTCGCGCTATCGCGCGATGACCGCCGCCGAGATGGATACAGCCGCCCGCGCGGTGATCGATCCTTCGCACTTCGTCTGGGTCATTGTCGGCGACGCCTCCGTCGTGCGCCCGCAACTCGACGGCCTCGGCCTCGATGTCGAAGTCGTGCCGCCGCCGCGCCGTAACGCCGGGCGCAATGCGCCTTGACAGCGCCGCACTCTTCCATCATACACCCGCGCCCTTCGCGGGCAATAGCGCGCGACTATTGAAAGTAAACGATGAGACGCGAACGCGAACATAATCTGACGTGGTTGAATGCGCCGAAGCTTATGGCTTTTGGCGTCTATGCGACCGCGCGCTCTCATGGAGGCGGAATAGTCTAACGGCTGTTTCGAAAAGTTCGATTTTCCGAACCCCTCCCGAGCCCATGCTCCGGAGGGGTTTTTGTTTCCAGCCTCTCCGAAGCCTTTGTGTTGGAAACGAAAAGGAGAGTTCCAAAGTCCAGGTGGTGAAGACGCGGATTCCTTCGTTCTGTAAAACCTAATGCCGCGTCGCACGTTCCCCCTGGATACATTTTTGTCGGTGGTGAAGAGCACGGATACTTCTGGACTAGCGGGTTCGACTCTCGCCGGCGCATGCATCGTTACGATGGCGTGGCTGAAACCGCGCTCGCCCATTCCCCGACAATACTATTGCCCGACCGGTGGTGAAGAGATCTGTTTTACTTCAGCTGTCCCCGACCGTGGTCGCGGGTTCGAATCCCGCCGCACTCATGAAAGTGAGCGCGTAGCTCAGTGGTAGAGCACGTGCCGCAAAGCCCGCAAGGCCGCGCGGCGTTCAGGTTTCGCCCGTTCCCCCGGTTTGGCATGCATGAAATTTGGCGGTGGTGAAGAGATCGCGTTCTTCGCAAGGGGCGAAACGCTTGGCGCTTCGGCGCAGAGCGCGCTGCCTACCTTAGGTGGAGGGCTCGCGATCTCGGACGTTCCCCGCCAAAGCCGACTTGGCGGTGGTGAAGAAGTCGCGTTCTTCGGGTCGGTGCAAGCTGGCGCGCAAGCGCCAAAGCACATCGCCTCCGCAAGGAGGGGCTCGCGATTTCGACCGCTCTTCCCCGCCATCCGAGGTCAAACCGGTGGTGAAGAGGTCCGCTACTTCTTTGGGTGAAGTTCTGCCCATGGGCGGAACGCGGGCAATCGAAGCGTTCCCCGGTTGGCATTTCTCCGGCGCTTGGCGCCGGCGCGTACTGATGATGGAGTGGAAGTAGAGGTGATGTGAGATGGCGACGATCCAACAAGGCCAAGAGCGTAGCGTACGCATGAGGGCGGCAAGGGACACGCTTTCGCGCCGGAGCAAGAGCTGCGCCGGGCGCTGATGAGCTGCATGCTCTGGGAAGACCAGTTCTACGAGGACGGCGTCACCATCGCCGACCGCATCGCCGCGCTCGTGCCGAAGGTGAAAGCCGAGGCCGTCGCCGCGATGGCGATCGAAGCGCGCGAAGACATGAAGCTGCGTCATGCGCCGCTTCTGATCGTGCGCGAGATGGCGCGCCACGAAACCCACCGAGGTCTCGTGGCCGACACGCTCGCCCGTATCGTGCAGCGCCCCGACGAACTGACCGAATTCCTCGCCATCTACTGGGCCGATGCGCTTGGGCCGATGCAGCAACGCAAAAAGGCTGCCGTCTCCGCGCAGGTCAAGAAGGGTCTGGCGCGCGCGTTCGAGAAGTTCGACGCCTATCAGCTGGCGAAGTACGACCGCGACGGCGCCGTGCGCTTGCGCGACGTGCTCTTCATCACGCACGCCAAACCGAAGGACGCTGCCCAGGAAAAAATCTGGAAGCAGCTGATCGACGGCAAGCTCTCGGCGCCCGACACTTGGGAAGTCGCGCTTTCGGGCGGGGCTGACAAGAAGGAGGCGTTCGAACGCTTGATCGCCGAGAAGAAGCTCGGCGCGCTGGCCTTGCTGCGCAATCTTCGCGGCATGCTGCATGCGGGCGTTTCGAAGAAGACGATCGGCAAGGCGCTCGACGAGATGCGCACCGACCGCGTTCTGCCCTACCGCTTCATCGCGGCCGCGCAGCACGCGCCGGACCTGGAGACCGAGCTCGAACACGCCATGTTCCGCTCGATCGAAGGGCACGCGAAGCTCAGCGGCAAGACGCGGCTTTTGGTGGACGTGTCAGGCTCGATGGACAGCCCGCTTTCGGGCCGTTCGGAGATGCGCCGGCTCGAAGCGGCGTGCGGCCTGGCCGTGCTTGCGCGCGAGATCAGCGACGACGTGGAGATTTACACCTTCTCCAACGCCGTGAAGAAGGTCCCGCCCCGGCGCGCTTTGCCTTGCGCGATGCGATCACGCAGTCGCAGCCGCACCAGGGCACCGAACTCGGCAAGGCGATCGCCGAGGTCGACAAAGCGGGCGTGCGGCTCATCGTCTTCACCGACGAGCAATCGCACGACCGCGTCGGCGCGCCGAAAGGCGTCGGCTACATGGTCAATGTCGCGTCGTACCAACACGGCGTCGGCCATGGCGACTGGCGCCGCATCGACGGCTTCTCCGAGAAGATCCTCGATTGGATCATCAGCGTGGAGCAAGACTGAGCAAGGGCCCGTGCGCGCAAGCGTGCGGGCCCGACTGCCCTTCGCCACGCAGCCGCAACGCTTTGCGCGCCGACGCGAATAAAGTAGTGCTTGCCAAACCAGCGCCCGCTCCGGTGGCGCAGCCGCCAGGAGAGCGCCCTATCTCATCGCCGCCCGCCTCCCGCGTCCAAAAGGAACGCGCGCCTTTGGACGGCCGCCAAACTCCTCATCACGCTTGCATTGCTGGCTTATGTCTTCAGCCAGATCGATCTTCAGCCGCTTCTGAGCTCGATGAAGTCCATCAGCGTGCCGCTCGTGCTGATGGCGCTTGCGCAACTCTCGCTCACGCCGCTTATCGGCGGCGCGCGCTGGCTTGTCACCATGCGCGCGACGGGCGAGCGCGATGGCGTGTGGCCGCTGACCCGGCTCTTCTGGATTGGCATGTTGTTTAGTCAGGCGCTTCCTCCGCCGCTGGCGGCGACGCGGTGCGCGTCATGCTCGCGACCTGGCGCGGCCATCGCTTGAGCGTGGCGCTTAGCAGCGTTCTGCTTGAGCGCTTCGTCATGGTGTTTACGCTGGTCGTGCTGATCTGCGCACTCATACCGATGATCTTCGCGCGCTTGGGCGCGCTGCCTGGGCTCGAATGGAGCATGGCCGCATTTTTGGCGGCCAGTGTTTGCGGCATCGCGTTTTTGATGCTGGCGGACCGCGTGCTCGCTCTGCATCCGCTGCTCGTGACATTCGGCCGATCCCGGATGGGACAATTGCTGCTCGCGCTATCGGGGGACACCCGGCGCCTTTTCGGATCGCGCTGGATTATCTGGTCGAGCGTGCTGGCCTATGGCGCCCACCTCAACCAGGTGTTTTTCGCGGCATGGCTGGGCGCGGCCCTCTCTCTCGATCTCAGCCTCACGGACTATCTGACGACGATCCCGCTTATCTTCTTGGTTACGCTGCTGCCGATCTCGATTGGCGGCTGGGGCGTGCGCGAAGGCGTGAGCGTCATTGTGCTGGGCGCTGTCGGCGTGGCGCGCGCGGACGCTCTGGCCTTCTCGATCCTGTTCGGCGCTTCGGTGGCGCTGGTTAGCCTCGCTGCATTGCCAATGTGGTGGGCGGATGCGAAAAGAAGGCCGCGAGAGGCGCCGGCGCCGGAGGCTGCGGTTTGAAGCCGCTTTTGACCATTATCTGCCCGGTCTACAACGAAGAAGTGGCCACGCCCTCTTCTTCGGCAGGCTAGAGCCCGTTATTCAAACGCTGTCGGATCGCTACCGCGTCGATCTCGTCTCATGGACAATGCGTCAACGGACGCCACGCCCGCGCAGATCGCGCTCATCCGCGAGCGTTATCCTTCAACCTATGTGATGCGCCTCAGCCGCAATGTGGGATATCAGCGCTCGCTCTATCTTGGCCTTCAATCGGCGCTGGGCGATCTCTTCGTGTTTATCGATGTCGATTGCGAGGATCCGCCAGAGCTCATCCTGCGCTTCATCGCCGAGCACGAAGGGGGTTTCGACATCGTCTATGGCGAGCGTGTCGACCGCGAAGAAGGCTATGTGATCAAGCTGATCCGAAAGGGCTTCTACCGCCTTCTGCAAGCCGTCTCCGACGATGACATCCTGCTCGATATGGCGGAATTCTCGCTGTTCACCGCCGAGGTGCGCGACGCCATCGTGCAGGAGAACACGTCTTTCCCCCTTCATCCGAACCTCGATTAGCCGCGTCGGGTTTTCGCGCAAAGCCATTCCCTTCAAACGCCAAAAGCGCATTGCAGGCCACACCCACTATAATTTCCTGAGCATGACGGCGTTTGCACTGACCGGCATCCTCGCGGCCTCGACGCTGCTCTTGCGTCTGCCAATCTATATTCTTCCGCTCATGCTCGCGGCGATGATCGGTGTCGGCGTGCGGTATGTGCAGACGCTCGATCCGGCATATGCCGTCACCGCCGCGCTCATCTTCGCGACTTATATTTCCGCGACTGTCGCGTTCATCGCGCTCTATGTCGCGCGCACCTACAAGAACAGCTTGCAGCGGCCTATAGCCTATCTCGATCGCAAGAGATGCATCCTGCAAACCGACACGCCCATATCCCAGCGCATGATCTCGAGCGCGCGTTAGAGCCGAGATGGATCGCGCGCACTCTTGGCCTGCTGGGCCCGAACGGCGGGTGACTCACGCCAGCTTCGACGGCGCCACGCTCAGGAAAAGCTCGCCGCGTTCCAAGCAGGAGAGACTACAGGCTACGCCATAGCGCGGGGCGCGGGGCTCTCCTATGCGCCCGCAAGCTTCGGCGCGGGCGCCCGTCTCGGTCGATATGAGCCGCTTCGACCGCATCCTGGCGTTCGATCCCGATACCGACCTCGTAAACCGTCGAAGGCCGGCGCGCGCCTCTGGGCGCTGCATGATTTTCTCTCGGCGCGAGGCCGCTATCTCGCCATTCAGCCAGGACATGGCGCGATCTCGGTCGGCGGCTGTATCGGGGCGGACGTTCACTGCAAGAACCCAGCGGCCGACGGCACATTCTACGCGCAGGTTTACAGTCTTCGTCTGTTTTCATCCGGCGCACGGCGTCAGTCGAACTCTCCCGCGAACAAGCGCCGGACCTTCTGCAACTCACATGCGGCGGCTATGGCCTCACCGGCATCATCCTCGACGCTACGCTCAAAGCGCGCCGCAGGCGCGGCGATATGGTCGCGATCGAGCGTCGGCCGGTGACCTCGCTAGAGGATGGCGCCGAAGCACTTGCCAAAGCACAATCGGACATCGCCTACACTTGGCATGACATGACGGGCGAGCGGGTCGGTAGAGGCATGCTCATCATCGGCGCGATCGTGGGCGGGCGCCCGCTCGCGCGGCGTTGCCGCGAGGCCAGTTCCTCACGGCCGAAATGGCGCCGCAGTGGGTCATATCTGCTCAACACCCCCTGACGCTTGCCGCGATGAACGGCGCCTATCGCGTGCTGAACGCCGCGCCTCTGCACGAGCGTATCGCTGCACGAAGCGCTGTTTCCCATCCATGGCAAAGAGCGCTATTTCCGCCTCTATGGACGGCGCGGCTTTCACGAACATCAAGCGATCATTCCGCCCCACGCGGTCGCATGCTATGCGGAAGCGCTGCGCACCGCGGCAGCGCGGAACGCGCTGTCTGGTCGCGCTCGCTTCCATGAAATGGTTCAAGGGCGCGCCCGACTTGCTGCGTTTCTCTGGCGAAGGCGCTTGCATATCCGTGAACATTCCAGACGGCCCGCGCGCCGGCGCATTCCTGACGGCGCTGGACGAGGCCGCGATCGAAGCGCAAGGGCGCCTCAACCTCATCAAGAACGCCCACACCGACGCGGAAACAGCCGCGCGCGCTTTTCCCGCGTACGAGGAAATGCGCACGCGGTTGAAGGCCTGGGATCCAAAGCGCGTGTTTCGCTCGGCCATGTCGGAGAGACTGGGCCTATGACAACCGTGATTGTCGGCGCTTCCATCCGGGCTTGGCCGCGCGCTCGCGCGTCGCTTCGCGGCGCGGGCGAGCGCCGTCATTCTGGTGGCGCAGGGACGCGGCCGACCTCGAACGCGAAGCCGCGCATCTACGGCTAGCGGCGAATGTGCCGGTTTCAATCCTCGCCATCGATGCGAGCAATCTGGATGCTTTTGGCGCCGCGCTCGAACAAACGCTGGCTTCGCATCCGCCAGTACAGCTCCTGTTGTGCCACCGATCGGCGCCTCGCGCGATGATGACGACGCATCGCTCCCAGCCACCGATGCATCACGCCTGCTCAACATCAATTTGGGGGCGCCGATTGCCGCCGTCGGTGTTTGCCTTCCACACATGATCCAGGAAGGGCCTCGGCGATATCGTGGGCTTTGGGTTCGGTCGCATCCTTCCGTGGCCGCTCACGAAACGTCGTCTATGCCGCCGCGAAGCGCGGGCTGGAGAGTTATTTCGAAAGCTTGCGGCATCGGCTGAGAGCGTCGCCCGTGCGCACGCATCTGTTTCGGATGGGCTACATCGATACGCAGCAGAGTTACGGGCAGACCTTGCCCTTTCCCGTGCTTTCGCCTGAGAACGCGGCGGCGGCGATCGAAAGAGGACTTGCCTCGCCGCGACGGCGCACGAACCCTGCCTTGGCTCTTCATTCCGATCGGCGCGGTGCTAAAGCTTCTGCCCTGGTCCATCTTCAAGCGCTTGGCGTTCTGACATGAACATCCTGATCACCGCAATATGGGGTATGTCGGGCCCGTTCTCGTCAAGCATCTGCGCGCCAGCCGTCCGGACGCGCGCATCCAAGGCTTCGACCTCGGCTATTTTTCCCATTGCCTCACCGCCGCGCCACGCGCGCCTGAAACGCGCCTCGACGCGCAGCATATTGGCGACACGCGCGCGTTTCCCGCCGCACTGCTCGAAGGGGTCGACGCCATCGTGCATCTCGCCGCGATCTCCAACGATCCCCATGGGACATCGCTTCGAAAGCGTCACCGCCGAGATCAACGCCGCCGCGAGCGCGGCGCTTGCCGAGGCGGGCGGTCAAAGCCGGCGTCAAAAATTTCGTGTTTGCGTCGAGCTGTTCGATGTATGGCGCGGCCGATGGCGCACCCAAACGCGAGAGCGATGCACTGAACCCGCTCACCGCCTATGCCCGCTCGAAAGCCGCGACAGAAGCCGCGCTCGCCGCGCTGGACGCCGGCGCCATGACGACAACCGCGCTCCGCTTTGCGACCGCGTGCGGGATGTCGGACCGCCTTCGCCTCGATCTCGTGCTCAACGATTTCGTCGCCTGCGCCATTGCCGCGGGCGAGATCAGCGTACTGAGCGATGGTTCGCCCTGGCGCCCGCCTCATCGATGTGAAGGACATGGCGCGCGCCATAGACTTGGGCCATCGATCGGCCGCGCGAACAGGGCGGCGCATATCTCGCCGTCAATGCCGGCAGCGACCGCTGGAATTATCAGGTCCGCGACCTTGCCACCGCCGTCGCGGCGGCGATCCCAGGCGTCGCGGTCAATATCCGCGCCGACGCACCGCCCGACAAACGCTCCTACCGCGTCGACTTCTCCCCTTTTCGCGGAACTGGCGCCCAACCACCTGCCCCAAACCGACCTCGAGCAAAGTATCGCCGAACTCAAGAATGGCCTCATCGCCATGGGTTTTCACGACGCCGACTTCCGCGCGTCGAGCCTGATGCGGCTCAAGGTGCTAGAGGGCCACATGACCGAGGGCCGGCTGACAGGCGCACTGCGCTGGACCTGAGCGGGCTTGGCGCATTTGCCCTCGTCTGGATAGGATGGGCCAGAGGCGGGGTGGCCCATGACGAGCACAGAGCAATCCGAACCGGCGCCGACACCGACGCCGCTATCCATCTTGTTTGCGGCGGTGAGCGTCGCGCTCATCGTGTTCGCGATCATTATCCTCATCCTGCTTGGCAATTACTGGCTTCCCGGTCTCCAGAACGAGATAGGCGTCGATATCTCCTACCGCATGGTGCTCAACACCACGCCAGGCAGCGATTTTGTCTATGGCCGCGATCTTATCATAACGCACGGACCACTCGGCTTTGTCGCCATGGCGGAGCCTCATCCGATCGCAACGCCGCTGCGTTTGATCATCAACAGCATCGTGACGGTGTTGACGGTCGTCTTGTTCGTGCACGCCTTCACGCCGCGCGGCGCCTTTGCGCAGCCACGTTATTGGCTGGCCATCGCGCTTTATCTCGCCGTCGCGATTATGATCGGTCTCTCTTGGCCGCTCATAATCTACTCCTCCGTCGTCCTTCTGTTGCTGTGATTTCCTTCGGAGCGCCGGAGCGTGCCTTTCCAGGCCGCCGGGAAATTCTGTTGCTGCTGGTGGCCACGGCGGCCCTGACGAAATTTACTTATTTCGGTTCAGCGCTCTCGACCGTCATCCTCGTCGCGATTTTCGACATCGTGAAATACAAGCGCATACCCTGGGTGCTTCCAGAATTTGGCGTCGCCTTCGTTCTTATGTGGCTGGTCTGCGGTCAGCCGCTGAACGCCCTTCCGGAATTCATCGGCAATTATTCCGATCTCGCGAGCAATTACGGCACGGCTCTGTCGCTGATGGGCGACCGTGTTCAAGAAGCCTCCTTTCTGTTGCTCTATCTGCTCATAGGAGGCCTCGCGTCCGCCATCGTCGGCTTTGCGGCGTGGCAGCGCGACCGATGGCTCGCAATCATCCCCACACTCGCCCTGGGCGCATTCGTTTATATCGGCTTGAAAACCGCCTTCGTGCGCTAATTCACCGAGCCATGTCATGCAGGGCTTCATCTATCTCGCGGCCTTCGGCGCGCTCTGCGCACCCGCGTTTTCGCCCCTGTTCGAGCGCCGCCGCCTGCTGTGGGGAAGCGCGCTGCTCGCTGTGCCGTTCGCGGCGCTCTTCCTGGTCGTGAGCATTGTCGATGACACCAATCCACTCCAACGCCTGATGCGCGCGCCTGAGAGCGTGGCCCGGGCCGTGACCGGCGCAACCACCTATCTCGAGAATCCCGACATCTATCGCCAGCGCTATGATGAGGGTCTTGACGCCATTCGGGGAGACTCGGTGCTGCCGGAAAGCCCTGGGGGATACGATATTATTTCCGATGAGCAGGCCTATCTGTTCGCAAACCGCGTCCGCTATGCGCCTCGCCCCGTTTTTCAATCTATCAACACGGTCTCCGCGCAATCTGATGGAGTTGAACGCCGCGCATCTGCGTTCCGACGCGGCGGCGCAAACCATCCTCTTCCGCACCGAAGACGCCGACAACAAATTTCCCGGCATCAATAACAGCCTCATGCAGCCTGAGCTTTGGACGCGCTACGACATGTCCGGCTTTCACCCGCCGTTCGCGGTGCTCACCAGAAGCGAAACGCCAGGCACTTACGCCTTCACGCCGATTTCACGCGCGACGATCCGCCTCCACCAAGCGTGGGGATCCGCCCGAAGCGCCGGCGCTTTGGGCGCGCGTCCGCGTCAGGCTCAATCTGCTCGGACGGCTGGTGAATTTTATCTACAAGCTGCCGCCGCTCTACATCGAGGTCGACAAGGCCGACGGCAATATGCGGCCTTACCGCATTCTCACCAGCGTCGCCGAAGCGGGCTTCCTGCTCTCGCCCGTACTGGATTCCACCGACGACTTCTTGTCGTTCCCGGATGCTTCGGAAGAACCCGCACGCGCCGATCAGCGCGTGGCGAATGTGCGCATCCCTGGCCCCGGCATCTACAGCATGTTTTATGAGGACCGCGTCGACATCGAGTATTCGGCGCTACACATCACGAGGCCGGCGCCCTTCTATCATCAGGGGGAAGCAGCGACCGAGCAGCGGCGCATTATCGCCGCATTGGCGCGGCGATCGAACCTCCCAACCGCGCGCGTCATTCAGCTTTGGCAGGATGGCGAGCCTATGGACACACTGCGCTTGGAGCCGGGATTTCAGACCAATATCGACGCGCCGCCCGGCGCAAGGACGCTCTCTTTCATGATCCATGTCGATGAAGAAGCAGGCCCCATGGCGGATCGGGGTTTCGTTCCGAAACCGGACGGCGTGGCCGTCACCGCCTCGTTTAGAAGCGCTGCGAGGGCGCCGCTCGGGAGTCGAACGATCATCGTCGATCCCGGCTCAGTGACGAGTGACAGAAGGCCAGTGGAGCTTGTGTTCGCGCTCCCCGCGGGGACGGCGCGCATCGATCTCGCGACCGACCAACGCACCAACAGCGCGGTGGACACGGCCAGCTTCTACAATTTTCACTTCACGCGTTAGTCTCAAACGACCGCAGGAGGCGCGCGATGCCGCTGTCGAGATCGACACGCGGCGCCCATCCCGTCCCCCGCAGGCGCGTGCTATCGCCGACAATCCGCGCTGGATCGCCGGCGCGCTCGGGTCGGGCGCCTGGCCGGATAAGCTGCGGCGCGCCTGCAATGCGCCCCGCCGCGTCCGCGATCTCCAAGAGCGTGCGCGCTTGGCCGGAGCACACATTGACCGCGCCCTGAAGGTCGCTTTCAAGCAGCGCAATTAATCCCGATGCAACATCGTCAGCATGCATGAAGTCGCGGCTCTGCGTTCCCGTCGTGATGTCCGCGTCGACCCCGCGCGCAAGCTGGCGGCAGATATAGCTGACGAACCGATCCTTGTGCTCGCCCTCGCCGTAACAAAAGAAAATGCGCCCGATCGCGGCGCCGAACCCAAATTGGGCGGCGGCCGAGAGCAGCAATTCGCCACTCGCCTTCTTCGCCGCGCCGTAGAGCGTCGCGGGCGCAAGCGGCGTGGCGTCCTCGAGAAAATCCTCCGCTCCGCCCCACTGATATTCCGCGCAGCTTCCCGCAAGCACGAAGCGCTGGCCGCCACTTTCCGCGAATGCATCGATCATGCGCGCGGTCGCCGCCACCCAAAGCAGGTTCTCCTTGCTGTGCCAGTAAAGCCCGTGCCGCGTATCCCAGGCGAGATGGAGCACGCGCTCGGGGCGTTCGCGGCGGATGACTTCCGCGCCGTGCTCCATCACATCCGCTTCGATCCAGCGCCTCGCGAGCGGGCGCATCGCCTCATCTGGCGCGTGCCGCCCAAGCGCGATGACCTCAACATCCGAGCCCTGCAAGAGACGCAGCACCCGCGCGCCGACGAAACCCGAAGCGCCCGTCACGAGAAGCTTGGCCGTCACGCGAAGTCATCCAGCGTATTCATATCCAACGCGGCCAAGCGCGGCAGTTGCGTGTCGCGCGGCGAAACTTGCGTCGGAGGCAGCGGCCACTCTATCGCAAGATCGGGATCGTCCCAGCGGATCCCAGCGGCGCGCTCTGCCTGATAGGCCGGCGTGATCGCGTACCAGATCAACGTGTCCGCCGCCAAAGTCTGGAAGCCGTGCGCAAAGCCGGCTGGCGCATAGAGAGCGGCATGATTGCTTTCCGTGAGCTCCGCCGAGGTCCATTGCCCGAACGTGGGCGAGCCGCGGCGCAGATCGACCATCACGTCGAACACGGCGCCCCGCAGACAACGCACCAATTTCGCTTCCATGAACGGCGCGGTTTGATAGTGGAGACCGCGCAACGTGCCGCGCTCGGCGCTTGCCGACACACTCGATTGCGTAACTGTGAACCCCGGCGCCTTCTCGGCAAACGCGTCGGCGCAATAGAGCCGCGAGAAGAAACCCCGCGCATCACCGCTCGCGCCCGCGTGAACGAGAAAGCAGCCCGGCAGCGCGGTGTTTTGAAAATCCATCAGCGCCTCAGTCCAATATCGCAGCTTCTGGTATCGGCACGATAAACCGGCCGCCCCAAGACCTGATCGACGCCTCTTGCGTCATGATTTCATCGGCCAGATTCCAAGGCAGAATGAACAAGAAATCCGGACGCGCTTCGCCAAGAGCATCTGGCGATTTGATCGGAATGCGCGTGCCCGGCAAATACTTGCCTTGCTTGCTCGCCGCGCGATCAACCGTGAAATCGATAAAATCGCGGCCGATCCCGCAATAATTGAGCAAGGTGTTGCCCTTCGCCGGCGCGCCATAGGCGGCGATCCGCGCGCCGCGCCGCTTCAGCGGAATGAGCAGGTCGAGCAAGGCGCGCTTTGTTTCGCGCACCTTCTCCGCGAACGCCGCATAGACCGCGTCTCCATCAAGCCCCGCCCGCCGCTCCGTCTCACGCATGGCCGCAACTGCCGGCGTCTCGTGGAAATCGGCGCCCGCGTGGCACGCGAAGTAACGAAGCGAGCCGCCATGCGTCGTGAGCGTTTCCACGTCGAACACGCGCAGCCCTTGCCGCGCCAGAATGCGTTCGACCCGCAAGCAATGAGAGGTACGAATAGTGCTCGTGGTAAATCGTATCGAACTGATTGAGCGCGATCAGGTTAAGCAGATGCGGATTCTCGATCGTGACGACGCCGCCCGGGTTCAGCAGCGCCGCGAAGCCCGCCGCGAAATCGTTGACGTCCGGCACATGCGCGAACACATTGTTCGCGACGATTAGATCGGCGCCGCCCGTTTCCACGCGGATGGTTGCCGCCGTGTCGCGCCCGAAGAAGGCGACGTTTGTGCGCAAGCCCTTCTGCCGCGCGACCGCCGCCACTGACAAACTCGGTTCAACACCCAGCACAGGCACGCCGAGCGCATCGAAATATTGCAGCAGATAGCCGTCATTGCTCGCGACCTCGACGACGAGGCTCTTGCCGTTCAGCGCAAAGCGCGCCGCCATATCGTGCGCATAGCGTTTGGCGTGCGCGAGCCACGTCTCGGAGAAGGAGGAAAAATAAGCGTAATCGTCGCGAAAAATCTGATCCGGCCGCAAAAAATCCTGCAACTGCACCAGCCGGCACGTCTGACAAACGAAGGCGTGCAGCGGATAATAAGGCTCGGCGGATAGCAGCGCAGCTTCGCTCAGAAAATCGTTCGCGATCGGCGTTGCGCCAAGATCGGCAAAGCTCAACCGCAGCGGCGCCGCGCAATGACGGCACAAAGGCGCGGCGCTCACGTCAGCTCACCATATCCGCCATGGCGCCGCTCCGCTCGACCAGGCGCGCTCAAGCACGGCCATGTCGCGCAACGTATCCATCGGCTGCCAAAATCCATTGTGACGATGGGCGTGAAGCAAACCCGCGGCCGCCAAGCGCTCCAACGGCTCGCGCTCCCACACGGTGTCATCGCCGTCCAGATAATCGATCACCTTGGGCGAGAGCGCGAAGAAGCCGCCATTGATCCAACCCGATTCGTTGGCCGGCTTTTCGCGAAACGCGGTGACCTTGGCGCCGCTCAGCTCCACCGCGCCGAAGCGCCCAGCCGGCGCGACCACGCTCACCGTCGCAAGCCCGCCGCCTTTTGCATGCGCCGCATCGAGCGCTTTGAGATCGATGTCGCCGACGCCATCGCCGTAGGTGAGATAGAAATCCTCGTCGCCAACAAAGCTGATGGCGCGCTTCAAGCGTCCGCCCGTCTGCGTTTCAAGCCCTGTGTCGATCAACGTGACTTCCCAATCCTCCGCGCCGTGGCGATGAAACACGATCTCGTTCTGCGCCGGCTTAATGGTGACGTCGGATTGGTGGAGACTGTAGTTCGCGAAATACTCCTTGATCATGTAGCCCTTGTAGCCAAGGCAGATCACGAACCGCTTCACGCCCTGCGCGTGATAGATTTTCATGATGTGCCAAAGGATCGGCTTGCCCCCGATCTCGACCAGCGGCTTTGGACGCAGCACCGTCTCCTCGCTCAGCCGAGTGCCCTTGCCCCCCGCCAGGATGACAGCCGTCCGCAACGCCACGCTTTCGTCTCCGATAAGGCTAAGGACCGTCTCGTTCCTATAGCCCGCAGGCGAGGCTGTCGACTACGGGATCGCGCGGGACGCAACCGCGAGCAGCATCGCCATCGAACATTGCTTGCCGCGCGACGCGCGCGGCGTCGTCGGCGAGAGATTGGCCAGCATCTTCGCCGGATCATACGGCGTGAAGGCCGGGTCAATGTGCTGCGCTTTGAACACGCCCTGCGGCAAAGCCAGTGTTTGGCCGTTGGCTAGAGTCGCTTGGACGGAAAGCCCATTGGCTTCGGGCGATCTTGTAAAGGGTGTCGCGTCTCGCTTCGCGCTTCACGCGGGAATCTGCTGTTGTGATTTTCGCGAAGTGAGCGCACCCCACTTCGCACCTTGCACACGAGGAGCACCGCAGACGGTGCGCTTTATCTTGCCCTACACCCTGCTTCTTCTTTTTTGCTGCGCGATGGAGGCATTACGAGACAGCTTGGTTCGCGATCAGCCAGGGCTCGTAGCCGTCTCTCACCTTGCGCATGATGGACTCGTAGCGGCCGAATTCCGGATAAACATCGAGGTGCTTAGAGATGTCATAGCACGCCGTGAATTCGATGGCGTCCTTCTGGCCACGGAAATGCTTTGCGCCGTTCACCGTGCCATCCTCAACGAACGACATGAGTGTCGTGAACAATGGATCGCTCTCCTCCGGTCTGTCCGGATCGAACTCTCTGATCGTGACGTGCGAAAGATAGATGGCTGAGCCGACAACGGGATTATCAGTGCTTGCGTATGGTATGAAGCTGTACGACAAGCGAACGCGTCCTTCGCCGTACATGAAATTCACGCTCATCCCGGGGACGCCAATCGAAAGCAGGATCGGATCGCACCCATCCTCCGTAACCATCGCCACATAGCCCGGTGGTTTTGCATGACGGGCTCGCGCCTTCGCCTCGGTGAGCGGGTCGATCCCCCGATTTTGCGCATAGAACCAGCGTGCGTAGTAGTCGATCATTGCAAGACCCGGCCCACCACCTCCGCCCCCCGATATTCAGGCACATCGACCCAATTATCGCTCACGTCGAATGTCATTGGCGAACTCCCGGCGGTCTCACGCCAAGCCTCGAATTGCATTTAAAGAGGTGGGGTGTTCGCAGCTTGCACACGAGGTGCACGCGGTGAGTCACACCTCGTACTTCGCCGTTGCACCGCAACGGCTTTCCGCACCTCACGGGGTGCGCTTTATCTTGCCCCACACCCTGCTTCTTCTTTTTCGATGCGCGCGCTCTGTTTTCGCGCTGTGCCTATTGATTTGCGGGAGCAGCTGGCGCGTCAGGCGGCGGTACCGGGAATCGCACGCCGCGCTCTTCCAGTATCGCTCTTACCCGCACTGCGGCTTCATACTGCCCCGGCGGCATCGCTGCGCGCTCGACCCTCTGAACAGATCGCCCCAGCCTTGCAAGATCGTGGCTATATCCTCGGTCCAGCAACTCCGCCACCTCGTTCCCATTGATTGAGCGACGCAGCGAATTGCGCGATGGTTCCGCCGGGACCGTCGGCGTTGATGTCAGCGCCCGCCTCTAGGAGGGCGTAGTACCCGTCCCACCCCTTGTCCTGAAGTCCCATGCTAAATGCGATGCGTAGGCGCTCCACGGACTCTCCTGGTCCCTTGCATTGGGATCAGCGCCTGCACGCAGCAGCAAACGCAAGAAGTCGGCGTTCCCGACCTGCGCCGCATCCATAACCGCACATGGCACGGGCTCACCACCCGCGCGCAGCAGCTCTTCCACTCCGGTTAAGCTTGCGCACCGAAGCGCCCAGCGCACCGGGGTCATTCCTTCGCGCCCCGATGCGTTCGGATTGGCGCCTGCTTGCAGCGCGGCGCGCACGCCTTCCACATCACCCAGGCAGGCCGCTTGCGCCAACGCGATGTTCTCCGCGCCTTCAAACACTTGCGATTCAGTGCCGGCGCCCACGATATGCGAGTTGGTTTCCTCCATCTCACCGCGCCCCGCTGTGGACGGACTACACCCCGCCCCAGCCAGGAGCAAAAGCACCAAAATTCGTCGAGAGCCTATCAATGTCGCCGTCCCCACATTGCGCGCCCCACGTCATTGTACCCGCTATGCGGCGCGGCAAACTGCGCGGCGACTATACCCGACGCGAGCAGTCCAATCGAATGCGCCGTAACCCCGCGCAACAGATGGACCGCCGCGCCCTTGAGCCATATGCCCCGATGGCAGGACCCAGTGTGGACCGGCGCCAGGCCCTTCCCTCAAGCGCCGAATGCCCTCCTGCACGGACAAGTTGGCTATCTCGTCCGGCAATTGCGCAAGCGGCCCGTCCTGCCCCACAAACTCGCCGAAATTCCCGACGGCGTAGTTGTCTCGCCTTAGCTGTGCGTCGCTCATGGTGGATTGTGTGCACACGCCGAAAAGAATGGTGGTGTGAACAGTCCGGTGCGAACCGGTCTCTGCCAATCACCTGCACACGTTTATCGGTGCAGGGTATTTTCCCCCCATAATCCGGAGGCGCGCCCTCCCACGCGCGTCGCAGTCCCCGGAATTCACGACAAATTTCGCCGTTTCCGTAGTTTTTGATGCAGTAGCGTGCAGGGAATGTGCAGGCAACATGCAGGGCCATGCAGGGCGGTGGGAGGAAAATGCTGGATCGCAAAGGCCGCCAGCAGGCGCGCGTATTTGCTTGTCCGCCTTTGCCTAGGAGTGTAAATTTCAAGAGTTGAACACTCTTTAGCCGCCGGGTTTTAAGTAGGTGCGCCGCGATGGCGTAACCCAGACTTGCCGGCAGGTCCGCGACGGACTGGTGTGCACTGCGCGTTCAATGAGCGGCCGACGCGGCGCGACGCGGTGATCGGCTTGCCAGGGCGGTTTTGACCGTTAGCCAAGAGCGAGTGCCCCGGAAGCGGCAAGTGCAGCGATTGCCTTGCTTGACCCGAGAGACGCGCGACGCGTCTCGGCAGCGTTCTTGAATCTCCAAATTCACCCGCCCTGTCGCGCGAGCGGCGGAGCTTTATTTTCCTCGTCCGTAAAGGAGAGAAGCATGCGTACGCATGTTACGTCCGGGGGCGCGCCCAGCGCGCTCGAGCCGTATGACAGCACCCACGTTCGCCTTTCGCGCCAAGGTTCTGCACGGGAGGCGTGTCATGTCTGACCACGATACGAAGAAGAAGCCGGACGACGACGAAGAAATCGAAGTCGTCGGCCCCGGTAATCCTCCGGTGAGCGGGCGCTTCAAGAAAGGACAATCGGGTTGTCCCGACGGCGGCTGGAAGCAGCGGCGCGCCCGGCAGAAGGTCAAGGAGGAAAAGGCCGCGAAGAAGGAGGAGAGTATCGCGGAAACCCTCAAGCGCGTGGCGGGCCGGATGCGGAAGGTCACGGTTGGCGGCAAGCCGATCGAGATTTCGACCATCGAAGCGCTGGTGATGCGGCTCAGCGAGCAAGCGCTGGCGGGAGACATCAAGTCTTCTCGGACCTTGATTTCGCTCCTGAAGGATACAGGCCAACTGAAGGCGCCGTTGGAACGCAACGGGGGCGGCGTGCTGGTGGTCTATCCGATTATGAAACAGCAAGAATGGATCGACGCAACCGAAGGCGACCACCACCTCACCAAGGACCCGCTTGATGGGTTGCTGACCGAGGACGAGGAGAAGCGGCACAAAGCCGCCATGGACTCCCGCGGTCGACGCAAGCTAAACGAAGACGGTGACTAACGGACAGCGCCGGTGGGTTGCGAAAGCAACACACTGGCGCTTCTGGTCGACCTGCAAGGTCTGACACGACGCACAACTATTTTCCAAAATTGATTGCACGCATTCGCGCAATTTGCTGAAGACTGGTCCATGGAACCTCTCCTCAGCCATCGAGCACTCGAACAGGTTCGCGTAAGCGACCTGTCGCCCTATCCCGCCAATGCGCGTACGCACTCGCAGCGCCAACTGCGCCAGATCGCCAAATCTATAAAACGCTTCGGTTTTCTCAACCCGATCCTGATCGATGATGCGGGCTGCATCATTGCTGGCCATGGCCGCGTCGAAGCCGCTAAGTTTCTGGAGCTCGAGTTCGTACCGGTGCTCCGCCTTTCCCATCTCAGCGCAGCAGACAAGAAGGCCTACATTATCGCAGATAACCGGCTGGCCGAACTCGCGGGATGGGACAAAGGGATCTTGGCTCTGGAACTCCAAGCCTTGGTCGATCTGGATTTTCCAGTCGAGGAAATCGGCTTCGAGATCGCCGAAGTCGATTTGATCCTATCGGAGGCCGACAATGCCAACGCTGACAAAAAGGCAGGCCCCGAAGACGATATCCCCTCTTCATCCACGCAGGCAGTCACGCGCATGGGCGACATTTGGGAATGCGGTCGTCATCGCATCCTCTGTGGCGACGCACGCAGCGCCGATGCTTACCAGCAGCTTCTCACCGGCGAGCACGCCGACATGATGTTTACTGACCCGCCCTATAACGTCGCGATCTCCGGGCACGTGCGCACCGACGATGGGCACCGCGAATTCGCGATGGCCTCAGGCGAGATGAGCAAGCCGGACTTCGAGGCGTTCCTGGAGGAGGCGCTTACCCCTGCCGCGACCACGTGCCGAGACGGCGCCATCGCATTCGTCTGCATGGACTGGCGCCACATGGGCGAGCTTCTGAAGGCGGGCGGTGCGGTGTTCTCGGAACTCAAGAACGTTTGCGTATGGGCCAAGACCAATGGCGGGATGGGTTCGCTCTACCGCTCACAGCATGAACTCGTCTTCGTGTTCAAACAGGGCCAGGCGCCCCATTGCAACAATGTTGAGCTCGGTAAGTTCGGGCGCAACCGCACCAATGTCTGGACCTATGCTGGCGTGAATGTTTTCAAGCAAGGCCGAGATGCCGAACTGTCAATGCATCCGACCGTCAAGCCCGTTGCATTGGTTGAAGAAGCAATCAAGGACGTCAGCCGGCGGGGTGAGATCGTGCTTGACCCATTTGGCGGATCAGGGACGACATTGATCGCCGCAGAACGCTGCGGACGCCGCGCGCGTTTGATCGAGTTTGATCCGCTCTATTGCGATGTCATCGTGAGGCGCTTCGAGGCCTATACCGGCAAGCAAGCGCGTTTGGCGGCGAGCCAAGAGACCTTCGAGGTGGTGAGCGGGCGTTGACACGCCTGTCTTTCACTCGAGGAGGCGGCTCGCTGTAACCTTCAGCGCCTTCGCCAGCCGATCCAGTACTTCGATGGTCGGGTTTCGGACCTGGCGCTCTACGCCCGACACATAGGTGCGATGAAGGCCTGCCTCGTCAGCCAAGCTCTCTTGCGACAAGGCGCGTTCATTGCGCAGTCGGATTAGGTTTCGGGCGAGGCGACCGCGAATGTCCATCGCCAGCAAAGCGCAGCAATGCGGACTATTGATCTACAGACTATAAGTCTCATTCCGCTTGACTTCGCCCGGTGCAGGAGCGTTGTGCGGAGGCATGAGTTCCGCGAATACTATAGCTTCTGAAGCGGCGCCGGTTTCCGCTTCCAGGGCCCGGTTCATCAAGCTCGGGTCTGGCGGGCGCTTCGCCAAGGCCTGCTTCGCCGGGGGCTATGTAGGTCTCAATTTTCGCGAACTTCCCCACGACCTTTGCCGGCAAAACGACTGGGACGCGCTTCACGCCCGCTTTTGCGAGAACGGCAAATCCCCTCGGGTTGCCAGTAATTTTGTGCGAGAGCTGCGCGACTTCTACACCCTCGGCCGAGACGCCCTTTGGGTCACCTTCGCGCAAGGTCGCCTCTGGTGGACATTCGCGGAGGTGGAGGTCGCTTGGTGCGATCCAGCATCGGATCAGCTGCCCCGACAACGCAAATGCGTCGGCGGCTGGAGCTCAACCGACACGCTTGGTACGCCACTTTTCATTCGCGAACTCAGCACGCGTCTTACACAGGTCGCCCGCTATCAGGGTACGATTTGCGACATCTCCGACACCAATTATCTGCTGCGGCGGCTAAACGGCGTAGAAGAACCGCTTGCCGCAGAGGCCGCCGCGCTCCGGCACGAGCTTATCGTTTTGACGGAGCGGCTCCTTGTGGCTCTGCACTGGAAGGACTTTGAGATTCTCGTTGATCTAATCTTCTCGGCCTCAGGCTGGCGCCGGATCGGAGTGCTTGGCGAGACTCAAGCCGACAGCGACTTGATCCTTGAGCAGATCGCCACCGGGGAGCGCGCATTCGTGCAGGTAAAATCAAAAGCCAATCCAGCGATTCTTGCTGACTATGTCGAGCGCTTCCGAGCGAGCGGCGATTGCAACCGCATGTTCTTTGTTTGCCACTCGCCGACCGATGCTATCCACAGCGCACAAGAGTGCTCCGACATCGACATTTGGACTAGCCGCCAGCTTGCGAGCAAAGTCGTTCAATCAGGCCTGTTTGATTGGGTCGTCACGCGGGTTAGGTGAGCGCGGCTCGCAGCAGGAGTAAAGGCGACGAACCTCGATCGCCACTCCCGTGAAAATACTAGGATGCTCTGGTGAACACCCGAAGCGGCATTCCTCCAGCCGGGCGCACAGTGAGTCGCATGATGGGACGTATCTCGTGCAGCGGGTTTGGTTCAGTGCGCACTTTACGCATGAGCGTAGCGAGGATCGCAACGGTTTCCATATAGGCCAATGGCAACCCGATGCAGATATGCTTGCCCGCACCGAAAGGCATGTGTGCGAGACGATGACGCCCAAGCGAACGTGTTGGAGAAAACCTATCCGGGTCGAATGCCGCTGGATTGTCCCATAGAAGCTCACTTCGGTGCATGACGTAAGAAGCGCACACGACTTCGTCGCCCTTCCTCAATGCAACTCCGCCAATAGTCACCGCACGTATCGCGCGTCGCTGCAGAATTGCAATCGGCGGATAGAGCCGCATAGTCTCCTTGATAACTTGCAGGTGGAAACTAAGGCGCCCGATTTGATCGGAGGACAATGGCCCTTCGCCCAGCACGTCGTCGGCTTCTTGAGCCAGGCGGTCCTGCACGGCTTGGTCGTTCGCAATGAGATAGAGCGCCCAGGTCAGCGTAAGCGCCGTGGTCTCGTTGCCGGCGGTCATGAAAGTAAGGATGTTGTCGCGCAGATCTATATCGCTCATCGGCGCGCCGCTCGCCCGATCGCGCGCTGCAAGCATGCGAGCAAGCAAGTCAATATGCTGCCGCGTGCTGGACCGTCTTCGGTGCAGGGCCGCTGTCGCCTGCGTGCGCATGGCCTTGACGCCGCGGCGGCCGCGCTTGGGCCAGATGCGATTGAGCCAGCTTGCCCCCCCAATGGCGTCGATCGGATCAGCAAGGGCAATCGTCTCGACATAATCGGTGACGGCTTGCGCGAGAACCTGCTGGTCCAGGCCGGAGGCCTCCTCCCCCAGCACCAGTTGCGCTACAACATCGAAGGTCGCGCGCATCATCTCGGGCATGATATCTATGATCTGGCCATCATGCGCGGCGAGGCGCGAGGCCGCCTCTTCTCCGACGCGCTCAATGACGGGAAGCAGTTGCTCGAGAGCCTTGGTCCGGAAACACGCCGCCGCCGCAGGGCGTTGCAGACGCCAAGAGGCGCCTTCCGCCGCCAGCAGGCCATTGCCTAGTGCGGGTTTGATATAGCGCTGCTGAATGTCAGACTTCACGAAAGCATCGACTTCGTTCACGAGGACCTCGTGCATAAGCGCGGGGTCCATAATCTCCAGATATTTGCGCCCGAAGCGGCGGATTTCGCGATAAGGCAGAGAGAAGAGATCACGGTCCCACAATTCAATTGGATTACGCATCGCAGCGCGCATGGCTTGAAGAAGCGAGAGGAAATGCTCGGGAGCGCGAACGGTCTGGGGCACGAAAAGCGGCGCGCGCGGCGCCTTGGAGTCGCTAGAACTATGGGCGGCTAGAGCTGTCACAGCGCGCCATCAGTCGTGTCACTCGTTGTCTGAACGTCGCTACCTTCTCGCTCATGCAGCGTCCGCAATGCAGCGAGGATATGGTCTCCGATTTCGGCATCACCCTGCTCGTGACAAAGCGAAAGCGCTTCGACCAAAGCGCGTGATAATGCCTCTGTCGGCGTTTCGGCGCGGTGCTGTCTCATTGCATTACCCATGGCCCACTTCCTCCAATGCGCGATACGCGTCGGCCAAGCGCTGCTCTAGTTCAGGCGTGAAATGGTCTTGCGCGGCGGCCACCGCCCCGATTTCGCCGTTGAGCCACTCGATCGGATCGCGCTCCTCAATCCAGCCGAGGCTGGGTCGATGAACCTGATAGCCAAGCAGACGCTGAAGCCGTGTCGGCAAGCGGCGCGCGATATGTGGCGGCGTGCTCAGAAGCAGTTTCTCGGCTTGGCTCAGCCAACCCAGGCAATAGTTGAACACCAGGCCGCGGCGCGGGCCGGCGCTGCGATTCTCGCCGCCGCCATGCAAGGTCGATCCGAGCCACAAAATCACTGAGCCCGCCGGCGCGATAGCTTGCGCGATCTCGTGGTCTTGCGGACGACGAGCCTTTTCCCACAGATGGCTCTTCGGCGCGATCCGGGTCGCGCCATTCTCCGCTGTAAAATCATCAAGCGGCCACATCACATTCACGATGAGTTCGAAATCATGCGCGAACGGATACATGGACGCGTCGCGGTGCATGGGCTGCGCGCCCTGGCCCGGATCGATCGCAATCGCCTGCGTTAGATTGAGCTGGATCGCGTCACAACGTTTTTCGGGCTGGCCCATCAAGACTTGCTCGACAACGGCGAGGACGAGAGGGTCGACCGCGAGCCGCGACGTGCTCTCGGCTTTCGCAAAGAGGCCGCTGAAACGCCGCGTCGTGCGTCCGAGGAATATGCCCTCCCCTCTTGGGGTCCGCTCAAACCAAGGAGTCAGCGCGTTGTCGATCGCATCGAGGTCCGCGATGGGCGCTGCTGCGTCGATGATGACAGCGCCCCATTCCATCAAGGCCGCCGTTATCGTCTCCGCTGGGGTGGCCGCGCTGAGGTGGGGGAGCGTGCGCGCCGCACTTGCTTGACAATCGGCCATCTCAAGCCGCCGACGCTGTTTGATCGACGCCGCCGTCGCCGAGCCACTCCAGCAAACGTGCCGTCCTGTCTTGCGGCAAGGTGCGGAGATGACGAGCGAGCGCGGCCTCTTGCGTCGGACTGCGCTGATCGTTGCCTGCTGGCGGCGGCAGCTCCAGCATCATGGGATGCGCAAAGCGACCAAGCTTTCGGCCCATCGCCAGCCATTCGGCGTCTGGTGAAAACTCCACCGCGATCACCTCGCCTTCGCGGTAGTCTTGCGGAAGGCCCAATACGCGATGCTTGTCGCGGTTCAGCGCGCGCGCCGCGGGCAGGAGAAAGGTGTCGATAGCGGAGACGAATTTGCGGACGCCCCGCGTGAGCGCCAGTTCGCAAGCGGCACAATTAATTCTGAGTCTAAGTTCGCCATCGGCGCCCCGATAGGCCGGCGCGCGCATTAGGCGGGTAATTTCCCAAATGCGCGCATCACCGCGATAGCCGATCTCGTCATCGACGAGATCAGAAAAGCGATCGAACAACAGAGACTTGTCTTCGGTCGGCCGCAGTCGCATCGAACCCTGGACGGCGTCATCTTGAGCAAGCGCGAGCAAATAGATGGCGCGCTCATCATCGTATTCATCATACTCAAAGCCAGGCTCGCGCTGAAGCGCGCGCAAGTCGCGCCAATCACGCTGCTCGATATAGAACTCCCAGCGCAGGCGATGCATCTCGCGGAGCGCGTCCGCGTAGAGGGCGCGATTAGCAGCTGTGACGATGTGAATCATATGAGACGCCCTGGTGGTGACGCCTCATGCCGTAAGCGGTCCTATCAAAACTGACGTTGGGGTGATTGCCCTATTGCCTAGAGCGCGATCCAGCCGCGGTGCATGGCGATGGCGACTGCTTGGGCGCGGGTGGCGACGCCTAGTTCGCGCTTGGCGCTTTCGAAATGGTGGTTGGCGGTCTTCTCGGCGATCCCCAAGATTGCCGCGACTTCCCAATCAGTTTTGCCGATCGCGGAGAACGCCAAGACCTCGCGCTGCCGAGCCGTTAGCGGACACGGGCCGTCCCAACTCGCTGGATCCACGAACCCTCCATACAATTCCTTGGCGCGCTCAACCGCGTAGATTGTAATAAGCTTCAACGCCTTGCGCATTTGCAGATCGGGTTCTCGGCCTGAATGAAACATCGAAATGAGGCCGGCGAGACCGCGAGCGTCATGTGTCGGCACAACGAAACAGCCGTCGACCTGCATGGCTTCGCGGCCCTCCGCGACCATCGCCTTCGCGGCGGTGGACATAAGGCGCGGCGACAGATCTTTCCACGTGAAGGGATCCGATTGGCAAATTGCGGTATGAATGACCGGATCAGCGTTGAAGTAACGCTTTGCATGATAGTGCTGAGACCATTCTGGCGTTGTGCCGCGCGTGAGGCCCACGGGGCGCCGCGCTCTATTCTCAGCCCGCTCGGCCAAGGAAATGAGCGAGAACTGGGTGACGCCGAATTCCTCCAGCACCAAACGCAAACGCGCTTCGAGGTCGGCCAGGGTTTCATCGGACTCGGCGCCCGCAATAAAATCTAAGCCTCTCTGCAAATAGCTCATGGCGACGGTCCTGCATCCGCAAAACGCGCCATACTGCGGTGTTGATGAAATCCCGCCACAACTGTGAGTTGTTTGTCATTCTTTTTGATACTCAGAGCGTTATGAGGAGCGCTGGAGTTGATCGAATGAAGCTGCATGACGAACGCGCCGCTACCGAGTTTGACCGACGGCTCGGCCAACGCCTGCGTGCGCGGCGTCTCGCGCGCGGCATGAGCCAGGAAGCTTTGGCGGCAGCTGCGGGCATCACTTTCCAGCAGATTCAAAAGTACGAAAAGGGCGTCAACCGGATTGCCGCATCGCGTCTGTTCACGATTGCGACCGCCCTACAATGGTCCATGGCTGAGTGCTTCAGCGACGCGGATCTCGGGCCGAGCGCAGGCCTCTCCGACGATTCCACGCTTATTGAAGAGGGACTAAAGACGGAGGAAGGGCGTGCTGTGCTCAAACTGATGGGGAGCGCTTCGAGCGACGTGCTGCGGCAGAAAATCTTGCGCGCTGTGCTTGGGGTCCTCGAGGATCGCACGCCGAGCACGTGACCGCCCCATCGGTCAGCGGCGCTTCTTGGGCCTCTTGGGCCCCTCGCCTTCCTGTGCGCCAAACGCACGCGCGGTCGCCAGGAAAAGTTCGCGCGCGCGCGGGCTAAGACGGGAATAAATCAGCCTGAGCTCCAACGCATCTTCGGTCTCTGTCAGCGCGCCAGACGTGCCGCTGCCTGCCGCCGGAAAAAACGCGGTGACCGGCAGATCCAAAACCTTCGCGATGGAAAACAGGGTACTCGCTGCGACCCGGTTAGCGCCGCGCTCGTACTTTTGGACTTGCTGAAAGGTAACGCCAATTCTTTGCGCCAATACGGTCTGCGCCATGGCGAGCTCCAAACGACGCAGGCGGATACGCTGTCCGATCTGCGCGTCCAGGGCGGTTGTTGAGCGATTGCTTATTGCTTTTGGCACGCTGGGGTCCAACCGAGATGGACGCTGTATGTACATGTCCGGCGCCGGATGCAGAACAACCTCAGAGCGAAGCCGCATTCTTAGAGACCGTTCCCGCCGCTCAGGCCGAACCGGAGCAGAACGCCTTGCGACGGCGTCGCTTCGCGCGGATACGACTGCGAAACATGGCAGCGGATTAGCGATCGCGCTCAGTCATAATTGCGATCGCCCCATAGACTGGGGCAATTCATAGCCCAGAGTCCCCGATGCGCCGCACGCGCTTGGGCCTCGTCATCGGCATAAGCTCGGTGACTATATCGCGGCCAATCACGCGCCCAGCCCTGCGACACCATGTGCTCGCCAAGATCGACGCCGTCCACTCGGCAGGTCCCAACATGGCGTCCGTAATTGTCCGTGCCGCTTAGGGCACAATGCACCGTGCGCCTTCCAATGAAGTCCGAGAGCGCCAAGGAGGCACTCTGGTAAGCATTGGCGCCGCCCGCGCAGCGTCGACCCCGCTCCGGCGCGTCGAAGCCGGACAACCTGATGCGCTCATCGTGTACTTCGATTGTGTCGCCGTCGATCACGGACGCGATGCCGACGATTTCACGAAGTGGTTGTGCGCCTGCGCTCCGGGTCCACACAATGAGCGCCAGCGTGACGACGAGCACCAGCACAACGATCAGGGCCACCGACAGGCGGTTTGGCTCTGGTCCTCCGTAATCTCGATGATTGTCCCAGCCGGCCACCGAATTCTCCGAGTTGAACGCTCAGCCCACAGCGAGCGACGCCAAGCGCGCTCGATGTTACGGTCTAATGGTCGCCCGTCGGCGCCCGCTCACGCTTGGCCCAGAAGGACTGCACGAGATGGAAGTAGGCCTCGTGCGCTGCGAGGTTTTCATAAGGGTCCGCGTCGTCATCTTCGAGAGGGATTCCGTCCTCGTCGAACTCGATCACACCTGTCGGGGCAGCGTTCTTCAGCCGTAAAATGGCGAAGTCGAGCAAATACCGCTCGTCCGCGGTAAGGTCGCCAGGAAGCTTGTAGTCCGGAATGGTCATGGCCCTCACAATAGCGGTGCGCCAGAACGCATACAACGTCGCGAGTAGCCCTCGTGAGATTGACAAAAATAGAGGGCATAGCCCGCCCGAGAAGCGAGCAGAGACGAGGGTCGTATCCGTGATGGCCACCGAGCAGGAATTCACGGCGGCGCCTAGGAAGCGCATTAGCCTGCTGATCGGCTTTGGACCTGCTTCGGGCGTGTACCAGATCGAGTCTCGCCGGTCGCGCCTTAGTGGTTCGCCTCTCTGATTTGAGTGTGAGGTCACCCGGTCCTCGCCCGAGCCAATGCGCGACGATCGTACCCGAAGCGGCTATGCTTGCGTCGCGGTCGACAGAGTCGACTTAGGAACGTATTTCGCGGGCTGGCGGGCCGCTTTAACCGCTCGTGCGCTGTCTTGTCAGGATCCGCGATGAAACAGCTTGGTGAGTTTTGGATTCCGGACGTGGACGCCGAGCCCGGGTCCAACCTTGAGCGCTCCCGCGCAAACTTTGAGCGAGGCTCTGGCTTTCAAATCGCGCATCTGGAAGCGGCGCTGCGCCATCTCAGCATGTTTGTGCTTGCAATTGATGGAGGCGCAAATGTGGGATCGTGGACGCGGCGTATGGCCGCCGTTTTTGACCAAGTGCACAGTTTTGAGCCCGCGCCGGAAGTATTCGCGTGCCTCGCACGCAACATCGCGGACTGGGGTCTGAGCGATAAAGTGATCCTTCACTCCACCGCACTCTCCGATCGGTTTGAGCACGTCGCGATCGCAGCGAAAAGCCCAGGGCGCCGCTCGATATCCTCGCGCATTGAAGGCGCCGGCGAGACTCAAGCGATACCGATTGATAGCCTCAACTTGCCTGCGTGCTCGTTCTTAAAGCTTGATCTTGAAGGCTACGAGCATCGCGCGCTTGAAGGCGCCAGTCGAACAATCGCGAAGCACCGTCCATGGATCCTGATCGAGAATAAACCCGAGCACAATGTGCTCTACGGGTCGCCGGATGCGGCCGAGCGCTATCTTGAAAGCAAAGGCTACACCTTGGTCGAGAAGATCGGCGCCAAGCAGATTGATTGGCTCTATCGGCCTTAAGCTTCCACGTGTGCAGTCGCCCTCTTCACACGCTCGAATTCTTCCAACCAGAGATCCGCGAACGCGACGTTCCTCCATTGCGCAAACCATGGCCCCCCGCGCGTGAAATGGATCGCCTTCGGGATGGTTCCTGGCTCCGGTTCGCACCAGCCTTCCAGCCAATTCCAAGTCGGCGCCAGAGCGCCGATCTCCTCGTCCGCCGCCCATTGCATACGATGCAGGTATGCGCCTGATTGCGTGTTGACTGCGTCGAGAGTGAGCTCGCGCGTAGAGGGGTGAGCGCAATTGAACACCATGAGGCTCGACCAATTCTTTCGCGGATATTGCGTTTGAATTGCGCCATCCATTTTGGTCTCTTCACGCGGCTTGTGCTGATGATGCACGCAGCTTACGGCCCGACCCGGATCGACGAGAGCCAGGAGTTCGGCGACGTCGGCGGTCCACAAGAAATCACAATCAAAGAAGAGCGCTTGGCCCGCATACCCGCTCAAGTACGGTGTCAGAAACCGGGTATAGGTAAACTCGGTGGCCGCAAGCGGATCTCGTTCACGCCAAAACAAATCCTGGGCGCGTAAATCCTCTTGTTTCAGGGACGTGATTGTCAGCGGAACGGACGCGTGGCGGCGCAAGGAATGAACAGCGACATCGTATGCGTCCTGCTCTCGGCTGTCCCAGCCCACGAACACTCTGAGCACCGAAGCACTGGTCAAGGCGATCGCTCCCTCAAGACGAGTTGAACCGCGCCATCGCTGCTTTGGCAAGCGTCCGGACCGTATGCTATGTGGCTTGGCCGACGGTAAGTGGAGAGACCGAAGCCGTGATGGTGCGCAGCCCCGACCGGCAATGCGCCGCCTGTCCGCACGGCGATCACGCACACGCCGGCGGGATTGAGGAGCGGGGATGACGACCACAGACGTCGCGTCGGAGGTGTGGCGCCAGTGCGTTGATGCAGCGCGCCTTTACCGAGGCAAACCGAGCACTCAGACGCTCTTTGAAGTGTTTCGGACCATTTCCGCGACCGAGGAGCTTTGGCGCGACCCGCGTGCGCCTACGGCCGATCCTCTCTCTCGGTTTTCGATCTTCGAAGCGGCCCTAGAAGCGCATGACGCCGACAGGGCGATCAGCGCGGCGATCGACGCCCTCAGCCTTGTTCAAGATCTTTATGAGCGCACGGCCTTGCGGATCGCCATGGCGTCTCGCGCGCAGCTGGTGCACCAAGCGACGCCGCTCGCCATGAAGGTCTTGACCGAAGGCCGCGCCACCGATGAGTGGCCGGCAGACACGGCGATCGACCATTTTCTTTTCCGCATGCGATGCCGCGTGGTGGCGGACGACAATGAAGCCCTTCTCCAACAGATTATCGCGTCCGATCATCCCCTCGCTTCAGCGTGCGCCCTCGAGTGGAAGAGAGCCAGATGGCGGTGTGAGGGGCCCTCCCAAGGCTTGGTTCGCGACAATCTGGCGCTGGCGCGCCAGTTCAAACGAAACGGTCGCCTGCTGCAAGAATGTTTGTCGCAAGCCTTCTTGGCGGACCGGGAGTTGGTCGACCCTCTTCTCCAGGAGTTTCCAGATTTAGCGCGCGCACACAGCAAGCTCCTGCCGCTCGCACGCCATCTCCGCGACCATCCCGACTTGATCGGAACGGCGCTCGATCGCGCGGAAATTTCGCGGCATGCGGCTCTGCTTGAAAGCTTCGAGAATGGCACGGAATCGATGACCGCTATGATCGCGTCCGATGCCTCTTTGGCGATCGTCGGCAATTCCCCGTGCGAGCGCGGCCAAGGCGCAGGCCCCGCCATCGACGCGCACGATCACGTCGCCCGCTTCAAGTATTTTCCTCTCGTAACTGAGCCCGATCCTGACTACGGCGCGAAATTCACCATCCATGTTCGCAGCCCGCAAGCAAATCCGAAACAAGATGCGGCATCGCTTGCGGCGAAATGGTGTGTCCCTTGCCAGGCGGACTTCACCTATCGTGTGGGGGGTTGGGAGCATTGGTTTTCGTTGCAGCAACGCGGGGCGACTCTGGCCTGCCTTCCGCCCGGCGCAAACGTTGCGCTTCGCAGGCGCTTGCAGGCCGAACCAAGTTTAGGTCTCGCCTTCCTCACCTATGTCAAAGACGTGCAGGGCGTTCTGCGGCGCGGCCAATGCTTCGGCTTTTCGTTCGTCGACCAGATCGGGCCAGAAGCCACGTCCGCCCATTATTTCGACGCGCGCCGTCCGGCGCTCACACATCGCTGGACGGAAGAACGCGCCATCTTTGACGCCATGGTGAGCTGAGCGACGTCCCTTTTACGCCCGCAATGAAGTTTACGGGAATCGAGGAGGCACCACCCAGGATCATAAGCCGCGCCGCTTCGGGCGTGGACGCGCTTGGCCAGCTCTTCGCTCAGCAGAAAGCCGCCAAGCGGATGCAATGATGCACGACCGTGGCGATGCCCACCGGCAAGGCGATCGCTTCGCCCGCGAGCCCGTCCGGCGTGCCGACGCGATCCCAGCGCTCATGCGTTTGGCTGAGATTGCGCTGCACGGCGCTGGAGAGGCCCAGCCGTGATCAATGTGCGCTTATGAAGCCGAGGACCCGGTCTTACGGTGAAGTTTGTGAAGGCGCTGCATGTTGGCGAGAACCGACGCGCCCAGATAGGAGCCCCCAGAATAGCTGGGAAACCTGTCAACGAGGCCTTTTCTGGCCATGCGCTCCAATGCCGCCAAACCATAGATCGAATGCAAAGTGTTTGTCGCGATTGCCACATCGAATATGCGTTGGATGTCCTCGTGTTCTTCTTTTAGCAACCTAAGGCCTTCTTCGTGTTCGTCACGCAAGGATCCGCTAAACAATGCGATCGCGTGTTCGAGCGTCTCAAGCTTCGCTAAGCTGATGAATGCAACGACTTTCTCCCGAACAATATCCTCAGCATCGACTCCCAGTTGCAGGACAATATGAGCTTGAGTTGGGTTCAGCCTTCTCGGGTAGGACAGAACGCCGTCAAGTAGTTTTGACCGAGCAAGCATGTCACGGTGACCCGCGAGAGCTAATGCCGCGTCCAATACAACAAAACCCTTCTTTCCGACTGATCCGAATACGCTCAGGGCGCGACGTGTGATTAAGGGATCCTCGGCGTTCAGAAGTGCACCAAGCGGCTCGGGGTGCTCGGGATCGAATGCTGCGATTGCGGCTCTAACCGGATCGAGCCCCTCTTGCCATTGCACGTCGGGGAGTCGAAGCAAATCAAACGGATTATCGGGCGCACCGCTCATTGGTTTCGAGATCTCCTTTCAATCTCATCAATTCGGTCGGTGATTTCTTTCAGTCGCTCCGCCTCGCGGTCCATTCGCTCTTCGTGCCGCCTGTGCTCCCAATAATCCTCTCGTTCCTCAGGCGTGCCATCCCGATCTCCCGGCAGGTATCGACTCTGCTCTCTATCCCGCTGCGCAGCGCTTTCCTTCAGTTGACGTTCCGCATCCAACAAATCCTCATCCCGAATCGGCATATTCAAATCGTCGTCCGTTATTTTTCCTACACCATCCTGCTCAAACGGCCCCTTAGTCTCTTCTTCATCCGCCTCGTTATTGAGAATACATCTAGCCAAGTTTGAAAGTCATATTTCATGTCTTCAATCCAGCCCTGGTTGGCCTGCGAGCCTGGCCTCCATGGATTGTCGGAGAAGAACGGGTCCCATCTCGGCCCATACCGACGCCGCTCCTGGCGGCCGGTAGGATCGCTGCGATTGAGTGGGTCATTCCCAACATACTGATAGAAGTTCAGATCATCCTCGTACCCCATCGGATCAGTCTGCAAGAACCGCCCAGCACCGGATCATAGACCCGCGCTTTGTAGTGATTGAGCCGCGCTTCAGGCAGCGCGATTTGCCCGGTGTAGCGAAAGCGTGAGCCAGTCCAATTGTCATTCGCGGGCTCGCCATAGGGGCCGAGGCATAGATGCTGGCCGCGCCCGTCCCGATCGTAGTGGCCACCACCGAGCCTTGATGATCGGCGTGCAGCCAATTGCGGGTCGCTAAGGTGTCGCCTTCATACGTGGCCACGAACTCTGGTACCCGAAGGCGGAACCATATGCTTTGTACCGTTGCTTCCAGTCAGGTCGCGCGCCTGCGATCTACCGCTTTGAAAATTCGATGTTCGAAACAGAAATAAATCCGGGCGCCGATCGATCGGCATCCATCAGATCATCACAGCGCGCATAGGGGATCGTCAAAGTTGCGCTGTACTTCTCGATATCAGACACTCCAAACATGCCCTCGACATTCACATGTCGTGTCACCTCCGCCCCACGTGGCAGGAGCAACACGCTGTGCGTTGTGAACGCGGTCGGACTAGAAACCAAAGTTGGCTCACGCATGTTGCCTGACCGATCAACTAACGCCATCGATCTCGCAAGGTGAGCCGTGGCGCCTGACGGCAAGTCAATATGGCTTATGGCGATGCAATCCCCGCCCTCATTCACTATGCGGTATGCCAAATCTGCGTCGGCACCCTGATTTGGGCCAATTGAAAGGCGCACGCCATTACGCACCGCCTCACTTGCCTCTGCGTTGTACCTCGTCTGCGCCATCCCGTCCGCACCTCGCGGTCCGCAACCTGCCAATAGGAAAATCGCAAACAAGAATCGCGCGGTTTTCGATTTCAGTCGCACGGAGTAAACGTAAAGCATGCCCAACTGTCCGCATTGTTCCAACGCTGCTCAGGAGTGAGGTCAAGATACCCGTAACCCGAAGGCCCGTAAATGTTACCGAATCTACCGTCCTGCCAACTGTATGCGTAGTCGCCTGCACCAAAGAGCTTGTGGGTGGTCTCATGAAATAGGGTTGCTGCGCGACTGCCACTGTCGTAGTAATTTTGCGACACAATATACACCGATCCGCTGCGATCACCCCTTACGACATATGCTTCGTCTTCATTGGGGTCATAGCCGTGCCGTGAATTTGCCGGCCTTACAAACGCTGGACCGGAGTCCACCCAAAAATCTATGATTCGATCTAGGCCATTCGCGGCTGCCCGTAGCGACGCGCTAGTAGGATCGCGGCCAAAGTGTTTCTTAAACGCATCTACTGTTGCTTGCTGGTCAGCGGTTAATCGTTGGTGGCTATCCAGCGCTCTCGCGGCACTTCTCGTTTGATCGCGTACGAGTCTGCTGTCTGCCAACAATTGTCTGCGGTCGTAGTCAATTATTCTGCACGCATCTTTGTCTAGTACGCACTTGTACAGGCCGCTGGGGTCTCTGGAGTTGATTGGATTATTGTCTACATAGCCGTACAAGTTCGGGCTCGCCCTGTATCCGACCGGATCAGTCTGCAGAAACCTACCCAGAGCCGGATCATAGACCCGCGACTTGTAGTGATAGAGCCTCGCTTCCGGCAACGCGATTTGCCCGGTGTATCGGAATCGCGACCCGGTCCAATTGTCGTTCGCGGGCTCGCCGTAGGGACCGTAGGCATAGATGCTTGCCGCGCCCGTTCCGATTGTTGTGGCGATCACCGAGCCTTGATGATCGGCATGCAGCCAATTGCGCGTCGCCAAATTCGCGCCTTCGTACCAGACCAACGGCTCGTCAACGCCCGCGCCATGCACATAGCGCCGCAGCATGGTCGCGCCGTTGTATTCCGCAGTCAGCCGATCGCCGTCAAAGAGATAATCGGTGCTGACGCCGGCCGCCGTGCTCTGCCGCAAACGTCCGAGCGGATCATACGCCAAGGTCACTGGCGCGGGCACGCCTGTGACGCCGGTCAGATGATTTTCCAGATCGTAGCTAAAACCGCGCACGCCATCATTGGTGAGGTTTCCGCGCGCATCATAACTGAAGGCCGCGCCTCCAACCGAGGTGTATTGGTTGAGCCCGTTGCGGACATAGGCGCGGTTGGCCGCAGGCGCCGCCCACCGATAGGCGTCATTGGAGAGCGAGCGGCTCAACACCTGGCTGGCGGGATTGTAGGAAAAGCCGAGCGCCAAGTCCTGACCAGTGCTCAGCACGTCCTGGGTCAAGGACTGCAGTCGCGAAGCGGCGTCATAGGCGATCGTCGTGCTGGTTCCATTACCCCGCACAATGGTCGCGCGCCGACCGAGCGTGTCGTAGGAATAATCTGCAAGGAGGCCCAGGCCGCTGGTCGCGCCGTTCTCGCGCACCTGATCCATGCGGTTCATGGCGTCGTAGGTGTATTGGACATAATTGGCGTCGGGCCAAGTCAGCCGCGTGCGATTGCCGGCTTGGTCGTACTGATAACTCAAAACGCGGCCGTATGCGCTTTCGGTCAACAGCCGCCCCGGGCGATCATAAGTATAGTCGATATCGCCAACCGAGAAATGCGCCGACAACCGCCGTCCGAGCAGATCATAGGTCGAGCTAACGTCTCCCGTCCCGCCGCCGGGCCAGTTCTTGAAAGTTTCGCGATTGAGCGCGTCGAAAGTTCGCCCAATCAATTGGCCGCTGCGCAGCGTTACGCTCACGCGATTGCTGGACGCGTCATAGGCGTATTGTTCGAAATCGGTCGCGCTCGCCGCATGCGCACCCATCGTTGTCGATGGAAAGTTGAGCTGACTGAGGCGATCAAAGCCATCGTAGGTGTAGTTGCTGCGATTGCCGTTGGCGTCCTCCACCCAATCTGGCTGGCCGTTCAGTGTGTAGGCGAAGGTGGAATAATTTTGCTGCAGCGCCGTGGCATAGGCGCGTTGCTCATTCAGCACCTGCCCCGCGGCGTCATAGACCATGTGCGTTATGCGGTCGGGCCCGTTGGCGCCCTGTGTCGATAATGCGCACGCATCGCTCGGCAATGAGCCATAGACCGCTGGGTTCATGCGCACGGCAGTGCAGATTGTGCGATCAGCGGCGTCATAGCCGATTTGCGTCACGCCCGCAGGGCTCGTAGCGCGAATGCGCCGTCCTACGCCGTCATAGGCAAAGCTGGTCGTCTGCGCGGCGGAGAAGTTCGATCCGGTCGCGCTTGTCGTCGTCCCGCTCTCATTGGTGAGCAACAGGCCGCCGAGATTATAGGTAAGTCGCACAGCAGGGCGCGGGTTTCCCCCCGCGCCATCGGGGTCAGCTTCAATTCGAAAACGAATGCGCCGATCCAAATCCCAGGTGACATCGGTGACGTCCGTTACATCGGTACGCGGACCATTGATTTGCGTGACATTGCCGATGGCGTCGAACGTGAAGCCGGTGGAGATATTGAGGCCACTTGGATCGACGATGGCGGATGAAAGCACGAAATGATTGGCCGCGTTATAGCCATAGCTGGTGACGAGATTGTCGCTCACGGAGATTCGATCCGTGCGTTGCGTGAGCAGCCGAAATTGAGCGCCCGTTCCGAAGAGCGAATAGACCAGATCGGTTCGCGGGCAGGTTCCACCGGCGAGAGTACAAGTGAGGCCGGCGTTCAGGCCGGTGTCCACGCGCGTCAGCATTCCCGACGCACTGTCCCAGGTATAGGCGGATACATAGCCCCGCGCGTCGGTGTCGCGCAGCGGCCTGTTGCAGTTCGCACTGGTGTAGGTGCTAACGCAATTGGCCCAGAAATATTCGGCGCCGCCGCACGCCGGTTGTCCGGAGATGCCGCAGCTTGGCGCAAAGGCCGTTGTCGTGACGATGTCGGCCGGTGTTCCCGGCGTTTTCGAAATCCGCCGAATTTCCGTGACGTTGGAGCGGACATCGTAACTCCGAACGGTCTGATCCCCTTCTGGATTGGTCGTGCGCACCAAGCGCTGCGCGCGGTCGTATTCATTGCGGACCGAGCGGCCGAGCGGATCGATGCTTTGCAGCAGCGCATTGTGTCCGTCAAAAATATTCGTTGTAACGACGGGCGCCGCCGCAATGCTTAGGGGACTGACAATCTGGCTGCGGCGCCATTCCTCGTCACCGGCAATGGCGCCCGGATAATAGAGCGTGGCGGCGCCCAAAGCGTCGGTAACGCGCGCGACGCGAAACATTCCATCATAACGGATCGTCTCAAACGGCGGCGTCCCGCCCGCCGCGACTTGCTCAGGTGTGAAATAGCGCCGAAGGCGATAATTCGGTCGCAAAATTATTGAAGGATCGGGGGAATTGGCGTCGGCCGCATATTCATAACGCGTCACCGCGCTGGTGGGATCGGTCACGGTAAAGACGTTGCAGACGATGCGCGCGCCAGTCGGGCACGACGAGACCCCAAAGCTAACACTGCGGCTATTTTCGTCGGTTACGGCGCTAAGGCGATATCCAACTGTGACTGCGCCCACTCCAAAGCTAGATCCGTCGTTATAATAAGTAGGAATACCCGAATCGTAGGCCACGTTTGTGAAGGACAGCGACCTTCCCAGATTGTTGTGCACGCCTGTCAAAACGGACGAGTAGGACCTTTGACATTGGTCGATTTGTTCCGGGACATTGGTCCAAAAGTTGAGGATCTGATAGTCGAAATCGATTCTGACACCGCTTGGAAACGCCCAATAGGCGGCGCGGTAGAGTGGCTCGCGCGGGGTCTGTGGTGAGCCGCCCACGCAGAGATCATATTTACGGCGTGTGAAGTCATCGAAATAAATGACGTCGCCTTCGGGTCCAATATAGGTCAAGTTTGGCTGAAGCGTTTCTCCAACCGACACCGATGGAATTGTAAGACGCGCCGACGAACCAGGCGGCGAACTCAACCGCCAATCCGGCAACAGCAGAAACGCCTCCGATGAAGCGCCACGCTTCACCACAAAAGTTCGTTGCCATGCCGGGAACATGGAGCGGCGCAGCGACATAAGCCGCACGCGATCTTGAAGAGTGGCGGGCGTCGCCAGATCGTTGAGCGCGACAATGGTCGCCAATGCCCCCGATCCCTCGATCGCAGACACCGAGCCCAACATACGAGAATAATCGACGCTGGTCGTTGCCGTAATATTGAAATTGTGGGTCCACCCGCCCCCAAGCCGCGCGGCGGAATCCTGATCGACGCCGGTATAGATCCAAGTTTGCGCGTTCGAGATGACTTGGTTTTGACCGCTCATATAGGTCGTTCGTTGAGCGTCCACGCGCTCCTGCGCGCCCGGCACATAAGTGCGACGAAAGTCGAGGCTATAAGGAAAGGCGCCCGCGCCCGTCACGATGTCGGCGGGCGCGGTGAACGAAAGCTCGCCATCCGATGGCGAGACCGACGCATAACGCCGCCGCGGCGCCGCGGCGTCCGAGATTTGCGCCATGTTCATCGTGGCGCGCAAAGGGTCGTCTATGTTCGCGCCCTTCAGCGCTTGCCACAAAGTGTAGTTGCGGTCGCCCGCCTTATAGAAGAATTCGCCCGTCCAAATATCGCCGGTCACATTGAGCACGCTCGTATAGCCAAGGCCCGCCGCGGTCTGTAAGCGCGCGCGCCGTCGCGTTTCCCACACTTGAAAATTCGCGTACGAGCTGGTGGAGGGCAATGCCGTGAGAAAAGTCGCCATTTGCGCAGGCAGAACCTCGACTAGTTGCGAGACCCCGGAGACGGGAAGCCTGGGCCCAACCTCGGGATGGCGATCGTCGCTGAAGGGTTCGACCGCGACGGAGGCTTCCTCCAGCTCCGGTAAAAGTTGGCCCATAATCTCAAACGCGCGGTCGCGCGCACCAGCGTCATCGGCGCGCGAGTTCACGACGCTGGTCGCCGTGCTCATTGAGATATAGGAGCTTCCAACATTGCGGGATGAAAGAATGATCCCGACGTCGTGGTGGCGGACGATCCCAGTGCGCGTCACGCCTGCGACCATCGTGTTGAGCAATGTTTCTTGGTAGCGGATCGTCTCGGCGATCAAGGGCGAATTGCCAACCTGACAGGTTCGCGAAATGACCCCTCCCCCGGAAGGCTGGCACGACCCTGAGATCGGACTGACATCCTGCAGCGCCGACATCTGTTGCTGCGCAGAAGCGGCCGCGGCGCCAAATCCGTGAACAATCGTAATCGGAAATGAGCCCACCATGTTCTGCTGGGTGGCGGCATTGTTATCGCCCCAATAATCCCCCTCTCCGTCGACTTCAAATTCGACCGCGCCATACGCCTCGACCAATTCAAGGTCGATCAACTCGTCCGCATAAGTCCTGCTGTTGGCAAAATACGGATGGTCGATATTGATGAGCACGTGGCCCGCTGGCGCTGAGGCGCCGCCGACATTGTTGCATGTGCTGCCGTCTATGAGGCCCGTGGATTGATCGCCGACCCCGCTGAACACCAGCCGCCGCCCGGCGATTTCATCGGCGAAATAGGTGCACGGAATAAAGAGTGGCGTGCGAACCACCATCTTGGTGCGGTAGGCGTCCGGAACATCGCCCGCCCAGGAAGCACTCGCTGTATAAGTCGTGGCGACGTTTGTCGCCGCTGCCGCCGCATATAGCGTCATGCCTCCAACGGCTTCGGTGACCTGAAGAAAGCGATCCTGCGATTCCAGACCGTGTTGCAGAGCAATGCGATAGGGCCCCATGTCAGCGATGCTGGTGTTCCAATTGGTCTGACTGATCCCGGTGATAGAGGTCGCGCCGCCATAGGTCCCGACCGTCGCGCCCGTGAGCACTTGGCTCGTCGGCGCGCCACAAGTCGAGGTCGTGAGCCATGATCCGCAGCCCATGAGAGCCGGCAGATTCATGCGCGGCGTGAGCGTGTGCAGTTTCAGCGAGGGATTATAATTCTGGCCATTGGCCACGACCCAGACATGCGCGAGCGTAACTGCTGTGCTGGTTGCTGATAGATTCCCGCTGAGCGCGCCACACGTTGCGCCACCGCTGAAGACCGCGGGAATGCCGCCGTCAGCCAGCAATTGGCAGGCGCTGCGCGCTTCGACACTGAACGCCTGCGCCCCGGCGCTTCCTGCTGCAGTGTAAGGATCCAGCCCCGCGCTCGGCGCCGCGAGGTCGCGCACCAGCCCAGTCCAATAGCCAAATTGCCGGCCAGTCAGCGTTATCGTGCCGATTTGATATTGCGCGGTGACGCCTCCTGCCCGGAGGAGGTCGACCATAAGCTCGGCCTGATCGAACGGCGACCCATATTGATCGATCAGCGCGCCGCGCGCGCCCTTGCTGAGGCCAAAGGTGAACTCGACCTCGATATTGTTGCGCACATAATTGAAGACATTCTCGACATATTGTGCGGTCGTAATTTGCGCCGCGTGCCCCGCCTGCAAACGATCCGATCCCAACGAACGCGCTAGGGCCGTTATTTCAGGCGCAGCTCCCGACCATGCGGCAGCGCCCTCAGTGTGGGTCGTTCCTTGCGCCTGATACCAAGTGAACGCATCGGTTGGCGTCACAAGCGGCGCTGAAAACAACCGAACCGATGGCTGCTCAGCGTTGGCGGCGCCGATGAGCACCATTGCACCGAGGAGTGATCCGGCAAGAGCACGAACGCCGCTAGCACACGCCCGGAAAATGCGATGCGCCAGACCATTCGGCACGCGCTTTCGCAATGGCGTTATGCGATGCTGCGGCGACAATTGAGTTTTTGGGCTAAGGCCAAGCCGCCGACCAACGCACTCGCCACGCGTACGTCGCAACATCTTCGCCCCCGATCCCGCAACCTTGACACGAAGATTAATTCGCGATCATTGGAACAAGGTCAACCGGAAAGCGAATGCGCGGACGCATTCAACTCGGTCGATCCAACTTTGATGCCGCGTTCACGCGGCAGCGATGATGCGTGCAGACGCAAGGGGGCGCGGGTGTCTGTTTCTCGGCGCGCGATGTTCGCGAAGCTGTTGGTGTTCGGGCTCGCAAACGCGCTGCTCGCATCGAGGCAAAGCGCGCGCGCGGAAAATGTCACTTATGGCTACGACGCGCTTGGCCGCTTGATCTCGGTTACCTACGGCAATGGCGAGACGGTCACGTACACATACGACGCAGCGGGCAATCGCACGCAGCTCGTCCAGACAAGCCCGCCCCCTCCTCCGCCGCCGCCGCCAGGCTTTAACGCGACGATCGCTGTCACCGGCGCCGGTCCCGTCAATTTGCGCACGCTCGCAAACACCGCGGGCTACAACGGCGCGCAGAACGCGACGGTGGCCTTCGAAGTCAACAGCGGCGTGACTATAACCGGCGCTGCTGCAGGGGGTCTTGCCATCGATACCGGTACTTGGCCGACCGGCACCTACGCCATTGCGTTGAGCTTGCTGGTGAAAACCGGGGGCGCTGTGCATGGCGGCGGAGGGACCGGCGGCGCAGGCGCCAGCGCGACCGCTAACGGACAGGCCGGCATAGCGGGCGGCGACGCAATCTATTGCCGGTTGCCCATGTCGGTCACGGTGCAAACTGGCGCGAGCGTGAAATCAGGCGGCGGCGGCGGCGGCGGCGCGGGCGCGACATCCTTTACATTCCCCGGTGGGACTGGATGGAACGGTGGTGGCGGTGGCGGCGGCGGTTTTCCGAACGGCGCGGGCGGCGCGGGTGGCATCGGCATGAGCGGCGGCAACGGCGCCGCAGGCGCCGCCGGCACGACATCGGGCGGCGGCGCTGGTGGCAATGGCAATCCGTCTGGCGCGGCCGGCGGCGGCGAAGGCACAGCGGGCGGCGCTGGCACGCCCGGTAACACAAGTGGCGGCGCTGGCGGGGCCGCAGGTTACGCCACTCGCAAGAATGGCAATGCTGTCACCGTGACCAATAACGGAACGATAGCGGGCGCTGTCGGCTGACTGATAGCGATGGTCCGAGACGCATTGGCCGTCGTGCGCCGCATAAGGGACATCGTAGGGTTCGAACGCCACTGGCAGAAACTCGCCGGGAGCGGACATTTGGGTACTGTCTCAGTTTGAAAATCAGGTCCACGGCGAGTACGGCGCCATAGGCGGCGGGAGCGGTGACGGCGGCACGTACCCAACGCAAGCTCTGTCTTGCAATCGGGGCAGCGATGCACCCGGTATCGCCTGTTGGTTTCTGGCGTAGGCTGGAAGACCGACTTCTTTCCGCGCTTATAGCAACGCGAAATTGCACCAATTCTTGTCTAGCATCCGCGTGAAGGCATTACGGACTCATCTAGGGCAGTTACTCGGAATCGCTCAGATTTCGGCGGACCGCGACGAGTACGAAAAGCACGTCAAGAAGGTGTTCGGCGATCAGTTGGAGTTGGACGTATGGTGCCGCGTCGCAAATCACCTCTTTGGCAATGGGCTAGCGCCTTCGTGGCCTTCGCTTGGTTCGGTTGGGCTTCCTACCTAACCGTCGCGCGCCCGATTACTCCGGAACCTACGCGCGGCTACACGTGGCCAATGCCGGCGCACGGTCCGCCGGTGTATGTGACCACGGCGGAGATGATCTCCCTGTGGGCCGTCCCGCTGGTCGGGTTTGGTTTGCTGTATTGCGCGTGGCGACTGTTTGCTCGCGACTAGCCTGGTTTCTTTGCCCAGCGCTTCGCTGCCGCCTTCTTCGCGATCTCGGCGCGACGCTCTGGCGAGAGCTTGCGCATCCGCGCCCGCCCGCCCTTAGACTCTAACGCTTGAGCGTTGGGGGCTTTCGCGTCGTCCTCGGTTTTCTTCTCTTCGATTTCGCCGGTGGCGATCCGTCCGATATGGACGGCGGGTTGTGTACCCATTTGAAAATTCCCCAGGTTGACGCCGCCTTGATCTAGCCCGCAGCGCGACCCATGCTGAGCGGTGAGCATGAGGAGTGCGCGTGGCGACTAAGCAGGATCACAAATGGACGGGCGTAGATCAGTCCAAGGAAGCTCTCGCCAAGCGCCCAACGGCGGAGCTGAAAGAATATCTCCGCCTGCGGCAAGGCGATTGGACCATGCTCGCCTCAATCCGCGCGATCCTGCGCGAGCGCGGAGAGACACCCGATGCCTAAAGGCCCCAAGGGGGAGAAGCGCCCCGCCGACGTGATCGGCAACGCCGTCAAATCCATGCGCATCCTAACTGGCGATGAGCCGGAGGATATCGACACGCCGGAGAGCCAGGGCAAAGACCCGGCGGCGGTCAGCATGGGGAAGCGTGGGCCTTTAGGCATCGCGACCGTCCTTCATTCGGAAAAGGAATTCGTCAGGGTTTCGCCCTCGGCGCAACTGTCTGGCCCGCCACGCCCGCTGCTTGGGCGACAATTCGCGCAGCCAAGGCGGGTCAGGTGGATTGATCGGCTTTCCGCCGTTAAGCGCCGCTGCCGCATCGAACATAAGCTCTTTGAGCCATTGCATACCGCTAAGCATGGCGCGCGCCGGCCCGGACTTCAAGCCGAAGTCAACGGGTCAAGATTTCAAACTGAGACACTACCGACATTTGAGCACCGCTAAGGTACGCTGCGCCGTGCTTGGAGGTTGGTCGCAATGGAAGAGCTAACAGGCGTCTTTCTGCGGGCTCGCGAAGCGCTATCTCATCACGACAATGATTTCGCCTGGTCAAGCTGGAACGGCCCGGCCGATGCCGTACGTGAGATCGATGAGATCATTGCGAAATTGCGCGCTGGTAGTTTGCCTGACAGATTTCAAATGGAGGTCTTGTTCGCCGCTACCGGCCCTATCCAGGAAGTTAGCTTGAGCAGCGGCTGGGCACAGGGCTTTCTCAAGCTAGCAGAGGATTTCGACGCCGCACTTCGGCGTGTGCAGCCCTAGAGTCCGCATCGGGCCACTGCCCGCCACCCGGCCATATTTCTCGAACGGCGCGACCGATTCAATCCGGTCAGTGGCTTAGGCCTCACCCCACCGGCTCGCTCTCGCCGAGATCGGACATTCGGCGACGGTGGCCAACGCGTGGTGCAGACCTCGCTCGCTGCTAGTTCAGACCGGACAGGCGGCCTTCAAGGTCGTCGATCATCTGTCTGGCCATTGCCGCGCCATTCACATCCCCCGCTTGTTCATATCCAGCGAGAGCTGCGCGCGCCGCAGTCATCGCACGCTCACCGAAGTTCGGGTCTCCACGCATCAAGTATGCGCGGTAGGCAAGTGATAGGTTTAACTGGGAGCTAGCCCATTGCTGAGGTGCGCTGGCTCGGGTTCGCACCTCAAGAGACGCCTCCAGCGACAGCACAGCTTCACGAAGGGCATTCTCATCCCCCAACTCGCCAACCACGCGCAGGGCATTTCCTCGCGCGCTCTGCAGCGTGGCCCACCGGCTAGGGGTGGTCTCGCGAGTGTAGACCTGCAGAGCCTGATCAAAGCGATCGATTGCATCACGCAGTCTCGCGGACTCTCCTTGCTGGCCTAGCACCAACAAAGCGTTACCAAGGTTTGTTTGCGTTTCAGCCCAATCCGCAGGTGCAGCGGCGCGCGTACGGACTTCGAGCGCCGCCTCGAAGGCCTCAATGGCCTCCTGAAGCGCCAATTCATCACCGGCTTGGCCAAGGAGACGCAGCGCGGCACCGAGATTGCTCTGGGTTTGCGCCCAGGCAGCTGGCATGGAATCGCGGGTGCGTACCTCAAGCGACGCACGATAGGCGGCCACGGCCCCCCTAAGCGCATCGACATCCCCGTGCTCGCCGAGTGCCTTCAATGCAATTCCCAAATTGTTCTGTGTCTCCGCCCACTCGATTGGGAAATTGCTCCGCGTGCGGACTTCAAGCGAAGCGTGAAACGCGGCGATTGCACTTTGCAGCGCACCGCGATCTCCCAGCTCGGCTTGGGTCAACAGCACGGTTCCAAGGTTGTTTTGAGTCGCTGCCCATTGAACAGGAGCGGCTGCACGCGTCCGTACTTCTAGGACTGCGCGATAGGCTACTATTGCTTCGCTCAGCGCGCTGTCCTCCCCACGTTCCCCCAGTGTGGCGAGAGCGGCGCCTAAGTTGTTCTGCGTCATAGCCCATCGCGCCGGATCAGCCTCGCGCGTGCGAACTTCGAGAGATATGCGATATGCCGCAATCGCCTCCCGCACGGCTTGCGTATCACCTCGCTCGCCGAGCAGCGCGAGAGCAATGCCAAGATTGTTCTGCGTGGCGGCCCACTCTTGCGGCCACTCAGCGCGACGCGAAAGGGGCAGCACAATGTCCGTGTAGAGTCGTACCGCCTCGCGGACACTGGCGGTATCGCCGGTCACGTGGCCGTGCTCATAATTCGCATGGGCTTGCAGCGTTCGAAGCCGCCATTGCTCCTGTTCATTAGATGAAGCCGCCGCGGCACGAGCAAAAAAGTCGGCGGCGCTGGCGTAATCGCCCGTCGATAAGGCCGTTTCTGCTTGCTCAACGAGCGTCTCGACCGCTTCGGAAGGCGACCCTGCCGAAAACCGATTGTCGTCGGCACACCCCTGATCAAGCGCTACTGCACCGGAAAATGGCGCTGCCGCCAGTGAGAGTGCGAGCCAAACCGGAGCCAAGCCGGAGCGGATAGCGCGCATCGACTGCAACTCCTCACCCCATGGCCCAGTTGCTCAAATATGAACCGCGGAGCGATGTCCGCAAAGGGCCAGCCGCCGCCATCTGATCACATTTTGCGGCTGGCCGGGTCTTTCGATGGCGGTCATTCGGTCTGAGGCGTAGCCTTCCCTCCCCGCTCGTACTGTGCGGGCGGGTGAGCAGAAGGCTCACGAACATGACCTTGGAGATCATCACCGAAACACCTTTCCGAGCAGCTCCGCGCCAACGTCGCATTACGGGCGGAAAACTGACGGGCCAGAAACCGGCCCTGAAGATGAAAGAGGTCTGGTCAATCCGCGCCCGACTGGAGCTGAAGAAGCGTGTACGTGACCTGGCGCTGTTCAATCTCGCTATCGACAGCAAGCTTCGCGCCTGTGACCTCACGCGCTTGAAAGTTGAGGATGTCGCCGCTGGCGGCGATGTGAAGACGCGCGGCATCATCGTGCAAAAGAAGACCGGGCGCCCAGTTCAGTTCGAGATCACCGAGCAAACGCGCATCGCCGTGCTCAACTTGATGCGGCGTCACTATTTGCGCCCCAGCGACTACCTTTTCCCTAGCCGACTGTCGACATCGCCTCACCTCTCCACCCGACAATATGCCCGCATCGTCCAAGGCTGGGTGGCCTCTATCGGATTGAACCCAGCCACTTACGGTACACACTCGCTGCGCCGCACGAAGGCAGCGCTGATCTATCGCAAGACGGGCAATCTACGCGCCGTGCAGCTCCTGCTGGGGCATTCAAAACTAGAAAGCACGGTTCGCTATCTCGGCGTCGAAGTGGATGATGCGATAGCCATCTCAGAAGGCGTTGACCTCTAACCCGCATGGAATGGCCGGTTCGTGTTGGGTCGGCCATTCCTTCTCAAGTGAACGAAGGGCCCAAGATCGCCGATAGCAGTCATCCGTTTCGCCGCACGATTTCTGACCAGAATGGAATTTCCCTCGGTGGACGCGCGGGATCGACGGCTCGTCCCGCTTCCCATCCGCGCTCCTCGCGCACGATCCAATCCGCGAGGTCCGCGCCGTAATAGATCACGTCGGACTGATAGACTGAGAAGACTGGGTTTCCGCGCTCGTTCGGCGTTTCAGGCAGGTATCGATGCCCATCAAGCGGAATGAGCTTCGGTGCTTGAGTAACGACTTCCCCGAGCCTCTTGCCTTGGTCGAAGAGAGCCTTCGGTTTTTCACCCCATTCAGGCCACCACAAGTCAGCTTCGCGAACGTCGAACCAGAGCCCCTCGAACGGCCATTCGAGAATGCGCTGAATCTCGGCTGATGAGGTCTTGAGCCAATCGAGTCCGCCCCGCATCAACGGACGGCGACTGCGCATGAGTTCGACCAAGTCCGGCGGGAAGCGGAGCCTCCAGCGGTCCTGGATGTCTTCCAACTCTGCTTGCGAGTAGCCCACGCAGTCGCTCCTCTGAGCACGTTCAGATCGAAGTATAGCATGGCGGCCCGAGTCCGCTTTGGGCCAGGCTAGGTCAGCACGTCAAATTTCTCGACCGGCTTGCTCGATCCAATCACGCCGCTGGCGCCCTGCTCAATCAAATGACCTGATCTCGCCGATTGCGGCCGTCCAACGTCGCGTTCGCCGCATGCCAAAACCGCAGATTCCCGTTAAGCTGAGAGCTGCATAGCTGAGGGGCAGAGCGATGGTGGGCCTGCTGAGATACGCGAGTTCACTGGTGGCGGCGGCGCTCGTTCCGGCCGGCGTCGTTGGGCTGCTAGCGATGAATTCCGGGCTAGCGATCCTCGTGTTCGTCGTAGCGATGGCGCACGCCTTGATCCTAGGTTTGCCCGCCGCGCTGGTCCTTCTTCGAAAGGGGCGCGAGAGCGCGCTAACCGCGCTGGTGGCAGGCCTCCTAATAGGAGCTCTCCCGCTCGGATTGTTTTTCGCGCTGTCCCAGCCCGCCGACCTTTCGTCCGTGGGCGGCGTGCCAACATCGGTGCAGGGAATTCGCACCGCATCAGGCTGGATTGGCATAGTTCAAACAGCGGCAACGCTTGGCGTGTTGGGCGCAATCGGAGGTCTGAGTGCGTGGTTGTGTTGGAAGCTTACCCGGCAAAACGCTTGGATTGGCATAGGCGTTGTGGCCGCAATGGCAGCGTGCCTATTCGCACTGCCGGTCCTAAGCGCAGATCGCAGCTGTCACAATCCTATGCAGGATGGGCGGACATCTATTGGATCGGAGTTCAACGCTCACATACCGCTGGGCCGTGAGGATTGGCCAATCCTCGCACAAGTGTTCGAAGACTTTGCCAACTCACATCAATGGTCGTTCCGAGACGACAGTGGCCGCTATCCAGTCCCCGCCATCTCCCTAAGCGTATGCGCCGCCGAAGGCACGCAAATTGCTGCGATGCGTCAAGTATGGTCGAACGAACCTGACTTTATGAGTGAACGCGGCGTCTCTATTGGCGTCTACCAACCGCAAGGCGGCAACAGCTGGGAGCGTCCTACACATGAGTTGCTTTTGGCAATCGAGCAACGCTGGCCGGGAAGGCTCGGCTTCACCAATGAGCGAGGCCAGGACATCGAACCGCCAGACTTTCTTGGCAGGATCGCCGCAACCGGACAGTCAGAAGCGCCTTAAGCCGAGAGTCCACTTAGGGCCAAGCCACGCCGGACTGGCATTTTCTACGACTGGCCCGCGCGCTACAATTCCGCCGGCCGCACCCTGCCCTTAGAGCGGCGCGACTTCGCCGATTCCGGACCCTAAGCGATTGCGTTGACCGGCTGGGCTCGTTCACTCCGGCCTAGCCTGGGCCATGATCGCAAGCGGCCTGCCTTCATTGTCTTTGAAGAAAGCCATCCATTCTTCACCGCCGTCCTCGTGACGATGGATCATATGGGGCGCGTGCGTGAACTCGATGCCGCGCTCACCGAGTTGCGTGTGCGCCGAACGGACGTCGGGCACGCGAAAATAGATTATGGATTCGGACGCTCCACCATCACCCTCTGACAGGAAGAGGCGAACACCACCACAATTGAAGAAGGCGAGATTTCCGAACGAGTACATGTGCTCCAGACCAAGCACTTCGCCATACCAGCGCCGCGCATCGGCGATGCTAGTCACCGTGCGGGCGATCTGACCTACGGGCCCAAGTGAAAGGGATTGGGACATGGTAAGCTCCCTCTTGAATAAATTGCTGTCGCGACGAATGCCGTCCCACGCGCGTAATTCGGAGCGGCTTGAAAAGCTGAGCTTCTGAAGCGCGTTCGCGACGTGATACTTTATGGCGTCCAGACTGACCCCCTGACTGCGCGCGATCTCAGGATTTGACAGGCCGTGGCGGACAGCCTCGATTACCCGCCACTCGGCTGGCGTCAGCACATCGTCATGCGGTGGTCGGCCTCTCATGAAAGCAGACTAGCGAGGAACAACGCGATTTTCCCTACCCGACGTCATGTTTGGGCGATGAGGAGCCCGCTGGCCCAAAAAGCCGGACAGGCCAAACGGCGGTAATGGGCCAGGCCGCGACGTAGTGACGATTTCATCGGACGGCCGGGTCGATCCAATCGCGCCGTTGACGCGCTACCCGATGCAACGGCGTGATCTCGCCGATACCTGTCATTGATCGAAAATGGGGGCGCTGCCAGTACTAGCGCATGTCAGTTCGAGATTGGCCAAAACCCGCGCGGCTCGCTGCTCAGTGGACGCTAATCGCGCTCTGCTTTGCGCTCGCTTTCATTCCGGCATCATTTTTGATTTGGACCGCAAGCACTGCCGGCGATGAGCCGGCTTCCTGGTCTCGACTGCTCGGCGGTTACTCGCTGCTCATCACGATCCCCACGACGCTTGTTCTTGCAACCTTCGTTGCACTCCAGATGCAGAAAAATCCAAACAGGCGCTCGTTCGGCTTCTCCATCGCGACGGGGACGACCGTCGGCGTGGTGGTGGGTTTGGTGCTCACTATAATAACAGGCGGCTACTCCCTTTTGTCGGCTCCGCCGGCGGGATTTCTGGTCTTCTTTGCCGCTTGGCTGGTTCGCCTGGTTAGGTCGGCCCGTACGCCCACGGTCTAGCGACGACGCTACGGCTGTTTTGGACCAGCACGGCGCCGATCGTCGTTTTTCCCGGATGGCTGGCGCGCTCCGATCAAGCCGCTCGCACCCCGCCCGTCCATTTGGCCTGATCTCGCCGAGAACAGTCAGTCGATCGACTGCACAGCGCCCCTAATGGGGATCGACACGAACAAGGAGCAGCGCTGCGATGACGCTTAGGCAGCCAGAAGCCACGAATGCAGCCGGGAGCATTGCTCCATATTCCCCAGCAAGGTCCATATACACGGGCGGTCCACCTAGTAGAGCAACAATCACATTCGGGAGCATGAACGTCAAAAACATGGTCGGCACCGGCAAAGGAGTCACAAGCAGGACGCCAATACAGACGACGACCACGCGGCGAACTCTCGTGCTTACCGGAGCCACTCGAAGGCCCCAGTCGGTCAAGCCGCCGAGAATTGTCATGCCGACGGCCCATGCCGCGAACCACCATGCACATGTCGCCAGTATGTTGGTCAGAGCAACGCGGAAATGCTCCCTTTCGTCGGACGGCGGCGGCTCTGAAACAACGACGATCTCGTAATTCTTCTGGCGCAGAAAGCTCAGCAGATCGGCAAATAGGCGATTTCCATTTGCGCTAAATCCGCCGGGTCTGAGTTGCGAAAAGGTGATCTCTAGGAACGGAAAGTGTGCTTCTGTGATGGCCTCTCCCTCGGGATTGAGAGGCGCGAACTCGGGGTTGGCGTAGGACGTCAGGTCTCCGCGGAAGTCCTCTCGAAACAGCGCGCCAGAGTGTCGCCAGAATGAGATAGTGTGAGTAGTGCGCCACCGCTGGTCCGGCGGCAGTTCGTCCAACATGTCTTCCGACCATCCCTGGCTCTCTGGCGCCAATTCGAAGTCCAACTCCGCGAGCTTGGCTTGTATCTCGTGCGAGGCCGTCTCCATTTCGACATCAGAGCCGAATTCCACCCGTACTACGGCGTGGGGCGCGACATAGCTCTCGCCGCAGCCGGACACGAACAGCACAAGCATAAGAGCGAGCAATCGCATCGGCGCCTCCGGCCCGATGTTCAGTCTAGCTATGTTGATGGAAATGAAGAAGGTCGTGAGTGACCGCTTCGGGCCAACGTATGCCATCCTCAGTTTGTTCGACCGGCCTACTCTCTCCAAGTCAGTCAATCGGCTAGCGCCAGCAACAATGGCGCGATGTCGCCGAACTCAGACACTGGATGATGCTAGTTGCCTCACCCGAATGGCGGGTTACGCAGCGCAGCCGAGAACATAAGGACGCCCCAGACAACTAGAGCTAAGTTGGCACCCAAGTTCAGGCCGGTCTGCCATCGCCGCCACTGCGGGTTTTGACTCGCTGCAGGCCAAAACAAGCCGACGGCGTTCACCGCGAGTCCGAAGATACAAATGACGGCGAACGCCCAGGCCAGCCCGCCGAAGGTCACCCACGCCATGTCGGAACCTCGCATTCACCACGCAATGTAACAGACGATGCCAAATCGGCCGCGTGTCCGCAAAGGGCCAGCCTAGGTCAGCGCGCGAATTTTCGCGAACGGCAGGCTCTATCCAATCCAGCCAAGCGCCGAGCACCGGCAGCGATGGCTCGTGGTCGCCGATGGCAGCCACCGCGGGTCGTTTAATCCAAGCTGGCCAGAATGATCTGCTCGACGATGACTCAGTCGCGCCAAGTGCCGTCAAGTTTGCCGTGTTTCTCGTGCGTGCCGATGCGCTTGAAGCCAACGCGATCGAGTAGCGCCAGGCTCGCCAGATTTTCCGGGAAGACGCGCGACAAGATGCGCTGGCAGCACGCATTCTCGTGGTCATCGATCTAACCCGGCGTGAAACGAATTCTCGCGAACCATTTCCCGGCGAGGTGAATCCATGACACTTTGGTGCGTGGATTTGAGGAAACGGAAGTATGAGACTGCAAGTATTCCTACTATTGTCGTTCGCGTTGGTCGGCTGCACTCAGGAGGCCCGCCTCGAAACGCCAACGCCAGTGGCTCCCACGAGCATCAATCTTCAATATTCCGCTGCATCTTCGCCAACTTGGCAGGCTACCTTAGACCTCGACTCCAATGGAATGCTTGCGCGCATAGCAATATTTTGCGATGGTGAGGCCTATGCCGAGGCGCGAGAGGTAGACGTACCCTACCCTGTGTTTGGAGCCCGCGCAGATTCATACTCAAACAGTGAGTGTTCAAGCGGTCCATTCGAACTTACAGTATATTCGATACCGCCTCCTCAAATTTTAGACGCACCCAGTATGTACGCCCCAGTGGTCTTCTATTTTAGGGGTGGCGCTTATACCGGGCAATCTGAGGTCCGCATTCACTCTGGCCCAACCCAGCCCATACAATGATGTCAGGCTCCGTTAGGACAGCAGCGCACGGGCCAGGCGTCGCCTATGGGCCAATCACGGTCAACCGTCATGACCTGGCGCACCGGCCGGACAGCTGCCCTTCACGGCCGTTCAATCTCAAGGCCAGAATTGCTTGCGATCCAACCGACAGCGAACTCTCGGTAGTACCGATAACTCGCTGTTATGCGCACGTCCGAACTATCGAGAAGCGGACATCTGCATATTGCAAGTCACACAGACTTCCGGCTTCGCTTGCCGTGAAGGCCCCGCCTTGTCCCTTATTCGTTCGCGCGAGATTCGGTTTGAAGCGCAGCATGGAGACCTCCGAGAGCGTTGCGTCGCACTTCGTCTACCAATTGCCATGCAACCCTTCCGGTGGCGGCGATCAGCTTTTGTACCGCCCTGCTGCACGTCCCGCACCCCTCCGCCCGAGTGTTGAGCGAGAAAAAGCCCGCAGAGTCCGTGCACTAGAAATGCCTCGCGATTCCGGACAACCTCATGGTGAACTCGACTCGACCATAGGTCGCAATGTGGCTATCCTTACGTCGCTGCAACATCTGGTGCAGGTAAGACGAGGGAGCGATGAGCAGTCACGGTGGCCTCAGCGTCCAGCGTGTCACCAAGGCATTCGGGCGCGATGTCGTTTTGCGCGACGTGTCGCTCGAAGTTGCCGACGGCGAAATCCTCTGCCTGCTCGGGCGCTCTGCATCGGGCAAGTCAACACTACTTAGGCTTATCGCTGGCCTGACAAGACCGAACGCAGGCCGGATTGTCGTTGGCGGCCTCGACGTCACCAACAAGGCCCCCCAAGACCGTGGCGTAGGTTTCGTCTTCCAAGAGACGACAGCACTCTTCGCAAACATGTCGGTGCAGGAGAATGTCCGCTTCGGACTGCGGCACGGAAGAGAGCGCCTAAACCGTGACGAAGAATCAAAACGTGTAAACAACATACTCGTGAAGACCCACATGCTGAGCTATGCCAACTCAGCATTGGATACGCTTAGCGGTGGACAGAAGCAGCGTATTGCGCTTGCGAGAACGCTTGTCGCCAAGCCAAAAGTCGTCCTCTTGGATGAGCCGCTGCATTCCCTCGACAACGTGCTGCGGAGGGAGATGCTGGACCTCATCGCCGACCTTCACCAGGACTACCACGCAACGTATTTGTATGTGACGCACGACGAGCGGGAAGCGGCCTACATCGCATCATCGGTAGCGGTTCTGGACAACGAGCATATATTGCCGTTGGGTCCGACCGCGATCGCCTTCAATTCTCCAGGCACGCCCCGTGCTGCGACTATTCTTGGAGGCTGGCATGTGGCGGCGCTGACGCCTGAAGCATGCGCAGGCTGGGCTAGAGGCTTAGCGGCGGCGGATACGGGAGTACTCGCCGCGCAGCTCGCCGCCGGCCAGCTACAGTTCGGCGTCCAAATCGCGCGCATCGAAGCGCTCGCGCCCGACGATACTCATATCGTCGAAGGCAACCCTCTCGTGGTGCAGGGAACCGTTGAACGCATCTGGCCTTGGTATGGCCGCTGGCGCCTTCGCGTCATCGCCGACGGCGTACCGCTAGAAGTTGAAGCCGCGCGCTCATTTGCGGAGGACGCAAGCGTGAAGCTCGTCATACGCCGTGATGCTTGTGCGCTTTGGATCAACAACCAGCGCATCGACAACCGACAGGAGGCTGCTGCATGACTACGCGCATTCAACGCCGCACACTGCTTTCAGGATTCGCCTCGGCCGCCTTGGCCAGCTGCACGCGCGGCGCCGGATCTAGAGAGGGTATTACTGTCGTCTCTTACGGAGCCGGCACCTATCAGGAATCCCACCGCAATGCGTTTCTGACGCCCTTCACCGAGCAGACGCAGATTGCGACAACATCCGCAGTGTGGAATGCCGAGTATGGTCGGCTTCGCACTATGGTGGAGACGGGTGATGTCGGTTGGGATGTCGTCGACGTCACCGCGGCGCAACTCGCGAGAGGAAAGCGGGACGGCATTCTAGAGCGCATCAATCCGCTTCCGGAGACGGCCGGATTTCTTCCGGGCACAATCGACGAGTTCGGCGTAGGCAACGTCTACTGGGCGACGGTTCTTGCCTTTGACAGCAACGCTTCAGGACCCAAGCCACAGAGCTGGGCAGATTTCTTCGACATCCGCTCGTTTCCAGGTGCCAGGGCGCTTTATGACGATCCGCGCGCAAATATCGAATTTGCGCTGCTCGCGTCGGGCGTGCCTAAAGCCGAACTCTATCCGCTGACGGACGACAAAGTCGCAGAGGCGTTTCGACGGCTTTCCCGCATCCGAGACGAGGTTCGAGTGTGGTGGTCCGACGGTTCGCAACCAGTCCAGCTTCTAATGACTGGACAAGTCGCAATGTCTTCAGCGTGGAATGGAAGAATATTTGCATCGCCTGAAGCAGCCGCCAGGCTGCGCTACCCCTGGAACGGGGCAGCGCTGGAGCTGGACTATTGGGTCATTCCGCGCGGCTCTCGCCACGCCAGCGAAGCTGCGCAGTTCATTTCATTTGCTTCCAATCCGGATCGGGTCGCGACGCAAGTCGCAGCGATCGGCTACGGGCCGGCGAACACGAACACACTGGAGCTGCTCCCTGAGAACGTGCGTTCCAGTCTTCCGACGTACGCGCAAAATTTCAATGTCGCATTCGTCGTCGACCCCGCCTCGTGGGAGGAGCGCGAAGACGAGCTGCGCACCCGCTGGGTCAGCTGGCGCACTACAGGACGGCCGTAGATGATCCTAACGCTGTGGAGACTGGCGCCGCTTGTGATGGTGCTGCTTTTCCTTATCGGCCCGATTTTCGTCTGGGCCGAGTTCATAGCAGCGCTGCCGTCTGCGGCGTGGGACTTCACAGGCGCTACGATCGTGGACGTCACACTTACGTCGTTTTTTTATTCCGCTTCGGTCGCCCTGGCCGTCTTGGCCATTGCGATCGTCACAGCGGTGCTGTGGTTGCTAGAAGGAGGAGTGGGTCGCGCAGTCATCGTCGCGGTGATGGGCTTTGCCATGGTGAGCGGGCTCTTAGTCCGAAACTACAGCTGGATTGCTTTATTCAGCAGCAAACTAGCGACAGAGCACTTGCCCCTTCTCTACACGCCCGGCGCCGTCGTTTTGGTGATGACGCTCGTTCTCGCGCCGCTCGCCTTCTTCATCGTGCGAGAAGCACTAAAGAACATCCCCGTGCAGGCAATCCAAGCGGCGAAAACCCTTGGAGTGTCTGACTTCCGCATCCTCGTGTTTCTTTGCCTGCGCTCGTCAAGGCGATGGATCACGCTTTCTGGCCTTCTGACGTTCTGCTCATCCATGGCTTACTTTATCACTCCTCGCATGATTGGAGGCCAGCAAGACTACTTTATCGGCAATCTCATCGTCATCTCAGTGGAACGCTCTGGCAATCTCCTGACGGCGTCTGCACTCGCGCTTGTGCTGCTGCTGTCACTCATGCCCATTCTTGCCCTGATCGTGCTTGTAGCCCCGAAGCAGCGCCGCCAGCGGGTCTCGCTATGAGCGAACTCTATCATGCGCGGCTGCGGTTGCCGTTCCTGACAGTGATGCTCCGACCTCTCTTCGCGGTGATTGCAGCGGCCACGCTGCTCCCGGTCGGATACGCTGTGCTCTGGTCTGGGTTCGGCACCGGAACACCGGGACTCCTTTCGAGCGAACCGTCCCTCCGTTGGTACCAGGCCTTCCTCGCATCCGAGGAATGGCGCGCCGCGACCTGGAGTTCAGTCTCGTTTGCGTTGGTCGCAGCGCTTCTCGCCGCTCTCACGGGCGTTCTCGTCTCTTACACGTCTCGCCTGGACGACGGGCGCCTGCGGTCAATCTACGCGTTCATCGCGCTCTTAACGTCTGCCTTTCCAATGCTCCTTTTTGCGCTCGCGCTTCGCGTATCAGCCAGCCGCGCGGGCTTCGATCCAACCCTCAGCGTTATCATCGGCCAGTGGGCGATCATTTTCCCCTTCACCTACTTCATCTTTGAGGCTGCAAGTGATGCTGCGGCGCGTCCTGCTTTGTGGTCGAGCTTCGTCCTTGGCGTTTCGGTTTCGAACACGCTCTATCGCATCTACTTGCCTCTTATCGCATCCGCGCTCGCGGCGACCGCGGCGATTGCCTTCCTCACCTCGTGGGACGACGCAATCATGCCGGTCGTGATCTTCGACACGGCGCCGGAAACGCTATCGAAGCGGCTATGGAATTTGCTGAACTCAGACCTGTATCCTTATCCGGCCGTTGTTGGCACGCTTTTCTACGTTCTGTTTCCCGGCACTTTGATGCTCACGCTCCTCCTTGTACGCCGTTTGATGCGAGCAGGCTCCGTTCGCGCGAGACAGTCGTCATGAACTGGCATGAATCTTGGTCGGGCCGATTCACGCTCGCCATTCTAGGCTTCGCCATTGCGCACGTCGGGGTCGGCCTTGCCGTGGAGCACTACCTGCCCGATCAGTCGTTCATCAACATTGTCGTCATTGGAATTGCTCAAGCCGCGATCTCGCTCACCGTAGCGTTCGTGATCTTGACCTGGCATGCCACTGTGCTCTGGCGCGAAGGCAAGATCCTTTACGACCATGGCGTCGCCATCGGAAAAGGCGTCGGGGGCCGCCGCCGCGTAAAGCGAAGCATCCTCGCATTTCTTCACCCCCGGCTAGACGCTCACCTCAAGGACGCGCAAAAGCTGTTTGGCGAGGGGCTGCCGATAACGAAGAACGAGCTGGCCGACCTCATCACTGCCGCGTTCTCCAGCAGGTCTGGCACCTATATCGGCACCGACAAGAACGTGCCGTCGGAGTTCTTCCGGCTCTATCCATTGTATCTTCAGCGACAGACAAGGGGCCGTGATTCGAGAGGCGACTTTCGGTTTCTGCTCGCCACAGCGGCGGATCTGCAGGCCGACTACACCGCGAACACCGCGAATTTCCGAGAGTTCGTGAGCGCACATGAAACAAGCGGAATTAAACTGCTCCAGGTCGACCCCGCTCGCGCGCAAAGAATGCACGAAACCGTGCGTCTGCCGGCCGAAGAAATAGGCGTCTACGGCAATGACTACGTCGTCTTCTTCTCGCATTCAACAAACGACCACTTTGTAATCTCGATCCGGCTTCTGGAGCAGCCGCTACAGCGAGGCAGCCCTGACAAGCTCCGGGAGGCCGTGGAACTCTATCTCGCCGACCTCAATGAGGATGCCAGGGAGATTACCTTTGGCCACGGCGGAAACCTCCTCCTCCGGGAGCGCGAAACCGACGAGAAATCAAACGATCGAGCACGATTGACCGGGGCGCTCGACCGCAAGGCAAAGCGCGGAGCTGTCCATGCGTCTTGATTTTCTTCATGCCGCCCGCCGACTTCACAGAACCAGCGAACTTGACGAAGACCTCTCGGGCGTGTGGCCCGACTTTGTCGACTGCTCTCGCAGGATGGTGACGCTCGGCCCGTATCTGGATCGACATCTCCCAGCAGGACCCGACCATCTCGTCCTGGATGCGGCCGCAGGCATCGGCTGCGAAGCCGCGCGCCTTGTCGAACGCGGCAATCGCGTCATAGCCAATGAGATTTCGCCTGCGCTTCGCGCCTGCCTTTTCCAAGCGATTGACGACAAGGCAGGGGCTACGATCACCAACCATGACTGGCGAGAACTCAGCGACGCTCTCGGACACTCGATTTTTGACGCCGTGATCCTGCTCGGCAACTCCATATGCCTTCTTTTGTCGGCGGCGGACCGGCGCCTTGCGCTTCGCCGCATCTACGAGACTCTGAAACCTGGAGGCCTTCTGCTCATCGACCAACGCAACTTTGCGCTCTTGCTGGACCGCAAGGACGAAGTGCTCGAGGGCAGGTTCGAGTTTCGCTCTGAGGTGATGTATTGTGGTAGAAATATTGTCGGCTATCCGATCTCAGTTGACCGACACGAGATCGTTTTCGCCTACCTCAATCCAAAGACGGGCTGGGTAGCCGGATTCTTGCACATGTCGACATTTGCAGAAGACTCCCTCGAGTCGGAGCTGGAGAGTATCGGGTTCGTGGACATCAGATCAGACTTCGACCTCGGCCGCGCGGACAAGAGCACCGGCGATTTCATCATCCATTGTTGCCGCCGCCCTTCGTGACAAGCACGCTGCATGCAGCGTCAGCGGCGCGCAGAAAGCGGGCGAACTCGTCGGCATCGGCGGGCCACTTCAGATCGTTCGGCCAGCGGGGGACATCGTCTTCGATCATTTTCTCGCGTCGGGCGGAGAACGTCCGCTTCGAGGCGCGCGGCAATGATCCAGGAATGTCTTCCTGCCCAAGCACACATCCCGATTATGCGCTGAAGGGTTCGACTCCTCGCCGTCGCCGCCAAGCGCTAAACCTTGGCGCTTCAAGCTGGAGCGCAGCGCATGGACCAACCATCTCTCACCCGTCGCCAATTATACGATCTGGTCTGGAAAGAGCCGGTGCAAGCGCTGGCGGCGCGCTTTGGCCTTTCGGACCGCGGCCTCGCCAAGCTCTGCGAGCGCAACGCCATTCCGACGCCGCCGCGCGGCTATTGGGCGCGAAAGCAGGCGGGCCAAAAGGTCGTTCGCGCGCCACTGATTGAGCTTGATCGTCCGAACGGCTCAGTCGATTTCCCGGTCATGCGCATACCGGCCGCATCGTGCGCGTGGATGAAGCAGCCGCGCTTTCGGCGCTGCGCCAGCCCTCGTTTCCAATTCCTCAGGAGAGCGCGCGCGTCCACGGAATTTCGGATGCTGACGTGGCCGGCAAAACCATCGATGCCGACCGCGTGCGCGCCATCGTAGAGTCTGCACAACTCATCATCGCCCACAACGCCGCGTTCGATCGCCCAATGGTCGAGAAGCATTGGCCCATTTTCGAAGAGAAGCACTGGGCGTGCTCGCTGGTTGACATCGATTGGAAGGCCGAGGGCCTCGGGTCCGCGAAGCTTGATTATCTGCTGATGAAATTTGGCTGGTTTCATGATGGTCACCGCGCGTTGTCCGACGCGCTCGCAACTGTGTTTTTGCTGACATTGCCGCTGCCAGGTTCGGGGCGGTCTGGTCTCAAGGCGTTGTTAGATTGCGCACGAAGGCCCCTGCGCGCTGTTCGCGCTGAGGAGACGGCGTTTGAGCAGCGGTCGGCGCTTAAGTCTCGCGGCTATCGATGGGACGAAGGCGCGGGCAGACGTCGAAAGGCGTGGTGGATCTTGACCGATGACCCCCAAGCGGAAGTCGACTGGCTTGAAGCCGAGATCTACCGGGAGAAGCGGGAGATCCCGGTCATCAACATGCCAGCGACGATGCGTTACTCTGCGCGCTTGTGGGCGGACTAATTTCGAGGAAACGACCTCGCTGAAGGCTGGACTAACGAAGAGTTACAAGCCTCTATTGTGGCGCATGGCGGGTCTCAAAGGCGAAAGAATGCAGCGTCCTAACGCAATTGCACCTTGCGCTCGTCGCCAGGCCGCTAATGCGGCGGGAGAGCGCGGTGGACCTGATCAAGAACTCGTTCGGTAGATGAAGAGAGCGTTTCCCCTTCGTTTGCCGAATGGAGAGGGCAACAATGGCACCCCGAACGACGGTCTATCTCGACCTCAGAGCAACGCGATCGCACGCCCTGCTGCAACGAACGCGGCCCGCAAAGATCGAGCGGAAGACACGAGCATCTACGCACGCGGCGCTGCAGGGCGCTCGACGGTAAGCACAAGCCCGTTGTCGGCCTCGCGTGACCCCAAGAAAGAGTTGCCGTTCTGCACGCGCAACGTTTAATGGCGCGGGAACTCGCGGGAGGGGGACATGGCGGACGGCACAAGCGCTGTGGCGGTTAGTGAAGCAACGCGCGAGGGACGCCTTCACCCATTGGCTCGGGCCTTCCACTGGCTCTTCCTCACGAAGAACGGACTTCTAACTCTTTGGCTCGGCGTTGCGAGCGTCTCGGGCGCAATAGGCGCTTCTTACGTCTACTGGACGTCTGTGCCCATAACATTCGAACTGGCCGCCTACGCAGTAGCAGCATCGACGCTCGCCGGGTTACCGGCTCTCTTGCTTCTAACGGATCCGGAGGCAACGCTTGCACAAGGACCACGACTACGGCTGCCTTTCGCCACGAGCCTTCTCCTTGTAGCGCTCGCTACCTTTGCCGTCTTTGACCATCGCACCCTGCATTGGCTCGCTCACCCAGAAGCGCGCTTCGCATTCTTCGCCTTGTTGGCCCTAGTATTCGTGCCGCGCATTTTCAACGCGGGCATCTTCGCCAGATTTAAGGCACAGCAGCAACGCGCCGCAGAGGACGCAGCGAAAATCAATCGTCTGGCGGACGCGGTTGCCAATCGAAGCGATGATGTTGAGCGAAAGATCAACGAATATCGCACGGCGGAATCAGCGAGTGCCTTTATCGTCACGCTGATTGTCGCGAGCATTATTGGCGCTGCCTATTATGTCGGAAATTTCCCCAGCGATCCCTCACTTGGCGCCGGGCTGGGAGTCGGCATTTTCGTAGTAGTAATCTCACTGTTTGCGATCGTCCTGGCCGTTGATTGGCTTGCCGATACACCTGCCGTGCGACGCGCCGGCGCATGGGGGCGCGTGCTCGCCAAGCCGGGTGCCCTGTTCGCCGCGTTCTATGACTGGATCGACAGCGGCCTTGTGTCGATCGCCGGGCATGTCGCAGGCACCGATCATTTGAAGGCGACCCCGCGCTATCTCATCCTAGGCGTCACGCTACTCTCTCTCGCGATAATCGGTTGGCACCTCCCGCCCCCCTTTGGCCTCGCGCCCGTTCTCATCGGTCTTATTGTAGGACTTGCCGTCTCGCGATTGTGGAGCTGGGTCGAAGAGGACCGCAATCTAGCGGCAATCACTCAATTCAGTCCCAAGGCGCCGCAACGCATCGGTTTCCGCGAAGATTTTCGCGATGAGACTTTGCTTGGCTTCATCTTCGTGTTGGCCCTTATCCCTATCGGCATGATGCAAGTGCACCAGAGCAATCTTCTCGGTGGGCCACTGTTCGTGAACGTCGCGGACACCGACCGGCCCATTGCTGCAGATAACTTCCTCGTGTGGCTCGGCTATTTTGGCTTTGAACTCGCGAAGGCCCTGCCGATCGTCGACTGGGCGGACATTTATCACCTTGGACCCGGCAGCGACTCCATCACGCCGACCCGGCCACTTGGCATGCATGCCGTGTTTGTAGCGCGCGCGCTGGTCGACCTTCTGTTGATCGCCGCTTTGCTTCAGGCGCTAGGTATCGCTAGCCGCAACCGCCAGCAAAAATACCTCTATGCCGAAAGACACATCGACCGATTGGACGCGCTGGTTGAAAAGGCCGAACTGAGCAAGGCCATTCGGGCGACGCTACAACCCAATGTGACTGAGACCGCGCGGCGCCACAACTTCTCGGTTCTGTCCGATGCTTCGCTAACGGATTTCCGCCATTACAATGAAGCGCGGCTCCGCGAAATATTCCTCCGAACGACGCGAGTAGAAGTGCGCACGTTCATTTCCTGTCTGTTTGCACAGCGCGGCGTGAAACCCGCGCCAGCGATGGTTATCGTGCAAGATATCGCCGCCAGCCACCGCAGCGAATTGGACCTAATGCGCACGTTCGACGAGGCTAAGCGCGAGCACGCCTCTGACATTTATCGCGTCACGCATGAGGATATTGCCACGGTACTCTTTCAGCTGCGCGACAGCTCCGGCATGCGGGAGTTCAAGTTTGAACTGATAGACTTCAGCGCCAAGCTCCAACCCAAAAGCAAGTATCTAGAGACATTGACCACAGTAGCGGTGGGCGCTGGGCGCGATGGATTTCTCTACACACGCAAGCGCGCGGCGCAGGCGATCGTCCGCCTCGTATCGGACATAAACGACAGCGAGCCGTTGTTAAGCGCCCTTACCGAATTTGAAAGCCGCGGCCCAGAAGCGTTCGGCGCGTATCCCCATGACTGGCAGACGACCGTCGCGGCATTGCGAGATCGCCTGACGAACGTGATGTAGGTTGCGACTGTTCAGGAGACATTCGCAGGTAGTAGGACCGATAACCCTTAGTTATCGGTCCGTTTTGATCGGCATCGGGGGTTTTGTGAGCAGCGATCGACAAGACGAAGCCGGATCGCACTGCTTCACCTCGCAAGATGGGGCCCTGCTCGGCATTACGTAATGCCGTATGGCCGGTGGCGTGTGATGTCCCAAGTCATGTCTCTGAGAGTCAGCAGCAACGTGCGACAGCCCTGCTCGTCCAGTTTCGCCCTAAGAGTTTGCAAACAGTCAGTTACGAATTGCAGGAGGCGCGGACCTGAACTTCACGTCCGTCATCCCGGTGTCCGGAAATAGTTGGCTGGCGACGTAATTCCTCGACCCAGAGATTTTTCAACACGACGGCCGCCACAACCAGGTGTCATAACGGTCAGCCGGTCGGCAGGTTGAATCGCATAGCCACGTCAATGATCTCAGCTAGATCTCGAAGCGCTTCAAAAGGCTCATCGACGCGGCTTCGCGCTTCGACGTATTTGTCGAGGTCTACCGCATCTGTGCGCACTTCCGAGTCACGCCCCTCGTTGATCAGAGCGACCACCAGCCGGGCGTCGATATCCCGCTCTTCCAACGACGCCATTAAATCGCAAAGATTCGTCTTTGCCCGCGCGATCCCTCCGTGCGGGGCGCACTACGAGCGTGGCGTGCTCGAGGTCTTCCACCACTCGCGTGAGCACGGTCAGCCCGCCGCCTGGATCCGGGCACCAGCGTCGTACCGAATCCGAAATGTGTCCGCGCGCTCAGGGCCTGCGGCGCGGCGGCTTGGCCGACTCGGCCCCCTAGGCTAGCAACGATTTCGGGCGTGCTGCCGGGGACTGCTTTATCATGGCGAAAAAGAAAGTGGTCGCCGCAGCTGGCGCTAAGGGCGGTGCCAAGAAGAAGGGTGTGGCGGCCAAAAGGCCCGTGACGCGTAAGCCCAAGAAGGCTCGTACAGCCAAGGCCACCCCGGTGCGCGAACTCACGGCCAAGCCGCGCACAAGTCCTGCCCAGCCACGCCCAAAATCCCCTTCGCGCTCAGCGGGTCCGACCGCGCTAACGGTCGTCGATCTCTTCGCAGGCGCAGGCGGTCTGTCGGAAGGATTCCGCCAGGCCGGCTTTTCAGTTCTCGCAGGCTCGGACAACGACCCGGATGCGATGGCCACCTACGCGAAGAACTTTGGCGAGGCGGAAACCATCACGGGTGACGTTCGCAGCGCGAAGATTAGGGCGCGCATTCTCGAACACGCATGCACCGCGAGCGTCATTGTTGGCGGGCCGCCGTGCCAGGCCTTTTCCCAGGTCCGCAATCACACGCGCCTCATCGATGATGAGCGCAATTCGCTCTATCGCGAGTTCGTTCACGTGCTGGGCAAGGCACTGCCCGCGGCGTTCATCATGGAGAACGTCACTGGCATCGATCAGATGGGCGCGCGTGAGCAGATCGCCGCTGACCTTGCGCTCAACGGCGAATACACCATCCTTCCGCAGGTCGTTGACGCAGCCGATTTCGGCGTCCCCCAGACGCGCAAGCGATTGTTGTTCGTCGGCGTCAAGCGTTCGGCCAAGATTGATCCGCCCCGGTTCAGAGGTAGCGGCGCGACGAACGCGGTCTCACTTCAGCGCCATGTTTCACCGAAGGGCTCGAAGTACCGCGTCCATGCTGACAAGGACTTGCTCGGCGGCTTCGCGCAGCAGGCGCTTTCGAGCAGCGATGACACCAGCGTGGTTTCGGCCGCTGACGCCATTTCAGATTTGCGCTGGCTCGCCGCAGGCAACCGTGACGATGTGCTGGCCTATCCAGAAGTACCAGGTGCCCGCAGTGCCTATCAACGCGCCATGCGGGAGGGCGCGTTTGGCGACATCACCAACGTGCAGGTGCCGCGCATACGAAGCGATACGGTCCTTCGCCTGAAGGGCATCCCGCCAGGCGGCAACTTCCGCGATCTCGATGAGGAATTGCTGGAACGTTACATCAGCGGCGAGCGCTGGGGCCAGGACAACGGCAGCGGCAAGCTCTCGCGCCAGCACTTCTACGCCTATCGCCGCCTTCATCCCGACATTTGGGCGTGGACGCTCAATACGAAAGCGGATTCCGTCTACCACTACGCAGAGCCGCGCGCGCTTTCGGTCCGCGAGTTCGCGCGTCTCCAGTCATTCCCCGACCGCTTCATTTTCACCACCGATCCGCGCAAGGGCTCGATCGAGGGCCGACATGACGGCGGTGCTGCGCACTCGCGCTATCGCCAAGTCGGCAACGCCGTCCCGCCACTCCTCGCCAATGCCGTAGCGCAAGCGCTAACAAAACAGTTCGCGTCTCGAAGCGAACCCACACGCCGCTCGAACGCGAGCTGATCGATGGCCGCTCCCCAGCAAAGCGCCGACGTCGGCAGTCCGGCCAAGGCCTTCGGTGCAGTCAATCGAAACCGGCTGATCGAACTCTACTTTGCGGAAAGCGCTAACGGTCGGCCGGCTGCGGAAACGGCCTGGCGCGATGTCTATCGGCTCCTACTCTGGGCCGATCAGACCAATGGGCTTGCGCACTGCTATGAAAGCGACAAGAGCCAGCCTGGACGGAATTGGTACGGCCGCTCGCTCGCCTTTCACGACTGGCTGGCACAGGAATTCAACGTCGCTCCCTCGGCGCTCGCGAAACAGATTGACTGGCTCTTCATCAAGGCGACCGCGGACCTTGCAGTTGCGATTGTCAAGCGAGCATCGCGCATAGAGGCGCTAGCAAAAAAACAGCGAGCGGCTTACGAGGCGCGCGACTTCCCGCGCCCGGGCGAGGACGTGGAGCTAGTTGCCATCGTGAAAGAGGTGCTGGGCGACCACCTGAGCGGCGACTTTCCACAAGAACGCTGGCAACTCCTCGTCCAGCGCGTGCGCCAGTATCTGACGCTGGAGAACAAGCGCAAGAATCTCGTCGGCGAAGGCTTTGAGGATGTTCTTGCAGCCGTCGTGCGCCGCACCTGCGGCGGCAATTCAACAGATGTGCGTGTGCGATCGGTGCTTCAGGACCTTCCGGGCTTCAGCCGTGAGCGCAGGCATGACAAACCGAACAAAGTGGACCTTGCGATCGTCCGCCCCGGCATGCGCACCCTTGTCACCGCGAAATGGAGCGTGCGCGCCGATCGTGAAAAGCAATTCGCGGCGGAGTTCGGCGAATACGTCCAGGCCGAGACGGATGGCAGACCGTTCGAATACGTCTTCGTCACTAACGAGTTCGACCCCGCACGTCTCATGCGCGCCTGCGAGAAGCTCGCCGTGAACGCCCCTATGTTCACCCATGTCGTACACATCAACACGGCGGGCCTCCGCGCCGCGTATGGAGAGACAAGGGATGATACGATGAAAACGGTGCTCGGCTACATCGACAAGGGTCGCCTCCTGAGCCTTAGCGCCTGGCTCACCCTCCTGAGCGTAGAATGACTGCGGCGGCGAAACCCGCCCCAACCATCCCGGCGTATCCTGACCGCTTGCCATGTCGCGCTTTACGACGCAGGAGCGGAGTATCCCAAAACCCGACATTGGCCTGTTAGCGCCGCAGAACGAACATTCGGAGTTGTTCGACGCCTTCGCCGAAGGGCACCCTCGTAGCACGAAATCACACCAAAACCGCAAGCGCCGGCCCACATGCCGCGGTGAGAAGAGATAGTCCATGAGCGTCTCAGCTGTCTTCGCACGGTGCACGCCACTTCCCCAAGAACATCAACTTTCTCATAGAAATGGGATGACAACTTCGCATGAGCGCGGGCCACGCAAACGCGTTTCGCTCCTCTGGCTGCGATCGCTGACGCGGGGCTACACTTTTCCCAGCCATCCTCATCCCGCAGCGAGCCGTCGCCCTCTAAAATTTATAGCCTGCCCATCTGCATCGTCGATCAGGCAACTTGCCAGCCGTGTCAGCACAAGTCTGCTCAACTCAATCGCTTGCGCGATCCGGTCTTTGCTCCAACCACTTGCCTGCGAGAAACGATGTACAACGAGGTCGCGCTCGTCGAACAACTCGTTCCAGCGCGCCGCCAATTTGCCGATCCTCTGTTCTAGCCGGTCCTCAGCGAAGTAGGCTTGTATTTCCGGGCAGTCCGCTATGGTTTGCCAGATTTCGCGGATTCCCGTTGCCACGGCGGTGTCCCTGACCTGGTCAGACCGGAAATTCCCTTTGTTGTAGACGATATCTTCTTTCGCGAGCTTGAAGCTGGCGGATCCTGTCAAGCAGGCATGAAGGTTGCTGCTGATCGCGATGGCGCCCTTGGGGCTCAGCTCCCTTAGCTTCTTGATGTAGCAGCGGATATTCGACGTCTGCAAGTCTGATCGAAGCCAATCGTGCGCGTCAGCTTCGTCCTCAAGCACAGTCAAATAGCTTTCAAACAAGGCCCTAAGACCCTCTTCGAGATTGGCTGAAAGTGCTACAATTGCATTGTTAAGCAACAAAACTCGCACCTCGCTTGTCGGTGCGGAGTTTTCGATATGATCAAGCGCTGCTTCGAGCTTGGAGATCGCAAGCTCGAAATCATCATACGCTGCTTTGAGAAGTGCCGCCCCAGACATTTTGACTCGCTACGTCGCGACGGCGTCTAGGATCGCGCCAACGGCTGCGATCCTGTCCTTCACAGACTGCGCTGTGTTCGCTTTTCCAGTCAGCAGCGCTAACTGCGTCTCTAGCACCTCAGCGGTGGCCGCCCGGATCTGCGCCGCCTTCTCAAGAAACTTTGGAACGAGGTGTTTCCGCCGATGCAGCGCCACCATGTAAGCATCAAAGAGTGCAACGGAGAGTCGCTGCTTACCATTTTCATCAGGCGGTAGGAGAAAAGGAGTGGACAGGAAGATAGTGTCACATGCCTGGATGAGCTGGGCGAAATCCGTCTCATAATTACGTATGTCATCTTGTGTCGCTGCTCTGTTGCTTTTCATGCAGCCATCCAACATCGAGCGCATAGAGCCGCGAATGTTTTCGTCTTCGATCAACGCCAGGTACCGAAGCACAATCTGACAGTCGCTCATCTTTCTGTAGAGGGTGTTCTTCTGTCGTTGCGGATTCTCGTAGTACTCGTTCTCGTCCGTCTCCGTGTACGCGGGGATACCGAAAATCTTGCAGAACACGCTGTTGCGGGCCAAGCGCACTATCATGTCGTTGAAAGCGCCACGGTAAAGGCTGTTTCGTAACTCCTGCGGGTTGAGCTTCTCACCGCCTGTGTTCAAGCGCTCAAAAACATACCTCCGCACGAGGTATGGATCGAGCGGATCGGATTTGCTTTCCTGGAGCAAAACAATTGCGCCGAGGGACGCTCGATCGAGCCCTCTTCTCACTCTCGGCGGGAGCTTCTTGTACCGGCGTCCATTCAAGAAGCTGAGTTTCTCAAGCCCGGTTAACGAGAAATCGTTCTCTAGGTAGTCGTGGATGGCGTTCAGTCGTTGCTGTCCATCCATAACCTCATAGCGCGCCAGATCGCTTTCATACAGAAAGATGGGCGGCACCGGGATATTTAACAGTAGGGACTCGACTAGCAGTGACTTCTTTTTGTTGGGCCACCGTAAACGACGCTGGTACTCAGGCCGGAGATTGATGACTTCCTTGCCGTTGATAAGGTCCTGAATCTGAGGGAGGAAGAAATTGTTCTGTTGGTAGACGATGCGGAAAGAAACGCTCGCGTACGCTTCTTCGATCTCGTTGTCAGACTTGGCCGCAGAGGACTCGTCGAGCGGCGCCTCCTCAGTTTCGTCAAGCTCATTCAACAGCACATCATCGACTTCACTCATTGCGCGCTCGCCCCCGCTTCCGCACAAGTTAAGCAACCGGCATTGCGCTTGCAACTCCCGATTGGCCGACCTTCGACCTACCAACGCGTCCGCCGCGAGTCGCAGTCGCGCACAACGCGCAAATCGCGCGTCGCGTCCCTTCAGAACGGATCACTCTGCTGCTGGGTGTCGACGCCGCACTCTTCCTACTGACGCTTCCCCCCGCCCGCCGCAGGCAGACTTGGGCACAGCGCCACTCCGAAGAGAGCGATCCAACCAAACGCGGCCACGGTGTAGGATCGGTATTTGTCGCCCAACGAGCTCGATACTGACGCTGACAGTCCAGTTACTACGAATGCCATGAACATGGCTTCAAGCGCCACGATGAACATCATACCGAGGCCCCACTCGTTGGCATAGGCAATGCCTCCAAGCGCCGGCCCACCAAACAGCGCTATCCGGCAAATTAGGTTCGCCCGCTTTCGATCCGTCTTCACATCCATGTTGGCCCCCGGAGCTAATTCGGATCAGCAGGATAAGCCGGCCGCAATAGGAGGAAAATGGCCGCCGTTCATGCGGGAATCTATTTCACGCTACGAAGGCAAAAATCCCAGGAGCGGAAGTCCCGCTTGGGCGGCGGAATCAGACGTTCGGCCTCTTTATCGCGATCGACTAGGTTCTCGCCACAGGCGCCCGGTCAACGCGCGCTCGGCAGCGGCCTAGAAACTCCAAAGTGTCACCGCCCACCATGCGGATGATCAGACCGGCGTGCACGCGAGGTCATCTACCGATCTGTTTCGCACACCGCTTGCGCCTCAGGCGGCCGCCGGTAATGTCGATACGGATCAGAACGATCTGGGGAGATAAAAGATGGCGCGCAAACAACGAGAGCCAGTGCACGCAGTCGACGTGAGCCTCAAGGCCGCCGACATCGCGCGCGCGGACGCGGCGGTCACGTTGCGCGTTTGGGCCAAAGGCGAGCCACTCGGCACGATCCAAATTGGTCAAGGGACGATCGGTTGGAAGCCTGCACACAAGCGCCGCTTTCAGCGCATGTCCTGGAGCCGGTTCGCCGCGAACTTCGAATGAAGCGCGATCCCCTGGACGTCGGCTGGCGCGTCTTCGAAGACTGGCGAAAGCGGTTTTGGGACACACGTGATCCGGAAACCGAAAATCATCTCGACTATCTCTACTTGCTTGGCCCCGCCTCGACTTACTTCGGGCAGATCAACCCACCCAGCATTCGGGCCAAGGTGCGGAAACTGGCGTTCCTCGAGCACTATCTGGCGATCGAGTCCGGACGATGTGTCGATGTGGGCGAACAAGCGCGGGTGCGGGCGTTCCCGGGATACGTGCGCGCCGTGCTGCGCAATCTATCGAAACGCAAAGCGCCGGCGGCTTACGGCTTCTGGCTCTATGACGACAAGACCCACGGAGAGATCGACAACGCGGATCCCGCTGACACCGATCTGCCGTTCGTGTCCGTCTTCTTCGATGACCCAGACGAACTGGATCTGGGCGTGGCCGCCATGTGCGCTCCCGTAGATCACGTCATGATACGCAGGCCCGAAGGCAAATGGACGATGCGCGAGGGCCGCGCGCTCGCGGCGCGGCAATCGTCCCTTCTCGAACGCACCGGCTTCAACGCTGAATTCGTCCCTCGGACCGACGGGCACTACCTGTTCTTGGAGTTCAAAATCGATCCGAGCTACGAGACGGCTCACAATTGGCGCATCGAGGCGCTTGATGCGTTGGCCGTGCGCCTGCACGTGCGGCGACCTTGAAGACCGAAACGGATGAACGTCGCCCGGTGGGCCGGATTACATCTCGCGCGCGCGCTCAATCTGACTTTCTATCATGGGCATCGAGACCGGCCGAGGCGTCAGCGATCAGCTGACCGTCGGACAGCAAGGTAGGGCGACCCATGTGCCGCCAAGTATTCGGCACGCCGGCGCGACCCAGCGGCGGGGCATTATCCCAAAAGAAGACATTCCCTCCTGTGCGCCGCAAAACAGACATGCCAAGGTCATCGCCGATAGCGGCCGTCGGACGAACATATCCGCTAGGGTTAGCGACGAATCAGCCTGCGGTGTAAGCCTCGGAAAAAGGTGCGAGCATGCGTGGCATCATCCCGAGCGGACGGCTCCCACGCCTTAGACTTCGTGACCTGCGTCTAGGCGCCGGTGCGTTTGTGGTCTTCGTCGCCGTCGGGGCCGCTGTAACCTCGCTACCCGCGTCCCTGCCGGCAATGATGTTTCAGAGTCGCGAAAACGGCGGCGCTGCGGCGCAAGAGCCCAGCGTCCGACTTCGCGTCGTCGATGGCGACACGTTTCAAGATCGGGCGACGGGCGAACGCATCCGCCTGGAGAATATCGACACCCCCGAGACCGGAGGCCGTGAAAACTGCGCCGCTGAGCGTCAAGCCGGCGAGCGCGCGACCTCAGAAGCACGCCGCCTCATCGCCGGCGCCGATCGTGTCAGTGTCCGGCGCACGGGACGCGAAGATCGTTATGGGCGCACCATTGGATTCGTCGAAGTTGACGGGCACGATATCGGCAGGCTCCTTATGGACGCGGGGCTGGCGCGGCCTTGGCGTGGCCGGCGCGAAGAATGGTGCGCCGCTGATGGAAGCCTGCTGCCCTAATGTCGAATGAAGATCGCCCGCCGATCGATCACGGGATCTCCGGACAAATCGCCGGCGCCCTGATTTTCGCGTTTGTCGGCTTCATGCTCTGGGCGCTGTTGGGGCCGATCATTTCCGCGATTCTAAATCAGTGAGGCGCTAAGCTTTCGTGCTCGCTGTCGTCGTTTGCCGAGGCTCGCTCGGGGTTAGCGACCGCGTCTGAATTGTAGCGTGGTGCCGTCTTCGGACAAAAGCGTCATGCTGTCGCCGCTGTTTGAGACACGCGTTGCACCCTCCAGCGCAGACAGGTATCGGCCTTCCTGAGTATGAATATCTTGGCGCGCAGGACGGCCACAGGCAATGACAGTCATCTCGGTGTCCCGAACTGTGAGGCGATCGCCTTGGAGGTCATAGGTCGCCGAGAACGCGTTGCACCCTCCTCCGCCGTACGCTTGTCCGTCAGGCGCCAGCACAAGCGTGGGACGATGCTCCTCAATTGTGGGCGAGCCCGAGATCTCCATGAGCACCCACATCTCACCTGAAACGGACCTTGTGACCCCAGTCGAGCATGCGGCGAGAGCGAGAGCGGATAGAAGTGCTGGGCATCCGCCAGCACCAAGGGAGAAAATTGTCAACAGCCGCAGCATGACCCCTCCGAACTCGATTGGCTACGCGCCAGCATCTATGACTACAAGCGCGATGTGACCGTGCTCAAGCGCCAGCCACCTGGCGCCATTCATCGCGGCCCGGGGCACTGATGCAATGTCTCCGAAATCCCACTTGCGGACTCTAGCCTCACCCTGCCCGTGAGCGGATATTCGACTCCGTTTATCGCCGGGAACAGACGCTCGGTCCGTAGGCCATAAGCGGAAAATCTACATTACACTCGTCGGCTATCCGCCTTAACGCACCTAACAAACTGCCGAGAAAATGCTAGCTTGCCCCATGGCTATAACCGGTCCGGACTCGCGCAAGATCGCTGCACTGGCGACGCGCGACACCTTTACGAGAGAAGGTTGCTCGTTCGTCAGGGTCGGGGAAACGGGCCATAAGTACGATGCGTTTGTCGCGCCGGGCCAGATATCGCTTGTCGTGTGTCCGGGGTTTCGGCTCGCCTACGGAAAGATCCAACTCAGCGCTTTTCTTTCATTTGTCGATCAGGAATTTGAGCGCCTTGGCGATAGAGAGCCTCTCACACAAGAGACCTTCGGAGTATTTGGCGCCTACTCCGCCAATTTTGCTGAGCTGCGGCGCTCGGACTGGATCGAGCGCGAAAATCTGACCGACGACCTTGCGCGAGCGCTTGAACCTTACATTGCCATCGTCCGAGCATATCCACGAGAGCGGCAGGCCTTCCGAAGCGCGGTCGCCTCCGGTGCAATTTGTGGACTGCCGTCACGGTACTTTCTTGCGGGCGCGATTCTCGCCGAGCGCAGACTCGAATTCCAAAAATGGCTTGGCTTGGAGTCTATGGCGACCGGAAGCTGATGTCCGCGTTCGACGAGATCACGCCGCATAGGTTGCGAACCTAGCTAGGACAGCCGCTCGATGGAGGCCCGGGTGCGAAGAACTGTGCTGCTCTTAGTTTTCTTGGTCAGCGCATGCGCTAGCGCTGCCGATGGCCCTGCATTTGAGCCTGGTCAAGTGTGGCGGCTAAGAGACCCAGAGTTCGGGAACGCCCTGGCCGCAATTGGCTCGGTTGAAGAGAGAGGTGACCGCCGTGTTGTGCACGCGAGCATCTTCGGACTCCCCGGTCCCCCACCCAACTCGGTGCTCTTCGAGGCGCTAAGGCAGGAGGATAGCGATGCTGTTCGAGATCACCAACCGATTCATTTCATTGCGTCTGGTCTCATGGATGCGCGCGGAAGATGGTCTTTGATGACTGTGGATTTGACCATATCAGATGACACTCAGCACACTCTGATTTCAGTACCGCATATTGCAGCGTACGAGTCCGAGCTGCGCCGAGCGGTTTCCAAACTCGAGCAGTCGGACCCGACGCCACACTCAATGTTCGACGGCGCGATGCAGTCGTGGCGTCAGACTGAGGAACGTTGGCCCACTCACAACGACGAGGAACTCGGGCGCTCGTTTTCAGACCGAATTGTTGGCGCGATGAGTGGAGCTGCCGTGCTGGCTTCGGATACGGAAGCGGCTTCTCACCTGGGGCCACCCCCACCGGCGTCGGCGGGACCAACTGAAAGCGTTGTCGAGGATGTGCCGTTAGACGCTCATTGCCGGGAGATCATTACTCCCCCGCCGCTGAGCCCCAGCTTCGTCGCCGATCTTTTACGTAACGGTTTTTCCCGAGATGAAATTCCGGAGATTGACGTGGCCCTTTCCAATGTAACTCTTACGAGCAGCCCGGAGTGGGGCCACATTTGGCGAGCCGACGCACACAATAATCGATCGCCACCTGAAAGTGGCTGGGCGCGATCGGTTTGCTGGCGGAAGAACGCGGACGAACAGCCCGGCGTCACTGCGTATCCTATGTCGACAGAAGATCACTGAGTGGCCTCTCGTTGCATGACCACCCTCGGCGAGAAGCAGACCGTCGCAAACATCCCAGTAGCGGCCATTGGCGCAGCTCCATCGAATAACTGACATGCGACCGCGTTTGTTGCCGATCAGCTCAATCAGAAACCGGCTGCGCGATCGCGCCGATATCATCCTAATCGATGCATCAAAACTCGCGATCGCAACTCGGATGCATGCCGCATCGCAGAAGCGAACCCGTCTACTCAGACCTCGCCTTCGCTTTCGCCCCTGTGGCTGTCGTTACCGGCTTCGAATAGAGCCCGTGCGTCGGTCGAATAGAGGTCGGCCATCATCTCATCATAGGCGGCCAGTTCTTCGGCTGTCTGCGGTTCGCCCGGGATTGCACGCATGTGATCGGCGATGTCCCGGCGCGAGACTGTGTCAAGAATGACGCTGTCGTGCGATAGCTCAAATTCAAGCGATCCCGTGTAGCGATTGATCAGCGACAGCCCCGGCGCGGCCGCAATCGAGTTTCTCTTGCCGACGACCTCGTGCTTGGACAGCCATACGCGCACACCCTCAAGGCGCTTGAAGAGGATATGCGTGCGGCGGAGGTCGGCATCGAGCTTAGCGAGAAGATCAGGCTCGTCGCGTGCGCGCTTGAGCTGGTCGATACGAATCTGCCGACCCAAATGCAAGGGCGCTCCGCCCTTCGCCTCGAGCGCCGCAATCTTAGCTTCGAACCCGCAATTCAGTTTCCACTTCTGGAACTCTTTGACGCGAGCCCGCCAGGTGCGCAGTAACTCGTAGGCGGCGAATATCCACATCTGCGAAAACGCCAGCAGGACAACCGCATCATCGATCGGGGTGCGCTCTTCCTCGAACTTCCGGCGCAGCAAATTCATTTCCAGGTCCATCAAGACCTGGTCGGTCACCGTTAAGTTGGTGATCTGCATCCGAAGAAACATATCGTCCATCAGCGACAGGTCCGCCAAGGCGGATTCCAGCTCATGCGATTCAATGTCGTCGGGCGAGCGCGGCAAGGGCTCGTCGTCATACAATCCGGCGTTATCATCTGTCATCGGACGGGCAGACTAACGCAGAGGCGTGGATCAATCGAGATAGTCGACCTCCATTCCTCATGTCGCCCAGCGCCACTTCAAGGCTCAACCTGGGCGGAGGCGCGTCGCAGTGCGGGCCCGGCTTCACTGGCGCGACATCCATTTTCGTTTCATCCCAATAAGCGACATTCGCGCTTGCCCGCCAGAAAGCGGAAGTTAAGCCGCGCAATTGTAGGCATGGGCAAGATCGGCCAAGCGATCTTCTCCATCACCATCCCGCCGCTGGAGCAGTCTACGTCGGCGGCAGCGGGACCTGAGCTCGGAACAGCGGACGCGTCCGAAGTGGTTTTCGACGAAGGGACTTACTCGGTCCAAGTCGTGAACAAACGGGAATCAGGCCGCGAACGCTACAGCACGCTTGGTCCTGCCCTCTTTACAGAGTGGCATGACGTTGATTCAAATGCTCATGGCTCGACGCACGAAGACCCAGGTTGTTTGGACTGCGATCGACGGCGACATCGTTGAGTACAAGCTACCGGCCCCTCATCAAGAGGTGTTGCTTGGCGTGAAATGGGGCCGCGCCGAAGAGTTTGGCACGCCCGCGTTTTGGAAAGTCCAGTCTGACGCTCACCGCAAACTAAACCTCTATCAAAGTCACCGCTTAGGTGCAGATTTGATCGAGGAAGTCGCCGCTTGTGTGCTTGGGGGCTATGGAATTCCCGCCGAACTGGGGCTCGCCGCGTTCGCACGCTTACGCGACGACGGCCTGCTGAGCGGCGATGCTACGGCCGCGGAACTGGAGCGTGCTCTGCTCTCGCCGTTCTACGTTCGAGGCACTCAGAGGTCGTACCGCTTCGCTAGGCAAAAGGCGAAGCACCTAGAGCAGGCGCTACGCCTAGTACAGCGCAATGCATTTGCCGTGTCGGGCCGAGAGCTTCGCGATCAGCTCCTCTCGCTTCCTGGCGTTGGCCTGAAGACAGCATCCTGGATCGTAAGAAATCATCTCAATTCGGACGACGTCGCAATTCTTGACGTGCACGTGGTCCGAGCATGCGCTGGCATGGGACTATTTCCAGCGAGCGCGAGTCCGCAGCGAAACTACTATGAACTTGAGAAACTGTTCTTGATGTTCTGCTCACGGCTCGCTGAACCAGCCTCCCTCGTCGACGCCTTGATCTGGGATTACATGCGTCGCGTCGGCTACGACAAACGCTCAGTCTTGAGAGCGCGGGCGGCCTAGCACCCCACTTCCAACGCCTGCGAGATGCATGCCTTCTGCACTCAGGGCCTGTACGGCGTCATCGCCATTCGATCCCAGCGGCACGAACGAGAACCCAGCGTCATACGCTGCCATCGAAAGCAGTTGATCAATCGCGCCAGCATCGCGCAACGCTAAAGCCTCAAACTGTTCGTAGGCACACGCCAATCGCTCAAGATGCGCAGCGTAGACGATCAGGTGTCCGTTGGCACTTGGGACAATGCTCCGCAAACGCCACAGCGCTTCCGAAAATGCCATCGCGTCAGTCGACTCGAACTCCACAAAGCAACCATGCACGTCGTCGAATACAATGGGATACTCGAGGCCAGGCCCTGCGGCAACGATCAGGTCGATTGCGTGCAGTCCTCCGGCAGAAAGACTCGGCTTTCGCAGACGACCTCCGCTCGTCGGCTGATACGAAAGGGTTCGCCGCACGCGATATAGGAATACGCACAGATCGTCGATTGTCAGCGCGCTGAGTTGTCGAACCGTTCGGCGCCCCGCCAAGACGCGCTCGAATTCATCGGACAGAGGTGACGAGGCCTCGTCGCAGCGGATCAATCCTCGCGCCGGCCACGACCTTTTCGGCACAAGTTTCGCCTCGTTTTTCGGTTTAGGATCACCAACCGGCACCAAACACTCTTTCCGTCGTCTCGTAATGCTTTCGACAGCCGCGACAGAACCCGCAGGCCACATCAGCGACGTGACATGAATGCGACCAGCCGAGCAACTCTGACGGAACGCCCGACACTTGTACTAATTCTTCTGCTGATAGGTCCATCGCTGGCGCAGCAACACGAAGCTCCCCTTCCTGCATCGCGAACACGGCATCCATCGCCGTCACAAACTCGGCGCGTCCATCGGCGTGGAAGCCGTCAGTCTTCAGGGCGCCGATCAGTAGCTTTGACGCGCCCAGCTGTCGAACCCGATGAACTGCTCACTGTCGCGGATGTTCAACTGAACGTCGAACGCGCCGAGGCTTGCGCCGACACGCGCAGCAAACGCCGGCGGAACTAGTGTGTGTAGCCTAACTGTAGCATGGCCGCTCAGGGCGGCAGCCGCGCGCCCAGCGGATCCGAAAATCTGTTCCCACGTCGGAAACGCGCAGCGCTCTCCGTACACCCCACCCACAACATCGATGACAGTCATTTGCGCCGAACCTCAATGTCGACGCGGCCTCCATTCACAGCAAGCACCTCGGCCACATAATCGAACCCCGCCTCAATGCACTCGATGAAATCGACTAAGCGCGCAGAAGTGATTGCGCCCGCCACCGCGCCACCCGTCGTTTGAACGACGAGGCGCTTTCGTGGTGTTGTTTCAAGGAGCACATCGAGCACTTGGCCAACAGACACCACCGCTACCACCGCAGGCACCGGCGAGCTGAGGACGGTTTGCTCGACGATCATGCAGCGGGCTGAATCCGGCGGCCCCGTCCCTGAGGGCGTTCGCCAGTCGTCCGCACCACCTCCTCCGCTTCCACCGGACATGATCATCTCCAACTGAACAAAAAGCCTGACTAGAAATCAGGCGGATTCAGCTACCGTAACGCGAATAGAAAGATTCGCCCATGCTTGGCTGATTTGCGGAGCTGCCGATTTCGACCTGTGCTGCGGGAGGCGTTGAAGACAGTGGATTTTTGCCTACGGACGGGAATGCACCGCGTTTGCGCCAGAGCGTTCAAGCGGCGTGGGACTATCGGGTGGATCGACGGATACTCCAAAGCGTCAGGCGGCCCGTTTCTTCACGGCGCTTCCGGTTGCCGATTTCTCGATCGAGAACCCGTGCGGGATCGCCTGCTGCACGAGTTCGACGTGTGAGATCAGGCCGACTGTGCGGCTTTGACCGACGAGATCCTGCAGCGTCTGCAAGGCCTGATCGAGCGTCTCGCTGTCAAGGCTGCCGAAGCCCTCGTCGATGAAGATGGTGTCGAGCCGGATGCCGCCTGAAAGGCTCTCAACAACGTCCGACAGACCCAGCGCGAGCGATAACGCGGCGAGGAAGGTCTCCCCGCCGCTGAGCGTCGTTGTCGCGCGCGACCGTCCGGTGTGAAGGTCGAAGACGGAGATCCCGAGACCACGCCGCGCATTTCCCTTCGCCTCGTCAGCACGCTGCAGCGAATAGCGATGGCTGCTCATCGGCTGCAGCCGGAGATTCGCCGCTTCGAGCACATGATCAAACATCGCCGTGATGGCGAACGCCTCGACGTCCATCTTCGAGGCGTTCGCGCCGTTCAGCGCGTCCGCTACGGCTCCGAGCGGCGCGAAGGCCATTTCCTTCTGCGTGATCGCGAGCGCGTCCGCCGCCAGCCGCGTGGCAAGGTCGGCGAGGCGCGTCGCCTGAACGCGCAAGGTGCTTGCGGTCCTCAGCGCCTGGTCGCGCTCCTCGGTTGCCGACGCATCCGCCGCTTCGAGAACGCCCATGTCGGGACGCGCGCGGCCGCCGATGCGCAGCTGCGCCTGCTCCAGTCGTGACGCGGCGCTGATGCACACGTGCTCGTAGGCGTTGATGTCGGCGCGCAACTGCGCGATGCCCGCGATCGCGGCCCGGCGGAGGGCATAGGTCTCCATCGTCAGTCCGGCGGCGAGAAGGCGCGCGTTGAATGTCTCCGTCGCCACAACGGACTGCTGTGTCGCGGCATCATGTGCGGCCCGCGCAGCGCGTTCTTCGGCCTCACGCGCGATCAGAGCCGAACCGGCCGCGCGCTCGTCGGTCGTCGCCGCATCAAGCGCCTCCGCCATCGCCGTCAACGCGCCGTCGCACGCCGCAAGCGCCTCGCTGATCTGTGCGAGGTCATGATAGTCCTCGGGAATGCCGCTGATGGCCGCCGCATAGCGCGCCAAGGCTGACGCATAGGCGACGGAATCCGCTTCCTTGGCTGCGCGCGCCACATCCACGTTGGCCTCGGCGTCCGTCGCGACGCGTTCGGCGTCCGCGAGTGCATCCGTCAGTGCCTGCTCGTCGGGCGCTGCGCCGAGCGCGCTGAGTTCGCGTTGCGCCGCCTGCAAATTCCCGTCGATGGCGGCGACCGACAATTCAGGAGCCGTCATGCCAGCGAGCGCGGCGGCGCGTTCAGCAACGGTCGCGCCGGACGCGGCAAGCCGCCCCTCCGCAGCCGTGTGTTGCTGGCGCGCCTGCTCCAGCATCGTCTTGGCCTGACGGAAGCGCTGATCCAGATTCTGACTCGCAGCGTCTCCATGCGCCGGCGCGGGATGGTCTGCGGAGCCGCACACCGGACACGGCTCACCGTCCGCCAGCTTCTCCGCCAGATGGACCGCCTGCGCGGCGGACAGATTATACTCCGCCTGGTCGTAATCCGCCTGCGCACGCGCGAGGCGCGAGGCCGCTTCGTTGCACTGCGCCTTCGCGGCCACGTGGTCGCGTTTGCGCGTCAGCGTGCGCGTTGTGCGCGGCAGAAAAGCGTTTGGCGCTCTCGAACTCGTTGGTCAGCGCGACACGCCGTGCGGTCAATGCGTTGCTCTGTTGAAGCATCTGGCGGCCGTTTGTCAGCGACTGGGCGCATCGCGCCTTGGCCGCGCGGCTTTGTTCGCAGCTCGCGATCGCCTGATTCAGCACCGCCGACGATGCGCTGGAGTTCTGCAGCGCCGCATCGCGTGCCGTACGGATCGCCGCCGAAGCGTGGAGCGCATCGCGCCACTGGTTGAGTTGGGCGCTCCGCGCCTCAAGACCGCGGCGCTCGTCGGAGCGCGCCTGCTCCTTCTCCAACCGCCCAATCGCAAGCTGGTGCGTCTGGGCGGCGGCCAGCCGTGCGGCGCTCGCCTTGCTATACTCCTCCGCTTTGTCACGCTCGTTCGCCACGGCGTTGGCCTTGCCGGCATCGACATCGGCTAGTCCTTCGGCAAGCACGGCGCCGTCGAGCTGTTCCCTCTTCGATGCGAATGAAGCGGCCCGTGCGTTCAACCCGTTCGCGGCGTTCTGCGCAGCCTCGCACTCCACGAAATCCTTATCGACGTGACGCGCGTCGGCCAGCGCCGTCGCGGCCGTTAGCGCCACCCCATCGGCTGCTTTCGCGGCGATCTCCGCGGACGTCGCGTCCGCATCCGCCGTGATGGCGAACGTTGCAAGGTCGCCGAGCGAACTGCCGCCTTCGCGAGTGAGGAGCTCCTGATGGATCGCTATCGCCTGCGCGATCGCGGTGCGCGCGTCCTTCGCGTCCTCTTTCAGCCTCGCGGCGAGCTCGCGGTAGAGCGAAACGTCGAACAGCTCACGCAATATCCTCACGCGCTCTTCGGTTTTCGCGAGCAGGAACGTCTCGAAGCGGCCCTGCGGCAGCAGCACGATCTGCCGGAACTGGGCGGCGCCATAACCGAGAAGCCGAACGACGTACCCGCCGACCTCGCTCACCCTCTTCTCGACAATCACTTTGCCCGGCGTCGTCGCTGTGATGGCATCGAGAGACATACCCGTCGCGTCGAAGATCGACGCACTGTGCGCCTCGCGTGTCTCGCCGCCGCCCCGTTGCGCCGGCCGCATTTGATCGGGGCGTCGACGGATGCAATAGCGCTTCTGCCCGACCTCGAAGACGAGCTCGACTTCGGTCTGCAGATCGGCGGCGGCGTGATCCGAACGGAGGGACCCCGTGTCCTGGTCTCCCCTCGCCGCCTCACCAAACAAGGCGAACGAGATGGCACTGAAAATCGAGGATTTCCCGGCACCCATCGGCCCGTAGATTCCAAAGAGGCCTGCCTTCATCGCGTCGGTGAAGTCGACCACTTCGCGCTGCGCATAAGGCCCGAAGGCCTGCATCGTGAGACGGAGGGGCTTCATGCGGCGCGCTCTGTCGCGTGCGCGCGCCCGAGCGCCCTCTCGACGATCACGCGCTCGTCGTCGTGCAGCCCCGTGCCCCGCACGTGCATGAAGAACTCCTCGATCACCGGCATCGGCTCGACGGCGATGGCGGCATTCTTTGACGGCGAGCCCGCCGACTTGGTCTCCACGGCGGCGATACGCATGCGCAGCGCGTTCGGGTAGTGCTGACGCAACCGGCCCATCGCGTCGATGATCGCGCCCCGGTCGGCGAGCACGATCTCCAGAAAGTCGTCACTCGGGTTCGCTGCCGCTTCGGCGAGAAGACCCGCGAAGAGCCCGGTGATCGTGCGCACACGCCGCAACGGCGTGAACGGCAGCAAATCATGGGTGACCGAGCCATCGGCCTTTAGATCGACGAGGCACATGGATTTCTGCGCCTCGCCTTCGTCGAAGCTGAACGCCAATGGCGAGCCGCTGTAGCGGATGTGTGGCTGGCCGGTGAATTGCGGGCGATGCAGATGGCCAAGCGCGACGTAGTGCGCGCTGTTGAAGGCCTCCGGATGCACAGTATCCACGCCGCCGACACTGATCGGGCGCTCGCTCTCGCTCGCGCGGGCGTTGGTGACGAACGCATGCGCGACGACGACCCAACGCGCGCCCGTGGGCACGTGCGCACGCGCCGCTGCGACCTGCGCGGCGATCACGTCCGACGGCTTCGCGATGCCCGCATCCGGAAAACATTCGCGCGCGGCGAATTCGTTGCCGAACGGCAGCGCCGAGAACGCGACCGGGCCATGCGCATCCGTGATGATCAGGGGACGCTCGTCGCTGACGAGCGGGCCGCGGATGAGGACACGTCGCCGGTCGGCGAGCGCGGCCAAGGATGCGATGCGATCGCCCGAATCATGATTGCCTGCGATTAGCACGATCGCCGCGTCACTTCCCGCCGCAAATCGTTCCACGAATGAAATTGAACAGGCGGACGGCCTCGGCGGGCGGGGACGCCCGATCGAATATGTCACCCGCCACGATCAATGCGTCGGGCCGATGCGTGCGAACGGCGTCGAGCACCTGCTCCAGCACTCGCGCGTGGTCCGCCTCGAGCGGCTGTCCATGAAACTGACGGCCCAGATGCCAGTCGCTGGTGTGAAGGATTTTCATCGGCCCTCCCGGATACGTATATTTTTTATATACATCCGCCGAAAGGTCAAGTATGTTTTCGTGATGGCGTTTGACGACTTCAAACATGCGCAACGAGAGCGGCTTCTCTTCCTCGACCGGTGCTTCACCTGGAATGGCAGGGCCAACCGACGGGACATCGAGGAGCGGTTCGGGGTCTCGAACCCACAGGCCGCCTTGGATTTCAAGGCGTATCTGGAGCGCGCCGGCCGCTGGGGGCCACGGTACGACACCGAGCAGAAGACTTACATTGCGCACGACAGGCATCGCCCGCTAGCGCCAGATGAGACGCTCCAGGAGTGGGAAAACGTCGTGCGCGAAAGCGGCGACGATGAATTCTGTGAGTTGCCGGCGCTCACCCGCACAACGGACCCCACCATCGTTGCGGAGATCAAACGGGCGATAGATCGCAAGCAGGCGATTCATATCCGCTACACATCGATGACGTCCGGCGAACACGGCCAGCAATGGATCGCGCCGACGGCGTTTGCGTCGGACGGCACACGCGTCCACGTTCGTGCCTACAGCTTCAAGCACGCTGAATATCGTGACTATCTGCCGGTCCGGATCAACGGCAACAGCAGCTTCGAGACGAGGACGTTGGACGACCCTCTCCCTGCGGACGACGATTGGCACACTTGGGTGCGGTTCACGCTCGCGCCGCACGGATCACTCTCGCCCGAACAGGCGCGCGTGGTGAGGCGGGAGTTCGCGTTCGAAGGGACGACATTGAAAGTCACGACCCGCAAGGCGCTCGGGTTCTATGCGCGACGCCGTTGGGGCCTGGATCAGAACAACCCCCGCCTTGAGCTTGTGAAGACGGAATATCTAGAGAAGGAAGCAACGCGCGACGAGGCAGTTCAATGAACAGATGGATCACAAGTATGACGCATGCTGATGCCATCGCGTTCGTTATGTCTGAGTGCGGGCGCCTCGAAACGTCCGCTTTTACTCCTCGCTACTCCTACCACTTCGTCTCAAATTGCCCCGAAGCGGTCGTCCCATTGTGCGACTATCCGCTGGACTTCGCTGCGAAAGAGAGCGTGCATGGAACCGATGAACGGAGGCCATGTCGCACCGCAACAACGCATCTCCCTGACTTAGCGCGTGCCCTATTCCTGGCCCGCACATCCCCGCTTTGGCGGGGTTGCGGTCGTGCCGGCGACAAGCCGAAGGAGCAGCGACATGGCCAAACAAACCGCAAAGCGGTGCAAGACCCCGCCAAAATCCCCATCCACTAAACTCGATCAAATCGTAACCGCGCTTGGCGCTCGCAAAGGCGCAACCATCGGGCAACTCGTAGTGCTAACTGGTTGGCAGCCGCATTCCGTGCGCGGCGCGATGTCCGGCGCGCTAAAGAAGCAGCGGGGCTTCACAATAACGTCGACCAAATCCGGTAGCGAGCGTGTCTACAAAATCGAGGGCGCGCGATGAACGTTGCCGAAGAAGCAGGCATGGCGCTCGCGCGTGTCTGGGAAACTATGGTGGTGCTGGCAGAGGCGGGCAACGACATGGTGGTTGATCAACAGCGCCTCGCCCCCGCCAATGGCGCTGGCGAAATCGCCGAGATCGCCGCCGATCTATCTGCCTTATCGCGCGCAGCCGAGGTGTTGGCGAAACTACGAGATCGCCCGTGATGGCGCCGATCGACTTCGACGCGCTAGCACTTGATCAGGTGCGCGATCTGTGGGGCGAGTATCTGAAAATTCCGCTTCCTCACCATCGATCACGGGACCTTCTGGCGCGGGCACTTTCGTACCACCTGCAGGCAAGGACAGAGGGCGGTCTTACTCAAACGCTTCGGCGAAAACTCGACGATCTCGCGCCACGCTTTATTGCGGACAAAGACTTCGCCCCTGCTCCAGCAGAGCGGCCCAAACCCGGCAGCGTTCTGGTACGCGAGTGGAACGATGTCACCTACGCGGTCACGGTGACCACTACCGGCTTCCTGTACGACGGCAAGCCGTTCGCCTCGTTGACCGCGGTCGCGCGCGCTATCACGGGCACGCATTGGAGTGGGCCTCATTTCTTCCGCCTCAAAGACGGAGCCAAGAAGAAATGAAGACCAAGCGGCAATGCGCGATCTACACGCGCACCTCGACGGAGGAAGGCCTCGCTCAGGACTTCAATTCGCTGCACGCACAAGCCGAAGCGTGCACCGCCTTTATCAAGTCCCAAGCAAGCGAAGGGTGGATTGCGGCGCGACGCATCTATGAAGACGGCGGCTATTCGGGTGGCTCGATCGAGCGCCCCGCTCTTCGTGAACTACTAGATGACATCGCGGCCGGCCGCGTTGATGTGGTGGTGGTGTACAAAGTCGACCGCCTCACGCGCTCGTTGGCGGATTTCGCAAAGATCGTTGAGATCATGGATGCCGAAGGCGCGTCGTTTGTCTCGGTCACACAGTCGTTCAACACTACGACCAGCATGGGACGCCTGACGTTGAACGTTCTCTTGTCCTTTGCTCAGTTCGAACGCGAAGTTACTGGCGAGCGCATCCGCGATAAGTTCGCAGCTTCGAAGGCAAAGGGCATTTTCATGGGCGGCACGCCGCCGCTTGGCTACGACGTTGGGGAGCGCGCGCTGGTCGTCAATTCAGACGAAGCGGAGACGGTGCGCCATATCTTTCGTCGCTTCCTCGAAGTTGGATCGGTGTCGTTGCTCGCGGACGATCTGCGCGATCGCGGCATAAAGTCGAAGTTGCATACGAGTCGAAAGGGCAACACACGCGGCGGCGTCACCATCTATCCCGGGGCGCTGGCGCAGATCCTCGACAATCCGATCTATTGCGGCGTCATCCGACACAAGGGCGTTCAGCACGCGGGCCAACATGAACGAATTGTTGATCCGGAGCTCTGGGAGGCTGTGCAAGAATTAAGAAGCAAGACGCGCGGCAAAGGCCGCAGCGCTCAACTGCGCTCAGGCGCGCGGCTAATCGGCAAGGTGTTCGACTCGCTCGGTAATCCGATGAGCCCGACGATCACCAAAAAGCAGTCGGTGCGCTATCGCTACTACATGACGCGCGAGCACGGACTGGAAGGGCCGAAGGGTTCAATCCATCGCGTTCCGATGACCGCATTGGAAGATGCTGTCATTGCAGAAGTCGCACCGCAGCTCGCTCCGAGTTGGCGAGCCGACCTCCACGAAACCGCGCAACGTGCCCTCCAAGCGGTCCTCCGCGTTCGGATCTTTCCGACCGAGCTACTGATCGACATCGCCGCAGACGCTGTCGGTGGAGACGCCGATGCAGAACCCATCATTCTGAGATGCGAGGTGTCCTTCGAACGGCCCCGCAACTCCACGACGCTCATCTGGAGCGGCGCACCGGCGGTCACGAAAGTCGATCGTTCTTTTGGTCCGCGCTGTCGTGATGGCTCGTGCCTGGGTGAAGAGACTGGAGGCAGGCGAGCCCCCCTCCATCAAGGGCTTGGCTCGCGACGAGGGAATTTGCGTCCTTCACACGGCAAAACTCCTGCCCCTCGCCTTTCTGGCGCCGGACTTGGCGGCGCAAATTCTGGAGGGGCGGCAGCCGCGGACGCTGACCCTGACGGCGCTGATTTCGGAGCCCCTGCCCCTCGACTGGGCGGGTCAACGCGCTCGGTTTGCCGCCTTCGCCTGATGCAGGCGGCGGCGAAGAGCTAACTTTTTCGATACGGCGAGAGAGACCGTCGCATTTTGGCGCCACGTGGCGCGCTTCAGGCCCGCAGTTCGCGTTCTCTAACCACCCGTTGCGCGGAATAGTGCCGTGAAGACCGGCGTTTGCGGCGGCTGCGACCTGCGCCGGTCGCGCATATGAAATGGTTGGTGGAGCCTAGCGGGATCGAACCGCTGACCTCCTGCATGCCATGCAGGCGCTCTCCCAGCTGAGCTAAGGCCCCATCTTTGTCGCGACGCTCGCTGACGCGTCGCGGTGCAGTGCGGGCGGAACCTACGCTTGGCTCCGCCCTCTATCAAGAAGCCTTACCGGCTCCCGGATTCGTCTTCATCCTCGGCGGGCAATTCGCCGATCGCGTCTTCGGGAAACTCTTCCTCGTCGTCGAGCAGCGGGACGTCGTCGTCGGCCGCGTCATCGTCTTCAAGGTCGGCCTCTTCTTCGGAGAAGCCCGGCGGCAGGGCGTCGGGGGAGGCTTCAGCCTCCTCTTCTTCGTCGAGCACGACCGGATCGTCGGGAACGGCGTCGATCTCCGGCGCGGTTTCGACTTCCTCTTCTTCGTCGTCCTCGCCCTCGGCGGTCTTCTTCTTGGCTTCGGTTTCTTCTTCCTCGTCGTCATAGCCCGGCGGGAAAGCGGCGCTCCGCGAGCGCGAGCGCTTCACCTTCGCGCCTTCTTCGGCGGGATCGAAGCTGGTCTGACATTTCGGGCAGGTCGCGGGGCGGCGCGTGAGATCGTAGAATTTCGCCCCGCAATTGGGGCAAACTTGCTTTTCGCCCAATTCCGCTTTGGCCAATGGATCACTCCTGAGGCCGAGCCTCGAACGGGTACTTGGAGGGGGCGCTCGCTTGCCACGCGCTGGGGCGCCTGTCAAAAGCTTTGTCGCCCGACTTTCAGCCCACCCTAGATAGAGCCTAAATCATGCGTCTCAAGGCGCGCTCCGCGGCCCGCTGCGCGGTCACGCCCGCCCCCCCGGCGACAAATCCATCTCCCACCGCTCGCTGATTCTGGGCGCCCTGGCGACCGCGTGACGGAGGTCGAGGGGCTCCTGGAGGCCGATGACCGTGCTGCGCACCGCCGACGCGGTCCGGGCGTTCGGCGCCGAGGCGGAACAAATTGGGCGGCCAGCGCTGGCGCGTGACGGGCGTTGGAGGCTTTCGCCAACCCAGCGCCTGATTGATTGCGGCAATTCCGGCACCGGCGCGCGGCTTCTGATCGGGGCGGCCTCAGGCTATCCGATCAGCGCGCGCTTCGATGGCGATTCCTCGCTGCGCAAGCGGCCGATGAACCGCATCGTCGCGCCGCTCTCGCAAATGGGCGCGCGCTTCGACACGCCGAACAACCGGCTGCCGCTGACCGTGCATGGCGGCAAACTTAAAGGCATCGTCTATCGCTCTCGGTGGCGTCGGCGCAGATTAAGTCAGCGGTGCTGCTGGCGGGGCTCGCGGCCGAAGGCGAGACCGTGCTGATCGAGGCCGGAGCGTTCGCGCGACCACACCGAGCGCATGCTGGCCGCGTTTGGCGGCGCGATCGATATGGTGGAGATCGACGGCGTGGCGCATCGCGCGTGCGGCCGAGCAAATTGACGGCCTCGCCTGTCGCGGGTGCCCGCCGATCCCTCTTCCGCCGCGTTTCCGCTGGTGGCGGCTCTCATCGTGCAGAAATCCGAAGCGCGCATCGAAGGCGGATGATGAAACCCGCTGCGCATCGGGCTGTTCGACACTTTGGTCGAAATGGGCGGGCGCGATCAGTTTCGAAAACCAGCGCGACCTCAATGGCGAGCCGATCGCCGATCTCGTAGTGCGCGCCGGGAAACTCAAAGCCGCTTCGCCGCCGATCGAACGCGCGCCCAGCATGATCGACGAATATCCGATCCTCGCGGTCGCCGCCGCATTCGCCGAAGGGGAAACGCGTCTCACGGGCGCTGCGGAATTGCGCGTGAAGGAAAGCGACCGCATCACGCTCATGGTCGATGGTTTGAAAGCCTGCGGCGTGGACGCCGAAGAATTGCCGGATGGGCTCATCGTCCGCGGCAGCGGCCCAAAGGCGTCAAGGGCGGCGCGACCATTCGCACCGGCGGTGATCACCGCATTGCGATGAGCTTCCTGGTGCTGGGGCTTGCATCGAAAGAGGCCGTCATTGTCGATGAAGCGGAGATGATCGCGACCAGCTTCCCGAATTTCACCGATCTGATGCAGGCGCTGGGCGCGAATATCAGCGAGGCGTGAGCGGCGGCTCGAACGCGGTGCGTTCGCGCAGAATCGTGGTGGCCGCCAGATCGCCGGTGACATTGCCGAGCGTGCGGAAAATGTCCGGCGCGACTTCCACTGCAAGCAGTACACCCAGCAGCTCAAGCGGCACGCCCATCGCGATGCAGATCGGCGCCATACTGGTGATGAACGACACCTGCCCCGGCAAACCCACCGCCGCGATGCTAACCGCCAGCGCCGTCAACACGCCGGCGATCAGCTGCAGCGATGTGAGATCGATCCCGTAAACCTCCGCGATAAAGAGCGCGACCACGAGATTGGTCACCGGCGATGTGAGGCGAAACACCGCGACCGCGAGCGGCAACACAAGTCTGTCACACGCGCCGAAATGCCAAGCCCCCGTCCGCGCCGCCTCCAGCATGGCGGCAAGGACGCGAGCGAGGATTGCGTGCTGAACGCGATGGCCCAAACCGGCGTCGCGGCGGCGGTGAAGCGCGCGCGGAAATGCAGGCCCACGAAAATCGCCAGCAAATAGGCGATAATCGTAATGCCAAGCGTCACCAGCACCGCAATCGCGACATAGTGGAAAAGCGTGCCCGCGGCCGCCAGCCCCGCGCGCGCGCCCACACCGAGCGAACAGCGCGAACACGCCAATCGGCCCCGCCAGCAGCACCCAGCGCACGATCACGATCATGATCTCGCCGATGGCGCGGAAGAAGCTCACGACCAGATCGCGCGCCGGCTTGGAAAGCTTCGTCGCGGCAAACCCGAAGAACACCGCGAAACACCACAAGCGGCAGCACCGCGTCCTCCGCCGCCGCGCGCAGCGCGTTCGCCGGCACGAGCGCTTGCAGCCACGCACTAAAGCTTGGCGCTTCGGCGACGACGGCCTCGCCGCTCACCACCCCGCTCAAAATCGCCGACGCCGACACGCGGTCCACCGGCCAGAGCGCGAGCAGTCCGGACGTCGCAGCGACGCTGTAGCAAGCGGCGATGGCCAGCAGGATCGCAAACAGCGCGATGGCCCGCGCCGCGAGCTTGCCGGTGGACGCCGCGTCCGCCACCGATGCGATGCCCGTCACCAACAGCGAAAACACCAAGGGCACGACCGTCATGCGCAGCGCATTGAGCCAAAGCCCGCCGAACGCCTCGACCATCTCTGCTAGGGCGTGCACTTGCGGGTCGGCATACCACTGAACCCACGCCCCGACGCCAAGCCCCAGCACCAGAGCCACCAGCACCATGAAGCTCAGCGAGCGGATCATGTTTCCCCCGACGCGTGCGTGCGCACGATCAAACGCAGCGCGCCTTCAAGAAGGGCCGCGTGCGCCACCGCGCCATAACGCGCGTCCCACGCGCCGGATCCCAGGTCGGTCGCCCAGCGCCTTCACAAAACGCGCCTCAACGCCCTCCGGCACAAAGCCCCAGCTCGATTGCGCGCGCCGCACCGCCGGATCGAGCATGCGTTCCGGGCGCGCATAGAAAGCGTCGGAGAAAACCGTCCGTGCAGTCGATCGGGATCGGCACGGTTTCGACTGTGGTGTTGGCGCCCAGCGCCTCAAGGATCGCCGCGATCCCCGGATCGCGCCTGCGCTCAGCTTCGATCAGCTCGGGCACATAATCGAAAAGCCAAGAACCACCGAGCGCGTCGCCGTCAAAACACCAACAACACGATCGGTCCGCGCGTCACACGGCGTAGCTCGCTGAGGCCCTTCGCGAGGTCTCGCCACTGATGCACCGTCACCGTCGCCATCGCGGCGTCGACCGATTGATCGTCCAGCGGCAATGCTTCGGCGACACCGTGAATGGCCGGAACCCGCCGATGACGGGCGCTGCGCGCGCATGGCGGCGGACGGCTCAATCGCGATCACATGCCGGTCCTCGGCTCGTAAGAGCCAGCTCCAGCGCCGACATTGAGCACGGTGCGCGCATCGCCAAGCCGCGCATGGATCAGCGCCGCGATACGCGGATCGGCGCGCCTTTGATGCGCGTAGCCCGCGCCGTGCGCCTCATAATCGAAATCGCCGGCCTGCGCTCAGTCATGGCGCCCTTCTCGCAGTCCGCACGCCCGCCCCCGCAAGCACGTTCAATCGTCGCGATTTCCAAAGCCGCGGCGCTCAGGCTAAACGGGCGGCGGGGAGACCAGCCATTTTCAACGAACCGCTTCTATCCAACCCGCTGTTCTACGCGGCGGCGATCCCGGCCGTCGTGCTGCTCGGGCTGGCGAAGGGCGGGTTCGCCGGCCTCGGCATTCTGGCGGTGCCGTTGATGAGCTGGTGCTGCCGTCGGTGCAAGCCGCCGCCATCACGCTGCCAATCCTGATCGCGCAAGATGTGGTGAGCGTGTGGATGTTCCGCCGGAGCTGGGACTTGAAGCTGGTCGGCATTCTGCTGGCGGGCGCCGTGTTCGGCGTCATCGCCGGCTTTGCGCTCGCGGCTTGGGTCTCGACGGCCGCCGTGGAACTTTCGCTGGGCGTCATCACCGCCCTCTTCGGCGCGCAACGCATCTGGGTCGAGCGCGCCGGGCGCCATCATCGCGCCGAGCAATGCGCCGCCCTGGGCGGGGCGTGCTCTTCGGCGTGGCGGCCGGCTTCGCCAGCCAGATCGCGCATTGCGGGCGGACCGCCGGTGCAGATGTACCTGATGCCGCGCCAACTCGGCCGCGACCTCTTCATCGGCACCTCGACACTCTTCTTCGCAATCCTCAACTGGATCAAAGTCCCCGCCTATCTCGCCCTCGGCCAATTCACGCACCAGAACTTGGTCGTCGCCGGCGCACTGCTGCCGCTCGCGGTCGGCTCGACGGTGCTGGGCGCGTACTTGGTGCGCCGCGTCTCGGGCCGGCTCTTTTATCTGCTGATGTACGTGCTGATGATCCTGGTTGGCCTCAAACTGGCCTGGGACGGGATCGCGGGGACTGGTTTGAGCTTTCACAGCGCAACACCGCTGACTAAACGGGTCGCATGATCATCGCCATCGACGGACCGACCGCATCGGGCAAAGGCACGGTCGCCAAGGGCGTGGCCGAGCATTATCGGCTTGCCCGCCTCGATACCGGCGCGCTCTACCGCGCGGTGGGGCTGGCGGTGCTAGATGCTGGGCGCGATCCCGCTGACGCGACTGCCGCTGAAGCCGCCGCCAAGGGCGCTCGATCTCTCCGCCATCGATGAAACCCGTATCCGCTCCAGCGCCGCGGGCGCGGCGGCGGTCCAAGGTAGCGGCCATTCCGGCGGTGCGGGCGGCGTTGCTAGACGCCAGCGCGCCTTTGCCCGCCAACCCGGCGGAGCGGTGCTGGATGGTCGCGATATCGCGACCATCATCTGCCCAGGACGCCGACGTGAAGCTCTTCGTCACCGCCTCCCTCGCCGCCCGCACCGAGCGGCGGCTGAAGGAACTCCGCGCGCGAGGCGAGACCATCAGCTTCGAGGCGCTCGAGCGCCAGATCGCCGAACGGGACGAGCGCGACGCCAGCCGGGCCGATGCGCCGCTGCGCCAAGCCCTTGATGCGCACTTGCTCGACACCACCTCCCTTTCTATAGAGGGCGCGGTGGAAGCCGCTTGTCGCATCATCGACGCGGCGACGACGTCACGCCCGAGGGGCTAAAGCCCCCGGGCCGATTTCGTTTGCCGGCCCCGCCAACACGACATGAGACGGCGCCATGGTGGCGCCGAGACCGCCGGAGCCAACCGGACGGCCTGATCATTTGGAGGACACGTTTCGAATGCCTGCTGCTGCAACCGCAATGAACCCCTCGCGCGACGATTTCGCCGCGCTGCTGGACGAAAGCCTCGCCACCCGAGGCATGATTGAAGGCCGGGTTATTCCCGCCACTGTCGTCGCGATCGAAAACGATTTCGTCGTCGTCGATATCGGCCTCAAGACCGAAGGCCGCATCCCGGTCCGCGAATTCCTCATCGAGATGGACGACGTGGCGCCCAAGCCCGGCGACATTGTCGAAGTTTATCTCGACCGCATCGAGAACGCGCTCGGCGACGCTGTCGTCAGCCGCGAAAAGGCGCGCCGCGAAGAAGCCTGGACGCGCCTTGAAAAGAATTTCGCCGCCAATGAGCCGGTCAATGGCGCTTTGGTTGGCCGCGTGAAGGGCGGCTTCACAGTTGATCTTGGCGGCGCCAATTGCGTTCTTGCCGGGCAGCCAAGTCGATATCCGCCCAGTGCGCGATGTGGGCCCCCTGATGAATATCGTGCAGCCTTTCGCGATCCTCAAATGGACCGCGCGCGCGGCAACAATCGTCGTCTCGCGCCGCGCCGTGCTTGAAGAGAGCCGCGCTTCCGAACGCGCCGAAATCGTCGGCCACTCAAGGAAGGCGAAGTTCGCGAAGGCATCGTCAAGAACATCACCGATTACGGCGCGTTCGTGGATCTGGGCGGCATCGACGGCCTGCTGCACGTCACGGATATGAGCTGGAAGCGCGTATCGCATCCCTCTCAAGTGCTCAATGTCGGCGATACGGTGAAAGTCCAAATCGTCAAGATTAACCCGGATACACAGCGCATTTCGCTCGGCATGAAGCAGCTGATGAGCGATCCGTGGGACGGCGTCGAAGCCAAGTACCCGGTCGACGGCAAGTTCAGCGGCCGCGTCACCAACATCACCGACTATGGTGCGTTCGTGGAATTGGAAGCGGGCGTTGAAGGCCTGGTGCACGTCTCGGAAATGAGCTGGACCAAGAAGAATCTTCACCCGTCGAAGATTCTTTCACCAGCCAGGAAGTCGATGTCATCGTGCTCGACGTCGACGGCGAAAAGCGCCGCATCTCGCTTGGCATCAAACAATCGATGTCAAATCCGTGGGACGCGTTCCTTGCTGAAAATCCGGTCGGCTCGACAGTCGAAGGCGAGATCAAGAACATCACCGAGTTCGGTCTCTTCGTCGGCCTCACCGCCGAAATCGACGGGCATGGTTCACCTCAGCGATATCGCTTGGGACGCGCAGGGCGAAGAAGCTCTCACGCGGTACAACAAGGGCGACGTGGTCAAAGCCCGCGTACTCGACCGTCGATGTCGAGAAAGAGCGCATCAGCCTCGGCATCAAGCAAGCGCAAGGCGATCCGGTCGCGGGCGCTGAATATCGCAAGGGCCAAGTCATCACGGTTGAAGTCGTGGAAATCACGACGGGCGGCCTCGAAGTGGCGTTCGGCGAAGGCAATGCGATGCGCAGCTTCGTGCGCAAGAGCGATCTCTCGCGCGATCGTTCGGAACAACGTCCCGACCGCTTCGCCGTGGGTGACCGCGTCGATGCGATGGTGACGACGTTTCGACAAAGCCAGCCGCCGCGTCTCGCTCTCGATCAAGGCCATGGAAATGGCCGAAGAGAAGGAAGCCATCGCGCAGTTCGGCTCGTCGGACTCGGGCGCTTCGCTCGGCGACATCCTGGGCGCCGCGCTCAAGGAAAAGAACAAGCCGTAACGCCGAAAGCGTACGCAAAACGACCCGAGGCCCGGCGCGGAACCCTGCGCCGGGCCTCTTTTTTCTTCTTTTAAACGAATGGCTTATTGACGCCGCGCCGCTGGCGCGCATTCATCCCACTGGGTCTGATGGATAAGAGGGAGCGGCTCGGATGCTGAGATCGGAGCTCGTGGCGCGTCTGCAGGAGGAGTTTCACGCTCTGAAGGCGAGCGATGTAGAGCACGCCGTCGATGTGGTGCTGGACGAAATTGCCCTGGCGCTGGCCTCGGGCGGGCGCGTTGAGCTGCGCGGCTTTGGCGCATTCTCCGTGCGCAAACGCGACCGCCCGCACCGGCCGCAATCCGCGCACCGGCGCTGCCGTGAAGGTGGCCGCCAAGCGCGTGCCGTTCTTCAAGCCGGGCAAGGAATGCGGCTGAAGGTGAATGGCGGCGTTGAGCCCTGACCGACCCGCTCCCCGGCCAGCGTGCGTCAGCACGCGTTTGAGCCGGGGCCCATCGATCGAATAGGCGATGCGTTGAGGAATGGAGCCCGGATCGCCGCTGCGCGGCGTCCAGGGAGCCGTTAGGTCACGTCGTCTTCCGCGGCGGGCGGGGGCTGCAACGCCACCGCCTTCGCGCCGCGAATGAAGTTCTCGACGTCGATGCTCTCATGCGGCGCGGGATCGCGGTCTTCGACAACCGTCGCTTGGTCGAGCAGCAGATCTTGCTGATCGTCCGTCAGCGCGTCCCATTGCAGCACCAGAGCCGCGCCGAGGCGGCGCAGCAGATGCTCTTGTGCTTCGCTATATTTCAGCGTTTTCGCGATCCGTTCTGGCGCGCGCGGCGGCAGGGGGCGCACCCCGCCGCGAATTATACATCGCTGAAGCTTCGAGACGGATTTCGTCGACGATGCGCTCGAACTTCTCGGTCTCGCTCTTCACTTGATACTGCACCGGCCATCCGAAGACGGCAGCGCGCGCACAACTTGGAAGACGCCCGTCGGCGCGAAAACGCGGCCAGAGCGGGGAAATGGAGACGCGCGCGCCGGCGCTGAATCTTGGTTGCGCCATATGATGGCTCCTTGAAAATCGCGATTGAGATGGGACGGCCTGAGCCTGACCGTACAAATGGGCCTGAAACCACCAAATAACAAGGCCGTGAGAGAAGAATGACGCGGATTTGACCGTCAAACCCCGGTGCGGCTTGGCGCAAAATTCGGCATTCGCATCCAGGGAGCCGCGGAAACGCGGGCGCCTTGATTGGATTTCGCGGCCGCGCATGATCATCGTCTGCCCAACAACAGGTTAGAGGTTTGGCACGATGAACAGATTGAAACCGTCCAAGCGCGCATGGCGCGCCGCTTTGGCGTGCGGCGCTTTGCTGCTCGTGGCGCCAGCCACGGTCGCACAGGAACTGGCGGAATCCGACCCCCGGCTCGCGCCCATGACGAACCATTATGCCCCGCCTTTCGCAGGCTTATCTTGAAGAAGACGCGGCCATGGTCGTGGCGTATCGCACGCCGGACTTTTTCGTCGAGCTCCCGGGCGGCGCGCAGCTCGATTACGCGCTGGCGCTGAGCACGCTGCAGGATTTCTTCGCCCAGAGCGGCCCGCCGCTCGAAGTGAACACCGACATCCAATGCGCGCGCATGACCCAGCGAAACCGAAGCCGACTTCCTCGTCATACAGCGCATCGGCCGCAGCGTTGAATTTCAAGGCGCGCCCAAGCGCGTCGACAGCACGGTGACGCAGAACGAGACCTGGCGCCTCACTGAACAAGGCTGGCGGCTCGCCTCGGTCTCCGGCATTCGCAACCCCCATCGCTGGGTCGATGGCGTCGAGGTCGATCCGTTCAGCCTCTATGATCCCGCCGCCGCCCCCTTCACGCCGCAGCCCGACGCGCCGCTGAGTTGTGACGGCGCTGCCTTGGATTGACACGACGCGAAATCGAGTCACGGTTCGCGCCGTGACTTGAAGGATTTTCGCTCATGTCTGTCTTGAAGGAATTTCGCGAATTCGCGATGCGCGGCAGCGTCGTCGATCTCGCCATCGGCGTCATTATCGGCGCGGCGTTCAACGGCGTCGTGCAATCGCTGGTCAATGATGTGGTGATGCCGCCGATCGGGCTCGCGACCGGCGGCCTCGATTTTTCCGCGCAAGCCATCGTGCTGAAGCCCGCCAGCATTGGCCCGGACGGCGCCGAAGTCGCCGCCACCGCGATCTCCTACGGCAAGTTCTTGAACACCATCATCAGCTTCGTGATCGTCGCCTGGGTGCTCTTCCTGGTGGTGAAGGGCATGAACACGATGCGGAAGAAGGAAGCCGAGAAGCCCGCCGATCCGCCCGCGCCGACGCCGGAAGAGAAGCTGCTGGTGGAAATTCGCGATCTGCTGAAGGCGCGCTAGGCGCGGGCCGCTCCACTCACCCGTCCCCAGATTCGCGAAGCGGCAAATCCGGGGATGGGTGGGATCGGTGCGAACAGATGACGCCGACCAACTTCGCCCCTAACTTCCTCCCCCCATGGCCCAAGTCAAAATCTGCGGGATCACCGACCCCGCCGCGCTCGACGCGGCGCTTACGGGCGGCGCGCGCTTCGTGGGCTTCTTTTTCGACAAAAGCCCCCGCGCCCTCTCCGCGGAAAGGGCGCGTCCCTTGATGCAGCGCGCCCGCGGCCGGGCGGACACCGTGGCCGTGGTCGTAGACGCCCCGGACGCCCGGCCTGGCCGAGATATCCGAGCTAAAACCAGATTGGATTCAAGCCCATGGCGCCGAAACGCCGGCCCGGCTCGCCGAACTCAGGCGCTTCGCGGTCAAGGGCGTCATCAAGGCGTTCGGGATCGCCCGGCCAGAGGATCTGGCAGAGGCCGCAGCGTTCGAGCCCGCCGCCGACATGCTCCTGTTCGACGCCAAGGCCCCCGCAGGCGCGAGCCGGCCGGGCGGCAACGCCAGCGCCTTCGACTGGGCCATCCTCAAAGGCCGCCGCTTTTCGCGTCCCTGGCTCCTCTCCGGCGGTCTCAATCCGGAAAACGTCGCCGAGGCGATGACGGCCAGCGGCGCCGACCTTGTGGATGTCTCCTCTGGCGTCGAAAGCGCGCCCGGCCTAAAGGACCCCACGCGGATCGCCGCTTTCCTTGCCGCCGCGCGAGCGGCGCCTAGTCTTTAGTTTTCCGGGCCAGCCCCCACCGGACGGATCGATGGACGCGCGACGTAACTGGCAAGACCTGCCCGACGCCAATGGCCGCTTCGGCGCCTATGGCGGCCGCTATGTCGCCGAAACATTGATGCCGCTCATCCTCGATCTCGAGCAGGCTTATCGCGCCGCGCAAAAGGATCAGAGCTTCATCGCGCAAATGGATGAGTTCCTGCGCGACTATGTCGGCCGCCCAAGCCCGCTTTACTTTGCAGAACGCCTCACCCAGCACTTCGGCGGCGCGAGGATTTACTTTAAGCGCGACGAATTAAACCATACCGGCGCGCACAAGATTAATAATTGTCTGGGACAAATCCTGCTCGCGCTCCGCATGGGCAAGACGCGCATCATCGCGGAAACCGGCGCTGGCCAGCACGGCGTCGCCACCGCGACGGTCGCGGCCCGCTTCGGGCTCCCCTGCGTCGTCTTCATGGGCGCGACCGATATCGAACGGCAAAAGCCGAACGTGTTCCGGATGCGATTGCTTGGCGCCGAAGTGCGCCCAGTAACCTCCGGCGCAGCGACCTTGAAGGACGCGATGAACGAAGCGCTGCGCGATTGGGTCACGAACGTGGACGACACGTTCTATTGCATCGGGACAGCGGCTGGCCCGCACCCCTATCCCGAACTCGTGCGCGATTTCCAATGCGTCATCGGCCGCGAAGCGCGTGCGCAGATTTTAGAACGCGAAGGACGCTTGCCAGACGCGCTGATGGCCTGCATCGGCGGCGGCTCAAACGCGATCGGCCTGTTTCATCCTTTCCTCGACGATGAAGATGTAAAGCTCTACGGCGTCGAAGCTGCCGGCCACGGCATTGATGATCGCTTCGAACACGCCGCCGCGATCAATGGCGGCCGCCCTGGCGTTCTGCACGGCAACCGCACCTATCTGCTGCAAAACGAAGACGGCCAGATTCTCGAAGGCCATTCGATCAGCGCCGGCCTCGATTATCCCGGCGTCGGCCCCGAGCATTCCTATCTCGCCGACATCGGCCGCGCGAAATATCTGAGCGCCACCGACGACGAAGCGCTCGAAGCCTTCCAACTCTGCGCGCGCCTCGAAGGCATCCTCCCCGCGCTCGAACCTTCGCATGCGCTCGCGCGCGTTGGCGACATCGCCAAAGACCTCGGCCCCGGCAAGCTCATCATCATGAACCTCTGCGGCCGCGGCGATAAAGATGTCTTCACGATCGCCGACGCGCTTGGGGCGAAACTGAAATGAGCGGCCATGCTCCATTTTTTTGCTCCCCCGCCTGCGGGGGAGCTGTCAGCGCGCGTAGCGCGATGACTGAGGGGGGAGCTTGGCCCTCCCCCCTTCGTCTCTCGCTGCGCGAGAGCCACTTCCCCCGCAAGCGGGGGAAGAAATGAGTTCGCGCCTCGACAAACGCTTTGCTGACTTGAAGCGCGAGAACCGCGCCGGCCTCGTCGCGTACGTGATGGCCAGCGATCCTGACCTCGAAACCTCGTTCGAAATCTTACGCGGCCTGCCTGCCGCTGGCGCGGACGTCATCGAGCTTGGCTTTCCGTTCTCCGATCCGATGGCCGATGGCCCGTCGATCCAGAAAGCCGCGCAGCGCGCGCTGCATGCGGGCGGCAGCTTGCGGGGCACGCTCGATCTCGCCGCGCGCTTTCGGAAGGAAGATCAAACGACGCCGCTCATCCTCATGGGTTATGCCAATCCCATCGAGCAGATGAGCTATGAGCGCTTTGCAGACGCCGCAAGCAAAGCGGGCGTCGATGGCGCGATCATTGTCGATCTTCCACCCGAAGAAGATGCGCCCTTGCGCAGCACGCTCGCAGAGAAGGATATCGCCATCATCCGCCTCGCGACGCCGACCACAGATGAGAAGCGCCTGCCCAAGGTCCTCGATGGCGTCAGCGGCTTTCTCTATTATGTCGCCGTCGCGGGCGTCACCGGCGCCAATGCCGCGACTTCGGAGAATGTCCGCAACGCCGTCGCGCGCCTCAAGCGCTCGACTAATCTCCCCATCGCCGTCGGCTTCGGCGTGCGCGAACCAAATGCCGCGCGCGCCATTGCACAAACCGCGGACGCTGTCGTCGTCGGCTCGGCGTTCGTCGATGAAATCGCCGCCGGCGCGCCGCAGGATGCGGCTGAGCGCGTTCTGCGCAAAGTCAAACAATTGAGCGAAGCCGTGCGCACTGCACGCGAACTTGAAGGAACGCTCGCATGAATTGGCTGTCGAACCTCGCGCGGCCCGGCCTGCAGAAGAAAAAGGCCGAGGACGAAAAACGCGAGACGCCTGACAATCTCTGGGTCAAAGACCCAGCGACCGGCGAACTCATTTTCCGCGCCGAGCTTGAAGCCGCCGATTGGGTCACGCCCTCCGGCTTTCACATGCGCATCGGCCCAGAGCCGCGCTTCAAACATTTGTTCGACGACACCGCTTGGCAGAAAGTGACGCTGCCAAAGGTGCAATCCGATCCGCTGAAATTCAAAGACGATAAAAAGTACGTCGATCGTCTGAAAGCCGCGCGCGCGAAAGTCGGCCGCGATGATTGCATGGCGGCGGCTTACGGCCAGATCGGCGGCGCGCGCGCTGTCGTGCTGGTGCAGGACTTCGAATTCATGGGCGGCTCGCTCGGCATGGCCGCGGGTGAAGCGTTCATCGCCGCCGCTGAAGCGGCCGTTCGGCGCAAAGCCGCGCTTGTGATGGTGACGGCCTCCGGCGGCGCACGCATGCAGGAAGGCATTCTTTCCTTGATGCAGATGCCGCGCACCACGCTCGCGGTGCAGACGTTGAAAGAAGCCGGCCTCCCGTACATCGTCGTGCTCTCCGATCCGACCACCGGCGGCGTCACCGCGTCCTACGCCATGCTCGGCGACGTCCACATCGCAGAACCCGAAGCTCTGATCGGTTTCGCCGGCCCGCGTGTGATCGAACAAACCATTCGCCAAAAACTCCCGGAAGGCTTTCAGCGTTCGGAATATCTGCTCGACAAAGGCATGGTCGATATGGTCGTCGATCGCCGCCAGCTGAAGGAAACCATCGGCACCTTGCTCGGCGTGCTGATGCACAAGCGCACGCAAGCCGTGAAGGCCAGCGACGATACCGCGCTAGAACTCAGCCAAATCGCGTCAGACGCGCCCGCGCCGACGCCGATCCGTGCGCGCAAAGGCGCCGCGACGAAGCAGACACGGCCGAAAGCGGCGGAGTGAACGACGCGCAGCGCGACAATCCGGCGCTAAACCGCTTCAGAGACCTGTTCGGCCCCGAATTCGGCCACGGGCGCAGCTTCGATCTCGCGCGCTTGCGCGCAGCTTTAGACGCACTCGGCGCCCCGCACGAAAAACTCCCGCCCGTAGTCCATGTCGCTGGCACGAACGGCAAAGGCTCCACCATCGCCTTCCTGCGCTCGATCGCGGAGGCAGCGGGCCTGCGCGTTCACGCTTTCACGAAGCCGCACTTGCTCCACCTGCGCGAGCGCTTCCGCATCGCCGGCGCGCTCGCGACGGACGATGCACTGATCGCCGCCGCCGAACGCGTCGCGCATGTCAGCACCGAGCTCACCCAATTCGAAGCACAAGTCGCGGCGGCGTTTCTGCTCTTCTCAGAAACACCTGCCGATCTCACGCTCATCGAAGTCGGCCTCGGCGGGCGCGACGACGCTACCAATGTTATCCCGCCGCCGCGCCTCGCCGTGATCACAACCATCAGCCTCGATCACCAGGACGCGCTCGGCGAAAGCATCGAAGAAATCGCCGCGCACAAGGCCGGCATTCTGAAACCCGGACTCACCGCCATCATCGCGCGCCAACCCGAAGCGGCGCGCGCCGTGATCGAAGCGGAAGCGGCCCACGTCGGCGCAACACTTCTGCAGCAAGGCGCGGCATGGGATGCGTTTCCCAACAATGGCCGCCTCGTCGCGCAAACGCTCGAGCGCGCGCTCGACATGCCGCTGCCGACGCTCTTCGGCACGCACCAAGTCGAGAACGCCGGCCTCGCCATCGCGGCGCTACTCGCGCTGGATGACGCACGCTTTACCAGCGCGGCGTTCGCCAAAGGCGTCGCGCAAGCCAGCTGGCCGGGCCGCCTGCAACCGCTTACGCGCGGCGTCTTCGCCGAGGCCGCACACGGCGCCGAACTCTGGATCGACGGCGGACACAATGTCGGCGCCGCGCACGCACTCGTTAGCGCGCTCGGCCTGATGCAGCGCAAGCGTCCCGCGAAAACCGCGCTTATCATCGGCATGCGCGCGCGCAAGGATTGGCGCGCCTTCGTCACAACCCTCGCGCCATCCGCCGCGCGCGTAGTCGCCGTGCCGCTCGGGGACGAAGGCGCGGCGCCTGAAGCACTGGCGCAATGCGCACGCGACGCGGGCGCCCTCGCGAGCACCGCGCCCGATCTCACAAACGCAATCGGCGCCGCTCTTTCAAGCGGCGCCGAGCGCATTCTTATCTGTGGGTCGTTACTGCTGGCAGGCGAAGCGCTGCGCGACGCTGGCGCGCTCGACTAAACGCTTTCGTTCAGCCACTCGACGATCTTGGACTTCGGCATCGCGCCAACTTTCGTGGCTGCGACCTTGCCATCCTTGAACACCATGAGCGTCGGGATACCGCGCACGCCATAGCGCCCAGGCGTCATCGGGTTTTCATCGATGTTCACCTTCACGACGGTGACCTTCTCGCCCATCTCGTTGGAAATTTCCTCGAGCGCCGGGCCAATCTGCTTGCACGGGCCGCACCATTCCGCCCAGAAATCCACCAGCACCGGACGCGATGATTTCAGCACGTCGGCTTCGAAATTGTCGTCCGAGGTTTTGATCGAGGACAAGGGATTCTCCTGGCGGCGATTCTGCGGGTTCGAGACTGACGATGTAGGCGTGAACGAAGCCTTATTCAACCGCGCGCGAAGGTCTCGAACACAGTATCCATGCGGCTTTCGGGCAAAACCATCAGTCTCGGCGCTTCTGTCCAAAGCAAGGCGCAGCAAATCTGATGCGCGGGAAAGATTTTCTGCATCACGCTGCGGTAAAGCGCCATTTGCAGCACATAAGCATCCGGCGCCTCCTCTGCGGTAAGCGGCGCGGGGCGGTCCGTTTTGAAGTCGAGCACCAGCACGCCCGCGCCGTCCACGGCCAGGCGATCGACAATGCCGCGCACCGGGCGCCCCGCCGCCTCGCCCACGATCGGCGCCTCGGCTCGGCTCGCGGGGCCGAACACTGCCGCGAAATCGGGCGCACTCAGCACACGCAACGCTTCGCTCGCGAGCGCATGCGCCTCTTCATCCTCCGCGCCCTGCCGCTTCAACCACAGCAACGCCGCCGCTTCACGGCGCTCGGCCGCGACATCCGGCAAGCGCTCCAACAAGCCGTGAATGAGCCTGCCGCGCCGAAAGCGCTTCTGCCCTTCGCCGCGCGGCGAAAACACGGCGGCGTCATTGTGCGCCGCGCGCGACGGCGACGCCGCCGCAAGCAATTTTGCGCCATGCACGCGCTGCTTGCTCCATGCCGGCAAGGATGAGCGCGCGAGCGAGGACGTTTCCTGCGCCGGTGCGATCGCAGGCGCGCCAAGCCGCCAGCCTTCGCCGAACGGCGTTTCGCAGCGCTCACCGATCGGCGTGAGCGCCTCCTCCACGGTGAGGCGCCAGCTTGCTTCCGCTTCGCCCGCCTTCGCATTGCCATGCTGCGCGCCACACACGATCAATCGATCACGCGCGCGCGTCATGCCGACATAAAGGAGGCGCAAATGCTCGCCCATCGCGCGCGCCTTGTACGCGTCGCGCGCCGCGCGCGTCGCCTCGTCGTCGGTCTTCTCGCTGGGCGCGATGTAAAAACCATCGTCTGCGAAGATGATGCCGTCCTCAGGCTTATCGCTGACGGGGCCTGTGCAATCGGGCAAAATCACCACGGGCGCCTCAAGCCCCTTGGCGCCGTGCACCGTCATCACGCGCACCGCACCGCCCGCCGCCTCCATCTCGCGCTTGATCTGCCCAGCGTCGGTCTCGATGTCGTGCAGGAAGCGCTGCAAGCTCGGCGCGGTGTGCTGACTGGGCTTCAGCGCACGGTTCAGCAACTCCTCCAGCGGATCGCGCGCCTCGGCGCCAAGCCGCGCGAACGCGCGCTCCCAACCGGAGCGTCCGTCCGGCGAAATCGTCTCCAACGCCCAACTTAGAAACGTGAAAGCATCCGCGCCGCTGCGCGCACTCAACTCCGCAACAAAACTGCGCGCCGCCGCATATTGCAGCGTATCGCTCGCCATCAGGCGATCGTGCAGCGTGACGCCCTTCTCACGTCCATGCGCCAGCGGAAACAAGTCCGCATCGTCATTGTCGAGATCGCACCACGGCCCCTTCAGCACGCATGCCAGCGCCAGATCGTCCGCCGGATCGAGCGCAACACGGATGAGCGCGAGACAATCCTCGACCGCAAGCTCATCCTTCAATGTCATGCGATCCGCGCCGGCGACGTTCAATCCCACGCGCTTGAACGCCTTGATCAGCTCGTGAAACAGCGCGCCGCGCTTGCGCACGAGAGCCAAAATATCGCCGGCATGCATGGGCCTGAGCGCGCCCTTCTCCCACACGCCGTGGCGTTCATCGATCCAGCGCTTCGCTTCACGCGCAACAGCCTTCGCCAGCAGCGCCGGCGCAGTCGTGCCTGTTTCGACATCGAGCGGCGCGTCCCATGGCTTGCCTTCGAGCCGCGGCGGTCGCATCGCAAGCGGCCACACTTCGACAAGGCCATGCTCATTCTCGCGCGCCGCAAGATGGCGAAACTCGTTGAACCGCTCCGGCGCGCCAGGCGCGATATCCTTTCCCACAAACGCCGCATCGACGACACGCAACACTTCCGGCGCCGAGCGGAACGATGTCTCCAGCGTCGGCGCAACGAAAGCCTGCCCAGCGCGCATTGCGCGCAGGTGTAAGGTTTGCGATTCGCGCAAGAAGCGATCGGGATCAGCGCCCTGGAACGCGTAGATGCTTTGCTTTGGATCGCCGACCGCGAACATCGTGCGCTCTTTGTCGCGCGCGCCGCGTCCCGCGAAGAATTCCTCCTGCAACGGCGCGATGAGCTCCCATTGCGCGGGGCTGGTGTCCTGGCCTTCATCAATCAGAATGTGATCGATGCCGCCGTCGAGCTTAAACAACACCCAGGGCGCGGCCTCGGCGCGCGCGAGCAGATCGTGCGCATGGGCGATCAAGTCTTCGAAATCGAGCACGCCAAGCCGATTCTTCGCCGCGTCATAAGCACGATCGAGCCGCAGTGCGAGCGCAAGCGCCGACACCGCATCCTCCGCGCGGTCGATGGCGTTTAGGCCCTCCAGCGCACGCAGCGCATCTTCCGCGACATCGCTCAGCAAACTACCGACCCACGGATGATCCTTGATGAATCCCTTGGTCGGCGGCCCATACGGCTCGTTCTTATCGTTCAGCGCAATCGCCGCGTATGCGAGCAACACCGCGCGCGGCGCGGCGCCCCGCGACGACAAGCGCACGGCCTCCGCAATGCGTTGCGCAATGCGCTGATCGTTCTTGCCCGACGTGGCCAACAAGCCTTGCGCCTCCGCAAGACGGCCCCAGGGCGCATCGGCGATCCGCGCCGCGGAAAATGCATCGGCATTCTCGCGCGCGTCGTGCCGGAGCTTCACCGCCGCCATCGCCGCTTCCGGAGACGCGTGCTTGGCCACAAAACGCGCAATCGCGCCGCGCTGCCACACCAGGCGATTGAGCAGCCCGTCAAGATTGTCGCTCGGCATGCGCGCCGCGAAACGCGCGAACGCATTGCTGCACGAGCCGTCGCCGTTCACGATGCAATCGGCGCGCGTCGCCTGGAGTAGAGCGGCGGCGCGGGCTTCATCGGCGATGTCGAAGCCAGGCGGCACGCCCGCTTCAAGCGGAAACCGCGCCAGCAGACGTTCGCAGAAGGCGTGAATAGTCTGAATACGCAAGCCGCCCGGCGTTTCAAGCGCACGTGCGAACAGTGCGCGGGCGTCGCCAAGGTCTTTCGCCGTCGGCGTCGGCGCGCCTTTGCCGGCAAGCGCCATCAACTCCTTCGACAACGTCGCGTCGTCCGCGACACACCATGCGCCCAGCCGCTCGAACAAACGGCGCTGCATCTCCGCCGCCGCCGCTTTGGTGTAGGTGATGCACAAAAACGCCGACGGCCGCGAACCCGCGAGCAGCAAGCGCGCGATGCGGTCCACCAGCACCTTCGTCTTGCCCGATCCCGCGTTCGCGGTGACGAACACCGAAGCAGCAGGGTCAGCGGCGGCGCGTTGCGCTACATTGGCGGCTTCGACCGGGCTCATTCGTCGCCCTCCGCGTCTGCCCATTCCTTGCGGCGCGCGAGGTGATCGAAATCGTCATACGGTTTCAGAAATTGCACGCGCGGCTTCGACAAGAAGGCTTGATCCGGTTCGGCATAACGCCGCAGCAGCTTTTCCAATTCCGCGAGCGCCGCTTCGCCTTGCGCGTGCGCGCCGATATCGAGCGACACGATGCGCGGCGCGGGATCGGCGCCGCCGAAGCGCCAGTAGATGAACTCGCGCGTACGCGCTTTAGGAATTTCCGCAAACGCGCCGCGCGCCAACATCGCCGCTTCAAGCGGAAGCTGCGGCGCAAGGCCGGACGCGACTTGATTGTCCGACGGCGGCGCGCCGGTTTTGAAATCCAAAATAGTCGCCGCGCCCTGCGCGTCGATCTCGATGCGGTCGGCCTTGCCGGTCAGCATGATGCCCAGCGCGACTTTCAGCTCGCCCTTCTCCTCCGTGTAAATCCGCGCGCCATCGCCGCGCCGCGCATCGAGCCAGTCGAGCAGCGCCGAAACCGAAACAGCAAGCCGCGCGCGTTCGCCAATACGACGTTCCGGCGGAAAGCCGGCCTTGCGCAATTCTTCATCCAACGCGGAGAAGAGATGCGCGGGATCTTCACCGTCTTCGAAACGCTCGATCGCTTCGTGGATCGCCGTACCGCGTTCGGACGCGCCGGGCTCGGCGCCGATGGGGCGCAGCACTTCGAGCCCTAGAATCCGCCGCGCATAAATCGCATACGGATCGCGGATCAGGGTCTCAACTTGGGTGACGCTGATGCGTTGCAGGCGTGCATGCTTCGGCGGTTTCGGGCGCGGAATGCGCGGCGCACGCGGCGCACTTGGCGCGTCGAGCGCGCGCGCCCACAGCACCGGCGCTTCCGCGCGTTGCAACGGCGCGCCGGCGCCGCGCGCGAGCGTGTCCAGCCGCCACAGCCAGCGCGACGCGAGCGTTGGCGAACCATCGCGCTTCAGCGCGCGCGTCATCACCACGTTCGGCGCGCTGACAAGCTGCGCGAAATCGTGCGCCGCAAGCCCAATGCGCGCATCGAGCGAGGGCAGCCCGAGACGTCCGCGCATTTGTCGCGACAAAAACGGATCCTCCGCCGGCGGCGCGGGCCACACGCCTTCGTTCAAGCCGCCAAGGATCATCAGATCGCGCCGCTGCAAACGCGCTTCGAGCGGCCCCCAGATCGCAACGCGCGGATCGCCCCCCGGCGGTGGCGGCGTCTCGCGCGTTTGCATCAGTTTCAACAACACGCGCGGCGCGGCATACGGCTTGAGGGCGCCGAGTTCGGCGCCATGCGCGATAGCCTCCTGCAACAGACCAGCCGCGCTTTCGCCGTCGATCCCGCGCCACACGCCCCGCCCGCCCACGACGCGCTCGGCGCAATCGGTAACGGCATCCGCGAAATCGGCGAGCGTCAGGGTATCGCGCGCGGATAAATCGGTGAGCGGCGCCAAGGTTTCGGCGACGCGGACGACTAGCTCCTTGGCGAGCGGCGCTTCGACGAGCACAGCAAGTTCGCTTAAGCTCTGATGCCTGCGCGCGCCGCGCAGCGCTTTGTGTTCCAGTGTCGTGCGCGAAATGGCCAAACGCGCTGGTTCAAAACCAAATGTCGCGAGCGGATGCTTCAGCAGAGCCGCGAGCGCGACGGGCTCGCTCGCATCGTTCGCCAACTCGCACAGCAGTGCGACCAGCGCGCCCGCCGGCGTCTCACGCAGCGGCTTGCCGTGCGACACAACCGGCGTCACGCCCCAGCGCGTGAGCTTTGCCTCGACGCGGCGCGCGAGGCCAACATCCGGTGTCGCCAACGCAACGCTGCGCTCGGGCGTCTCCAGTGCCTCGCGCATCATCAACGCGATCGCGCCAGCCTCCTCATCCTCGGTCGCCGCCTCGATCAGCGACAAGCCCTCAGCGCCCGCCGCGACGAACGCCGCGCCGCCCGCATCTTCCAAACGCGCGAGCCAGTCGGCGGTTTTCTCAGCCGGCGCCAGTGCTTCGCGCATCAGCACCCGTCGCATGCGGCCGTGTTCGCTCTCTTCGCCAAGCGGCGCGACGGCGCTGCGATGCACGCCCAGCGCCTTCAGCGTTTCCTTGAGCGCGAACTGCGGATGCTGATCGGCGACCGCGTCCCATGCGCCATCATCAAGCTCCACATCGAGCCCAGGCAACACCACGACGCCACGCGGCAATCGCGCGGCCACACGCATCAATGCGCGCGTCGCCGCAATCGAACCAGTGGAGCCCGCAATCACGATTGGCCGCGTCGGCGGCGCGCGTTCCCATTCGCGCGCGAGAGCGATCAGCAACGCGGAGCGCCGCCCGCCGGGATCGGCGAGACCATCGGCTTTTAAGCGTTGCGGCCAGTAAGTCGCGACGATGTCAAGAAACTGCGCGGATGCGGCCCAGTGCGCCGCGAGATCGACCTCCTCGACCAAGTTCGGCAACAGCTTCCAATCGACCTGCTCGGCGGCGGCGGCGGACTCCAGCAAGCGTCGCAACTCATCGGCCATCGCGATCGCACGCGCGGGATCTTCGACGCCGCCAGCCGCCGCATCGCGCGCGCGGATCAAAGCCGCGAGTTCGAGGCGTTGACGCGTCGCTTCGATCGCGGGCGGCACGTCGAATGCGATCGGCTCGGCGCCCCAGACATCGGGATCATCATCGAGATCGCCGAGCGGTTTGATCGAGGGCAGCAAGGCCGCGCCACCGAGGCGCTTTGCAAATGCATCGACAAGCCCGCGCATCGCGCGCCGGTTCGGCAGCAACACCAAAGCATCGGAAAGCGCGAACGGATCGTCCGGCTTGTACAACGCCTCCGTCATCGCGTCGGCGAGCACATCCAGAAATGGCGCGGAAGCGGGCGCGGCGCGGAGGCGCGGCGCCGGACCATCGAAGAGACCGAGCTTGGTCGCGCTCACGGCGCGGCGACGATGTCTTTTAAGCGCGTTTCAGCTTCGGCGCGCGCCTTGGGATCGCCGACATGCATCCAAAACCCGCCGAGCGGCGCGCCATAAAGCCGCCCCTCGCCCGCGAGCCGGCGCCAGATGCGCGTAAAAGAAAACGGCTCAAGCGGTTCGACATCGACGATCGCAGGATCGATCACTTGCGCGCCCATATAAGCCCAGGGCGAGGTCGGCCGCTCATCGCGAAACGCAATCGCGCCGCTCTCCGCCATCACGAAATCGCCGACGCCGTCATAACCCAGTTGCTGATCCATGCCCGCAAGCAGGAGCAGCGCGCCCATTTTCGCCGGATCGAAATGCTCCGCCGCGCGGCGCATCGCTGAGCCGTGTTTCTCTTCCCACACTGAATCTATGTTGCTCACGAGGATCGGCGCATCGCCCAGCAGTGCGCGCGCTTGCTTCACGCCACCGCCCGTTTCCATCAACAACGCACGCTCATCCGAGACAATGATCTCGATATCCCGGCGCTGGCGCACATGCGCTTCGAGCAAATCGGCGAACGCGTGCACATTCACAACGGCGCGCTCGACGCCCGCTTCCACCATGCGGTCGAGCACGTGATCGATCAGCGCACGGCCGCGCACGGTGACGAGCGCTTTCGGCCGATCGTCCGTCAGCGGCCGCATCCGCGTGCCGAGCCCGGCCGCGAGCACCATGGCGGTTTTCACGCTCAAGCGGCGGCCTCCAGATAAGAGGGAGCGACTTCCGCCACGAAGGCCCGCGCATCCGCCAGCGCCGGATGCTGCAAGCTGCGTGAGAGATGGCCCCATTCGCGCGGCATGAAGGCGGCGTACTTGCCGCGCCCGTCATGCACGAGCTGCGCGAAGCGCCCTAAGATGCGCATGGTGTTGATCGCGCCCAACACCGCAAGCTCGCGCCGAAATTCCGCATCGTTCGCGCCGCTCGCATCGAGATAAGTGCGGATTGCCGCTTCGCGCGCGGCGGGGCTGACATCGCGGCGCGCATCGTCCAGCAGCATGGAAAAATCCCAAGCACGCCAGCCGCGGATCGCGTCTTGGAAATCGAGCAGCCCAACGCGTTGCAAGCCCTCGCGCTCGGGCAACCAAAGCAGATTCTCCGCGTGATAATCGCGGATCGTAAAGCTGCGCGGGAAGCCGAGCGCTTTCACTATGAGCCCATCGCGCAGCGGCTCCCAACGCGCGCGCGCTGCATCGCTGATGTGAACACCGGGCGCGCCGCGCGGCAGCCAATCGGCGAAGAGATCGAGATTCACCTCAAGCGCCAGCGCGTCGTAGTCGAGCATTGGCCACGATGACTTTCCCGGCCCTTCAAGCCGCGCCGGCAAAGGCTGCGCATGCGTGTGCGCGAGAACCTGCGCGGCAGCTTGATAGAGCGCGATCTCGTCGGCGCCTTCCGGGATCACATTGGCATAGAGCGAATCCCCGAGATCTTCGAGCACGGCGTAACCCGCCTCCGCGTCGATCCCGTAAATCTCCGGCGCCGCCAAACCCATGGCGCGCAAATGCGCGCCCACCGCCGCGAACGCTTCCACGCGCGACGCGGCCAAACGGGCCGTGGCATTCCAACCCATTTCGCGCCGCTGCGCCGGCGTCGCGCCCGGCGGGCACGGCGCGCTCTCCGCAGAAGGCGGCGCATCCATCAGCACGGCTTTGCGATCGCCAAGCGCCAAGCGCTCATAGCGGCGCGTCGAGGCGTCGCCTGCCAGCGGCGAGCGCACGGCTTGATCGAAGCCGGTGTCCTTCAGGAGTTTCGCCAAAGCCTCAGATCGCATCGAGCCGCGCCTTCCATGCACCGACGCCGGTCAACACCGCGCGTCGGCCTTCGCCCTCGGGCGTGAGTTCAAGATCGAGCCTGTTCGCGGGCAGCGCGCGCCCGAGACGCTCCGGCCATTCGATCAAGCTCGCCGCATCCTCGAACGCTTCTTCGAGGCCAAGCTCGAACGCGTCCTCCGGCTGCTTCAGCCGATAAAGATCGACATGCCAGAGGGCGCCCTTCGCGCCTTCGTAGGTTTGCACCAGGGTATAAGTGGGGCTGGGCGCTTCTGCGTCCGACCCCGTCCACACCGCGATGGCGCCACGCGCCAAAGTCGTCTTGCCCGCGCCCAGCCCGCCCGAGAGGCAAACCACATCCCCCGGCGTCAAGGCCGCGCCCAGCCGCGCGCCGAGCGCACGGGTCGCGTCGGCGTCCGCGAGCGCGATCACGCGCGAATCAAGGGCAGAAGCGGCATTCACGGCGCGGGATGCTGGCCTAGGGGGGGCAGCGCATCAAGGGCCGCTTGCGCCTCCACCCTTCGCGCCGTTAACACTCCCGCCTGTGAACACGGGCGAAATCAATCGGGTGATCATCATCGGCGCCGGCCAGGCCGGCGGCGAAACCGCGCAAAGGCTCCGCCAGGGCGGCTTTGCGGGCGAGATCACGCTGATCGGCGAGGAGCCGCTGGCGCCCTATCAGCGTCCGCCGCTCTCGAAAGCCTATCTGGCCGGCAAGCTCGACGCCCAACGCATCCTGCTCCGCCCGCCGGAAGTCTATGCTCAAGAAAACGTCGCCCTCCTCACCTCCATGCGCGCGGTCTGGATCGACCGCGCCAACAAGAAGGTGCGGCTCGAGGGCGGGCGGGAAATTCCTTACGACGCTTTGGTGCTCGCGACGGGCGCACGCCCCCGCACACTGAAACTCGCCGGTGCCGATCTCGCGGGCAATTTCGTGCTGCGCAATGCAGCGGACGTGGACCGGATCAAGCCGGGTTTTGTACCGGGTGCGAAACTTGCCGTGGTCGGCGCGGGCTTTATCGGGCTCGAAGTGGCGGCCGTGGCGCGCCAGGCCGGGCTCGACGTCACCGTGATCGAAACCGGGGTGCGACCGCTGGCGCGCGTGACCAGCCCCGATGTCGCCGGCTTCTTCCTCGACGAACATACCGCCCAAGGCGTGCGCTTCGTGCTGAGCGGCAAGCCGGCGCTCATCAAGGGCGTCGATAAGATCACCGGCGTGGCGCTCGCGGACGGCACGGAGATCGCCGCCGACATGCTGATCGCCGGCATTGGCGTAACCCCTGAAACCACGCTCGCGCAACAGTGCAATCTGGACGTGGACGACGGCATCATCACCGATGGCCAGTGCCGCACCTCCGACCCCGCGATCTACGCCATCGGCGATTGCGCGCGCCGGCCCGTGGTGCATTACGACAGGCGCGTGCTGCGGCTCGAAAGCGTCCACAACGCCATTGAAGGCGCAAAGCTCGCCGCCGCCGCGATTCTGGGCACGGAGCCGCCGCTCGAAGAGGCCCCCTGGTTCTGGTCGGATCAATACGATCTCAAACTTCAGATCGCCGGGCTCTTCACCGGCTATGACAAAACCGTGCTGCGCGGCTCGATGGCGGACCGCGCCTTCGCGGTTTTCTATTACAAGCAAGGCCGCTTGATCGCCGTGGACGCTGTGAATCGCCCCGGCGAATTCATCGGCGCCAAAATCTTGATCCAAACCGGGCGCAACATCGCGCCCGACGCCATCGCTGACATGTCGCGCCCGATGAAAGAACTCGTCGCCGCCGCCGTCTAACCAGGAAGCTCATGCCGAAAGTCACCTACATCGAAGCGAGCGGCAAAGAGCACGCGATCGAAGCGCCGCTCGGACAAACCGTGATGGAAGCGGCGGTGAAGCACGCCGTGCCCGGCATCGACGCCGATTGCGGCGGCGCGTGCGCCTGCGCGACCTGCCATGTTTACGTCGACGAAGCCTGGCGCGACAAAACGGGTGAACCATCCGGCATGGAGCAATCCATGCTGGATTTCGCCAACGACGTTGAGCCCAACTCGCGGCTATCGTGCCAGATCAAAGTGACGGCGGCGCTTGATGGGCTCGTGGTGCGACTGCCGAAAAGCCAGCATTGACGAAAGAGACACGAATCTTGTCGACGTCTGTGCAGACTAGAGGCCGGTGACCTCGATCTAGCTCGCTCACGGCTTCCGCCCGAGCACCCATATGCAATGGCGACGATGCGCTATCGGTCTCGAGGGCATCCATGATGATGAAAGCGGCCAATCAGCCCTCGCCGTCGCCGCGCTCTAGCTTGTATACGCGCGATTCCTCTTTCGCATTTTCAAGCCACCGGTCGAAGTTTTCCACCCAACCCCGAGCTTCGTGAGGCGCTTCCGCGAAGGCATGCACATAATGGACGATCGGATCGTCGGAGACGCCGCTGCCATCAAAACACGCAATGTCGTCGGAAATATCAAACTTTGCGGAAGGCACGAGAGGTCTTGTCGGATACCACTCCCTGACAATTCTCAACCATCCGTCGGCAAGGTTTGAATCCTCGCAAAGAAACCACCAAGGATATAGAGTCGAAGCTTGATCCAGCGTCACAAACTCCATGAAAGTCGTTGGGAATTGAAACCCCGGCGGCAATTCTTCCGGCGAATAAAAATACTGGGTCATTGGCGCACCCGGCCTAGGCTCTTGTCAGGCTTGGCCAAGAATTACGAGCCGTACTGATTTGAGGCAACCCAGGAGCTAGGCATCTGGGATTGAAAGAGTGACACACACTCATCCCTGCATCGCCTCTTTGTATCTTCGCAGCGTTGGCGCTTTTGCACGAATGCCACGCACGTCAGAACGCCTGCGCGCGCCCTCATTCTGTTAATTGAAAATTTATTTTGAAGTCGGTTTTCGGCGGGAACCGGCAACTTCTCATCAACATATTCATTGTAAACGGGATTTGCGCGCAGTGCGGGGCAATCCTGTCTCGAATTGTGCGCGGGTCGATCGAATGTCGACTCTAAGACCAGGATGGTCCGCTATGTCGATCTCGAGTTTGTCGGGCGCGCAAATCAGCGCGCTCTCGGTCACGGCTATTCAAGGCCTGTCGACCACAACGTTAAGCTCCTTCAACTCGACGCAAGTCGCGGCCATCAGCGCTACCGGCATCGGTGCGCTCTCGAACACGCAAGTCGGCGCGCTCAGCACCACGCAGATGCGAGCGCTGACGACGACGCAAATCCCGAATTTCTCCAGCGATATCGTGCTTTCGCCCGATCAGCTCTTGGTGCTCAACGGCACACAGCTCGGCGTTTTCACCACGACGCTCCTCGCCTCGATCCAAACCAGCGCCATCAGCGCCTTCAGCACCACGCAGATCCGCTCGTTCTCCGCCGCCAATGTTTCGGCGCTCGATACGACGCAGGCGCTGGCGCTGACGACGACGCAAGTCGGCGCGCTGACCACCACGCAAATCGGCGGCCTCGATGCGGCCGACATCGCCGAGCTTTCCGCAACGCAGATCAGCGCCTTCAGCGGCACGCAGATCGCGCGCCTCGGCACGGATGCGGCAAGCGCGCTCAGCGCCACGCAAATCGCCGTGCTCAACGCCACCCAAGTGCGCGCGCTGACCACCACGCAAATCTCCGCATTCGACGCGGCCGATATTGGCGAACTTTCCACCACACAAGTGACGGCGCTGACCGCGACGCAAATCCGCGGCCTCACCTCCACCAACGTCTCCGATCTCGCCGCCACGCAAGTCGCCGCGCTCTCCGGCGCGCAATTGCAGGCGCTTTCCACCACCAATCTCTCAGCGCTGGCCGACACCCAGATCGCCGCGCTCAGCACCACGCAAGCGCGCGGCCTCTCGGCCACGCAGCTTGGCGCGCTCACCGCGTCGGACGTTGCTGAATTCACCACCACGCAATTGGCCGCGCTTTCGAGCACGCAGATTCAAGCGCTGACCTCCACCAATCTCGCGAGCCTGGCCGACACCCAGATCGCCGCGCTCACCACCACGCAGCTCGGCGCCTTCTCGACCACCAATCTCGCCTCGCTCACCGACACGCAGATCGGCGCGCTCAGCATCACGCAGATCGCCTCGCTCAGCTCCACGCATGTGCGCGCGCTTTCCACCACCAATGTCGGCGCGCTCGCGGAGACGCAGGTCGCCGCGCTCACCACCACACAAATTCAAGCGCTCTCGACCACCAATGTCTCGGCGCTGGCCGAAACCCAAGCCGCCGCGCTCACCACCACGCAGATCGGCGCGCTGACCGCGACGCAGCTGCGCGCGCTGGACGCGACCGACATCGGCGAACTCGACACCACCCAGATCGCCGCGCTCTCCACCACGCAATTGCGCGGCCTCTCCACCACCAATGTGAGCGATCTCGCCGATACCCAGATCGCCGCGCTGACGGACACGCAAGTCAAAACGCTGACCACCACGATGCTCGGCGCGTTCGACGCGACGCAGATCGGCGCGCTCACCGCCACGCAAATCGCCGCGCTCGGCGCCAACCAAGTGCGCGACCTCTCCAGCACCAATGTCGGCGCGCTCACGGACACTCAGATTGGCGCGCTGACCACGACGCAAGTCGCCGCGCTCACCACCAGCAATCTCGCCGCGCTCGATACTACGCAAGTGGCCGCGCTGAGCGCGACACAAGTTGGCGCGCTCACGGTCTCGCAGCTCGCCGGCCTCAACGCCACCAATCTCGCCGCGCTCGACGCTACCCAGCTCGGCGCGCTCAACGGCACGCAAGTGCGCGCCCTGACCGCGACGCAAGTCGGCGCTCTCAGCGCAACTGATGTCGCCGAATTCACTACCACACAAATCACCGCGCTCAGCACCACGCAAGTGCAAGCGCTGACCGCGACCAATCTGGCTTCGCTGGCCGACACGCAGATCGAGGCTTTCTCGACCACGCAGGTGCAGTCGCTTTCGACCACGGCGCTCTCGGCGCTGGCCGACACGCAAACCGCCGCGCTCACCACCAGCCAGATCGCCGCGCTCACCACCACGCAAGTGCGGGCCCTCAACGCCACCGACATTGGCGAACTTTCCACCACGCAAATCGCCGCGCTCACCACCACGCAACTGCGCAGCCTCTCGACAATGAATGTCGGCGATTTGGCCGATACCCAGGTCGCGGCGCTGACGACGACGCAAATCGGTTCGCTCACCAACACCGCGATCGCGGCGCTGGACGCCACGCAATTCGGCGCGCTGACCACGACGCAGATCGGCGCGCTCGGCGCCGCGCAAGTGAAGGGCCTCACGACCACGAATATCGGCGATCTCGCCGATACCCAAGTCGAAGCCTTCACGACCACGCAGATCAAGGCGCTGACCTCCACCAATCTTGCCGCCTTCGCGGACACGCAGATCGCGGCGCTGAGCAACACCCAAGTGGCCGCGCTGCTCACGACGCAAGTGGCCGCCTTCTCCACCACCAATCTTTCCGCGCTTGACGCGACACAGGTTGGCGCGCTGACCACGACGCAAGTGGGCGCGCTGACGGGCACGCAGATCACCGCGCTCGACGCGACGGATGTTTCCGAGTTCAGCACCACGCAGCTCGGCGCGCTCAGCACGACGCAAGTGCAAGCGCTCACCTCCACCAACATGGCCGATCTTGCCGACACTCAAGTGCGCGCCTTCTCGGTTACGCAGCTCGCCGCGCTTTCGACCACCAACCTCACCGCCTTGGGCGATACCCAGCTCGCCGCGCTGACGACGACGCAAGTTGCTGGCCTCAGCACCGCGCAAGTCGGCGCGCTCACGGTCACCAACGCCGCGGCGCTCACTGAAACGCAAGTCGGCGCCTTCACGGCGACACAAATCGGCCGCCTCTCGACCGACGCCGTCACCGCGCTTGATGCAACGCAGATCGGCGCGCTCAACGGCACGCAGGTGCGCGCGCTGACCACGACGCAAATCGCCGCCTTCGACGCCGCCGACATCGCCGAGCTTTCGACCACGCAAGTCGCCGCGCTGGCCGTGACGCAAGTGCGCGGGCTTTCTGCCACCAATGTCGCCGATCTCGCCGACACCCAGATCGCCGCGCTGACCACGACGCAGGTTCAGGCCTTCTCGGCCACCAATCTCGCCAGCTTCGCCGATACGCAGATCGCCGCGCTCGCCGCCACGCAAATCGCGGCGCTCACCGCGTCGCAGATCGCGGGCCTCAATGCCGGCAATGTCGGCGCACTCGACACGACGCAAGTGGGCGCCCTCACCGCGACTCAAATCGGCACGCTCTCGACCACGAATGTCGCGGCGTTCGAAACGACCCAGCTTGCCGCGCTCTCCACCACGCAAACGCGCGCGCTGACCGCCTCGCAGATCGCCGCGCTCGATACGACGCAACTGACGGCCCTCGAAGCCACGCAAATCGCATCGCTGACCACGACGCAGCTCGCGGCCATCACCTCGACGCAGATTGGCGGGCTCGACGCCGCCGACGTCGCCGAGTTCACCACCACACAGCTCGCCGCGCTCAACAACACGCAAGTGGAAGCGCTGACCTCGACCAATCTGGCCGCGCTGGCGACGACTCAGGTCGCGTCCTTCACCGCAACGCAGATCGCGCGCCTCGGCACCGAGGCCCTCGCCGGCCTCGACGCGACCCAAGTCGGCGCGCTCAACGCCACGCAGATCAAGGGCATCACGACCACGCAGATTGACGCGCTCGAAGCGGCTGACGTCGCCGAATTCAGCACGACGCAGATCGGCGCGCTGCTGCGCACGCAGGTTCAGGCGCTCAACACGACGAACCTCTCGGGCCTGCTCGAAACGCAAGTCGCCGCCTTCACCGCGACGCAGCTCCAAGGCCTGACCACCACGAACCTCGCCGCGCTCGACGCGACGCAAGCGGCCGCGCTCACCACCACGCAGATCGCAGGCCTCGCCACCACGCAAGTCGCCGGCCTGGGCGCCAGCGAAATCGGCGAACTTTCAGCGACGCAAGTCGGCGCGTTCAACATCACGCAAATCGCGCGGCTCTCGACCGAAGCGGTCGCGGCCTTCGATGAAACGCAGATCGCGGCGCTCAACACCACGCAGATCAAAGCGCTTACCAACACGCAGATCGCCGCGCTCGACGCGACCGACCTCACGGAGTTCGCCACCACGCAGCTCGCGGCGCTCACCACCACGCAAATCGGCGCGCTGACCTCCACCAACATGACCGACCTCGCCGATACGCAGATCGCCGCCCTCACGGTCACCCAACTCGCCGCGCTCTCGACCACGAACTTGACCGCGCTCGCCGATACACAGATCGCCGGCCTCACCACCACGCAGGTCGCCGCGCTCAGCACGACGCAGGTGCAGAGCCTCTCGGCCGGCAATGTCACCGCGTTCACCGAAACGCAGGCCGCCGCGCTCACGGTCACGCAAATCGGCCGCCTCTCCACCACGGCGCTGGCCGCATTCGACGCCACGCAGATCGAAGCCTTGAGCACGACGCAAGTCAAAGCGCTCAGCACCAGCCAACTGGCCGCGCTTGATGCAACGGATGTCGCGGAATTCGCGACCACGCAGCTCGCCGCGCTCAGCACGGCGCAAGTGAAGGCGCTAACCTCCACCAATCTCGCGGAGCTGGCCGACACCCAGATCGCGGCGCTGACGGCGACGCAGATCGCGGCCTTCTCCACCACCAATCTCGCTAGCCTCTCGGACACGCAGATCGCCGCGCTCACCACCACGCAAGTCGGCGCGCTGACGGCCTCTCATCTCCAAGCGCTCTCGACCACCAGCCTCTCGGCCTTGGACGAAACGCAGATCGGCGCGCTCAACGGCACGCAGGTCGCCGCGCTCACCACGACGCAAATCCACGCGCTGACGCCCGCCGACATGGCCGAGTTCACGACCACGCAAATCGGCGCCTTCACGGCAACCCAGGTGCTCGGCCTCTCGACCACCACATCGCCGATCTCGCCGAAACCCAGCTCGCGGCGCTGAACACGACGCAAGTGGTCGCGCTCTCCACCACGAACGTGAAAGCCCTGGTCGACACCCCAGATCGCTGCGCTCAGCACGACGCAAGTGCGCGCTTTCACCACGACGCAAATCGCCGGCCTCGACTCCAGCGACTTTGCCGAATTCACGGAGACGCAGATCGCCGCGCTGACCAATTCTCAGATCCAGGCGCTCTCCAGCACCGATCTGCTGGCGCTGGCCGACACCCAGATCGCCGCCCTCTCCACCACGCAGCTGAAGGCGATCTCCGCCACCAATCTGGCCGCGCTCGACGTGACGCAGCTCGCGGCACTCGATGCGACGCAGATCGGCTCGCTCACGGCCCACGCAGATCGCGGCCTTCTCGACCACCAATCTGGCCGCGCTCGACGGCGATCAGATTCGCCGCGCTCAACGCGACGCAAATCCATGCCCTGAGCACAACGCAGATCGGCGCGCTTGAAGCCACCGACGTCGCCGAGTTCACCACCACACAACTGGCGGCGCTCTCGACCACGCAAGTGCAGGCGCTCACCGCCGACAATCTTGCCGCGCTCGATGGCGATCAGATCGGCGCCTTCAATGTCACGCAGATCGCGCGCCTGACCACCACCGCCCTCTCCGGCCTCGACGCCACGCAAGTCGCGGCGCTGAGCTCAACGCAGGTGCGCGCGCTGACGACGACGCAGATCGCCGCGCTCGACTCCACCGACATCGCGGAATTTGAAGCCGCCCAAGTCGCCGCCTTCACGACCACGCAAATCCAAGCCTGGTCAACCACGGTGATCGACGGCCTTGGCGAAACGCAAATCCAAGCCTTCGCGGTGACGCAGATCCCGAGCCTCACGATCACGCAACTCGATCACCTCTCGACCACCAATATCTCGGCCTTCGACACCACGCAGGTTTACGCTTTCACCAGCACGCAGGTGGCGAGCCTCGATGGGGCGCAGCTCGAGGCTTATCTCGCGGCGGTCTAAGGCGGCGCGTTAACACTTCGATGCGTTAACACACTGGCAACCGAAATCGCTTGAGCGTTCCGCGCGCGTGCGCGGACGCCGGCGGGTTGCGAGCTTTCATGTCAGAGAATGCGTTCCTGTCGGCGATCCAAAAGATCACGACCGGCGGCCTGGCGCTCAATGAACTGATCGCGGCCGCCCAGCAGCTCACGCAAACCGGCCAGCCCGATCTCGCGCGTCAGCTTTATCAGGTGTGGCTGAGCAGCAACCGCGAGCACCCGCTCAGCTTCATCGCCTATTTCAACTGCTCGACCCTGCTCGGGCAACTGGGCGATGCGGACGGCGCCGATGCGGCGCTGCGCAGCGCGCTTGAGGTCAATCCCGATTTCGCGCCCGCGCACATCAATCTCGGCAGCGCGCTGGAGCGGCGCGGCGCCGTGAAGGAAGCGGTGGAGCAATGGAAAACCGGCCTCGACCGTATGAGCGCCGTCACCGGGGACGCGGTCGAGTACAAGTCGACGCTGCTGAAGCAGATCAGCCGCGTCGCCTCCGATAGCCAGCAACATGAGAGCGCTGAGGCCGCCTTGTTGCAGTGCCTCGATCTCACGCCCGATCAACGCGATGTCGCCGAGCAATATGCGGCGGTGCGGCTCGCGCAATGCAAATGGCCCATCCTACGTGGCGCGCCGAAATTGCCGCGCGCCAAATTCCTGTCGCGCTTTCACCCGCTCTCGGCCTGCGCCTTCGCCGACGATCCGCTGTTCCATCTCGCGCTCGCCGCGCGCTATGTCGAAGCGCTCACGCCGCTTGATGGCGTGACGACGAGCACGGACCGTCGCCACGCGCAGGTCGCGCCAGGCAATCGCAAGCTGCGCGTTGGGTACGTCTCATCCGATCTTCGGCAACACGCCGTCGGCTATCTCATCGCGCAATTGTTCGAGGCGCACGATCCGGGTGCGATCGATGTGCACGTCTATTATTCCGGCCCGCCCGCGGACGACGTGGTCGCGCAGCGCATCAAGGCCGCCGTGCCGCGCTGGACCAATATTCGCGCACTCAGCGATGATGACGCGGCAGAGGCCATCGCGAACGACGAAATCGATATCCTGATTGACGTCAATGGCCACACCCGCGATGCGCGCCTCGGCGTGTTTGCGCGCCGCCCCGCGCCCATCCAAGTGAATTGGCTGGGCTATCCCGGCACGATGGGCAGCGCATTCCACCACTACATCATCGCCGATGACTGGGTGATCCCCGAAGCGCTGGAGCGCTACTATTCCGAGCGCGTGCTGCGCCTGCCCTGCTATCAGCCCAACGACCGCAAGCGCGTCGTCGCCGATCATGTCGCCACGCGCGAAGAAGCCGGCTTGCCGGAAGACGCGTTCGTTTATTGCTGCTTCAACGCCCCGCACAAAATCACGCGCTATTCGTTCGAGCGCTGGATGGAAATCCTGAAAGGCGCGCCGAACAGTGTGCTTTGGCTGCTCGACTATGGCGCGGAAACCAACCAGCGCCTCACCGACTACGCAGCGGCCCAAGGCGTCGATCCCGGCCGCATCGTGTTCGCGAAAAAGCTCGCCAATCCCTACCATCTCGCGCGCTATCCGCTCGCCGATCTCTTCATCGACACCGTGCCCTATGGCGCGCACACGACAGCGTCCGACGCGCTCTGGATGGGCGTGCCGGTGCTCACACTCACGGGACAGAGCTTTGCCTCGCGCGTTTGCGGCAGCTTGCTCAACGCCGCCGACGTGCCGGAGCTTGCGTGCGCGACGCCGGAAGAATTCGTCGCGCGCGCCATCGCGCTCGCGGGCAGCAACCGCGTGCAATTGCGCGACTTCCACGAGCGTCTCGTCGCCAACCGCGACAGCTGCGCCCTCTTCGACATCGACGGTCTCGCGCGCGGCCTCGAAGGGCTCTATCGCCAGATGAGCGCGGAGCACCGCAACGGCGCATTGCCCAAACCGCGGCTCGACAATCTCAGCGCCTATCTCGACGTCGCCCTCACCTTCGATCACGACGAAACCGAGATCGGCACAACCACCGCGCTCCATGCCTTCTACCGCGAAGGCCTCGCCAGCCGACACCGCAAACGCCCCATCGCGCCCGATGCGCTGCTGTGGAGCGCCGAGGAAATCGAGGCCGCGGATGCGCCGCCCGCGCTGCGCGCGCAAAACGAACGCGCCGCTTAGCGCGGCTTTCACGTCAGCAGCAAGACAGGGATCGCATTTGCGATCCCCGCTTCATGGATGCTTCTTCGTTACGCGGCGGGCGAGAACGCGGCGCGCTGCGATTCCAGGAACGCCCGTACGGAAATCGGCTCGCGCCCGGTCAGCGTTTTCACCGCGTCGGTGCGGACGGCGTGTTTGCCCTCCGCGGCCGCCACGTCGAAAGCAACCAGCGCGTCCGCCACGGATGACGGCAAGCCCGCCTGCACCAGCCCATCGCGCAAGCCCGCGGCCGGGACATCGACATGCGTGATGGCGCGGTTGGTGAGTTCGCTGCCGATGGCCGCGATCTCATCCTGTGTCACCGGCGCGGGGCCGGTGATGTCGAAGATCAGGCGCCCGTTCGCGGAAACCAGCGCAGCGGCCGCCGCGCGCGCCACGTCTTCGCGCGCGACATAGGAGCGTCCCTGACCATGGGTCGCGCTGAACAATTGACCAGACTGCGCCGCCTGCGGAAGGCTCATGAGGATCATGTCGGCGTAGATATTGTTGCGCAGTATCGTCCAGTTGAGTTTGCTCGCGAAGATCGCGACTTCCGTCCAGAAGTGATCACCTTCGACCGAAGGCGCCGCGCTCGGCTGAGGCGACGGCGCCGAGGTATAGACAATATGCTTCACGCCCGCCTTCTCGGCGGCGGCGACCGCGTTGCGGTGCTGCTTGACGCGCTTGTCGGTGCCGTCGAGCGTGTCGGTGCTGATCAGCAGCAGGCGCTCGGCGCCTTTGAACGCGCGCACGAGCGAGCCTGGATCGTTGAAGTCAGCGCGGCGCACGTCGACGCCGCGCGCGGCGAAATCGGCGAGTTTTTCCGGGTTGCGGGTAGTGGCGATGATGGGGCCCGCGTTTGCGGCGATGAGCGCTTCCACCACGAGCCGGCCCAGATGCCCGCCGGCGCCGGTCACGAGTAGCTTTTTCATGGGTCTTACCTCTAGTCTCAATTTGAGAGCACGTTCTAAGTAGTGACTGCGGGAAGCGCGCCAAGCAGGCAGTTTTCCGGGAGATAGGCACACCGAGGTAACCGGCACGATGAAAACCAGCTTCATGGCCACGGACGGCCGCTTCGCGGACACCATCAAGGCCTATCGCGACGCCGACACACCGTTCGCGGAATGCCCCGTGCGCGACGTGCTGGATCAGATCGGCGATAAGTGGAGCTCGCTGCTGATGCTCACGCTAGCGGACCGCGCCCATCGCTTCGGACAGCTGCGCCGCGCCGTTCCCCGACATCTCGCAACGCATGCTGACGCAGACTTTGCGCAATCTGCAGCGCGACGGCCTGATCAGCCGCACCGTGCACCCGACCGTGCCCCCGACCGTCGAATATCAGCTTACGCCGCTTGGCCAGTCACTCATGGCGCCGCTGTCGCATCTCATACGCTGGGCCGAACACAACCACGCCGCCATTCGCGCCGCGCGCGCGGACTATTTGCAAGCCGCGGAATGAGAGACGCGCGCTAGGCAGTTGGAATGACGATCACTGCGCCAGCAGCGCATCCAAGGTCGCGCGATCAATCGGCAGCACAGAGCCATGGCGCGTGCCGGCGGGAAAACTGATCTGGCTGGTGATGTCTTCCCAATGGATCAGATCGCGCGAACGGGCGGCCATCATATGCTGCGGGGCCATGTAGGCGTCGTAATAGACATAGAACATGTCGCCGATCTTCAGCGCCGTCGGGCCTTCTACCCACACGCCGGGCGGTGAGAACGGCGTCGACGCCGGGCCGTATGGCCCTTGCGCGGAGGCCGCGATGGCGATGCGGATATTCTTTTTCGGGCTCGGGACGCTTGGTCTCGTCCTTGATGAACATGATATAGCGCTCGCCGTCGCGCAGGATCGAAGCGTCGATCGAGACGAAGCCACCGTCGTAGAACAGCGCGGTCGGCGTGTAGGTGACGAAGTCGCGCGTCTTGGTGAAATAGATGCGGTGATTGATGCCGATGCCGAGCGTGGAGCGGATATCGCCGCGATCTTCCGTCTCCGGAAATGTGCCGGGCACGGCGGACGACCAGAAGATCAGATACTCGCCGGTTTCCTCGTCGTAAAAAATCTCTGGCGCCCATGAATTGAGGACGTTCGGCACATGCGCCATCACCGGCAGCATGGTCTGCTCGCTCCAATGCACCAGATCGGCCGAGTGCGCGATGGCGATGTTGTTTTCCCACCAGCCCGTCGTCCACACCATGTGATACATGCCGTCCGGGCCCGCGCACGATGCACGGATCGCGCATCAGATTGCCGCCGACGGCGGGTGTCATGAAGGACGCGTCGTTGTTGAGCGCCGTCCAAGTGAGGCCGTCGAGACTGTAGGAAAGATGGAGGCCGTCCTGGCCGTTGTCGCGGAAGGACGAGAAGATGAAGGCGTCTTGTGTTTGCGCGGGCGGCGGCGCTGTTGCGCACGCGGAAAGCGCCAACGCCACAACAACGCTCCCCGGCCAAGCAGCGAAGCTGCGCTGAGCCGGGGTCCATTGGCGTGGCGAGAACAATTTCCGCAAGCGCTCGCTGAACGATGGACCCCGGCTCAACGCGCGCTGCGCGCGCTTGGCCGGGGAACGGAGAGACAGAGACATCATGGTTGGACGCCGAGATAATTGCCGTAGCCGATAATGAGCGTCGCGCCGACCAAAGTTGCGATGCCCGCCCAGACGAGCGTCAGTGTCTTGCCGCTGGCGCCCGCCCATTCCTTCAGTGCGAAGCCCCAGAGCGTCGAGAAGATGATGATGCTCGCCATGTGCAGCGTCCAGCTTGAGAAGCCGTACTCGCCCATCTGGCTTTCGCCCATGGTGTAGAAGAAAAACTGGAAGTACCAGGCAAGCCCGCCGAGCGCGCAGAGGAAGGCGTTGCGTACGAGCGGCGTTGGCGCGCCGATCTCGGGCGTCGTCTTGCCTTTGCCGCCGGTGAGTTCGGTGAGCGATTTGTTTTTCGCGATGAGATAGGCGCACCACAGAAAATTGGTGGTGAAGCCGCCCGCGAGCACGACGCAGAGCACCGGCAGGCCCTGCCACAACACGCCCGTTCCAGCCGCAAGCGAGGCTTGACGGATCGGCTCGCCCGCCGCGAGGCCGAACGCGAAACAACTGCTCATGATGCCGGAGAACACCGCAACCATCACGCCTTTGCGGAAGGAAAATTCCGCGATCGCCGCGGTCTTCGCTTCCTCCGACATCTCGCTTTCCTTGCTGCGCCCCGCGAGCGCGACGATCACGATGCCGATCATCGTCACGGCGATGCCGCCAAGGATTACCTGCCCGCTCAAGGTGCGCACCAGCGTGTCAACCAATTGACCCGACACGATCGGCGGAATCAAAGTGCCGAACGCTGTCGTGAAGCCAAGCGCGATCGCCATGCCGAGCGACATGCCGAGATAACGCATGGTAAGCCCGAAGGTGAGCCCGCCGAGACCCCAAAGCGCGCCGAACAGATAGCACCAGAATAAAGTGTCCGTCGGCGCCGCGCTCAACACGCCGATCAGATCGCGCGTTTGGATGGACGCGAAAAACCACGGCGCCAGCACCCAGCTGAAAATGCCGCCGAACAGCCAGAAGATTTCCCACGACCAGCCGCGCACGCCGCGATAGGGCGCATAGAAGCTCGCGGACGAGAGCCCGCCAAGCCAGTGGAAAAGGACGCCAAGCAGCGGATTCATGAAAGCTCCCTATTGTTTTATAGTTTGGCGTCGAGGCCGAGGCGGTAGATGCGGTTGGCGTTGCGCGCGAAGAGAGCGCGGCGTTCAGGTTCGCTAAAGCCGGCGACCGCATCGGCGAGCGCGCCGAGCGTTGCGTCGAACGTGCCGAGCAAACGGTCTGTTGGGAAATTGCTTGCGAGCATGGCGCGGTCCACGCCGAAAATATCTATGGTGTCGAGCGCGCGGTCGCGCGATTGCGCGGGATCGAGGCGCCGGCCGATGAAGGCGAGGCCGGAGATTTTCACGAACACGTTCGGCAACGCCGCCAGCGTCCGCATGCCCGCGCGCCAATCGGCGACATCGTCCACGCCCATGCCGGCATGATTGATGATGACGCGGGTTTCGGGATGCTTGGCGAAAAGCTGCGCCAAGCCCGCGAACTGGCCCGGATACGCCTGCAGATCGAACGAGAGCCCAAATTTCTTCAACAGCGCAAAACCGCGCGTCCACGCCTCGTCGCCCGTAACATCGCGCGCGGTGTAGGTGCGGTTGGGATCGGCGTGCCAATTGACGATGTGGCGAATGCCGCGCACGCGCGCATGCGCCGCGTGCCCCGCAAGCACACGCTCCACATTCGGATCATCCAAAGCGGCGAATGCGACGATGCCGTTCGGCATGCCGCGCGCGTCGCCGATGTCTTGCAGCCATGCGGTTTCCTCGACCGTTCGCGCAGCCTCCGCGCCTGCCTCGACATGCACCATGCCGACGACGTTCCAGAGCGCGGTCTCGGCAAAGTAATCATCGAGCAGATAGGTAGACGCGATCGAGGCGACATTGCCGTTCGGACCCGCATCGACGAAAGGCGGCGAGAGCCAAGCGTAGCGAAGCCGCGACAGGTCCCACAAATGGGCGTGCGCATCGATAAACGGCAGATCGCTGATCATCCCCTTCCCCATCGCGGTGCGCTCAGAACGTGGTCCGTCCTCCCGAGGTGTCGAAGGTGGCGGCGGTGGTGAAGCTGCATTCCTCCGACGCCATGAAGCAAACCATCGCGACGGTTTCGTTGATCGCGCCCAAGCGCCCCATCGGAATGCGCGAGCGCATATAATCGACCTGGCTTTGCGGGAGCTGCGCGAGTATCGGGCTTTCGAACGTGCCGGGCGTCAGCGCATTCGCGATCACGCCCTTGGTCGCGAGCTCCTTGCCGAGTGATTTTGTAAACCCGATCACGCCCGCCTTCGATGCGGAATAGGCCGAAGCGTTCGGATTGCCTTCCTTGCCCGCGACCGACGCCACATTCACGATGCGCCCGTAGCCGGTGTGCAGCATGTGCGGCAGCACGGCGCGGCAGCAATAAAACACGCCGTTCAAATTGATATCGACCACGCGCAGCCAGCTCTCGATCGGAAAATCCTCCACCGCCGCCGTGGCGCCCGTGATGCCCGCCGAATTGATCAGAATGTCGATGCGCCCAAGCGCATCGAAGCTTTGCTTCGCGGCGCGCGAAACCGCTTCATAATCGGTGACGTCGAAAGCGATGCTGTCGGCGGCGCCGACATCTTTCTTCGCTTCCTTGAGCGCGCCGGGGTTAAGATCCCACAACACGACGCGCCCGCCCTCGGCGACGATGCGCCGCGCCGCTTCCCGCCCGAGCCCGGAGGCGCCGCCTGTAATGATGGCGGTGCGGCCGTCGAAGCGCCCTGCAAAGCTGGTCACGCACTTTCTCCAAGGTTCAAGCTGAACGGAATGCAGGTCTGACGCTGCTCGCCGAGGCCGGTGATGCCGAGACGCATCGTGTCGCCGGGCTTCAAGAAAATCTTGTCAGGCTTTTGCCCTTCGCCGACGCCGGGCGGCGTGCCGGTGATCAGAAGATCGCCCGGATAGAGCGTGATGAAACGCGACACATAAGCGATGCATTCCGCGAGCGGAAAAATCATCGTGCTGGTGTTGCCTGTCTGCATGCGCTTGCCATTTACGTCGAGAAACATGTCGAGCTTCTGGCAATCGGCGATTTCATCGGGCGTCACCAGCCAGGGGCCGATCGGGCCGAACGTGTCGCAGCCCTTGCCCTTGTCCCACTGGCTGCCGAGTTCTTTCTGAAACGCGCGCTCCGACACATCGTTCGCGAGCACGTAACCGGCGACGTGACTTAAAGCTTGGTCGCGTTCGACATAGCGGCAGGTCTTGCCGATCACGGCGCCAAGTTCGACCTCCCAATCGGTTTTCCTTGAATCGCGCGGGATCATCACCGCATCGTTGGGGCCATTGAGGCACGAGATGGCCTTGGTGAAAAAGATCGGCTCCGGCGGCGGCTCCAGGCCCGCTTCCCTAGCGTGGTCCGCGTAATTCAGACCGATTGCGATGAACTTGCCGATGCCGTTCACTGGCGCGCCAAGGCGCGGCTCGCCTTGCACAACCGGCAACGCGCTCACATCGATCGCCTTCAGCCGCGCCAGCGCTTCCACCGTCACCGTCGCCGGCGTGAGATCGCCAAGATGGCCGGAGAGATCGCGGACCCTGCCCTCGGCATCGAGCAGGCCAGGCTTTTCTTGGCCCTTGGGTCCATAACGCAGCAGTTTCATAGTCGGTCGCGATCCTAATGTGTGTACGGGCGGGCGAGTTCTATCTCGCGATTGAGTTCGACGCCAAAGCCCGGCTTGTCCAGCGCTGATGCGCGCAAGCGTCCATTTTGCGGCACCGGTTCGCCCAGCAATTGCGGCGCGAACATCGGCACGACCTTATCGGCCTTCGGCGCCATCATCAGAAACTCCGCGAACGGGCTGTTCTGCCGCGTGATCACGAAATGATAGGAATAAACCGACGAGCCATGCGGCACGACCAATTTGCCGTGCGCGTCCGCCAGCGCGGAAATCTTGATCAGCTCGGTCATGCCGCCGCACCAGCCGACATCGGGCTGGATGATGTCGCAGCACTCCATCTCAAGCAGCATGCGAAAGCCCCAGCGTGTCGCTTCATGCTCGCCGGTGGTGACCAGCATGCCCTTCGGCACATTGCGCTTCAGCTCCGCATAGCCCCAGTAATCGTCCGGACTGATAGCTTCCTCGATCCATTTGAGGCCGTATTCATGCGCGCGCGCGGCGAGTTTGACGGCATAATTTACATCGAGGGCCATCCAGCAATCATACATCAGCCAGAAATCGTCGCCGACCTTGGCGCGCATATCCGCGAGCAGCGCAATGTTCTTCTCAAGCCCCTCTTCGCCTTCCGCGGGCCCGTGATGCAGCGGCAGCTTGCCGCCGATGAAGCCCATCTCCTTGGCCAGATCGGGCCGCGCGCCGGTCGCGTAAAACTGCAACTCCTCGCGCACCGCACCGCCCAGCATGTGATAAACCGGCTCGCCGCGCAGCTTGCCGAGCAAATCCCAGAGCGCGAGATCGACGCCCGAGAGCGCGTTCACGACGAGACCCTTGCGCCCATAATACTGGGTCGAGAAATACATCTGGTCCCAGATTTTCTCCGTGTCGGACGGGTTCGCGCCTTCAAGAAAACGCGCGAGATGCTTTTCGACAATGAATGCCGCGGGCGCGCCGCCCGTGGTGACGGCAAAGCCAATCGTGCCGTCTTCCGCTTCGATCTCCACCACCAAGGTGCCCAGCACATTGATGCCGAAGCTGCGGCGTGACTGACGATACTCGGGATAGCGGGACATCGGGGTCGCGATGTGATCGTCGATCCAGTGGCCATCGCCCTGATCGTGATAATCGGCGCCGCCGCCGCGGACGACGAAGGCGCGCACTTGCCTGATCTTTGGAAAGCTCATCCCTGGCTCCTCCCCCCGGCGTCTGCGATTCTTGTTGGGGCGACCGGCGGAGGATTGCAGAGCCTATGGCCGCTTCGTACCACTATTTGGTACGCTGCATGGCGCTCAGCGCGGTATGGCTTTCCAGCTCCTTCTTCTTGCCGGCCACTTGCCCAGGTGGACGTGCCACATTATGGGATAGAGTGTTACAAGATGAGAAGAACCACGTCAAACGATGATGCCGTAAGCAGGGCAGCGTCCGTGAAGGAAGCCTCCAAGGCGCCGCCGGGCAGCCAGACCTTGCTGCGCGGGCTCGACGTGATTGAAGCGGTGGTCGATGGCCCGATAACGCTGGCGGAACTGGCCAGCAAGCTCGGGCTCACGCGCTCTACCGCGCACCGGCTGGCGGCCGCTCTGATCGAGCGGCGCTATCTCACCTTCGCGCCGGGCATGGGCTATCAGCTCGGACCAAAGCTGGTCGAACTGGGCTTCCTCGCGCAACGCCAGACCAATGTCGTCGAAGTCGCGCGCACGCATCTTGAAACCTTCGCGCTCGCCACTGGCGACACCGTTCATCTCGGCGTGCTCGACCGCGACCGCGCGCTTTATCTCGACAAGATTCCTGGCCGCCGCCGTGTCGAAATCAGCAGCCGCGTCGGCGACCGCCACCCGCTCACTTCCACAGGTCTCGGCAAAGCGCTGCTCTTGGACGATGCGCCAGACCGCTGGCGCGAGCTTTTTCTTTATGATCGCTCCACCGGCTCGCCCGCCGCCGATTACGATGTGTGGCTCGCGCGCATGCATGATTATGTCGGCGCGGGGCGCACCTTCGACCTTGAGGAAAACGAAGACCTGATCCGCTGCGTCGCCGCGCCGATCCGCGACGCCAGCGGCGCCATCGTCGCCGCCATGAGCATATCGAGCGCGGCGCAATATATGGCCGATGAACGCATGAAGACTTTGTCCGATGATGTACGCGAGGTCGCCGGCGCGATCAGCCGCGATCTCGGCTGGTCGGCGGAGATCACAGCGCGCCGCGCAGCCCGCGCTGGCGCTCGCAAATAAAGGATGGGGCCTGTGGGGCTGCTCGACGGAAAGACAGTCCTGATCACCGGCGCCTCCGCCGGCATCGGCCGCGCCACCGCGCTTGCAGCGGCGCGTCATGGCGCCGAGGTCGGGATCAATTTTCTGGGCGACGACACGGGTGCGAAGTCCTGCGTCGCGGAGATCGAAGCGCTGGGACGCAAAGCCTTTGCGCTCGAAGGCGATGTCGCGGACAGCGAGACCGCGCGCGCCTTCGTGGGCGCGGCGGCGGAGCGGCTCGGCAAAGTCGATGTGCTGGTGAACAATGCGGGGATTTGCCCGTTTCACGCCTTTCTCGACATGCCGGCGGAAACCTTCGAGCGCACCATGCGCGTCAATCTGCACGGCGCCTATTTCATGGTGCAAGCAGCCGCAAACCAGATGGTGCGGCAGGGCCATGGCGGCGCCATCGTCGCGGTGTCTTCGATCTCGGCGCTCGTCGGCGGCGAATATCAGACGCATTACACGCCAACGAAGGCCGGCCTCCACTCGCTGATGCAATCGACAGCCATCGCGCTCGGCAAGCACAATATCCGCTGCAATTCCGTGCTTCCCGGCACCATCCTCACTGACATCAACAAGGAAGATCTCGCCGACGACAAGAAGCGCGCCTACATGGCGGGCCGCGTGCCGCTCGGCCGCCTGGGCGAACCAGACGACGTCGCGGGCCCCATCATCTTTCTCGCATCCGATCTCGCGCGCTATGTCACGGGCGCCGCGCTCTTGGTCGATGGCGGCGCGTTCGTGAATCTGCAATGAGTAAAGCCGCGTCCGCATCGGACTATCGCGAACTCGCGCGCCGGCGTTTGCCGCACTTCCTGTTCGAATATATCGACGGCGGCTCCTACGCCGAAGTCACGCTGCGCCGAAACATCGCCGACCTCGAAGCCATTGCGCTCCGCCAACGCGTATTGCGCGACGTTTCCAAGCTCGATCTCACCGCGGAACTCTTTGGCGTAAAGCAAAGCCTCCCCATCGCGCTGGCGCCGATCGGGCTCGCGGGCCTCAATGCACGGCGCGGCGAAACACAAGCCGTGCGCGCGGCGAACAAGGCGAACGTACCGTTTTGCCTTTCCACCGTGTCGGCTTGTTCGCTCACCGAAGTGAAGCGCGCCGCGACGCAGCCTTTCTGGTTTCAGCTCTACATGATCCGCGACCGCGGCTTCATGACGGCGCTGCTTGGCCAAGCGAAGGAAGCCGGCTGTTCGGCGCTCGTCTTCACGGTCGACATGCCCGTACCCGGCACGCGCTACCGCGATATCCGCGCGGGTCTGGCCAACGCGCCCGGTCTGATGGGCGCGGCGCGGCGGTTTGGGCAAGCCATGCTGCGCCCGGCTTGGGCCTACGACGTTGGCCTCCTCGGCGGGCCGCACAATCTCGGCAATGTCGCCCCGGTGCTCGGCAAAGAATCCGGGCTCTCGGATTTTTTCGCCTGGATGAGGAATAATTTCGATCCAAGCGTCTCCTGGCGCGATCTCGACTTCATCCGCGCCTCCTGGGACGGCCCGCTCATCATCAAGGGCGTGCTCGACGAAGAAGACGCGCGCACCGCCGCTGAACTCGGCGCCGACGGCGTCGTTGTCTCAAACCATGGCGGCCGCCAGCTCGACGGCGTGCCCTCGACCGCATCGGCTCTGCCCGCGATCGTGGATTCTGTCGGCGATCGCCTCACCGTGCTGGCCGATGGCGGCGTGCGCTCCGGCCTTGATGTCGTGCGCATGCTGGCGCTGGGCGCCAAGGGTGTCCTGATCGGACGCGCCTGGGCCTATGCGCTCGCGGCGAACGGCGAAGCGGGCGTCGCGCACGTGATCCGGCTGATCGAAGCGGAAATGCGCGTCGCCATGGCGCTGACCGGCTGCGGCTCGATCCCCGCCATCACCCGCGACGCGCTGGTCAAGGCCGCCCCGCCGCTCTGACCTCCCCCAAAACCGAGCTTTTCGCGCGGTCAGCCGTGTCCGACGGAACACGCCTTGTCTCAAATCTTCGCACAATGTGGTTTCGTGTTGCATATGTTGGGATAGAGCGTTAATGTTCTCCCGATCAAGCGATCAGACTTGAGACGCGGGGAGTGATGCATGCAGGGACCCAACCGGGCCGTGCGCCAAAAGACGCTGATGCGCCGCCGCGCCAGCGCGAACCAAATTTTTGCCTGACCGCCGCACTCGCGCCGCGCCACTCGCGCGCCGCGATGCACAGCCGCGCGTCATCAAAACAAACAACGACATAAAGGGAGGGAATTATGGTCCGGAATAGTCTCGAAAGCCGTCGCGCGCGATTGATGCGTGGCGCAGGCATGGCCGTCGCGAGCTTTGCTTTGTGCGTGGCGACCGCCGAAGCGCAAACCGCGCCCGCGCCGGAGCCAAGCGCTGACGAAGAAGTTGTCTACGTCACGGGCTCACGCATCGCGCGCAGCGGCTTTGACGCTTCAACGCCGGTGCTCGTTGTCGGCGCCGAGGAAGTGGCCCTCACCGGCACCGTGAACATGGAAACCCTGCTCACCACCTCGCCGCAATTCGTGGCCGAGTTCAATGGCGGGCCGACTTCGAACAACGTCCCCGGCGGCAACGCGCAGGTCGATTTGCGGGGCCTCGGTCCGCAGCGAAATCTCGTTCTGGTCAATGGCCGGCGCTTCGCGATCCAAGGCCCGGATCAAACCACCGACCTCAACACCATCCCGAGCGCGCTGGTTGAGCGCGTCGAAGTCGTCACGGGCGGCTCATCGGCGGTGTATGGCTCGGACGCGATCACTGGCGTCGTCAACTTCATCATCCGCGACGATTTCGACGGCGTGGAAGTCAGCTATCTGCACAGCTGGGACAGCCCCACCGAAACACCGACGAAGGATCTCAATCTCACCTTCGGCGGCAATTTCGCCAATGACCGCGGCAACGCCGTGATCTCGCTGGGCTATCTCACGCGCGGCAGCATCACGCGCGCCGAGCGCGGCGACTGGGCGCAGTATCAGCTCGACGAACGCTGCGTGACGCCCGCATCCTGGAGCGCGACGGCGCCAGGCGTGCTCTTCCCCGGCAATCCGAGCTTGGCGACCTGCCGCACAGCGGGCGGCATTCCCGGCATGGTCTCGGGCGGCAGCGGCGATATCCCGAACACACGCATCTCCGGTCTGCCAGCCGCCAGCGCCACCTACACGCCGCTTTACAACGCGGCCGGCCTCGGCGGCCTCACCAGCTTCGGCGCCACCTTCGAAGACAATGGCGATATTCGTCCGGCGGTCGATCCGACCGACCGCTACAATCTCGGCCTCGAGAACTATCTGCAAATTCCGCAAGAACGCTGGATGCTCAATGCGTTCAGCACCTTCGACTTCAACGAGCACGTCGAAGGCTACATGGAGTTTCACTTCAGCAACAACACGGTTGAAATGCAGCTCGCGCCGTCGAACATCGGCGCCGACCATCTGATCGAGGTCGACAATCCCTATTTCAGCCCTGAGATGCAGGCGCTGTTCGCGCAGATGGACGCCGATCAGCCGGTCTCGCAAGTGCCGACCGGCCCCGTAACGCGCACCAACAATCCGAACGATGGCTTTGTACGCCTCACGCTCGGCAAGCGCTTCGAGCAAGCGGGCGATCGCTTCAACTCATCCGAACGCGTCGCTTGGCGCACGGCAGTGGGCTTCCGCGGCGATATCGGAGACGTCTCCGAAGGCTTCCTGCACGATCTCTATTACGACGCCTACTACACCTATGCGCGCACCAACACGACCGACCTGCAAAACGGCAGCATTTCGCGCAGCCGCTTCGCAGCCGCGTTGCTCAGCGCGGGCGGCGCCGATCCAGTGTGCAACATCTTTGGCGCGAACATGTCGGCGGCCTGCGTTACGGCCGTCCGCATCAACTCGACCAATGTCACGCACACGGAAATGCAAGGCGCCGTCGCCAGCATTTCAGGCGCTCTGTTCGATCTGCCCGCCGGGCCGGTCGATTTCGCGCTCGGCGTCGAATGGCGCGAAGCCACCGCGAAGTACACGCCCGACACCTTCTTGAGCTCGGGCGACGTCGCGGGCTTCAATGCGGGCCTGCCAACAGAGGGCAGCGAATCCGTGCGGGAAATCTTCGGCGAAGCACGCGTGCCGATCCTCTCGGACGTCACAATATTCGACGATTTGGCCCTCAACGGCGCGTTCCGTTATTCCGACTACGATCTCGAGGGCGTCGGCGGCCAATGGACCTATTCCTACGGTGTCGATTGGCGTGTCATCGAAGACCTGACCTTGCGTGCGCAATTCCAACACGCGCTTCGTGCGCCAAACGTCGGTGAATTGTTCGGCGGCAACGCCACCAACTTCGCCAACCTGACCGACCCATGCGGCGCCGTTTCGACCAACCAGACCGCGCAAGTGCGCGCGGTGTGCGAAGCGACCGGCGTGCCAACAGCGAACGTCTTCACCGGCGCGGTTCAAGTCTCGAGCAGCGATCTCATCGGTTACGTCACCGGCGGCAATCCCGCGGTCGGTCCGGAAGAATCCGACACCTTCACCGCAGGCGCGGTGGTGCGTCCGAGCTTCCTGCCGGGCTTTGTGGCGAGCATCGATTATTACAGCATCGAGATCGAAGACGCGATCGGCGTGTTCGGCGGCGGCCCCGGCGGCGTCTTGGACCTCTGCTACAATGTGCTGCAAGACGCGAGCAGCACGGCGTGCGCGGCGGTCAACCGCAATCCAGATGGCCGCATCATCGCGCCCTATCTGATCTCGCTCACCAACGCCAATGTCGGCGCCTTCGAAACCTCGGGCATCGATTTCGCGGCCGGCTACGACATCGATCTCCCGTTCCAACTCTTCGACAGCGGCACGGGTCTGCGCCTCGACACCAACTGGACCTATGTCGATAATCTCACCACGACAGCAGTGCAGGAACTGGCGGCGACGACCACCTCTTCGTGCCTCGGCGCGTTCGGCCCGAGCTGCCAAGAGCCGACGCCGGAATGGAAAGGCGTTTCGCGCATCACGTTCGACGCGGGCCCGCTCTCCCTCAGCGTGCGTCACCGCTATATCGGCGGAAGCACGGATGACCGCTACTTGCTGCCAGTACGGCGCGGCCAGGTGCTGAACATCGAAAATTTCGTCAACCCGACGATCGACGCCTACCACTATTTCGATCTTTCGTTCTCGTACGATGCGACCGAGACCTTGCGGCTCCATGGCGGCGTCAACAATGTCGCCGACAAGGATCCACCGGTGCTCGCGGGCGGATCGCAGCGCGCCAACACTTGGGCCGGCACCTACGACACCAATGGCCGGTTCTTCTTCATCGGCGCGACTTTGAAGTTCGATTGAGACCTGTGAACGGAGGGCGAGATTTCGGTTTCGCTCTCCGTTACACTGCGCGCGCTGGCGGACCTCCCACCGCCAGCGCGCGTTTTTTGTTTGTTGAACAAGAAACGATGGTGACATGACAGATCTCCGCGACCGCGACATTGCCCGCCGCACTGTGGTGCAAGGTTTGGCTGCTGGCGCCGCCGTTGCGGCGCTCTCCGACAATGCGGAGGCGCGCGTCGCGCGCCGGCCCCGGCAGAAAAAATATGTCAGCGTCGGCTGCGGCAGCCGCGCGCGCATGTATCAGACGCGATCTGGGGGCCGCACCAAGAGCATGCGCGTCTCACCGCGATCTGCGACACCAATCCCGGGCGCCTCGCCTATGTCGCACACCGCGCCGCCGAAGCGGGCGCACAAGCACCGACGCCTTACGCCGCTGAAGAATTCGACCGCATGCTGCGCGAGCACCGCCCCGATGCGGTGATCGTCACCTCGCCCGATGCGACGCACGCCGGCTACATGGTCCGCGCGCTCGACGCCGGTTATGACGTCATCACCGAAAAGCCGATGACCACGGACGCCGCAAAGCGCAGTCAATTCTCGACGCGGTCGCGCGCAGCGGCAAAAAAGTGCGCGTCACGTTCAATTATCGCTACGCCCCGTTCCGCAGCCAGGTAAAGGAAATCCTGATGAGCGGCGCGATCGGCGGACATTCTCTCCGTCGATTTCCACTGGCTCTTGAACACCATGCACGGCGCCGATTATTTCCGCCGCTGGCACAGCAACAAGGCGATCTCGGGCGGCCTCATGGTGCACAAGGCGACGCACCATTTCGATCTCGTGAATTGGTGGCTCTCGGACATGCCCGCGACCGTGAACGCAGTCGGCAAGCGCGAATTCTACACGCCCGCGATGGCGCGCCGCTTCGGCCTGCAAGGCGCGCACGAACGCTGCCGCACCTGCCCCGAAACCGCGACCTGCAATTTCTATCTCGATGTCGCGGCAGATCCAGGCCTCAAGGCGCTCTATATCGATAACGAGCACTATGACGGCTATTTCCGCGATCAGTGCGTGTGGCGTCCGGAGATTTCGATCGAAGACACCATGAACGTGATCGTCGGTTACGAAAGCGGCACGACCTTGAGCTACAGCCTCAACGCCTTCAATGCGTGGGAGGGCTATCATGTCGCGTTCAACGGCACGAAGGGCCGCCTCGAACATACGCTCGTCGAGCAGGCCACCACCGCGGGCGCGACCGGCGCCATGAGCCAAGACGTTGTGACGACGCGCCTCGTCCCCTTACGCGGCGCGCCGCAAATCATCACGCCCAATCTCGGCGAAGGCGATCACGGCGGCGGCGATGCGGTGTTGCTCGCCGACCTCTTCAGCCCGAACCCGCCCCACGATCCGCTGATGCGCGCCGCCGATCACCGTGGCGGCGCCGCATCGATCCTGGTCGGCATCGCCGCGAACGAATGCTTCCGCACCGGCCAGCCCGTGCGCATCGACAGCCTGGTGACGGGATTACAGCGCCCCGATCTGCCGCCAATGCCAACGCACACCGATCGCGTGCCGATGCCGCCGCGGATCTAAAGCGCCACCGCTCCCCGGACGCTGCGCAGCAGCGATCCGGGGCCCATCCTTCCATCGCGTCATGTTCGATCGATGGGCCCCGGCTCAAACGCGTGCTGACGCACGCTGGCCGGGGAGCGGCGGCGACTAGGGCAGCGGCGCAATATCCTCCACGCGCACGTTCCAGCCCTCGCGCGGAAACCCCGGCGCGTGCCCGCTCGATCCATCCCAACCCGCCGCCATCATGCCGACCGCCAGCAGCAGCGAACCATTCGATGGAAAATACGTCTCCGCCGCGCGCCGATAGCCAGGGCCATCGGGGCCTTGCGTTGCGTTGAGCACCAACTGATCGGCGTGCGCCTCGATATGCACACGCGGCGTCATGCCCGAGACGCCCCACTGATTGTTGCGCAAATCCATAAAGAGCCAATCGAGCGCTTCTTCCGGCTCGCCCAAGCGCGCAGCACTCATCGCAATTGTCGGAAAATCCCAGCCCCAGGTCTGGCGCAAATCCCAATCGCTCTCCACCGCGCGCAAGGTCGTGCGCATGGTTTCCGGATTAATGCGATCACCCGCGATCAATCCGTACGCCAATAGAAACGATGGATGATCGCGGTTGAGACATTGCGGCTCGATCGCATGCTTCGAACACGCCGACGATTGCGCATTGCGCCAGAAATCCGGCTCGCTCTCCACCGGCAGATAAAGGCCATCGCGCTCGGCCACCGGCGCCATCCGCGCGATCACGCGATCCCACGACGGCTCGCGCGCAAGCCCGCGCCGCTCGCGCCATGCCTGCGCGGTTTGCAAGCCCCAGCGATAATATTCGACTTCGAACGTCGGATTGATCGTCGTCAGCGGCGGGTGATTTTCCTGCACCGGAATGACCGGCGGCCCGAGCACATAACGCTGCCCCGCCTCATCCCAGAGCGGCCACGTCGCAAGCAACTTCGCTGTCTCCTCCACCATCGCGCCATAGCGCGCGAGCGTCGCGGCATTGGGCTCGGCGCGATAAACAAGCTCGGCCATGTAAATCGGATGCGGCTGCTGCCACATGATGAACGGATTGATCGTGCTCGGTGAATTGCGCCCCTCCGGCCCCGTCATCTTCGGCCACCACGCGCCCTCCACACCGTGGCGCCGCGCTTCTTCCTGCGCGCGCGGCAATTCTTCCAGATACCAAGCGAGGCTATTCTCCAGAAACGCCGGCCGTCCCCACGCCGCGAAATGCGCCGCGTGCAACGGGTGCACCTCAAGGTGAAACTTGCCGTTCCACGAATTGGAGAAGAGACCCTCCTCCTGCGGCGGTACGTCACCCGCGCCATTGATCGCGGAGAGATATTGCGAGAGCACGACGCGCCGCTCCAGTTCCGCCGCGCGCGGATCGGTGCTGCCGCTGAAATCGATCATGCCGCCATGCGTCCAATAATTGCGCCACGATTCCGCGCTGGCTTGCACGCCGCTGCGATAGCTCTGCGAGCGGCGCGCCGCCGCCTCGTCGCGCTCAAAGCTCACCATCACGACCAGCCGCTCGCCGCGCTGCGCCACGATCTCGAAACGATGCGGTCCCGCTTCACCGATGCGCGCGCCGGGCGCCAGAATGCTTGAGAAATACACCGTGTCGTCGAGCTGACGCCGCAACACCATGCGCCCGGCGCCGGTCCGCACAATCTCCGTGCTGTGCGCGGCATCATTGCCGAAATCAGCGGGATTGGGATTGAGGCTCGCCGACACGCCCGGATAGCGCACCTGAACGCCAAGCCGCCCGCTCGCCACCAGAGGCGACGTAATTTCCACCAGCACAATATCGCGCGTCGGATGCACGCGCGTCTCGACCGCCACCGGCTGGCCATCGAAAACGAACGCGCTCGAAAGCGCGCCTGTCCAGAGATCCAGATGCTGCGTGGTTTGCGACAGCGCATCGAACCGCGCCCCGCGCGCCGCTCGCATCCTTCAGCAAGAGCCCCAATGCGCCCGAGCGAAAAGCGATGCGGATTTTCCCGCAGCCACACCAGAGCGGGCCGCGATTGCAGTTCCGACCAGTCGCGCATCCACGCATAAGGCTGCGCGCCCCGCCCCGCGACCTCAACCTGTGCGAGACCATCCGCTTCGGTGTATCCATGCGGATTGGGAAAACTGTGCCAGCCCCATTGCGCCATCGTCAGCAAAGGCGCGAGCGCGGAATATTGCTCGGGAAATGTCTGCAGCCCCGTAATGTCCGCCGTAAAACCAAGACTGCCATTGCCGATCATCAGCGGCGCATGCGGATCAACCGCCGTCAGCCGCACATCGTGCCGCGACACCAAAGCATGGCGATCGATGGCCTGTGCGGAGGCGGGCTCGGCGACGAGCAACACGCACAACACAAACAGCAAAATGCGCATCGGCTCATCCCAATATATACGAGCCCATACTACATCATGGGCGGCCGCCATGCGCCAGCGCGGTTGTTCAAAACCCGGCGTTTCAGCCCAAAGCTTTCACCGCGACATCCGCGATCAACACAAGCGCGGCGGAGGCGAAGCCGCCGAGCACGGTGAGCCCCAGCCGCGCGTCCTCACGATCGTTCGCGCGCAGCCCGTTCCAGAGAAATCCGGCGCCGAAGAAGGCGATGATCGCGGCCAGCGCAACGACGCCCGCCCCCACTTCCAGGCCGGGCACGAAAGAAAGCGCGGCCCCGAACGCGAATGCGACCACGCTGACCGCTGCGATGAACACGATCGCGATGCCGAGCGGCGTGGCGTCGTCGCCCGAATCCAGCGCGGCCGCTAATCCAAAAAACGTAAACAGCGCCAAGGTCGGGATGCCCGCGCTGAACCCTTGCGCCCACCAGCCGCCCTCAAGCGGCATCAACCCGCTGAGCAGCGCGCCGAACAGCGCGCCCACCCCGATCACCACCACCGCGAACACCGCATCGCGCCGATGCCCACTGCGCCACGCGCCGCGCGCAAGCCCGATCACCAGCACCATCCCGAGGATGAACAAAGGCCGCCAATGCGCGCCCAAATGCAGGTTGAGCTGAAGGCGCGCATTGATCCAATCGATAAGCGGCGCCAGCAGCGGCTCGACCATGGCCCCAGCCAGCGCCGCGACACGGCCATAGCCATCCACGATCCATTGGAAAAGCGCGATCAGCCTGTGTTCGACGAACACCGTCTCGAACAAAGCCAGCACCGACGTGCCGCCCACCACCGCGGTGAACACCAGCGCGAACCAGCCGAAATCCTTCAACGCCTCGCCGAGCGTCAATCTGGTTTGCGCATCTGACGTCATCGCTGCCCCCGCAACTGATGGCGCATGCTAACCGCGAGCCGCCGCTTGCGCCAGCGCCGCCAGGGCGGTTCGATAGCCAGCGCCCTCGTGAAATCGTTGGACGGGAGGCTGCGCGGTTTGCGAACATTGGCCATGAACCGCATTTTCGCCGCGCTCGGGACCACCATCTTCGACGCCATGTCGCGGCTTTCGGCCGAGACCGGCGCGATCAATCTCGGCCAGGGCTTCCCCGAGGACGACGGCCCGCTGGACGTGCGCGAATGCGCGGCGCGCGCGGTGATCGAAGGGCCGAACCAATATCCGCCGATGCGCGGCCTGCCCGAGCTTCGCGAGGCCGTCGCCGATCATTACCGCGCCCATCACGGCGTCGCGCTCGACTGGCGCACCGAGGTCACGATCACATCCGGCGCCACCGAAGCGCTCGCGGCGGCGCTGCTCGCCGTCATCGAGCCGGGCGATGAAGTCGTCTTGTTCGAGCCGATGTACGACTCTTATCTGCCGATGCTGCAGCGCGCCGGCGCTACGGCGCGCATCGTGCGTCTCGATCCGCCGCATTGGAGGCTCGATGAAGCGCGCCTCGCCGCTGCCTTCACGCCGAAGACGCGCGCCCTCGTCCTCAACACGCCGCTCAATCCGACGGCGAGCACGTTCACGCCGGAAGAACTCACGCTCATCGCGCGCTATTGCATCAGCCATGACGCCATCGCCATCAGCGACGAGGTTTGGGAGCACGTGCTGTTCGACGGGCGCGCGCACGCTTCGATGCTGCATGCATTGCGCGACCGCACCATCAAGATAGGCTCGGCCGGCAAGATGTTTCAGATGACTGGCTGGAAAGTCGGCTTTGCCTGCGCCGCGCCGCCGCTCACCGAAGCATTCGCCAAGGCGCATCAATATCTGACCTTCACCACGCCGCCGCACCTTCAGCGCGCGGCGGCGTATGGCTTGCGCAAGGAGCAAAGCTATTTCGACGAGGTGCGCGCGGTGTTTCAGCGCTCGCGCGATCGCATGGCGCGCCTCTTGAGCCAGGAAGGCTTCGCGACCCTTCCCGCCGCCGGCGCCTATTTTCTCACAGTCGATCTCGAACGCTCGGGCATCTTCATGGACGACGAAGCCTTCGCGATCGCCTGCGCGAAGCAAGCTGGCGTCGCCGTCATTCCCTACAGCCCGTTCTATGCGGCGCCGCCGAGCCCGTCCTTGATCCGGCTCTGCTTCGCCAAGCGCGACGACACCATCGACCGCGGCATCGAAGCGCTCGCCAAGGCGCGCCAGCTTTTCACGTAAAGCTCAGAACGTCGCGCGCAACGTGACGTAACCGCCGCGCTCAACCGGCGTCATGCCCACGGTTTGAGTTTGGCTCTCCAAGAGATTGCGGCCCGAGACTTCAAGCTCGACCGCGTTGGTGAGCCGCCACGCGACGCGCGCATTGGCCTGCACATACGCCTCGACCGGGAAGAGGCCGATCAGCTGCGCGCCGCGCCCATACTGCATTGTTTCGCTGGTATAGCGCGTATCCACGCCCGCCTCGAAGCGATCTCCCAGCCACGTCACGCCAGCGGTGAAGACGTGCTCAGGGCTGGTCGCTTCGTAGCTGGTCTCGACATCCACCGGCGAAACGGTGAGCGCATCCTCGATGTCACGCCAGGAATATTGCGCATCCCACACATAGCGGCCGCGCCGCCCCTCGACGCCAATTTCGAAGCCGCCCATCTCGGAATCGCCGACGGGTTGCGGCAGCAGTGCGCTGACAAAAGTTGGCGTCACCGAATAGACGACTGAGCGTGAGCCGAACGACCGTAGGTTTTCGTTCTTTTGCCAAAACAGCGCGGCGCGAACGCGTCCATCGATCGTGTGGATTTCGTGATCCCATCCAAGTTCGAGATTGTAGACAATGGTCGGCGCGGCGCTTGGATCGCCGGCCACGAAAAATATCGTTCCCGGCGCGGGCGTCACGCCCAGCTCATAGCCATACTCGATAAGCCCAGGCGAGCCGACGCCGCGCGCCGCCGAAAACCGCAACGCATCGCGCTCGGAAATGCGATAGAGGGCGCCGAGATTAAAGCTCCATTCCGTGAACGACTGGTCGTAATCGGCGTTCGTGAACGGAAAGTCCGGCGAAATGAAACTGCCCGAGCGTTCCAGATCGAGCGCGTCGAAACGAGCCGCGCTGGTGAAGGCTAAATCGGAATTGGCCTGCCAGTTCCACATGCCCGAGAGCGAACGCACATTATAGACCAGCTCCCCACCGCCCTGAACCAAGCTGTTGCGGCGATACTCGCCCGCGATACGCACAATATGGGCCGGCGCGGGCTTGCTCACCAGCGACAGCGCGGTGACGGTCGTTCTGTTTTCGAGATCGTGCTCAAGAAAGTTGGAATAGATTTGCGCATCGACGAGGCCCAGCTCCGTTTCAGCGGAAACCGCGGCCTTGAGCGAATTGGTCTCATAAGGATGCGAGAACAGCGCCGTCGTATAACGGTCCGTGCCTTCATTGCGCGACCAGGTCGCCTCAAGATCGAAGTGAACATGCTCGTTCAAATTATAAGCCGCGTTGATCGCGGCGGTGCGGGTCATGGGGTCGACGCTATCGGCGCCAAGAAACGCGCGCGCGATCGTGTCATCTCCGGGCAATGCGTCCGTGTTAGCGGCGCCCAACGAGACGCGCACGCCAAGATCGTTCGACACGCGCCCGGTCCAGACCGCCGACCCGCCGGCATAATTCTGCGAGCCGGCGCGCACCATCACCGCGTCCACATCGTCGCTCAGCGCTTCATACGTGATAATGTTGACGACGCCCGCCACCGCATTGAAACCGAACAAAGCCGTGTTCGGCCCGCTGACCACTTCAATCTGCCGGATCTCGGAAAGCTGCACCGGGATCGTCTCCCAGTTCGTCATGCCGTATTCGTCGAGATAAACCTGCCGGCCATTGAGCAGCACCAAGAGGCGCGGCGAGAACGTGCCGTTATAGCCCCGGATCGAAACATCCGCCTGCCCCGCCGACGTCCGCATCACATCGACATTCGCAAGGCGCTCCAACACACCCGGCAGATCGATCGCGCCGCTGCGACGAATATCGTCTTGCGAAATGATCGTCATGTTCACAGGTGCATCGGTCACCCGTTGCGGCGCGCCGGTCGCGGACAAAGTCACCGGTTCATCGAACAGACCTTCAAGCGCGCTCCGGTCGATGGTATCGGCGCCCGCCTGGCCAGCGAGACCCGCCGCGCCAGCGAGTACGATCGCAAACACACAGGTTCGCTGCATCGTCGGCTTGGCTGGTCGCGGCGCGGGACAAAGCTTCATGAGGATCAAATCTCGCGAATCATGACGCGGAACGCCTGAGAGAAGGAGACGCGGGAGAGACGCGCCGCCGCGCGAGACACCACGATCTCGACACGCGGCGATGCGGAGACGCCGACAACGCAGCGTCCCGAGCGCACGCAGCCCATATCGGTAGAGAGCGTGACAGCGCCCAGCCGCGCTGCGGCCGCCGAGATCGCCGCGTGCGAAGCGGTCTGTCCTTCGGGAACGATAATGACGCGCACGCCCGACGACGCGAGCGCGCCGACCGAAACGCGCCGCGGATTGAGCGTGACGCCGCCCGCAGTGACGCCGCGGCCCAGCGCGGCGAACAAGGCATCGGCGCCTGGTCCATCGACGATGGCGACATCGACGGCGCCGCGCGGCAGCCCGTCGATAAACCCAACGGCTCTCGCAATGACTTGCAGATCGCGCGCGGTCGTCGCCGCTTGCGCTTGCGCAGTCAACAGTATGGAGGCCGCGAACAACGCGGCCAGTCGCTTACGCAAGGCAAGGTCCTTCGACGCGGATGCTTCGGCGTGATAATCGCTGTAAGCAGCTAACCTTCGATTAAACGACGTTGCGTCAGCACTGTATTGGCATACCAAAAACGCAGCTTTATTGCGGTTCCCGCGCGGGAACTTTAGGTGAATTCAAGCTAAACTCTGTTGTTCGAAAAATCGCGCGCGAGTTATCTGCGTATTAGCCAGTCACACCGCACACTCAAATCTCATTGAGCATGAGTGGGAAGTCGCGTGAACCTCTGGCCTCGTGATTTATTTGTTCCCGCTGTTGCGGTTATCGTTCTCGCTGTCGCGGTACTGCTGGGCGCACTCTTCTACGTCACCAAGTCCGCCGACACGTCCGCGCGCAATCACGAGCAAGCCGTGGTCGCGAACGGGGTTAATGTCCGCATCGCCGATATCGCGGAAATCGCCTGGTCGCAGATCGCGCAAGACGACGCGGCGGCGCATCTGGGCGCGCGTCCCGACGCCGAATGGATTCAAACCAACCTTTTTGAACCGCTTTATCGCGTGCACGGCTTCGAGACCGTCTATGCGCTGAATTTTCGCGACGACGCGATCTATGCTGCCGAGAAAGGCGCGCCGGTCGACACCAGCGCAATCGCCGCTTTCGCCCAACGCGCCGCGCCGCTCATCGCATCGGTGCGCGAAATCGAAAGCGGGCGCCGGCAGCAAACGCCGCAGGAGCGCGCCGCCGCGCCGCCGATCCAAGCAAGCGCGGTCACGAATGTCGATGGCCGCGCTTATGTGCTGACCGCGAGCGTGGTGCGGACCAGAACACCCAGCCGCGTCAATGCGCCGATCATCGTCACCGCTGACCAAGTGGACGACGACTTTCTCTATCTCTTGATGGATCGCTTTCTGCTCGAGGATTTGCGCCTGCGCGTCGACGGCGAGAACGCCGATACATCCGGCCGCCGCGCCAGCATCGCGCTGTCGGACGCCAATGGCGGAGCGGTCGCGACTTTGGAATGGTTGCCCGAAACGCCGGGCGCCGCGCTGCTGCGCAGCACACTGCCCCCTGTTGGGTTCCTGATCGCCGCGCTCGCGCTTCTGGGCTTGGCGCTTTATCGCCGCAGCCGCGATGCGACGCGCGCGCTGGTCGCCGGCAAGGCGCACGCCACGCACCTCGCTTACCATGACGGCCTCACCGGCTTGCCCAACCGCTTGCTGCTCGCCGACAGGCTCGGCCGCGCGGTGGAGGATTTGCGCCGCCGCGAAACGCCGTTCGCCGTCCATTGCATCGATCTCGACCGCTTCAAGCATGTCAACGACACGTTCGGCCATCAGGCCGGCGACGAAGTCATCAAGATGGCCGCCGAACGCATCAGCAGCGCATGCCGGCAGGCCGACACCATTGCGCGTTTGGGCGGAGACGAATTTGCGGTTGTGCAGATCGGCGCCGATCTCGACGGCGCGGCGCGCCTCGCCGAACGGCTCGTGGCGTTGCTCAGCCAGCCGATGGATATCTCGGTCGGACGTGTTCATATCGGCGGCAGCGTCGGCGTGAGCTTACTCAATGAAGGCGCCGCCGAGCCGCAGGAATGCTTGCGCCAGGCCGATCTCGCGCTTTACCGCGTCAAGGAATCGGGGCGCGGCCGCTATTGCTTCTTCGAACCGGAAATGGACGCCACGGTGCGCTTCCGCAAAGCGCTCGAAGCCGACCTCCGCGAAGCGCTCGTGCAAAACCAATTTTATCTCGCCTACCAGCCGCAGACCGATGGGCGCGGCAAACTGATCGGCGTCGAGGCCTTGCTCCGCTGGAACCATCCCGAACGCAGCGCGCTTTCGCCCGCCGTCTTCATCCCGGTGGCGGAGGAAACCGGCCTCATCGACGCGATTGGCTTCTTCACATTGCGCCGCGCCTTCGAAGACAGCCGCCGCTGGCCGGGCCTGCGCGTCGCGATCAATATTTCGGCGACCCAGCTGCGCATGCGTGACTTCGCCCTGAAACTGCGCGACCTCGTAACCGAGACCGGCATCGATCCCGCGGGGTTTGAACTCGAAATCACCGAAGCCGTGCTGCTGGGCGACAATCCGCAGACACACGAGACCCTGCGCTATATCCGCGAAATGGGCTTTCGCCTCGCGCTCGACGATTTCGGCACCGGCTATTCAAGCCTCAGCTATCTGCACCGCTACCCGATCGACCGCATCAAGATCGATCATTCCTTCATCACCAATCTCGGTATCGACAAAGAGGCCGACGCCATCGTCACTGCGATCATCAAACTGGCCCGCGCGCTCAATCTCAATGTCATCGCCGAAGGCGTCGAGACCGACGACCAACGCCTACGCCTCGCCCTCGCGGGCTGCTCGGACGTGCAAGGCTTCCTGTTCGGCAAAGCGGCTAGCGTCGAAGTCATCGACGAGCTCGTCGTCAGCAACGCTCCGCGCCGGCCGGACACGACAAGCGCCAGCACGCGCGGCGGCTAAAGCCGCACGGCGCGCCGATCTCGCAGCCATTTCCATGAGCGGAGGCGCAGCATTTGCCGGTAAGTGAAATGGTGGTGGCGGGTGGACTTGAACCACCTACCTTGGGGTTATGAATCCCACGCTCTAACCAGATGAGCTACGCCACCGAAGCGCGGGAGAGATAAACGCGCGAACGCCCCCCGCGCAAGCACGGGGGCGTCCCAATCGGTGTCCAATCCCTCCCCCTTAGCCGTTATAGGCGGCGCTCAGGAAGAAAGTGGTGAGGCCGATCGCGGCCAGGAAGGTCGAAACGGCCAGAACCGCGAGCACGTCCGCGCCTTTAAGGCCGCCGCGCGCCTCCACCGGCGTGATTTCGATGTGCTCTTCGCCTTCGGAATCGATGATTTTTTCAGACATTTGATGCCTCCGCACGGTCAACGAGCGGAACCGCCGAAGGTTTCCTCACCGAGCCCGGCCGGCCAAGCCTCACCGGCCGGGGCCGCCGCCCTCCAGCCGCGCATTTATGTCGGCCCAGGACACATATTTGAAATTCTGCAGCGCCCGAGGATCGGTGTTTTCATCGTCCTGCGCCACGAAAAGACCCAGCGGAAACGCGTCCCCGAGCGGCGCGGACACCACATCGATACCATCCGTGCCGCTGACGGCGTCGGCCCGCCCGTCCGCGGACGCCCCGATTTGGAATGCGCCAAGATAGACATTGGTTTGGCGATCATAGAGCGCATAGCGGGAGCGGCCCTGCACGGACGCAATCAGAACGCCTCGCCCCTCCGCGCCGCGCCACAGCGTCAGGCCCTCGACATCCGCCACCAGATTGCCGTCGCCCACCGCGCCGATCTGGCGCTTGTTCGCGCCGTTCGGATCGTCGAGCGCGACGCGCCAGATGCCGCGCAATTCGTCGGCGAGATAATAGACGCCGAGATCGTCATCGATCACGCAGCCTTCGGTGATCGAGCCCAGCGAGTATGCCGCGATGCGCTCGCCGCGCGGCGCGCCATCGGCGCCGAGCGTAATGCGCCACACGCCGATCTCGCCCATCTTGTCCGTGACGATGGCGACGAAATCGTCCCCCATCCGTCCAAGACAAAAGCCATAGACTTCGCCAAAGCCGGTCGCGATGCGCGCACGCGGCGCGGGATCGAGGCGGCGCGCGACCGGATCGAAGCGCCACAGCACCAGCGCGTTGTCGCTGCGGTCGCTCGCGCCCACGATCGGCGCCGCGCCATCCGCCCACGGAAAATCCGCGCGCAGATCGACATTGTTCGGCCGCCCGCCCGGCGCCTCCTGCACGATCGCGCCATTGAGATCGAACACATAGAGCCCGCCCTGCTTTTGCGTGGCGATCACGAGGCTTTGATCGGCGCGCGGCGCGACCCAGATCGCCGGATCGTCCGCCGCATCTCCGGTTGCAGAGACCGCGGCGGTTTCGCGAATCGCGGGCACAATCGGCGCATTTGCAGCGCTCGCGCATGCCGAAAGCATGAGCACACATGCCAAAGAAGCGACGTATCTTTGCATCACGCTTTCACTCCAAGAGCCACGCGCGTGCGGCTTCATTTTTTCGTCACGGAACTGCAAGAGACGTTTCACACACCGCCCCTATGCGCCGCCCGTCCACACAAAGTTGGCGGGGTGATTACATGGCGCAGATACGCAAAAGCAATACGTGGCTCATAGGCGCCGCGACAGCGGCGATCACGATCGCGACACAAGGCGCGGCCTTCGCGCAGCAAGTCGCGGACGCAACGCCGGTCGAATCGGAATCCATCGTGGTGCAGGGCGAGATCGTCTATCGCAACCGCTCGGTCGAGACCGCGCCGGTGCTGGAATATGGCACGGATTATTTTCAACGCTTCGAGCCGCTCACGGTCGGCGATGCGCTGAAGCGCGTGCCGAGCGTGGCGTTCCTGTCGGACGTTCTGGAGAGCGACGGCGTGCGTCTGCGCGGCCTCGATCCCGCCTACACGCAAATCATGATCAATGGCGAAGTCGTTCCGGGCGCGGGCGATAGCTCCGGCGCATTCGGCAGCGGCGCGGACGGCGCTTTTTTCGTCGACCGGATTCCGGCCGAACTGATCGAGCGCGTCGAGATCGTGCGCAGCCAATCGGCCAATCGCTCGGGCGATGCGGTCGCGGGCGCCATCAATATCGTGCTCCGCGATTCCTATTCGCTCAATGGCGGCTTCGTGCGCGCCGGCGCGCTTTACTGGGATAATGACCAGAATTGGGGCGAAACGCTCGGCGGCGTATGGGGCGGCGAAGCGCTTGGCGGGCGCCTCTTGATCGGCGCCAATATGCAGGACCGTCACAACCCGAAAGATAAGCTCAGCCAGCGCTTCGACGAACCGGGCGCCGACCTCAACGACGTGGAAGTCCAGACCGACGTTCGCGACGGCACGGATTATTCGGCCAATTTCAGCTATGAGACCGAAGCCTTCGGCGGCGATCTCGCGCTCGACGGCTTCTTCGTCCACACCGACCGCTACCAGAACGAAGATTCGCTCGAATACGAAGAAGGCGTGATCGAAGACGCCAGCCTGAACAGCGTCAACGACAACGACGTCGATATCGAGCAAGAGAGCTATTCACTGAATGGCCGCTACGGCTTCGAAGCATTCGGCGGCGAGACCCGCATCAAGCTGGGCTTTGCGCAATTCACCAATGACGCGTTCGAGTTCGAAGACGAGCTCGCCTATGACGGCTTCCCGACGCCGGACGAATTTGAAAGCGAGATCTCGCAAACCGATCTCACCGACGAAGAGTTCAAGGCAAAGCTCGAACATGAGCGCATGATCGGCGACATCACGCTCGAATTCGGCGTGCATTACGAGCACAAAGAGCGGGACAATCTGGTGCGCGCCGCCGACGACGACATCAGCGGCGTCTTCCCCGATCCCCTGCCCTGGGGCGGCACATTGGTCGATCCCGCCGATCTCGAAGCGGTGGACGGCGGCGACAACACGATCGAGCGCCGGCGCATCGATCCTTATGTGATGGTGTCGGGCGACGCCGGCGACATCGCGTGGGAAGCGGGCCTTCGCTACGAAACCACCGAGCTTAACGTGGAGGACCGCACCGTCGGCGCCACAGCGGAAAATTCCTATGAGCTGCTGCTGCCTTCCGCGCACATCAATTGGAATCTCACCGACGACGACCGCGTTCTGCTCTCGGTCGCGCGCACGGTGCGCAATCCAAGCTTCACGTTCCTCTCGCCCGCGACATTGGAAGAAGAGCTAGGCGACAACGATTTCCTCGGCAATCCCTTCCTGGAGCCGGAAACCGCGTGGGGCATCGATATCGGCTATGAGCGCCGCCTCGGGCGCACCGGCGTGTTCGGCGTCAACGTCTTCTATCGCGACGTCGCCGATCTAATCGAAGTCTTCAACACTGAAGACGCGGCGGCGGCCGAGATCGAGGATTACGAAGACGAAGTCGATGAATTCCTCGACGACAATCCGGGCGCCGACGAAACCACGCCCGGCTATCCGGAATTCGATCCCAGCGCCTTCGTTTATTCGGCGCGAAACACCGGGGATGGTTCGGTGTGGGGCATCGAGTTCGATCTTTCCGCGCCGCTCACCGTGATCGGCATGGAGAACACCGGCGTCTTCTTGAATTACAGCTGGCTCGACAGCGACGTTGAGGATGAGTTCGGTTCACGCCGCTTCAACAGCCAGGCCGAGTCTGTGTTCAATGTCGGCTTCATCCAGGATCTGCCCACGCTCGGCGCTTCGTTCGGCCTGACCTACCGCGACCAAGGCGAAGCCTATAGCCGCGTCGTCGCCGAAGAAGTCACCACCACCTACGGCGCCGATCTTGAATTCTTCCTCGAGAAACGCATTGGCGACAGCTTCACGATCCGCCTCACCGGCTCGAACCTGCTCGACGAATCCAAGGACGAGAGCTTCAACAAGTTCGACAATGCCGAAGACCAGTTCGACCGCGATTTCGACGAATATGAAATCGAAACCGAAAGCGCCGGCCCGGTCTATCAACTGATCGGCCGATACGCGTTCTAAGCAAGAGCCGCCCTCGTCGCATATACGACGAGGGCGGCTTATTTTCTCACTCGGCCGCGACCACTTCGGCCCGGACGGGCGCGCGGAGCGCGTCATAGGCCCGCCAGAGTTCCGCTTCCGCTGCCGCGGCGTCGGCCAATGATTTTGCCTTAACATGCCCGTAACCCCGGATGCGGTCGGGGATGTCCGCCAGCGCGACGGCCAGGCCGTGCGTGGCGGGCGTGAGTTCGCCGGCGAGGCGCGTGAGCTTGGCCTCGTACTCGTCGCGAAGGCGGCGCTCCAGCACGCGCTCTTCGGTGCGGCCGAAAATATCCCAGCCGGTGCCACGAAGACCTTTGAAGCGCGCCAGCACTTTGAACGCCGGAAACATCCAGCCGCCGAAGGCGAGTTTGCGCGGACGGCCCGTCGCTTGGTCTTTCGGCGCGATCATCGGCGGCGAGAGATGGAATTTGAGTTTGAACTCGCCGCCGAAGGCTTCTTTCAAATCGCGCTCCCAGGCGCCGTCGGTGTAGAGCCGCGCGACTTCGTATTCGTCCTTGTACGCCATGAGCTTCGACAAATTAATCGCGGCGGCGCGGGTGAATTCCTCGCCGCAGCCGGCGGCGACTTCTTTCGCGCGGATATCTTCGATGCGCGAGCGGAACCGCGCGGCGTAAGCTTCGTTCTGATACGCGGTGAGATGCGCAACGCGTTTTTCAATCAGCTCATCGAGCGTGCCCCGCGCGCGCGGCGCGCGCACATTGCGCGCTTGCGCCAGGCGCTCCGGCGCGAGCGCGGCGACGCGGCCGAGATCGAACGCCGCCAGATTTTGCGCGACGCTTGCGCCGTTAAGCGTGATCGAATCCGCGATCGCTTCGCGCGACACCGGCACGATGCCAAGACCCCAGGCGAAGCCGAGCAGGATCATGTTGGCGTAGACTTGATCGTAGAAGTGCTCTTCCGCCAAGGCTTCGGCATTGACGCCATTCAGCGCGAACGTCGCTTCTTCCACGCGCCGGCGCAGCAGGCTGGATTCGAACTTCGTGTCGCGGTTGGTGATGAATTCCGATGTGGGCGTGAGGTCGAGATTGGCGACAGCGCGCGTGCGCTGCGCGTTGAGCAACGGCAACGCTTCGGCGCTCGCCGCCACGATGAGATCGCCCGCGACCAATGCATCGGCGGACGCCGGCGGCGTGCGGCCCGAGCGGATATCGGCGGCGCGCTGTGCGAAGCGAATATGGCTGAGCACCGGCCCGCCCTTTTGCGCGAGGCCCGCCATGTCGAGCGTGGTCGCGGCGATGCCCTCGATGTGCGCGGCCATGCCCAGCACAGCGGCGATGGTGGTGACGCCCGTGCCGCCGACGCCCGTGAACAGCAAGCTCCACGGCCGCTCCAACGGCGGCAACATCGGCTCAGGCAAATTGCTCGCGTCGATCGTCGTCTTCGGGCGCAAGCGCTGCGCGTTCACGCCGCCTTCGATGGTGACGAAGCTCGGGCAGAAGCCGTTGACGCAGGAATAATCCTGATTGCAGGTCGATTGATTGATGCGCCGCTTGGTCCCGAACTCGGTCTCGACCGGCTCGACCGAAAGGCAATTGGATTGCACCGAGCAATCGCCGCAGCCTTCGCACACCGCCGTATTGATGAAGACGCGCTTGCTCACCGCCGGCATCAAGCCGCGCTTGATCTTGCGGCGTTTCTCGGTCGCGCAAAGCTGGTCATAGATGATGACGGTGACGCCCGGAATTTCCCGCAGACGCTTCTGAACTTCGCCAAGACGCGCGCGATGGAAGATTTCCACCAGCGGCCCCAAGTCTCCCGCCTGAATATGCCGCTGCGGATCATCGGCCACCACAACGACTTTCGCGACGCCTTCGCCGCGCAGCTGGTGCACCAGATCGGCGACGCTCTGCCCGCTCTCCGGCGCCTGCCCGCCCGTCATCGCCACCGCGCCGTTGAACAAAATCTTGTAGGTGATGTCGATCTTTGCGCTCACCGCCGCGCGGATCGCCAGCGAGCCTGAGTGCGAATACGTGCCGTCGCCCAGATTGACGAAGACGTGCTTCTCATCGGTGAACGGCGCCTGCCCGACCCACGCCACGCCCTCGCCGCCCATATGCGAGGTCATGTCGGCGCGGCCCATGAAGGTCGCCATATAGTGGCAGCCGATGCCGGCGAGCGCGCGCGACCCTTCCGGCACCACGGTCGACGTATTGTGCGGACAGCCCGAGCAGAAGTGGGGCTTCCGATGCACGTTCGCCTCGAGCCGATGCGCGGCTTCCAAGCTTTTGCCGACACGCGCGAAGTACGAGCGCGCCGCTTCCGTGCGCGCGCCTTCCGGCAAACGCTGATGGATCGCCCAGGCGATCTCCGGAATATCCAGCGCCGCAAGATCGGAGAGCAACGGCGCGCCGTCTTCATCGAGCTTGCCGATCACGCGCGGGCGCGGCGACATATCGTAAAGCGCGTCGCGGAATTGCGGCTCCATCAAAGCGCGCTTGTGCTCGATCACCAGCAAAGTTTCGCAGCGCTTCGCAAACGCCCGCGCGCCTTCGCGCTCCAGCGGCCACGGCATCGCGACTTTGTAGACCGCAATGCCAGCCGCAGCGGCCGCGGCGGGCGTCAAGCCCAACGCATCCAGCGCTTCAAACACATCGCGCACCGCTTGGCCCGTCGCCACGATCCCCAAGCGCGGCTGCGCGCTGTCCAGCACCACGCGGTCCAAGCCATTGGCGCGCACGAACGCTTGGGCCGCCGGCAATTTGTAGCGCCGCAAGCGCTCTTCCTTGTCGAGCGGCTTATCGGCGCCGCGCAAGGAAAGCCCGCCTTCGGGAAATTCAAAACCGGGCGGCTCGATAATCGTGAAGCGCCGCGCGCCCACTTCCACCACCGCGCCCGAATCCATCGTATCGGCGAGCGCGATCAGCCCCGTCCACGCGCCGGAAAAACGCGACATCGCCCAGCCGTACAAGCAGAAGTCCAACACCTCCTGCACGCTCGACGGATTGAGCACTGGAATTTCCGCGTCCATGAACGCGAATTCCGATTGCGACGGCAGCGTGGATGATTTGCAAATGTGATCGTCGCCCGCGACAGCGACCACGCCGCCAAGCCGCGACACGCCCGCGAAGTTCGCGTGCTTGAAAACATCGCCGGTGCGATCGACGCCCGGCGCCTTTCCGTACCAAAGCCCGAACACGCCATCGAACTTCGCGCCCGGAAAAACCCCGACCTGCTGCGAGCCCCAAACAGCCGTCGCGCCCAGATCTTCGTTCACGCCTTCCCAGAAATGAACGTCGAGCGCTTTGAGATACTTTTCAGCGCGATGCAGCTGCTGGTCATAGCCGCCCAGCGGCGAGCCGCGATAGCCGGAGATAAAGCCGCCGGTCTTGTGCCCATTGCGGCGGTCCATGCGGCCCTGATCGAGCGGCGCGCGCACCAAAGCCTGCACGCCGCTGAGGAAGACGGGGCCCTCCTCCTGGAGGTATTTGTCGTCCAGGCTGACCACACGTCTCGACATGCCTTGGCTCCTGCCAGCCGACTCAGCCCCTCAGCCACGCAAATTATTGCGCAATTTACCCGCAAATGCTTGCCTTTTATCGCGTCCAGGCGCAGGATCGTGGGTAAAATTGCTACCGCTTTGGTCAGCGGGAGGAAAACTTGTCCGAAGAGCTCGACGCGGTCGACGCCAAGATTCTCGACCTTCTGCAGCAAGACGCAAGCCTCTCCATCGCCGAAATCGCCGAGCGCGTCGGCCTATCGTCGTCGCCGTGCTGGCGGCGCATCGAACGGCTGAAGAAAATCGGCATTATCCTGAAGCAAGTCACGCTTTTGGATTACGAGAAGCTTGGCCTTGGCTTTGAAGTGTTCGCCAGCGTGAAGCTGCAATTGCCCTCGCGCGAAAATCTCGAAAAGTTCGAACAAGCCGTCGCCAAATGGCCGGAGGTGGTCGATTGCGCCACCGTCACTGGCGCCGCCGATTACGTGCTCCGCATCATCACGCGCGACATGCACGCCTATGACGATTTCCTGCGCGACCAAATGCTCGCGCTAGGCCTCATCTCCGACGTGCAATCACGCATCCTGATGCGCATCGCCAAACGCACCACCGCGGCGCCGCTGGGTTTGGTTTCGGAGTATTTGCAGGCGGGTTGAGGCGCGACCACCCGCTCTCTCAGTCATTCCAGACGCGCGGAGCGCGATCTGGAATCCAGGGCAAACACAAAGCTCTACGATCCCTGGATTCCGGGTTCGGCTTCGCCGCCCCGGAATGACTGAATGTGTGTGATGGAGACGAAAATACGAGGATACACCCCGCTCAATCCGCCTGGCTCCAAACCGAGCGCATACTGCGCCCCATGAACACCGCAGCCGCCCTCCCCAATTCATCCAGCCTCTGGCACATCGCCGACGAGATGCTCCGTCTCATGATCACGGCGCTGGGCGGACCGGGCTCGCTCGCAGCGCTCGAACGCATCAGCCGCAAGACCAGACGCAGCGTCTTGGATTGGCTAGAGCCGCTTGAAACCCTCGTGCGCAAGCTCCTCCTCGTGGAAGCTGCAAAACTGCCGCGCCCCGCCGAGCGCCGCGACACGCCGCGCACCCTCACGCTCGCCCTCATCAAAAGCTGGCAGCAGCACAAGAAACCACGCCGCGCCATCACCGAGCCCAATCGCCCGAGCACTTGGCGCGTCACGTTTCAGCTCGCCATTCCGCGCGATCCGGCGCTGCGCAAGCAGCACGCGCCGGAGATCACCGCGCGCGTGCGCGCCATCGGCCGCCCCATCTTGGTGCGCGACATTCTGCACGATCAAGCCATCGCCGCGCGCAAAACCATGCTCGCCCAGCGCCGCATCGCGCGCGCCAGCAATGCGCTCAAACGTCTCGCGCAACGCTTCGAAGCCGTGCGCCGCGTCATCGCCGATCCCGCGCCGCACGCGGCGCGTCTCGCGCGCGCGCTCTTCCGCCAACGCAAAGCCGCGGCACCCGCCGCACAACGCCTCGCGCTCATCCCCGCGCCGAGACGCGATCGCGGTTTTGCCGATGTCGCGCTGAAAGCCGCGACGCTGCAGGCAATCGCGGCGACGCTGGCGTTTAGGGATTCGAGTTAGCGGGACGCCCCACGCGCAGTCATTTTCTTCAGTCATTCCGGGCGAGCGGAGCGAGACCCGGAACCAAGGGCAAACACGCAGCTCTACGATCCCTGGATTCCGGGTTCAGCTTCGCTGCCCCGGAATGACTGAGTGAAAATTTAGCACGGCAAAGACTTAACGCCGCACATCCCGCTCCACGCGCGACAGCATCGCTGCCGCGCGCGCACCCACATAGCGCTGCGGGTTGGACGGCGGCGCGAGATTGCGCTCATGCTCCCACTGATCGATCAGCGTTTTGGCTTGATCGAATGCGCCGACCAAAGGCGCCCCGCCGCGCACCGCATGATTGAAATAAGCGTCGCCAAAGAACGTCCAATCATTCTCCGGCTGACAGCCGAAGGAAGAGCGATCCGGCGCCGCCGCCGTAATCACGATGGTGTTGTCATCGGCGAGCGGCGCGATGAACGCGCCCGAAAAACAGGCCGACACGATCACGACTCTGTTGCGCACATTCGCCGCCGCGAAAGCGTCCCGCAAATGCGCGGGACGGAACGCCGCCGTCATGCGGTTGGCTTCGCGCAACGCCATCGATCCATCGGGCGAGCCGTGCGACGTCAAAAACACCACCACCATATCTTCCGCGGGATCGATCAGCGCGCCGATGCGTCCGATCGCGGCGGAAAGATTGTTCGGCGTGGAGGCCGGAAAGCGCCGCGCCGCCGCGCCCGCCCCAGCGCTCAACAAAATCGCGTGGCCAGCGTCGATCCCCAAATGCGCGCGCAGAATTTCTTCGGCCTGTGTCGCTTCGCTCTCGAACACGCGGTCGCCCCAGAACGAAGCCACCAAAAGATAGACATCCGTCTGCCCCGGCGTTTGCGGCTGGAGCGCGCTCATCGCATTGCTCATCAGCTCAACCTGACGCGCCGCCTCCGGCGGCGAAAACGCCAGCTCAAGCGCGCCAAAGCCGCCATTGAATGGATCGCGCTGCTGTTGCGCCGCCGCCGGCCCGGCGAGCCCCACGAAAAATGCAACCGCAAGCGCCCACGCCTTAGCCATCCGCCACCCCTTCTCGCCGGTCGCCAAGCATCCCCCGGCCCCGAACCGGTTGCAAGCGCTGGCCTGCGTTGGCTTGGTGGTTTAGCAAGGCAGGCCGTTCGGGACCCTCGCATGACAGACGAAACCAGCACCGCACCGATCCCCGTCAGCGACGGCTATATCGCCGCCCGCAAGGCCGAGCTCGCCAATGCGATTCGCGCCGAGGGCGGGCTCTCGCCCGAGGCCGCCGCCGCGCTCGGCGATGTATTCCGCCTCTTGGGCGCGGTGCTGCATTACGAGGCACACGAGCGGCTGGAGACTTTAAAGACGCTCTACGATCCGCTCGACCCCGACGCTTCCGCCGCGCGCCGCGATACCGGCGCCCCCGCGTTCGACAGTTTCGAACTCGCGCTGGTCGAAGAATTGGGCCGCGCGAATTTTCAGGAGATCCAACACGACACGGTCGAGACCAAGGACGCCACGCGTCTGCTCACCGGCCTCAAGATCAAAGCGTCTGAAGGCGGTATTCGGCGCATCCGTTTCTTTGCGCGCGGCGAGCGCCCGCAAATCATCGAACGCAAAACCTGGTTCGGCTTAAAGAGCGTGAGCGTTGAAGCGCAAGTGTTCAGCGACGTCGTCGTGCTCGTAGGTTTCAAGGGCGCGGCGGAAATCCAGAAAGACGACCGCGCCGTGTTTGCGCGCATGCGCCGGGGCGTGCGGCCAGGCGCGGTGCTGGTGAAGCATTTCCGCAATGTCGCCAGCGCCGAGCTCGTGACGCTTCATCCCGGCGCCCAGCCCAGCATGCAGACGCGCGATCAGGTTTTCCTCGCCGTCCCCGCGCTCGCCGGCGGCATCCCGGTGCTGATCAATATGTGGCCCGCGCTGCTGGTGCTGGCCGCTTTGGTCGCCACCTATTTCGGCGCGGACCGCGTGATCGAAGACCGCGACTTGAGCAATGCCGTAAAAGCGCTCGGCGGTTTGGTCGCGGTCGGCGCCTTCGTGATGCGCCAGCGCCTCAAATACGACGCGCAGAATCTGAAGTATCAAAAGCAGCTTTCGGAAACCGTCTATTTCCGCAATCTCGCCAACAATGCCGGCGTCTTGGATCTCCTCGTCGGCGCCGGCGAGGACCAGGACGTGAAGGAGGCCTTCCTCGCTTACGCCATTCTGCTCCGCGCCCCCGCGCCGATGCAGAAAGGCGAGATCGATATGGCCGCCGAAGATTTTCTGCGCCGCATGCTGAAGGCCGAGATTAATTTTGAAATCGGCGATGCGCTGGACAAACTGGAGCGCCTCAGCCTCGTCACCCGCGAAGGCGAAGCCTATCGCGCGGCCAGCGTGACCCAAGCGCTCGCGCACCTCGATGCGGCGTGGGACGCGTACTTCAAATTCAGCGCGCAACCCGCAACGGCAGCGTCCTAAGCCGCGATCACTTTGCGCGCATGGCCGTCAGTGCGCGCAATCACCCGCCGCGCCCCGCCCGGCCAAGTTTGCAGATCGACCGCCATGCCATCGATCGGCCCATCAATCTCAAGCACCGGATTCACTTCGTAACGCAGCCACGCCAGGCGATGCGCATCGTCGGCGCGCGCGCCCGCCGCCTCGATCGCCTGCCGCACCGCCCGCTTGGTCTCCGCGGAGAAATACTGAAACGCAACGGAATGATAAATCACCGTCGTCCCGACCGGCAGCGGCGGCGCGAGCTTCTCTGCCAGCCAAGCTCCCGCATCCGCGCGCTCCACGCGCACATCCGCATCGCGCGCCACAGCAATCGCCGCCTCCAACCGCGCCAAGCGCTCCGGCTGATCAGCCCACACAAAAGCCCTGAGCCGCAACACATCGTCCGCACTGCGCACATCGAGCGGGTTCTGATCGCACGCCGCGCGCGATGCGACCAAAGGCGCCGCATCCAAATGCGTGGGCGCCGCGCCGATCCATTCGGTATCGATCAATGGCCCATTGCCCGCCCCCCAAGTCCACGAAGCGGTCGCATAGCGAAAGCGATCCCACATCGTGTTGAGCCCCGCGCTCGCGCCAAGCTCCAGCAAATGCAACGGCCCCGCGCGCGCCAATTCAAGAAAGCCTGGGAGAAAAGCAATCGTGCGCCGCGTCTCATTGGTCTGCGGCGGCGAGCGCAAAAAGTCGCGCACCCACACGCGTTCCGTCGCGATGAAATCCCGCGCCAACGGCCAGACCCGCGCCACGTCCCAATCGGCGCGCGCGGCTGGATACTCCGCCGCCAGCGCCGGCGCACGACCTTGCAGCACGGCCGCATGCAGCGCGCCGCCCAGCCGCGTCGGCAGCGCATCCGCAATTGGATCGCCCGGCCAATCGCGCAACAAATCGGCGACAGGCCCACCCGCTTCGCAGTCGCGCGAGGCTTCGCGCATCAAGGCGGCCATGAAGGGCGAACCGATCGCCACGCTCCACTGCGCCTGCAATTCGATCGCGCGCGTTATCGCTTCAAGACTCACGCGCGCTCCACGCAAAGCGCGATGCCTTCGCCGCCGCCAATGCACAGCGATGCCACGCCGCGCTTCAAACCGCGCGCCTCAAGCGCCGCGATCAATGTCACCAGCACGCGCGCGCCCGATGCGCCAATCGGATGCCCGAGCGCACACGCGCCGCCATTCACATTGATCTGCTCATGGGAAATCCCAAGCTCGCGCATCGCGATCATCGGCACGACCGCGAAGGCTTCATTGATCTCCCAGAGATCGACGTCCTTCACGCCCCAGCCCGCACGCTCCAAAGCCTTGCGAATCGCCGGCACCGGAGCGCTGGTGAATTTCTGCGGCTCTTGCGCATGAGACGCTTGCGCCACGATGCGCGCCAACACCTTCGCGCCGCGCTTCTGCGCTTCACCCGCGCGCGTGAGCACGAGCGCCGCAGCGCCATCGGAGATGGCCGAAGCATTCGCCGCCGTCACAGTGCCGCCATCGGTGAAGGCCGGCTTCAAGCTTGGTATTTTTTCCGGCTTGGCTTTGCGCGGCAATTCATCCGCGTCGATTCTGCCGGCCTTGCTTTCCACCACCGCGATTTCGCGCGCGAAACGCCCTTCGTTCTGCGCGCTTTGCGCGCGCCGCAAAGTTTCGAGCGCATAAGCATCCTGCGCCTCACGCGAGAACTGATACTCCTTCGCCGCCTGATCGGCATAAACGCCCATCGGCAAACCTTCGTAAGCATCTTCGAGGCCGTCGAACGCCATGTGATCGAGCATTTTATCGTGCCCGTATTTACGTCCGCCGCGATGGCTCTGCAGCAGGAACGGCGCGCGCGACATGCTCTCCATGCCGCCCGCAACAACAACATCGCTCTCGCCCGCGAGCAAAGCCTGCCGCGCCATCGCAACGGCCTGCAGCCCCGAGCCGCACATCTTGTTCAGCGTCACCGCCTCGGTGCGATCGGAAAGCCCCGCGCCCAACGCCGCTTGCCGCGCCGGCGCTTGGCCGAGACCAGCCGAGAGCACATTGCCCATGATCACCTGGTCGATCTTCGCCACGCCGCCGTCGATCACCGCCGCCTTGATCGCGACGGCGCCGAGCTGCGGCGCGGTGTGACCCGCGAGATCCCCCAGCAATCCGCCCACCGGCGTGCGCGCCATGCCGATGACGACGATATCCTCGCTCATGATTTCTTCTCCTCGGCGCGCAGCACCATCAAAGTCGATGTGCCATGCGCATAGAGCTTGCCCTTCGCGTCAGTCAGCTTGCCTTCCGCCGTGATGATGGTGCGGCCATGGGCGACGACAATGCCTTCGGCGCGCAGCACGCCCGTGCTCGGCGTGATTGCGCGCGTGAAATTCACCTTGGTCTCCACCGTGGTGTAGCCGACGCCCGGCGGCATCAAAGTGTGCGCGGCGCAGCCGGTGCAGCTATCGATCAATGTCAGCGCAAAACCGCCATGCACGATGCCGAGCGGATTAAGCACGCGATCACTCGGAATGCCTTCAAACACCGCGCGGCCGCTATCGACGTCAACCAGGTTAAAGCCAAGCGTTGCGGCGATGCTTGGCGCAGGAAATTTCCCCGCGATCAGAGCGCGCATCGTTTCGATGCCGGAGAGGCCCGCGAAATCTTCAAGCGTCGTCATTGCGTGCTCCTGATCCAGCCGCCGCCCAGCACGCGCGATCCTTCGCGTTCGTAGAACACCGCAGCTTGTCCGGGCGCTACACCTTCTTCCGGAACGTCAAGCAAGACGCTCCAGCCCGCGCCAACAGAAAGCCGCGCCGGTACGGGCGGCCGCGTCGAGCGCACACGCACCAGAATTTCACGGCCGTCGAGTGCATCTTCATTGGCGACGGCCTCGCCGATCCAATTCACTTCCTTCAAGTCGATACGATGAACCCCAAGCGCTTCACGCGGCCCAACAATCACGCGCTTAGCGGGCGCATCGAGCTTCACCACAAACAGCGGCTCACCCGTCGCCACGCCAATGCCGCGCCGTTGCCCCACCGTGAAATTGATCACGCCGCCATGCTCGCCAAGCACACGTCCATCGACGTGCACGATCTCGCCCGGCTCGATCGCGCCCGGCCGCAGCTTTTCGACGATCGCCTGATACTTGCCTTGCGGCACAAAGCAGATGTCTTGGCTATCGGGCTTCTCCGCCACCTTCAGCCCGAACTCCGCCGCCAGCGCACGCACTTGCGGCTTGGGCATGCCGCCAAGCGGGAAGCGCAGAAACTCAAGTTGCGCGCGTGTGGTGGCGAAGAGGAAATAGGATTGATCGCGATCGGCATCCGCTGCCCGATGCAGCTCGGCGCCATCGGCGCCCAACATGCGTTGCACATAGTGCCCTGTCGCCAAACAGTCCGCGCCGAGATCCATCGCAACGCGCCGCAAATCCGCGAACTTCACGGTTTGATTGCACCGCACGCACGGGATCGGCGTCGCGCCCGCGAGATAGGTGTCGGCAAAATCTTCCATCACCGCTTGGCGAAAGCGCGATTCATAGTCCAAGACATAATGGGGAATGCCGAGATCATCGGCCACGCGCCGCGCATCGTGAATGTCCTGCCCCGCGCAGCACGAGCCCGGCTTGTTCACCGCCGCGCCATGATCGTAGAGCTGCAAAGTCACGCCAACGACGTCATAGCCCTCGCGCGCCAGCATCGCCGCGACCACGGAGGAATCGACCCCGCCCGACATCGCCGCAACCACGCGCGTGTCTTGCGGCGCCTTTGCAAAACCGAGGGAATTGAGTGCGGGACCGCCGACGTCTAGCCGGCTCTTATCCCTGCCGGCTGGAAGCCGGCGGTCCAAGTCAGTGCTCATTTATCTCTCCCACCGGGTTCAAGGCCCGGAGCGAAACGTCGGCTTCTTAGCCGAAGCCTCAGAGATAATCGATCAAAGTCAGCTTTGAAAGCTCGGAGAAGGTTTTGGCCGAAGCTTCGTACTGCACCAGCAGCGAGCTGATCCGGACCGAAACCATGGCGAGATCGGCGTCGGCCTGCTCACCGATTTCCTTCAGCAGCAGATTGGAGCGATCCTGCAGACGGGTCTTTTCGCCTGTAAAGCGCTGCTCGAGCTGGCCGGCGCGGCCCTCCGCGTTCGTGAAGGTGGCGGCAGCGGAATCGAGCTGCGTTGCGAGCGCTTGCAATTGCGTGCGTTGCGCGCCCGTGAGTGGCGCGGGCAATTCACCGCCTGCATCGTTCACCAGAATTTGCAGCTGGCGCAGCGCTTCAAACAAAGGCGGCGACATTTCAGACGCTTTGCTCGCCAGCGCGATCGGCGGGCCCGAGCCAAGATCGATGGTCTGCTGACGCGAGGCTTCGTCATAAATCTGATCGGGCGTTGACGCGGCAACCAGTTCGTCCAGCGAATTCACGCGGACCGGCAGGCCAGTGGTGCGCTCGCCCGCGAACAGGGGCTGGCCGTTCCAAGTTTCGTTGAGGCCGGAGACGATGCCGGAAAAGGCGATCGTAAGTTCGACGCCAACGCCGCGCCCATCGTTCGAGCTCACCGCTTCACGGATCGATTGGGAGAGATTGTTGGTCGAGGCCGCGACCTGGCTGAGCGCGCCTGCCTGCACGCCGAAACGCGCTTGAAGCTGTCCGAGCGCCGAACCGCGCGCATCGGCGTTGGCGCGAAGGCTTTGCGCATTGAGCAAACGGCTCGCGCCATCGCCGAGGCCGCTTAGATCGTTGGCGCGCGAACCCGACGCGACCTGGCGCTGCAGATCGGACAATTCGCGCGTCATGCGGCGAATATCCATCTGAGCCTGAGTGCTGAAGCGTAACGTAAGCGCGCCGGTCATGGCGTTTGGTCCTCTTAACGGATGCCCATGGCGAGCAAGATGTCGAGCATTTCGGTCGCCGCCTGAATCACGCGGGCGGCGGCGGCGTATGAGTTCTGAAACGTGGTCATGCGGATGAGTTCGTCATCGAGGCTCACCCCTTCGATCTGCGCGCGCCGGTCCGCTGCGGCCGTCGCAACCGCTTCAGCGCCATCGGCTTGCCGCTGCGAATCGGAAGCGAGACGCCCCGCCTCGCCTCCAAGCCGCGCCGCATAGAGTGAAAGCGAGGTGGTCTGCGCGCTGAGCAAGCCGGCGGCGGCGAAGGTGCGCGCGGAGTTGCGTGCGGCGGCGAGAGCCGAGGCGCCGCGATTGTCGCCGTTCTCGATCATTTTATCGCCGATATCGACCGTGAGATCGGGCCGCGCGACTGCGAGCCGGCCAGGATCGCCAGCGACGAGATCGTTGACATTGATCTCCATCGCGCGCCCCGCCGTCGAGACGGACGACATGCCATGCAGCGCAGAGACCGAAACGCCCGTCGCGCCGCGCGTGGTGGAATCGTTGAGCATCTCGACATCAAAACCCGCCGCCGATGTCAGCGTGATCTTGCCGGTGGCGGCGTCGAGCGAAAATGTGCCGTAGCCGCCGAGCCCGGTGCCGTTCGCATTCAGCGCGCCGACCAGAGTGCCCCATGTCGCGGTCGGCGCGGCCAGCGCGCCGGAGATGGTGATGGTGCGGTCGGCGATGAAACGCCCAGATGCGTCGCGGACTTGAAAGACCAATTGCCCGCCAGCGGCAAGACCATGCCGGTCGGTCGCATCAACGCCGTTCTCGAAGAAGCTCGGCGTGGGGCGTGAGATGAGATCGTTGAGGCCGAAGAAGTGCGAAAAGCCCCGGCCCGCGCGCGCGCTGGGATCGTCCGGATCTTGTTGCACGACCACGCCGCCGCTCGCGCCGACTGTGAGCGAGAGCACGCCGCCAGTGAAATCGGCGCCGCCCGCCGGCGTCGCCGCGCCCATCGCGAAATCGAGCGCGTTGGTGAAGCTCGTGATGGTCGTGCCTATGTTATAGACGGCCCCGGGCGCTTCACCGGTGATGGTGCCCGCGCCGAAATTGATCGTCAGCCGCTGCGCGAGATTGCCATCGGAATCGACGATGCCGACGATCGCCGTGCCGGTGAAGCCCAGCGAGTCCGAACCGATCAAGCCCGTCTGCCGGCCGACCAGTTCGCTGACCGCCGGCGTCGAGGCGTTTTCGTTGTGGATTTCATTGAGCGTATTGGAGAGAGCGCCAGCAAACCCGCCGACTGCTTCGGCAAGACCAGCAAGGTCCTCATCGCGCACCTGGAGCAAGCCGTGCAATTGGCCGCCGAGCAAGAAGGGCTCGATATTGGATGAAGTGCCAAGTTCGGAATTGAAACTGATCACGCCGTGCGCGGCGAACGGCGCGGTGTTGGGCGTGTAGGAAAGCTGCGCCGCTTCAACGCCCACGAGCAGCGCCCCGCCGCTGGAGCGCACATGCACGCCGCCCTCTTCAAGTGGCGAGACACGCACGTCCATGATCGCGGACAATTGGTCGATCAAAGCGGCTTGCGCATTTTCAGCGCCCGTCGAGTCGGCACCGGAGCGTGCGGTGAGACGAATCTCGTCGTTCAGCGACGCGATCCGCTCCATCAGGTTTTGCGCTTCGGACACCGCCTCGCCGATGCGCTGATCGGCTTCAGAGATAAGGCTCTGAATCGAGTCTCCCACGCGCCGCACTTCGGCGAAGGTCTCTTGCAGCGCGCTGACCGCATCGTCGCGGCGCAAGGTCGAGGAAGGATCGACGCCGATCTCGGCGAGCCCCGACCAGAAGCGATCGAGCGCCGCGAACATCGAGGTGTCGCCGGTGGGATCGCCAAAGCTGGCTTGCGCGCGCGCCAAGATATCGGCCCGCGCGGAGGCCGCGCCGTGCGTGGCTTCGGCGATGTAGCTCGCGGTGGGCGAGAAAGCGATCGGCCCGCGCGCCGCACTTCGCCGATCTGCACGCCCGAGCCCGCGCTCGACGGCGACACCGTGAGTTCGGCGCGCACATAGCCCGGGGTGTTGGCGTTGGCGATGTTCTGCGAGGAGACGCCCATGCCGGTCTGGCTGGCGCGCAAGGCCGAGAGGCCGCTCAGCAGGACGGAGTTGAGGCTGGTCACCATGGAGCGTGCCCGCCCGGCAGGAAACGCCTGGCGCCCGGCGAAAAATGCCGAGCAAAAAGCGCGCGCGACAGGGCGCGATTTCACTGGGCTTTGGCGCTTAGACGCATGAAAACGCACGTCTTTCTCCGCGAGAGGCGGCGCACGCCGGTTTGCGCGCCACGCCTCTTCACCATGTTGCTTCGCAAGCCTGGGGCCAGAGCGCCGAGCCCGGCAGAAGCTGCCGGCAAAGCGGCCAGTTTTGCCTAATGCGAGCCGGTGCGCCGCGAAGCGCACAAAATTAGACCGCTGATTTTACGCGGCTTTTTGTGGTTACCGCCGTGGCCTGGCGCTTGCTGATCATCGCCAGCCGGTCAAGCGCGGGGCTTGCTGGCGGCGGGTGAGGCATGGGCAGCGCGGCAGACGCAATTTTGAACGTGACGCCAGCGCCCCAAGCGCGGCCGTCCCTTGCCGCGCCGGCGCAAGCCGATCGCGACGCGTCCGATTTCCAAGACTATGTCGACGCGGCAAGCGATGCGCGCGACACCGACGAAACGCCGCGCAGCGACGCCAAGCCTCGCCGCCGCGCCGAGCCTGAACACAAAAACGATGAGAGCGCGCCGCAAATTGTCGCTGCGCCCGCGCCGCCCCCTGAAGCGCCCGCCCAGCCGCTCATCCTGCAAGTCGTTGCGAGCGTGACGCCGCAAGCGCCGCCGAGCGAAGCGCCGGCGCAAGCCGCCGCTCCGCCAGTGCAAGCGGCGCCGACACAAACGCCGACAGTCGCGCCCACAACTCAACAGAACACCGCGAGCGCAACACCCGCATCGGACGCACAACCGATCACCCCCGTCGCCGCTCAGCCGAATGCCGCTCCCGAACAAGCCAAAGCGCCCACAGCCGAAACACAAAGCGCGCAGCCAGCGTCCGAGCAGCCCGTCCTTACCGAAGCGCCCGCGCCAGCACCGCAGCAGACCGTGCAAACCGCGCAGCCCGCGCCCACTGTTCAAGTCGCACAAGCGCCCATCACGCCCGCGACTCTCGTCACGGCGACGGCCAAGGCGCCCGCCGCGCCGAGCACAACGGATGCAACAACAGAGCTCAGCGCGAACGAGCCGGGCGGCGAGTCAAAGCCGCAAGCCGCACTCACCGAGGGCAAATCAAGGACCGCGCCTGGAAAACGGCAAGAAAGCGCCGCTCACGCCGGCGCCCGCGCCCAACACCGCGCCAACGCAGAGCAACGCCAACGAAATCGCGCGCAATGTAGCCAATTTGCTCGCGCCCGATGCGCAGCAAGCGGCGCCCGCCCCTGCCGCGCCCGCGCCGGCGCAACCGATCGGGCTTGTGCAGCCCGGCGCGGCGCAGCAGCCGCAGACGGCGCTCGAAACAACCGCCAAGCAAGCAGCGCCCGTCCAAGCGCAAATCGGCCGCGAAATTATTCGCCGCTTCAATGGCGAGAGCACAAGCTTCACGCTGCGGCTCGATCCGGCTGAACTTGGCCGTGTCGATGTGCGCCTCGAAGTCTCGCGCGATCATCGCGTCACGGCGGTCGTGCACGCCGACAATCCTCAAGCGCTCGCGGAGCTCTCGCGCAATGCGCGCGATCTCGAACAAGCGCTGCAATCGGCGGGCCTACAGCTCGCCGAGAACGGCCTGAGCTTTGATCTCTCCGATCGCCGCGGCGCGTTCGCGGCGCAGGACAAAAACACCAGCGGCGCGCGCGGTATCGAAACTGCGACGGTGACGCCAGACGAACCGCAAGCGATCGCGCGACCGATCGGGCTTGAGCAATGGCGCGGTGTCCGCGTCGATCTGGTCGCATGAGGAAGGGCTGAGCAATGGCCGTTGATGGCGTCACCAATACGGGAGCGGATGCAGCGGGCGCCACAGGCGCGCGCACGCGGCTCTCGGATAATTACGACACGTTTCTCGTTCTGCTCACCGCGCAATTGCAGAACCAGGATCCGCTCGCCCCGATGGATTCCACGCAATTCACCCAGCAATTGGTGCAATTCAGCCAAGTCGAGCAGCAGATCCGCACCAACGAACAGCTCGAAGGCCTGGTCACGCAGTATCAGGCCTCATCGGCCGGCGCCGCCCTCTCCTATCTTGGCCGCGACGCAATCATCGAAGACGACAGCACGCGCCTCACGGGCGGCAAGGCCAACTGGGCTTACGCGCTCGACGACACCGCCGACAATGTGTCGCTCACCGTGCGCGATTCGCGCGGCCGCGACGTGTTCAAGACCACCGGCCTCAATGCCGAGGGCAATCACCTCTTCGCATGGGACGGCAAGAACCAGAACGGCGACCCGGTCGAAGACGGCGTCTACACGCTCGTCATCAGCGCAAAGGATGCGGCGGGCGAAACCATCGAGCACACCACGACAGTGCGCGAAAACCATTCTCGGCGTCGATTTCACGGGCTCTGAGCCGGTTGTGATCACGTCTTCCGGCAACCACACGCTCGATACAGTCAGAGCGGTGCTCGACCAAAGCTAAAGCATTCATCCGCTCGCCGAAGCGAGCGGAGATCACGCGCAGAAGCGCTCCACACCAAACAATTTCAGGGCCCGCGCTTTGCGCGCGCTCGTGATGGAGCAGAACGATGAGCATCTATACCGCCCTTCGGGCGGGCGTTTCCGGCCTTGCGGCGAACTCAAGCGCGCTGGCCGTGATTTCGGACAATATCGCCAACGTCAACACGGTCGGCTACAAGCGCGGCTCGGTGGATTTCAGCGCACTCGTCAACGCGCAGAACGCCCAGACCACGTACAATGCCGGCGGGGTGCTGCCGACAGTGCGTCAGCAGATTTCGCTGCAAGGCTCGCTCGAGCAATCGCGGTCAGGCCACAGACCTTGCGGTCTCGGGCGACGGCTTCTTCATCGTGTCCACGAACAATCAGCCGCTTTCCAGCGGCGGCCAGGTGCTGTTCACGCGCGCGGGCTCCTTCACGGTCGACGCCAGCGGCTACATGGTGAACGCGCAGGATCTCTTCCTGCAAGGCTGGCCGGTGAACGGCGACGGCAGCGTCACCACCTCCCCGACCTCTCTCTCCGCGATTGAACCGATCAATGTGTCGGGCGTCGGCGGGCTTGCAGAGCCGACCGCTAATGTCAGCATCAACGCCAATCTGAATTCGGCGCAAACCAACTATGCCAACGCGCAAGGCGCCTACGACATCGGCGACATGGCGACCGGCACGATCACGCCGCACTTCGAAAGCTCGATGGAAATCTTCGACAGTCTCGGCGCGGCGCGCACGATCGCCTTCGGCTTCCTGAAGACCGCCCCTAACACCTGGCGTGTCGAATCCTATTCGCGTCCCGCGGCGAACGTCACGGGCGGCGCGGGCACGGGCGGCTTGCTGGCGAGCGGCACGATCAACTTCAACACCGACGGCACGGTGAACACCGTCACCGGCACGATCGGCTCGGCCTTTACCGTGGACTGGGCCGCCACCACAGGCGCCGCCGATCAAAGCGTTCGTCTCGACCTCGACGCCGGCATGACCCAGTTCGCCAACAATTTCGGCGTCACCAGCGTGACAGCGGACGGCGTGCCGCCAGGCGACCTCGTGGGCCTTGTGCTCGAAGGCGACGGCCTCCTCACCGCGCAATTCTCCAACGGCCGCTCGCGCGCGCTCTACCAAATCCCGCTCGCAACGTTTCTGAACCCGAACGGTTTGAAGCCAGGCGTCGGCGGCGCGTTCGGCACGACTTTGGCTTCGGGGCTCTACAATATCAACGCGGCCAATGCCGGCGGCGCTGGGCGCATCCAGTCCGGCGCGCTTGAAGCGTCGAACGTCGATCTCGCTGCTGAATTCACCAATCTCATCACAACGCAGCGCGCTTACTCCGCATCTTCACGGATCATTACCACTGCCGACGAAATGCTGGAGGAACTTTTGAGGCTGAAACGCTAGATTTCTAGGTTCTGGCAAGACTTGAGTAAGAGTTGGCGTGTTCTAATTTGAGACAAGGCGCCTAAATTTTTAACCTGTAGTCTTAGTCGTTTCTTCAGCCCTCCGTTCTATAAAGGGGTGCTAAGAACGAGGAGCTTGGGCGCTATGCAGAAGCAACGCCGATATGATGGGGTGGTGATGGGTCCCGACGGGAATCCCCTCACTTTGGACGATCTGCCGCCGCCGGCCACCACGCGTTGGGTGATCCGTCGTAAAGCAGAAGTCGTGGCGGCCGTTCGTGGCGGTCTGCTCACGATGGAAGACGCTTGCGAGCGCTACGGCCTCACGAGCGAAGAATTCGACAGCTGGCGCAAGGCGATCGAAAAGCACGGCCTCCCCGGGCTGCGCACGACCCGCCTGCAGCACTATCGCGGCGCCGACGCCTAAAATCTGAGGCGCGCGCCTGGGGCTGTGACTTTGGCCCCCCGCTTGGCGCGCACCCCCTCACTATGATCCAGCAAGGCCGGCTCTCGCCGGCCTTTTGCTTTGCCCGGCCCTCACGCGCCTGCGGCTTTAACTCTCCCTTCACCCTGCACCGGGCAATTTCTGCCGACCGCTCGGCGAGATTTGCCCAGCTTGCGCTGGCGCTCGCCCGAAGAAGCGGGGAGGTAAGACGTGAACGGGTTCACGCAAATGCTGCTCAAAGCCGGGCCGACCCGGCTGTTCGCCGCGCTTGGCGTCAACCGCTGTAATCGCGGCGCTTTTGTTCACGCTCATGCTGCGCATGGGCGGGGAAGAGAAGGCGCTGCTGTTCGCGGGCGTCGATATGCGCGAAGCGGGCGAGATTACGCAGCGGCTTGAGCAAGCCGATATTCCTTATGAGCTGCGCGGCGAAGGCGGCTCGATCTATGTGGCGCGCTCGCGCGTGCTCGATGCGCGCATGATGCTGTCGGCCGATGGCCTGCCCTCTCGCGGCTCGGTGGGCTACGAAATTTTCGACGAGCCGGACGCGCTCGGGCAAACTGAGTTCCAACAGAACATCAATCGCCTCCGCGCGCTCGAAGGCGAGCTGGCGCGCACCATCGCTTCGCTCGACGGCGTCGCCGGCGCGCGCGTGCATTTGGTGCTGCCCGAACGCCAGCTCTTCTCGCGCGAGACCGAACAGCCCTCCGCCTCGATCGTGCTGCAGCTGCGGCGCGATGCCCTTGAGCCGGGACAAGTGCGCGCGATCCGCAATTTGGTCGCCAGCGCAACGCCTGGCCTCACCAGCAACCGCGTCACCATCCTCGATGAAACCGGCCGCCTGCTCGCGGCCGCCACGTCGGGCGCGGATGGCGCGGCCGAAGGCGAAGGCGTCGACGCACGCCAGGCGGCCATGGAAGAACGTGTTCGGCGCACGGTGACGGACATTGTCGAAGGCGTGGTCGGCGTCGGCAATGCGCGCGTGCAAGTCGCGGCGGAGATGGACTTTAACCGCGTCAGCGAAACCTCGGAGCGCTATGATCCAGAAGGCCGCGTCATTCGCTCAAGCTCCACCGCGGAGGAGACCGGCAACAGCACCGAAGGCGGCGCGGCGCAAGGCGCGACGGCCGGCGCGAATGTTCCTGACGGCGCGGGCGGACAAGGCGGGCCGAACGCTGCGTCCGATAATTCAAGCCGCACCACGGAAACCACCAATTACGAGATCTCGCGCACCACCCGCACCGAAGTCAGCGAAGGCGGACGGATCAGAAAGCTCTCTGTCGCGGTCGCGGTCGATGGCGTGACAACGCCAGCCGCAGAAGGCGCGGAAGCCGCATGGGCCGCGCGCAGCGATGAAGAGATGCAGCGCATCACAGCGCTCGTGCGCTCCGCGGTCGGCTTCAATGAACAGCGCGGCGACCAAGTCGAAGTTGTGAATGTGCAGTTTGCACGGGCGCAGGTCGCCGGCGAGGAAGTCGAAGCGCCGGGCATGTTCGATTTCGGCCGCATGGACATCATGCGCATCATCGAGATCGCCGCGTCGCTGATCGCCGCGCTCGCCTTCGTGTTTTTTGTGATGGGGCCGCTGGTCAGCGGTCTGGTGCGCGGCGGCCGCGCCGATGCGCCCGGCCTTGGCGGCGGCGGCGGCGGAAACGCGCTCACGCCGCCGCCCTACGCCGCCGCCCTCCCCGCGCCCGACGGCATGATCGGCGGCGGCGACGGCGAACCCGCGATCGACATCGCGCAAATTCAAGGCCGCGTGCGCGCCTCTTCCGTGAAGAAGGTCGCCGAAGTGGTCGAGCAACATCCTGACGAGTCCATCCAGATCATCCGCGGCTGGCTCAACAATGCCCTCTAATCGGTACGCACAATGAACGCCCTCGCAAAAGCCAATGCGAAACCAGACGAGGCAAAGCCCGACAAGGCCGAAGCCACGCGCGTCGATCTCGCGCGCTATTCGGGCGCGGCCTCGGGGACGAAGCGAAGAAGCTTTGGACCATGCTGGACGAAGAGGAGATCAAGGAAGTCTCCCAAGCGATGTCCGCGCTCGGCGTTGTGCCGGCCTCCACGGTCGAAGCCTTGGTGATCGAGTTCGTGCAGAAAATGTCAGGCTCCGGGGCGCTGATGGGCTCCTACGAGCAGACGCAGCGCCTGCTCGGCGCGTTCCTGCCGAAGGACAAAGTCGAAGGCCTGATGGAGGAAATCCGCGGGCCGGCGGGACGCAATATCTGGGACAAGCTCGCGAACGTGAATGAAGCGGTGCTCGCGAGCTATCTGAAGAACGAGTATCCGCAGACGGTCGCCGTCGTGCTGGCGAAGGTGCGCCCGGAGCACGCGGCGAAAGTGCTGGGAGAGCTGCCGGAGGATTTCGCGAGCGAATGCGTGATGCGCATGCTGGCGATGGAGCCGGTGCAGCGCGAAATTCTGGAGAAAATCGAGACCACGCTGCGCACCGAATTCATGTCGAACCTGGCGCGCACGTCCAAGCGCGACAGCCACGAAATGATGGCCGAGATTTTCAACAATTTCGACCGCCAGACCGAAGCGCGCTTCATCTCATCCATGGAAGAAAAAAGCCGCGACAGCGCCGACCGCATTCGCGCGCTGATGTTTGTCTTCGAAGATCTGAGCAAGCTCGATACCGGCGGCGTGCAAACCCTCCTCCGCGTCGTGGACAAGGGTGACCTCGCGCTCGCGCTCAAGGGCGCGTCCGACACGCTCCGCGATCTCTTCCTCTCCAACATGTCCGAACGCGGACGCAAGATTTTGAAGGACGACATGGCGGCCATGGGCCCCGTGCGTCTCCGCGATGTCGATGCAGCGCAAACGCGCATGGTCGCGTTCGCGAAGGATTTGGCGGCGCGCGGCGAAATCGTGCTCTCCGATGGCAAAGCCGAAGACGAATTGATCTATTGAGCATGGATGTGTCGAAGATCCGCAAATACGCCTTCGATACCGAGTTCGCGTCGGACGGCGGAATTGTGCGCGCCGGCGACAATGGCGCGCCCAAGCGCCTGACGCCGGAAGAAATCGAGGCCGAACGGCTGAACGCATTCGAGCGCGGCAAGCGCGATGCGCTGGTCGCAGCCGAGCGGGACACTGCGGCGGCTCTGCAACACCTCGCTGACGCAGCCTCCGCTATTCTGACGCGGCTCGATGCGGAATCGCGCGCCATGCGCGATGACGCCACGCGCATCGCGCTGGCCGCGGCGCGCAAGATCGCTGGCGCATCGCTCGACGCTTTCGGGATCGAGCGCGTGACGGCGGCGATCGAAGCGGCGATGGATGCGCTGCGCCATCAGCCGCGCCTCCTGGTGAAGCTCTCCCCCGAAGCCGCCGATGCGCTCCGCGAGCGCATCACCGGCATGACGCAATCGCACGCTTACGCAGGCTCGATCCTGATCCGCGCCGAACCGGACATGAAAGCGGGGCAAGTCTCGATCGATTGGTCCGACGGCGTCGTCCATCTCGATCCCGCCGAAGCCGCGACACGCATCGAACATCTGATTGAGGCCGCGCTCGCCGCGGCGAACACGGCACAGGAGTAGGCCATGAGCGAAGGCCATGAAATGAAGCTGGATGAGCTGACCGCGCCGACGGCGCGCGAGGATTTCAGCGACGATGGCGGCGAACGCAGCGCGGCTGATTTGGCCGCGGTTTATGATGTGCCGGTGCATATCCAGGCCGTGCTCGGGCGCGCGCACATGGAGGTCGCTTCCCTGCTGCGGCTTTCGCGCGGCTCGGTGATCGAGCTCGACCGCAAGGTCGGCGAAGCAATCGATATTTACGTAAACAACCGCCTGGTCGCGCGCGGTGAAGTGGTCGTCGTTGACGAGCGCTTGGGCGTGACCATGACGGAAATCATTAAAGACGGCGACGCCGCTTAATCGCGGGAAGGAGCATAATATGCGCTTGCTGATCGTCGGCACGCTAGGCGGGCAAATCTCCGCGGCGACGCGTATCGCCATGAATCTCGGCGCCAAGGTCGCGCACGTGGATACGATCGAACAAGCGACGGCGGCGCTCCGCATGCGCGGCGCCGATCTCTTGATGGTCGATGCGCGTTTGGACATCGCCGCCTTGATCGCCGCCAATGAGGCCGAACGCATTGTCATTCCGGTGGTCGCCGCGGGCGTTGGCATCGATCCCATGCTGGCCGCGAAATCGATCCGCGCCGGCGCGCGCGAATATATTTCTCTGCCTCCCGAGCCCGAACTGATCGCCGCCGTGCTCGCCGCCGTGTGCGACGACGAGCGGGCCGAGTGATCGCCGAAGACGAGTCCATGAAGGCTCGTGATCGCGATGGCCGACCAGATCGCAACCTCGGACGCGTCGATCTTGATCACCGGCGAAAGCGGCGTCGGCAAGGAAGTCGTCGCGCGACTATGTTCACAAGAAATCGCGCCGTAAGGATGCGCCCTTCATCGCTGTGAACTGCGCGGCGATCCCGGAGAATTTGCTGGAGAGCGAATTGTTCGGCCACGAGAAAGGCGCCTTCACGGGCGCGGTGGCGCGGCGGATCGGTAAGTTCGAGGAAGCCGACGGCGGCACTTTGCTGCTCGACGAAATCTCGGAAATGGATTTGCGTCTGCAATCGAAGCTGCTGCGGGCCTTGCAAGAGCGCGTGATCGACCGCGTCGGCGGCGGCAAGCCCGTGCCCGTAAACATCCGCATCCTCGCGACTTCGAACCGCGATCTGATGGCGTGCGTACGCAATGGCGAGTTTCGCGAGGATTTGCTCTATCGGCTGAACGTCGTGAATCTGCGCATTCCGCCGCTGCGCGAACGCAAGGACGATCTCGCCGCGCTGGCCCCGCTTCTTCATCGACAAGTATGCGCGCGCCAATGATAGGCCCGCGCGGCGCTTGTCCGACGAAGCGATGAAGCACGTGCTGGCGCATGTTTGGCCGGGCATTGTGCGCGAGTTGGAAAAACGCCATGCACCGCGCCGCCCTTCTGGCCAAGGGCGAAGAGATTGGCCCGGATGCAATCCGCGGCGCCCGACGGCGCACCGGTCGGGCGCTCGCGCGATGCGACGGGCGTTGCGATCGAAGCGGCGCAAGCCGCGGCGCGCGATCTGGTTGGGCGCACGGTCGCGGAAGTGGAGCAGAACCTTATTTTAGAAACGCTGTCGCACTGCCTCGGCAACCGCACGCACGCCGCGCATATCCTCGGCATTTCGATCCGTACCCTGCGCAATAAGCTTGAAGCTCTATTCGGACGGCGGCGTCGCCGTGCCGCCCCCGCCCTCGGGGCAAGCGGCTTGAGTAAAGTTTCATGGTAGACGCCGCCCAACCTCAGCGACCTTCGTTCTCGTTCGGCGAAGCGCGCTCCATCATCATGCGCGGCGAGATCCTGCTCGCCGCGGGCGTGCTTGGCATTCTCGCGATCATGCTGGTGCCGCTGCCGGCGTTTTTGCTCGACATGCTGCTGGCGCTCTCGATCACCACCTCGATCCTGGTGCTGATGACGGCGCTGCTGATCAAGAAACCGCTCGAATTCACGGCTTTTCCGTCAGTCTTGCTGCTGACGACCTTGATGCGGCTGGCGCTCAATATCGCGACCACCCCGGCTCATCTTATCGAATGGACAGACCGGCGAGCATGCCGCTGGCCAGGTGATCGCGGCGTTCGCTCAGTTCGTAATGGGCGGCGAGTTCGTGATCGGCGTGATCGTGTTCGCGATTTTGGTGATCGTGAACTTCGTAGTCATCACCCGAGGCTCGACACGGATCGCGGAAGTACGCGGCGGCGCTTCACCCTGGATTCCATGCCCGGCAAGCAGATGGCGATCGACGCCGATCTCTCGTCCGGCCTCATCAACGAACACGAGGCGCGGGCGCGCCGTAAAGCGCTCGAAGAGGAAAGCGCCTTTTTCGGCGCGATGGACGGCGCCAGCAAATTCGTGCGCGGCGACGCCATTGCGGGCCTCCTCATCGTTTTCATCAACATCATCGGCGGCATCATCATCGGCGTCCGTCTCGCACGGCATGACGTTCGAAGACGCCGCAAGACCTACACGCTGCTCACGGTCGGCGACGGCCTCGTGACGCAAGTGCCGGCGCTGATCATCTCGGTTGCGTCCGGCCTCCTCGTCACCAAGGCAGGGATCGACGGCGCGGCGGATAAGGCGCTCGCCAAGCAACTCGCGACCTATCCGCAAGCGCTCGGCATCGTCTCGGTGTGCGCGTTTGGCGTCGGCGTGCTGCCCGGCATGCCGCTCTTGCCTTTCTGGGTGCTGGGGCGCGGGCTCAGGCTTGCTCGCCTGGCGCATTTATCAAGTGAACAAGAGCGCGGTGAAAACCGCCGAGGCAATGCCGGCGCCCGCCGCGCCGACGGAAGAAACGCCCGCCTCTTCGCTCGCGATGGACGAAGTGCGCATCGAGCTGGGCTTTGCGCTGCTGCCGCTGATCAATGACGTGCAAGGGCGCCGTCTTACCGACCAGATCAAAGCGCTGCGCAAGACGCTCGCGCAAGATTTGGGCTTCGTGATGCCGAGCGTGCGCATTCTCGACAATGTGCAGCTCGCGCCGGACGCCTATTGCGTACGTGTGCGCGAGATGGACGCGGGCGAAGGCAAGCTACGCATCGGGCAATTGCTCGCGATGGATCCCAACGGGGCGCGGTATCGCCATTCCCGGCGAGCAAGTGAAGGAGCCTGCGTTCGGTCTCGACGCCGATTTGGATCGACGAACGCGCGCGCGAGGAAGCCAGTTTCCGCGGCTACACCGTGGTCGATCCCGCGACGGAGCTTTCCACGCATCTCACCGAGATCATCAAGGAGCATATGTCGGAGCTGCTCACCTTCTCGGAAGTGAAGAAGCTCATCAAGGATCTTAGCAAGGAGACGCAAGGGCTCTTGGACGAAGTTGCGCCGGCGCACATCTCCTGGTCGGGCATTCAACGCGTGCTGCAGAATCTGCTGAAAGAGCGCGTTTCGATCCGCGATCTCACCATGATCGTGGAAGCTATCGCCGAAGCCGCGCCCGGCCCTGCACGATCTCATTCAGATCACCGAGCATGTGCGCGGTCGCCTGGCGCGGCAGATTTGCTACCAGCACCGCAACGCCCGAGGGCTCGCTGCCCATCATCACGCTCTCCCCTGCCTGGGAGCATGCTTTCGCGGGAAACGCTCCTCGGCGAAGGCGCCAACCGCCAACTCGCGCTCGCGCCGTCAAAGCTGCACGAAATTTGTCGCCGATGTGCGCGCCGCGTTCGAGCGCGCGGCGCAAATGGGCGAGACGCCGGTGCTGCTGACCTCTCCGCTGATCCGGCCCTATGTGCGCTCCCTCATCGAGCGCTTCCGGCCGTCGACCGCTGTTTTGAGTCAGGGCGAAGTGCACGCCAAGGTGCGCCTCAAGGCGATGGGGCAAGTCTAAAGCATGAACAGCGCGCGATTTTCACCTTGCATTAACCGGAACGCAGCGCCGCTAACGGCGCGGCAACTTTTGCCGGTGCTATATCCACAATCACGCGTCCACCCACGCGCCGGAACTGTCGCATGAGTGCGTCCACCGCCAGCGCCAGCCAGCAAAGCCCCATGCCGCGCGCGCGTCCCGCGCCGATTTTCGCTGTCGCGTCGGGCAAAGGCGGCGTCGGCAAAACCTGGCTCTCGACCATGCTGGCGTGCGCGTTCGGACGCGCGGGCATGCGCTCGCTGCTGGTCGATTGCGATCTCGGCCTTGCGAACATCGACGTGCAGCTCGGCGTGCGCCGCAAGCGGACGTGCATTCGGTCGTGCGCGGCTTTTTGGAGCTCGACGCGGCGGTGACGCCGGTGCTCGGCGGCCCCAGGCCGTGCGGGCGGTTTTGATTTAATCGCTGGCCATTCAGGCTCCGGCGCGCTCGGCGCGGTGAAGCTTGAGGAAGTCGCGCGCATCGCCAACGGCCTCACCAAGCTCGCGCCGCACTATGACCGGATCATCTTGGATTGCGCGGCGGGCATCGACCCCAATGTGCTGCGCTTCGCGCGCACCGCCGATCGCCTGATCCTCGTCACCACGGAAGAGCCGACTGCGCTGACCGACGCTTATGCGTTGGTAAAACTGCTGCGCTTGCAGGGTGCTGCGGTTGTGCCTTGGGTGATCGTGAACATGGCGGAGAACCGGGTCAAAGGGCGCAAGGTGTTCGATCAGTTTGCCTTGGCCTGTAACGAATATCTCGGCTTCAAGCCGAAGTTCGCGGGCGTGGTCTGCCGCGATCCGCGCGTGCCGGATTCGATCCGCGCGCAAACGCCGCTGCCGGTTCGCCATCCGCAGAGCCAGGCGTACGAAGACGTGATCCGTATCGTGGAAGCGTTGAACGCGGGCTAACGAACCGCAACCGCACAAACCCTCCATTTCCCGGATGCGCGCAGCGCAGTCCGGGACCCATAAACTCAGCACGACGAACGCCGCGCGATGATAGCGCCGTATCCTTCATTGGCAGTGTTCATGGATCCCGGACTTTGCCTTCGGCAAATCCGGGAAATGGAACCTAAGGGCTAGGGTGGCGCTTAGAGCCGCCCGTGCCGCAGGGGTCGCGACTTCGTCCAGCTCCGCATCTTCGCGCTTGGCAGCCGTGGCGCGTGCGCGTTCCTCGTGCAGTTCCAGCAGACGCTCGAACTTGCGCATCTCGACATGCGCTTCGGCAATCAAGGTGCGCAGGCGCTCAGCCTCCGCATCAACCCGCCTGCCCTTCCGCTTCCAGCGCGCGCTTGCCGGCAATCGCCATCGCGGCGTAGCCGCCATAGGCGCGCGCCGATTCATAGTCGCGGAGCGCGGCTTTCTGCTCGGACGCGATGGCCTGATCGTGCGTGCGGATGCGCTCATCGATGGCGGCGCGCTTTGCGATTTGATCGGCGAGGCCACGGCGCAGAATATCGAGATCGCGCCGCGCCAGCTTCAGCAGAGTGGTGAGAGATTTCATCGATTACCCCAATGCCTTGGCCAATTGCGCGAAGCCGTCCTTAAAAGCGCGAATGCTCGTCGCGCCTCTGCGCCAACAACCGCTTCGAGCGCCGGACGCACGCGGATGGCTTCGTCCACCGCTGCATCCGCGCCGGCTTTGTAAGCGCCGATGCGGATCAATTCTTCCATTTCGCCGTAAGGCTGAGTGAAGCACGCGCCCGCGCCCACCAGCTCATTCCTCCGCCGCATTATGGCACATCGGCATGAGCCGCGAGATCGACTTCAGATATTGATCGCGGGATAGCGCCCGCGCTCGGCGATGGCGCGCTCCATCACGATGTGACCGTCGAGGATGCCGCGCACCGCGTCCCGCGATCGGTTCATTGTGATCGTCGCCATCGACCAGCACGGTGAAGAGCGCGGTGATCGAGCCCTTCTCGCCTTCTCGGCCTGGCCCTGCGCGTTCGAGCAGCTTGGGGCAATTCGGAAAACCACGGACGGCGTGTAGCCCTTGGTCGTCGGCGGCTCGCCCACCGCCAAACCGATCTCGCGCTGCGCCATGGCAAGGCGCGTCACGCTGTCGATCAGCAGCAGAACGTCGAGCCCTTCGTCGCGAAAGTGCTCGGCGATCGCCGAAGCCTATATGCGGCGCAAGACGGCGGCGCGCGGCTGGTTCATCTGAAGTGGCGACCACCACGACCGAACGGCGGCGCCCTCATCGCCCAAGGTGTCTTCAAGGAACTCTTTGAACCTCTCGGCCACGCTCGCCAACCAGGCCGATCACGATCACATCCGCCGCGGCGCCCCGCGCCAGCATCGAGAGCAACACAGATTTGCCGACGCCCGGAGCCCGCAAACACGCCCATGCGCTGGCCACGGCAAATCGCGGCGAAAATATTGAGCGCGCGCACGCCCATATCGAGCCTGCCGCCCACGCGCGAGCGGCCATTGCGCCGGCGGCGGTGCTGCGCGGACGGGGCGCGGGCTTCATGCCCTGCGGCAGCGGTCCCGCGCCATCGACCGGTTGGCCGAACGCATCGATCACCACGGCCGAGCCAAGCGCGCGACGGGCCGCACCATGGGCGCCGCGCCGTCGAGTGAAACACGCGCGCCAGGCCGGATTGCTTCGATGGAATCGTACGGCGCCATCAGCGCACGGTCGCCTCGGAACCCGACGATCTCAGCGCGCACAATGTCGGAACCCGGCGTCACGCCATGGATCGTTGCGCGCGCACCAAGCGCCAATGCCTCGACCGGACCCGATGCTTCGACGACGCTGCCTGACAGTCCCGTCACGCGCCCTTCGTACCGGCGCGGATCCAGCGCTTCGATATCGCTGACGAGACGGGAAAGATGCGTGGGCATTGCGCTCCGGCTTTTCTCCCCATGTTCATCAGTGCGCTTTGGTGAATCAAATCCTAATGAAACGATTGGATCGTTCCACAATCGGAATCAAAGCAGCGCCTAGAGCTGATGCAATAGCGCGACACGACACCTTGCGTGCCGAGTCGAATAGATTCATGGAGGTAAACACGATTTCTTAACGACCAAAGCGTGATGGTGAGTCGGTCGGTTAAGGTAACCAAGGCGTTCGCGCCAGGGGCTGGAGAGTCTGATGCGGGTTCTGTTGATCGAGGACGATAGCGCGACTGCGCAGGGCATCGAGCTGATGCTCAAGTCCGAGGGCTTCAACATCTACTCGACCGATCTCGGCGAGGAAGGGATCGATCTCGGCAAGCTCTATGATTACGACATCATCGTGCTTGACCTTACCCTGCCGGACATGAACGGCTTTGACGTGCTGAAGCAGCTCCGGGTGGCGCGGGTGAACACCCCCATCCTGATCCTCTCGGGCACCGCCGACATCGACACCAAGGTTCGCGGCCTCGGCTACGGCGCCGACGACTACATGACCAAGCCCTTCAACAAGGACGAACTGATCGCCCGCATCAACGCGATCGTCCGCCGCTCGAAGGGCCATGCGCATTCGGTGATCAAGACCGGCGACATCGTCGTCAATCTCGACGCCAAGACCACCGAAGCCAACGGCCAGCGCATCCATCTGACCGGCAAAGAATATCAGATGCTGGAGCTGCTCTCGCTCCGCAAAGGCACCACGCTGACGAAAGAGATGTTCCTGAACCATCTCTATGGCGGCATGGACGAGCCGGAACTCAAGATCATCGACGTGTTCATCTGCAAGCTGCGCAAGAAGCTCGCGGCCGCAACGGGTGGTGAGCACTATATCGAAACGGTCTGGGGCCGCGGCTATGTGCTGCGCGATCCCCAAGAAGCCGGCGCCGTCGTCGCCGCTTAAGCGCGACAAGCAACAGGACGAAGCATTCACACCGCACGCGCCCTGGCGCGCGCGGTGTTTGCTATCTGCGATCCTAACTCAGGGGCGCACGTAAGACGTTTTGGTCAGCGTGTAGAATTCCACCGCCGCCGCGCCTTGCTCGCGCGGGCCATAGCTCGACTTGCGCGTGCCGCCGAAGGGCACGTGATAATCGACGCCTGCAGTTGGCAGATTGACCATCACCATGCCGGCGCGGACATGTCGCGTGAAATGGCGCGCATACTTTAGCGACGTTGTGTAGATCCCGGCCGATAGGCCGAACTCACCGGCATTCGCCGCTGCGAGCGCTTCTTCGTAACCCTTCACGCGCATGACGGATGCGACGGGTCCAAAGATTTCCTCGCAGCTCACGCGCATGTCGAGCGTGGTGTCGACCAGCAGCGCGGGCGAGACGTAGTAACCCGGCTTGTCGCGCTTCAGCACTTCCCCGCCCGCGACCTTACGCGCGCCCTCGCGCGCCGCGATGCCGAGATATTCGCTCGTCGTGTCGAGCTGGGCCTGGCTAGCCAGCGGGCCGATCTGCGTGTCCGGATCGCGCGCATCGCCGACGCGAAGCGCCGAGACACGCGCAGCCAGCGCTTCCACGAAGCGGTCATGGATCGCATCGGTGACGATGATGCGGCTGGAGGCCGTGCAGCGCTGGCCGGTCGCGAAGAACGCGCCATCGAGCGCGCCAGCGACGGCGAGTTCGAGGTCTGCGTCGTCCATCACCACGAGCGGATTTTTTGCCGCCCATTTCGAGTTGCACGCGCGCTTGACGTTTTGCCGCGCGTTCGGCGATGCCGCCGCCCACGCCTTGTGAACCGGTGAAGGAAATTCCCGCCACGCGCGGATCCTCCACCAACGACGTGGCCGCCTTGCCGCCCGCGAACACCAGATTGAACACGCCCTTGGGCGCACCGGCCTCATGCAGTAGTTCAGCGAGCACGGCAGCCATCGCCGGCGTGATCGAAGCCGGCTTCAGCACCACCGTATTGCCGTAAGCGAGCGCGGGCGCGGTTTTCCACGCGGGGATCGCGATCGGAAAATTCCAGGGCGTGATGAGGCCGATGACGCCGAGCGGTTCGCGATAGGTCGCGGCTTCGACGCCGGGGCGCGTGGAATCGACGGTCAGGCCAGTTCGCCGCAGCGCTTCACCAGCGAAGAATTTGAAGATGCGCCCCGCGCGCGCGACTTCGCCCACGCCCTCCGGTAGCGTCTTGCCCTCCTCGCGCGAAAGCAGCGCGCCGAACTCATCCTTGCGCGCGAGCAAAGCCGCGCCAACGCGGTCGAGAATATCCGAGCGCACTTCCGGGCTGGCTTGGCTCCATGCCGGAAACGCCGCTTCCGCCGCGCCAACCGCCTCGCGCACCAAAGTCCCGTCGTCACCCGGCGCGGTCGCGACAATATCGCGCGTGTCGGAGGGATTGAGGCTGTCCAGCACGGGCGCGCCGTCGCGCCAGGCGCCGTCGATATAGTGCTGAAGCGTCTTGGTGGTGTCTGGCATGGGAAGCGTCCGGGCTTGTGCGTGGCTTGGCCACCGGTGAGGGGCCGCTTCATTACTATGAGTGCGCGGCTCGTGCGAGCCTTTCGCAATCACGTGATGAACCGTGTCGAACGGTGGACAATTGGCCTGGGAACGCTCAACAATCAGCCCAAGCAAACCACCGCCGCGACCTTAAAGCGAGCGGGACACAGGGAGAACGAGATGACCGAACCAAGCGCGAGCCTTGGGCTCAGCCGCCGTGCGCTTTTGGAACGCGCGGTGCTCTTGGTCGGCGGCGCCGCCGCCCTCTCCCAGCTTGGTGCCTGCGCTGCGTCCGACGCGCCGTTTTTCTCGACCCGCCAGATGGCGCGGCTCGACGCCATCACTGACATCATCATTCCCGAAACCGATACGCCCGGCGCGCGCGGCGCGGGCGTGCCCGCCTTCATCGACGGCATGATGACGAATTGGGCCTCGCGCGAAACGCGCGCCAAGTTCGTGCGCGTGCTCGACGGCGTGGATGCGCGTGGACGTCAGCAATTCGACGGTGCGTTCCTCGAACTGACACCGGATCAGCAAGCCGAAACTGTTCGCCTGTACGACGCAGAGCAGATCGCGGCGGAAGACGACAATTATCGCCAGTTCAAACAGCTCGTCCTGCTCGGCTATTATCATTCCGAAATCGGCGCGACGCAGGAGTTGCGCTACGAGCTGGTGCCGGGCCATTGGTTGGCCGACGTGCCCTTCTCGCAGATCGGCCGAGCGTGGGCGTAAAGCACACACATGGACTTTGACGCAATCGTCGTAGGCTCGGGCATGAGCGGCGGCTGGGCGGCTAAGGAGCTGTCCGAGCGCGGCCTGAAAACGCTCGTCATCGAGCGCGGACGCAACATCGATCCCGCCACCGATTATCGCGACGGGCTCGCGCCATGGGAGCTACCCAATCGCGGCCGCCTCAACGAGGACGAAGCGAAAGCCAAATACAGCGTCGGCGGACGGGTTGGCGGCGTCAGCTACGCCAACCAGCAATTCCGCATCATCGAGCCGGACCATCCCTACATCACGCCGGAGGATCGCCCGTTCCGCTGGGTGCGCGGCTATCATCTGGGCGGACGCTCGCTGATGTGGTCGCGCCAGACCTATCGATGGAGCGATCAGGACTTCACCGCCAATGCGCGCGACGGACACGGCGTCGACTGGCCGATCCGCTATGCCGATCTCGCGCCCTGGTACGATCACGTCGAGCGCTTCGCGGGCATTTCCGGCAATGCCGAGGGCCTGGCGCAATTGCCGGACAGCCAGTTTCAGCGCGGGATGGATCTGAATGCGGTCGAGCTGGACTTTAAGACGAAACTCCAAGCCGCCTTCCCCACGCGCAATCTCACCATCGGCCGCTGCGCGCACTTAACAGAGCCGACCGAAGAGCAACTCGCGCTCGGGCGCGGCTCTTGCCAATACCGCGACTTTTGTTCGCGCGGCTGTTCGTACGGCGCGTATTTCTCTTCCATCAGCGCGACTTTGCCGGCGGCGCGCAACACCGGCAATCTGACCATCGTCACCGACGCGATCGGCCACAGCGTCACGTATGACGCCGCGAGCGGCCGCGCCAGCGGCGTCCGCGTGATCGATGCGCATACCAAGCAAGGCCGCGAATACACCGCGCGCATCGTGTTCGTATGCGCGTCGACCATTGGCTCGGCGCAAGTCTTGCTGAACTCCAAATCGGAAAGCTTCCCAACCGGCATCGCAAACCGCAGCGATCAGGTTGGCCGCAATCTGATGGACCATATCAGCGGCATGGGCGCGAACGGGCGCTATCCGGGCAAGGAAGACCGCTATTATGCGGGCCGGCGCCCGAACGGCTTTTACATTCCGCGGTTTCGCAACGCGACCGAGCCAACGTCAGACTTCGTGCGCGGCTATGGCTATCAAGGCGGCGCGCAACGCTCGAGCTGGGACCGCGGCGGCGGCGAAGCGGGTGTTGGCGAAGCGTTCAAGATGCATCTGCGCACGCCAGGAAGCTGGAGCGTGTGGCTTTCAGGATTTGGCGAAATGCTGCCGAACCCCGAGAACCGCGTCACGCTCGATGAAAGCCAAGTCGATCAATGGGGCATCCCGTTGGTGCACATCAATTGCGCTTACGGCGAGAACGATCTGAAGATGGCGCGCCAGGCCAATCTCGACGCCGTCGCGATGCTGGAAGCGGCAGGTTTCGTCGATGTGGCCCCGCGCGGCGATGAGCCGTTCGCGCCGGGCGCCGCGATCCACGAAATGGGCACCGTGCGCATGGGGCGCGATCCCGCGACCTCTGTGCTCAATGGCTGGAACCAGGCGCACGACGTGTCCAATCTTTTCGTCACCGACGGGGCGTGCATGGCCTCCACCGCCTGCCAAAATCCATCCCTCACCTACATGGCCATCACCGCACGCGCGGCCAATCACGCAGCGGACCTCATACGCGACGGCGCGCTGTGAGCACTTACAAAACCAAACGCACTGGGAGCGGCAACAATGGACTTTGACGCAATCGTTGTCGGCTCCGGCATGAGCGGAGGCTGGGTCGCCAAGGAGCTGACTGAACGCGGCTTCAAGACGCTGGTGATCGAGCGCGGCAAGAAGATCACGCACGGCGAAGACTATCTCGACTTCAAGGCGCCGTGGGAGCTCGATAATCGCGGGCGTATTCCGGAGGACGAACTCGCCGAGGATTATGCGATCCAGCGCACCTGCTACGCCTTCACGACCGCGAACAAGCATCTCTTCGTCAAGGACAGCGATCACCCCTATCTCACACCGGAAGGCCGCCCCTTCAATTGGCTGCGCGGCTATCATCTCGGCGGGCGCTCGCTGCTTTGGGCGCGGCATTCTTATCGCTGGAGCGATCTCGACTACGAAGCGAACGCCAAGGATGGCCACGGCGTCGATTGGCCGATCCGCTACGCCGACATGGCACCCTGGTATGATCGCGTCGAGCGCTTCGCCGGCATCTCAGGCTCGCGCGAAGGCATCTCCAATTTGCCGGATGGACAATTCCTGCCGGCAATGGAGCTCAACGCCGTCGAGAAGCACTTCAAGCAGCAGATGGAAGCGCGCTATCCAGGCCGCAAAATGATCATGGGCCGCGTCGCGCACTTAACGCAGCCGACTGAAGAGCACGACGCCCTTGGCCGCGGCCAATGCCAGTATCGCGACTTCTGCTATCGCGGCTGTTCGTTCGGCGCGTATTTCTCCAGCCTCTCGGCGACGCTGCCTGCCGCCGAGCGCACCGGCAATCTCACCGTCGTCACCGACGCGATTGGCCACAGCGTGATTTATGATCCCGCAACGGGCCGCGCCACCGGCGTGCGGGTGATCGACTACAACACCAAGGAAGGCCGCACTTATACTGGCCGCGTCGTCTTCCTGAACGCGTCGGCGATCGGCACCGCGCAAATCATGCTGAACTCAACGTCGGAGCAATTCCCGAACGGCATCGCCAACCGCAGCGATCAAGTCGGCCGCAATCTCATGGATCATGTCAGCGGCATTCGCGCGGCGGGCACCTTTCCCGGCGCCGACGATCGCTATTACGCAGGCCGCCGCCCCGCCGGCATCTACATTCCGCGCTATCGAAATGTGGAAACTCAAGAGCGCGATTATGTGCGCGGCTATGGCCTGCAAGGCGGCGCATCGCGCGCGGACTGGAACAGAGCCGCGGGAACGCCAGGCGTCGGCGTCGAACTTAAGGAAAGCCTGCGCACGCCAGGCAAGTGGGGCATGAGCCTCAGCGGCTTTGCCGAAATGCTGCCGCGCCCGGACAACCGCGTCACGCTGCACGAAACGCGCAAGGACAAATGGGGCATCCCGCTGGTCCATATCGATTGCACCTATGGCGAAAACGATCTGAAGCTTGCCGCGCAATGCCTCGTCGATGCGCGCGAGATGTTGGAGAATGCAGGCTTCGTGGATGTCACCGTTCGCGAAGGCGGACCGGTTTCGCCCGGCTACGGGATTCACGAAATGGGCACGGCGCGCATGGGCCGCGATCCGGCGACCTCCGTGCTCAATGGCTGGAACCAAGCGCACGACGTGCCCAATCTTTTCTCCACCGACGGCGCCTGCATGGCCTCATCGGCCTGCCAAAACCCGTCGCTCTCCTATATGGCGCTTTCGGCGCGCGCCGCGAACCACGCCGCGGATCTTATGCAAGAAGGAAATCTCTGATGAGCCTCATTCTCCCGAACCTCTCGCGCCGCACGCTGCTTACGGGCGCGAGCGCCACGCTCGCCTTCGCCGCGCTGCCGGGCTGCACGCCGCCAGCTGCGCCTGTGGCTGCTGTCGCTGCCAAGAAGATCGGCATCCAGCTCTACACATTGCGCGCCGCCATGGAACAAGACGTCGCCGGCACGCTCGGCCGCGTCGCCGACATCGGCTATGACGAGGTTGAGTTCGCCGGCTATTTCAACACGCCCGCCAGCGAGATCAAACGCCTGCTCGGCACGCTCAATCTCACGGCGCCCTCCGCGCACGTGCAGCCGGCCGATATGCGCGACAAGCCGCAAGAGGTGATCGACGCGGCCAAGGAGATCGGCCACGAATATCTGGTGTTTCCGTGGTTGCCGCCAGAACAGCGCGTGACGCTCGATCTCTGGCGCGCCACCGCCGATTTCTGCAACACCTTCGCCCAGCAATGCCAAACCGCGGGCCTCAAATTCGCCTATCACAATCACGATTTCGAGTTTCAGCCGATTGACGGCGTCGTGCCGTACAATCTGCTGCGCGAGCGTTGCGATCCGGCGCTGGTGAAGTTCGAGCTCGATCTCTACTGGGCCTCGAAAGCCGGCCAAGATCCGAACACCGTTCTTGCATCCGATCCAGGCCGCTTCCCGATGTGCCATGTGAAGGACATGGACGCGGCCGGCGAGATGGCCGATGTCGGCGCGGGCACGATCGATTTTGCCGCCATCTTCGCGGCGAACACGTTCGAGCATTATTTCGTCGAGCACGACGCGACGACCGATCCGTTCGCCTCGGCCGAGACGAGCTTCACCGCACTCACCGCACTACTCGCGGCGCCGCAGCCCGCTTAACACCGATCCTCTGAAGCGCGCTTGTTGGCGCGCTTCAGACGGCGCCTTATCAAAAGCTAGCTTGCGTTTTGAATCGACGCCGCAATGAGCAGCGGCGCGCGCATAAATGCTCATTTAGTGCATTTCTCTCAGTCGCTTTCTCGCTCTGGAACATCGCCCAAGTGCGCACGTTGTTTGCATCGGTTGCGCGCATCAGGGGTGCGCGCCCGAACGTCGGACACTGCGGGACATGCGGGCTTCGCGCGCGGCAAAATCAAAACCGCCGACCTTCCAGGAAGGCCGGCTCGGCTATGCGGTCGGCGATATTCACGGCCGCGCCGATCTCCTGGAAAACTTGTTCACGCAAATGGAGCAGGACTCCGCGCACTCGAACGAAACGCCGCTCGTCGTGTTCGCCGGCGATTATATCGATCGGGGGCCTGACAGCCGAAAGGTCATCGATCTTTTGCTCTCGGGGCGCCCGTACGGATTCGAACGCCGCTTCCTGATGGGCAATCACGAGCGGATGCTGCTCGATTGCTATGACGAGCCCGCCAAGGCGCGGCGCTGGCTCAATCATGGCGGCTTCAACACGATGCGGTCATACGGCGTGCGCCCACCTTCCATGGGCGCGGCGGCAGAGGTGCTTGTCGAAGCGCTCGGCCTGTTGCGCGACCGCATGTCGGCTGAGCATCAGGCGTTCCTGCGCCGCCTCGAACGCTATGTGGAAGCCGGCGATTATCTTTTCGTCCACGCCGGCGTCGATCCGTCCAAGCCGCTGGCGCAGCAAACCGACGCCGATCTCTTTTGGATACGCAAAGGCTTCCTCGATTGCGGCCGGCAGCTCAGCCACCGCGTCGTACACGGCCACACGCCGGTGCGCGCGGCAGGCCTGGAGGGATCACGCCTCGCCATCGATACCGGCGCTTACGCCACGGGCGTTCTCACGGCGGCGCGTCTGGAAGGCGCGGGCGTTTCGTTTCTCACCGCCCGCGACGCCGTCTTTTCGCGCGCCTAGATTAGCGGGCGACCGCCGCGCCGCGCCAGTAAGCGCCGTCCGGGAAACGGTACATCTCAGCGCTGCTCTTGCGGAATTCCACACTGAAGCCCGCCGCCTCCGTCGGGTGATAAACACCGCCGCGCACATCGAGCGTGTCGATGAAATGCTCGTGCAGATGGCCCGCATGTTCGATCATGCGGTCGTCACGCGCCCCGCCGATGGCGATGTGATCAATCGCGCCGATATGCTGCACATATTCGCAGAGCCCGACGCCGCCAGCGTGCGGGCAAACCGGCTTATCGTACTTCGCCGCCAGCATCAGCACGGCGAGATTTTCATTGAGCCCGCCAAGCCGGCACGCATCGACCTGCACGACATCGATCGCATCCGCTTGCAGGAATTGCTTGAACATGACGCGGTTCTGGCAGTGCTCGCCCGTCGCGACGCGAATGGGACGCACGGCGTCTGCGACTTTGCGGTGGCCTAAAATATCGTCCGGGCTCAGTGGTTCTTCGATCCACCATGGATCGATCTCCGCCAGATGGCGCACATGCGCGATCGCCTCATCGACTTCCCAGACCTGGTTAGCGTCGATCATCACGCGGCGATCAGGGCCAAGCTCCTCGCGCGCAATCTTGCAGCGCGCCAAATCGCGCGCACGGTCCAAACCGACCTTGAGCTTGATGCCGGCCCAGCCTTGCTTGGCGGCTTCGCGGCACAAGCGGCGGACTTTCTCGTCGTCATAGCCCAGCCAGCCGGCTGACGTTTCATAAGCCGGCAAGCCATGCTGCAGCATGTGTTCAAGCCGCGCGGCGCGTCCGCTCATTTTATCGGTCAGCAATTCGACCGCTTCTTCCGGCGCGAGCGCATCCTTGATGTGGCGAAAATCGACCAGCCCCACGATCTCCTGCGGGCTCATCTCCGACACCAGGCGCCACACCGGCTTGCCCGCGACCTTCGCCCACAAATCCCAAACCGCGTTGATCACCGAGGCGGCCGCGAGATGGATCACGCCCTTCTCCGGCCCCAGCCAGCGCAGCTGGCTGTCGCCGACGATGCGCCGCCAGAAGCCGGCCATGTCCGCCTGAATTTGTTCGAGGCTTTGCCCCACCACAAACGGCGCCAGCGCTTCGATGGCGGCGACGCAAATCTCATTGCCGCGCCCGATCGTAAAGGTCATGCCGTGGCCTTCGAGGCCGTCGATCGACGTCTTCAGCACGCATACGGCCGCCGAATAATCTGGCTGCGGATTCATGGCGTCCGAGCCGTCCAACTGGCTCGAGGTCGGGAAGCGCAAATCCGCCGCCTCAAGGGCCAAGATTTTCATTCGCGACGGCGCCTGTTTTACTTGTGATCTAGCATTTTATATGAAGAAATCAGGTGGTGTGTCCAGTCGCGCGGTTGCGCTAACATTTCCAGCCGCCGCAAGGACCTGGGCGCACCCAAGGGAGCATCGGTGTCCGATAGTGTGAACGACGGCCCTCCCGGCGGCAAGGGAGACGCGGACGCGCTTGCCTTGGCGGGCGAGCCTGCGCCAGTGTTTGCACGGCGGGCGCGGGAGCTGGACTTGGCCAAGACTGTGTACAAGGCGCCAGCCCTCGATAAAGGGCTGGAAATACTCGAATTGCTGGCGGGGCAAGCATTGCCCATGGCGATGCCCGAGATCGCGCAATTGCTGGGGCGCTCAAAAACCGAGATTTACCGCATGCTCGTCGTGCTGGAAGCGCGCGGTTATATCGAGCGCGGCCAGCACGACGACCGGTATCAGGTCACCAGCCGGCTGTTCGAGCTTGGCATGCGCAACGCGCCCAAGCGCAACCTGCATGACGCTGCTCTGCCGGTGATGCATGACCTGGCCAATAAGACCCTGCAGTCATGCCACTTGGGCGTCGCGACCGGCGATCAGCTCGTCATCGTGGCGCGTGTTGAGAGCCCCGCGGCGCTCGGCTTTTCGGTGCGTGTCGGCTACCGCGTGCCGATCCTCGATTCAACGTCGGGGCGCGTGATCTTCGGCTCGCAACCCGCCAAGCGCCAAACCGAATGGCTTAAGACGTTGAAGGCCAGCGCATCTGACAAGCAAAAGCTGGAAGCATTCAGCGCCGAAGCCAATGCGGTCGCGGCGCGCGGCTATGCGGTCGAGCCTAGCCGCCTTGCGGACGGCATTCGCGACATTGGCGCGCCTGTGTTCGACGGGGAATCTCTTGGCGCGGTCGCGAGCCTCACCGTGCCCTTCGTCGCGCACCGCTACCTCACGGCGTCGCTCGAAGAAGTCATCACGCACACGGTCGACGCCGCGAAAGAAATCACGCGCCGCCTCGAGCACGGCTAAGCGCGCGCCTCAGATCGTCCAGCCGCCATCGACCATGAAGGCTTGGCCGGTGATAAACGCGGCTTCATCCGACGCCAGAAACAAAGCCATCGCCGCGATCTCTTCAGCGCGCCCGAACCGGCCCATCGGCTGGCGCGCGATGAAGGCCTTTAGAGTTGCGTCTGGATCGGGCTGCGATGCGATGCGTCCGCGCAGCGATGGCGTATCCACGGTGCCTGGGCAAATCGCGTTGCAGCGGATGCCGCGCGCCACGAAATCGGCGGCCACCGATTTGGTGAGACCGATCACGGCGGCCTTGGTCACGCCATAGGCGCAGCGGTTCGGCACGCCAGTTACGCTCGACGCCACCGACGCCATATTCACGATCGCGCCCGCGCCGCGCTTCAGCATGCCCGGCAGAAAAGCGCGGATCGTGCGCGCCATCGAGAGGACGTTGAGATCATATGCTGCCGTGAAATCGTCGAGGCTGGCGTCAAGCACGCTGCCGCTGTGCACCATGCCGGCGCAATTGAACAATACATCGCAGCGTCCAATTTCCGCACTCAAGCGCGCAATGCTGTCCTCGTCACGCACGTCAGCCACGCGCGTGTTCACGCCCGGCGCTTCGGCGGCGAGCGCATCGAGCGCGACGGCATCGATGTCCGTCGCCCAAACCGCAGCGCCCTCCGCATGAAAGGCGAGCGCAGACGCGCGCCCAATCCCGGCGCCCGCCGCCGTGACCAGCGCGATCTTCCCTTTCAGGCGCATAACGGCCTCCTCATAACGCTTTCGGCGTCGGCGCATCGCCGAGGATAAAGCCCTCGCGCTTTAGCGCATCCCACAATGCATCCGGGATAGGCTCAGCGCGCCAACGCACAAGGTCATCAATCTCCCCCGCACTGCGCGCGCCGACGACAACGCACGCGACAGCGGGATGCGCCAACGGAAATTGCAGCGCCGCGGCTTGGGGCGCGACGCCAAAAGATGCGCAGAGCGCCCAAAGCCGCGAAGCTTGCGCGACGATTTGCGGCGGCGCGGTTTCGTAATTGTATGTGCTCGCTGGCGAAGGCGCCGTCGCGAGCAGTCCCGAATTAAAGACGCCCGCCGCCAACACGCGCACGCCGCGCGCGGTGCAGAGATCGAGTAAACCTGATGAAAGCGCCGGCTGTTCCAGCAATGTGTATCGGCCAGCGAGCAGGATGTAGTCGAGGTTGGCGTGCTGCAGCACCTCGGCGCTCACCTCCCACTCATTGACGCCGATTCCGATCGCGCCGATCAGCCCCTCGCTTCGCGCCGCTTTCAGCGCCGGCAAGGTCTCTTCGAGCACTTGCGCCATCACCGCGCCATGCGCGGCGCCGTGATTGTTCGCGCCGATATCGTGGATGAGGGCAATATCGACACGTTCGACGCCGAGCCGCGCGAAACTGCTCTCCAAACTCCGGCGCACACCGTCGCGGGAGTAATCGAAGCGCGGACGAAACGGCAGCGTATCGACATAGCCGAAGTCACCTGTCTCGTCCGGCGCAACCGGATCGAGCACGCGGCCAACTTTGGTGGAGAGCATGGGCTTCGGCCCCGCCCATGCGCGCAAGGCCGCGCCGATACGCGTCTCACTCAGGCCGTGCCCGTAATAAGGCGCGGTATCGATCAGCGTCACGCCCTGTGAAAGCGCCGCATGAAGTGCGGCGCGCGCATCCTCGTCCGAAACGGCGCGATAAAGATTGCCGATCGCGGCGCCGCCAAAGCCGAAACGAGGGAGCGTGTGACTCATCGCGGCATCGCGCTCACGCCGCGACGCGCCGCGTGGAAAATCCGAACGCCGCGACCACCGCGAAACACACAGCCGGCACCAGCATGGCGAGATCGATCGAGCTGTGGCGCGCGACTTGCCCCATCGCGAGCGGCAAAGTCGCGCCGCCAATGATCGCCATGATGAGGAAAGACGATCCAGGCTTCACCAGCGGTCCCAGGTCACGAATGGCGGACGCGAAGATCGTAGGAAACATGATCGACATGAAGAAATATGTCGCGACCAGCGCGCCGAGGCCCGCATAGCCACCGAGCAACGCCGATGCAACCGTAAGGGCAACACTCGCGCTCGCGAAGATGCCGAGCAAGCGATCGGGCGGCACGCGGTCCATCAGCCATGTGCCGAAGAAGCGCCCGAGCATGAAGAGAACGAGCCCCGCGAGATAAAAATACGCCGCCGTTTGCTCGCGCATGCCGGGCACGGCGTTTTGCGCATAGAGCAAGGTGAGTCCCCACACGCCGGCTTGCGCGCCAACATAAAAAAACTGCGCGGCGACGCCGAAAAGATAGTGCTGGCGCTTGAACAAGTCCCAGAAGCGCGGTTTCTCCCCGGCGACGTCATGCGCCTCCGCGCCCGCAGCCGCGATCGGCGGAAACTTCACGGCAAGCACGAACAACGCCCAAATCAGCACAACAACGCCGAGCGCGAGATACGGCCCCTGCACCGAGTGCGCCTCCGCCGCGAAATATTGCTCGGCCTGCGCCGCCGGCATCGCGGCCAATTCCTCCGGAGTGTATTCGACATTCGACAAAATCACGAAGCGCCCGATGAGCGCCGCGCTGATCGGCCCAAAGCCGTTGAAGGCTTGCGCGAAATTGAGCCGCCGCTCCGCCGTTTCCGCCGGACCCATCACGGCGATCAGCGGATTGGCCGAGGTTTCGAGAAACGCGAGCCCGCTCGCGATTACAAAGAGCGCGCCGAGGAAAAAGCCGTAGACGCGCAGCTCCGACGCCGGAAAGAAAAGCAGCGCGCCAATGCCGTAAAGCACCAAGCCAAACACAAGCGCGGCTTTGTAGCCAAAGCGGCGCATGAAAAGCGCCGCCGGCAGCGCGAACACGAAATAGCCGAGATAGAACGCCGTATCGACGAGCACGGATTGGAAATAATCCAACGTGAACGCCTTGCGCATCGTCTTGATCAGGACGCCGTTCAAGCCATTGGCGACGCCCCAGAACAAGAACAAGCTCGCGATCACGAAGAACGGCGCGTATTGCGCGCGTTCCAGCGTGAGCGCTTTGCGCGCCGGCGCCGCCTCGCTCATGGACGGCGCAACGTCACGGCGCTGCCCGAATAGCGAACGGTTTGATCCGGGCGCGCATCGAAGCTCACCGCGTTCGCGTTCGGTCCGCTGATCCAACGCACATTGAAGGTGCGTTCATTGATCATCCCCGGGAACGAACCCGCGCGCGCGCCGATCGTCAGCGTGCGCGTTTCGTCGTCATAGCTCATCGGGATGCGCGAGGATGCGCCGCGCTGATAGCCATAGGTGACGCCGTCGTCCTCATAGAGATCGAACGATCCGTCCTGGCCCGCATACACATAAAGCGTGATCGGCCCGCCCGGATTTTGCCCAGTGTATTGGATTGCGGGGCCAACCGGCACGATCGCGCCAGCGCGCACGAACACCGGCATGCGCGCGAGCGGCGCATCGGCCTGAATGCGCTGGCCGCCTTCAAACGCACGCCCGGTGTAGAAATCGTACCAGCGCGTGCCAGCCGGCAGATAGACCTCACGCGTGCGCGCCTGGAATTCATAGACCGGCGCCACCAAGAAGGACGGGCCGAACATATATTCCTCACCGAGATCGCGCACATTCGGATCGTTCGGGAAGTCCATCACCAAGCCACGCATCATGGTGTAGTCGCGCTGATAGGTGTCGGCAGCGATGGTGTAGATGTAAGGCATCAGCCGGTAACGCAGCCGATCATAATAGGCGAGGCTGTTGTAAACTTCCGATCCCGTCGGCGCGAGATTGTAGATTTCGCGGAGCGGAAATTCGCCGTGCGAGCGGAAAATCGGCGCGAACGCGCCAAACTGGAACCAGCGCAGATTAAGCTCGCGCCATTCGGCGACATGCGCCGGATCTTGATTGGTGTAACGCTGCTCGACAGCAAAGCCGCCAATATCGAACGTCCAGTTCGGCACGCCCGACATCGACATATTCACGCCCGCCGAAATCTGCGCGCGCAGATCGTGCCAACGCGCCACGATGTCGCCGCTCCAGAGCGCGGCGGAATAGCGCTGAATGCCGCCCCAGCCGGAACGCGTGAACAAGAATTGGCGCGTGTCAGGCTTGTCGATGAGCGCGCGATCATAAACAGCGCCGACATGCACGAGCGGGAAAGAGTTGAAATATTCCGCGCCCGGGCCGACCGCGGTCGGACCCATGATGTATTGGCGATCCAGAATGGTGAGGTTGGAGTGAATATCGGGCTCGTCATTGTCGAGCCACCAGGCGTCGAAGCCGAGCACGCCGAGCCGATCGCGAATTTGGCGCCAGTAAATGTCCGAAGCGCGCGGCGAATAGGGATCGTAATACGTGCTGACATAGCCGGGCCCCACCCAGTCGCGCCGCCCCAGTTCAACATTGCGGCGATACACGCCGCCCACGGCGTCAAGCTCCCGATAATTCGTCGTGCTCGGATAGAATTTCGGCCAAACGGAAATCATGATGTTGGCGTTCTGGTCGTGCACTTCGCGCACCATGCCGGCAGGATCGGCAAAACGCGTCGCGTCAAATTCGTGCGAACCCCACGAATCGTCACGCCAATAGCGCCAATCCAGCACAATGTTATCGAGCGGCAATTCGCGCTCGCGATATTCGTGCAGCGCGTCGAGCAATTGATCTTGCGTTTCGTAGCGCTGACGACTCTGCCAGAAACCGTACGCCCAGCGCGGCAGCATCGTCGACTTGCCGGTGAGGTGGCGATAGCCGGCGATCACCTCGTCCATATTGTCGCCGCTGACAAAGTAGTAGTCGATCGCATGACCGACTTCCGACGCGAGCGAAAGCTGATGACGCTCGTCGTTCGGCAACGGATCGAGGTGATCGAGCTTTATGTAGCCGTCATTGGTTTCCCACTCGATGCGGATCGCGTGGCGTTCGCCGGCGTTCATCGCAACATCGAAATTGCGATACCAGGGATTCCAATTTTGTCGCCAGCCATCGAGCACGAGCTGATCGTCGACATAGAGCTTGAAGTAGGAGCTGACATAGAGCCGAAATTTGTGAACGCCCGTCTCATGCGCCTCGATGCTGCCGGTCCAGACCACGCGCTGGGGCGACGCGCCGTTCAGTTCAGCCGGCCACACATCGCGCACGGCCTGACCAGTCGCGAACTGATCGGTCGGCAAGAATTGGTAATCGACGTCGTCCTCCTGGCGCGTCACCACGAGGCGATCGGCGAGATAATATTGCGCGGTCAGCCCGCCCTCTTGGCCCTGCGCGCCGCGCACCGTGAGCGCTTCCGAAATTGCCTGATAGGGCCGCGCATCGCCGAAGCGCGTGATCGAATTATTCTCCCACAGCACGCCGTAATTGCGCGTCGACACCACGAACGGAATGCCGATATCCGTGTTGTGCTGCGCGAGTTCGACGTCCTCGCCGTTATAATTCATCTGCAGATTTTGATGCTGGCCGAGGCCATAGAAGCCTTCGTCCGTGCTGCGATTAAACTCCTGGCGCACGGCGTAGAAATTCTCACCCTCGACCGTCACCGGCGCAAAGCTGCCGCGATCATGCTCGGCGAGAATTTCGTGACCGTTCTCGTCCAGAAAGCGCACCACGCCAGTCGCGATCGAGGCCTCAGCGTGCACTTCGCTGGTCGTGAGCGTCAGCACATCACCCACGACAGCGACATCAAACGCACCTTCTGGCGCCGCGACGACCATCAGGCTTTCCGGGAGATCAAGACTCTCCGTCGGCGTCGCGGTCACGTGCACGATGCTGTCGTTCATCACCTGCAAGCGCACTTTGTGCGCGGGCCCCGAGGCCGGCGTGATCAGCACGCCATCGGCCGTGCGCTCCCACCCGCCGCGCCGCGCGGCGCCGATCGTATCGCTGGCGGCGCACGCGCACACCATCACGAGCAGCATGAGCGAAAGCGTCCAGCGTTCCCAAGGCTTTGGAGCCAACAGCGCGTTCATCTCATCTCCCTCGTGCGTTCTTTTTTTGTCGCGATCAGTAGCTGGCGAGCCGCACGCGCAAAACGCGCGGGCGCATTCCGAAGTTCAGGCCGTAATCGGTTTGATCGCCATTCCAGCGCCGATCCGCGACCCATTCGCCATTCTGGAAGCGGCCCTCTTCGACGCTTGAAAACAGCATGCCGTTGGCCGTTGCGGGATCGGCGAGCGCGAAGGAGACGCGCGTATTCTGCGCGATCAGCAGATAATCGTCGGGCGCAAGCTCCACGATCATCGCGCCGCCCTGCTGCAACAGGCTTTCCGGCCGCCGCTCTTGCTGGCCGAGGAAAGCCCAACTCGATTGCCCGAATTGCCACTCGTCATAATCGACGGTCGCGCGCCATCGGCCGAGTTCGAGCGTTTGATCGGCGCCATCATCGGGCTTGGCGACACCCCATGTTGGGTGTTCGAGGCTGAGCTTGGCCCAATCGCGCGCCATCGGCGCGAGCACTTCATAGAGCGAGGCGAACGGCGCCACGGTCTCTGCGTTCACGACTGCCGCGCCCAACGGGTAATTGCCGTAGCCGGTATAATCCATGCCAAACGGCGCAAAACCCACGCCATTGTTGCCGAGCACGTGGAAAAAATAGCGCGCATAGTCCGCGTCGTTTCCGATCTCGACGATCATCAAGGGATTATCCGGGCGCGCATAATGCGCGAAATGCGCAGTCGCGGTGCGGTGATCGCGCGCGTAAACATCGGGCGCGAGCACCGCCAACGAAGGCGCGGCGACTTTCCAGATATTGATCACATTAAAGGTCGGCCCGCCGCTCGCATAGGTCGCGGGGTCCTGAGCATTGAACGGATCGCGAAGCGCCGCATTGGCGTACATCGGCAGCGCATACTCGGCCTGCCCCGCGGCCGCGACTTGATCGATATAATGCGCGACGTGCCAGGCGTAGAAGGAAACATCGGCCTCATCGCCAAACACTTCGCGCCATGTGCCGGGCTCATCGTGCAGCGCTTGCACCAACGCCGTCGGCACCGGGCCATCGAACAAAGCCTGCGCCGTCGGCGAATAGTCGCGCGGGCTGCCATAGGCGCCCGGCTCGTTCTCGATCTGCACCATGATGACGGTCTGCTGGCGCCCGTCGATCTCGCGCAGATGGCGCATCAAAGCAGCGAACGCGCGCCGATCCGCATCGAGCGTCGCCTGAAAATGCGGTGAAAGCGCATAATGCACGCGCCCTTCACGGTTGATCATGCGCGGGAAGCGTTCGTTGTTTTCCTTCACCCATGCTGGCGCGTAGCTCGGCGACGTATTCTTCCACGTCGCGAACCAGAGCAGGATGAGGCGCACATTGTGCGTGCGCGCCTGCGCGACCAAGGTATCGACATAAGAGAAATCGAACGAGCCTTCGGTCGGCTCGATCTGTTCCCAGGCAACGGGAATCTCCAGCGTGTTGGCGTGCATGTCCGCGATCGCGGGCCACACCTCTTCGAGCGCCGCGGGATAATTGCTGGAATTGTTCGCTTGCGCGCCAAGGATCAGGAAGGGCTCGCCATCGACGATGAAAGCATGGCGGCCATTCTGCTCGACGAAGTGCGGCAGCGTATCGTCCTCATGCGCGGCGCGCGGCTGGCATGCGCCAAGCGCAAGCGCGCAAAGCGTCGCGATGATGGCCACAAATGCGCTGTGCGTCCGTCTCATTCCCACCCCTTGCGACACGTCTCTTTGCGGACGGCTCAGCGCACGATCTCAGAACGCCGAACCCGAAGCGTTTTGCGCCTCGCGCATCCTCGACGTCGATAAGTCATACAAATCCACTTGTCACATTGGCCCAGTGTGCGCAATCATTTGTTGATCCGTTGGCGAACGAAAAACGCGGTGATTTTAGGCTCGTGCCACCGGAAAGATTGGCGCCGTCGCGGCGCTGCATTGCGCTCAAGAAGTGATCCTGGCCATGGCGGAAAATTTCCTTCGCAAGATCGTTATCGTCGGCGGCGGCACAGCCGGCTGGATGTGCGCCGCCATGCTGACGCGCGCGATCAAGGACAAGCCGTGCGAGATCATCTTGGTGGAATCCGCCGAGATTGGAACGGTTGGCGTCGGCGAGGCCACCATTCCCGCCATTCTGCTGTTCAACCGCATCCTGGGGCTCGACGAAGACGAGTTCATCAAGCGCACGCAGGCCACCTTTAAGCTGGGCATCCAGTTCCGCGACTGGACCAAGCTTGGCCACAGCTATTTTCACCCATTTGGGCGCTATGGCGCCGATCTGGAGAATCTTCCCTTTCACCAGCACTGGCTGCGCCAGCGCGCCTTGGGCGCCACGCACGCGCTGTCGGAATATTCGCTGACCACAATGGCCGCGTTGGCGGGGAAGTTCACACGACCCGCGGAAGATCCGAAAAACGTGCTCTCGCGCATCGCGTACGCCTTCCATTTCGACGCCGGGCTCTATGCCGCCTATCTTCGCGAGTATGCCGAGGCGCGCGGCGCCATTCGTCTCGAAGGCAAGATCGTCGATGTCGCGCTGCGGCCGGCCGACGGCTTCATCGACGCGGTGACGTTGGAGAGCGGCGAGGCGCTCCAAGCCGACTTTTTCGTGGATTGTTCGGGCTTTCGCGGCCTCCTCATCGAACAGGCGCTGAAGTCTGGCTATGAAGACTGGACCCATTGGCTGCCCTGCGATCGCGCGATCGCCGTGCCTTGCGAGAATGCCGGCGAGCCGACCCCCTACACCCAATCGACGGCGCGTGAGGCCGGATGGCAGTGGCGGATTCCGCTGCAGCACCGAACGGGCAATGGCTATGTGCATTGCAGCCGCTTCATTTCTGAGGAAGACGCGCGCGACGTGTTGATGGCCAATCTTGATGGCAAGCCGCTCGCGGAGCCGCGAACGCTGCGCTTCGTGACTGGGCGGCGCAAAAAGCCATGGGTGAAGAATTGCGTCGCGCTTGGCCTCGCATCGGGATTTCTCGAGCCTTTGGAATCGACCAGCATCCACATGATCCAGTCCGGCGTCGCGCGCTTGATGACTTTGTTTCCGGACTTGCGTTTCGAACAAACCGACATCGACCAGTATAATCGCCAGACCGAACTCGAATACGCGCAGATTCGCGACTTTATCATCCTTCACTATCACGCCACTGAACGCACCGATTCACCGTTGTGGAACTACACGCGCACGATGGATATTCCCGACACGCTTCGTCACAAGATCGAGCTTTTCCGCAGCCGTGGGCGCTTCTTTCGCGAGAGCGAGGAATTGTTTTCCGAAACCAGTTGGACGGCGGTGATGCTCGGCCAAAACATCCAGCCGATCCGCTACGATCCGCTCGCGGAAACCCATGACGCAGAGGCGATCGCGGCGAAATTGGTCAAGATGCGCGCACTGATCAATCGGGCGACTGAAGCGATGCCAACGCATCGCGCCTTCATCGAACAGCATTGCGCCGCGCCTGCAGTGAGATTCACCTGAGGTCATTGGCCGGGTCCTCAAAAAGTGCGGGCGTCACCCGCGAAGATGACGCCCGAAGTCGCAGGGTCCGTAGTTTAGTTTCTGAAGCGCAGACGGAAGCCGATGCGGCGATCATTCAACACAAAGTCGCGCGGGCGGTTCTCGAACGCCTGGAAGGTGTGGCGTTCGGCGTCGAGCAGATTGGACGCGTCGATGCTCAGGGCAATGTGGTCTGAGAAATCGTAGCTGACCGAGGCGTCGAGCTGGCCGAAGGCGTCGTTGTAGATCGGCAGATTGCCGGTGCCGTTGCCCGCCGTCGTGACCACGTATTGATCGCGCCAATTGTAGGCGAGCCGCGCATTGAACGGGCCATCTTCGTAGAACGCGACGAGGTTGTAGCTGTTCTTCGACAAAAACTCGATCGGCACGATCAGAGGGCGGCCGGCGCTGTCGACGGCCGATGGGCTTGGCGCTTCGGAATCCACATAGGTGTAGTTGGCTTGGACGCCGAAATGATTGAACGGCGCAGGCAGGAAATCGAGGAACGTATTGCCGCCGATTTCGAGGCCCTTGATGGTCCCCTCTTCACCGTTCACGCGGCTGGTGATCTCGAACTGCTGCGGGCCGCTTCCGGGAACGTCGTAGGTCTCGAAGTACACGCCGGTCTGCAGGAAATCGAACACCTGCTTGTAGAACACGGTCGCGTAGAGCGACGAGGATGCGTTTGGATACCACTCGATCGCGAGGTCGACCTGATTGTCGGTGAGCGGACGCAGACCCGGATTGCCGCCGCTACCGGTGCGGTCGTCAAGCGTCGGCGGGGTGGCGGCGTTGTTATCGAGGTCAACATAATTTTCCGAGAGCGAGAAGTTCGCCGCCAGATCGCCGAACGAAGGACGCGAAAGGCCGCGCGCCGCGGCAAAGCGCAAGAAGAGATCGTCGCGCAGGAAGAAGCGCAGATTCACGCTCGGCAGGATTTCGGTGTAGTCCTGTTCGTTGGTGAGCACGTCGGAAACGGTGATGTCCGCGCCGGTGTTGCTTGGAAGGCGGTAGGTCAGCGTGCGAACGCCTTCCGCCTCGATCTGCGTCCGCACGATGCGGACGCCGACATTGCCGTCGTACGGGAGCCCAGCGTCGTCATCGCCGAAGCGCAGCAGCGCGTGCGCCGCGAAGGTTTCTTCATGCTGGGTGTTGATCTGATCCTGCGGTGTGAAGGCCGTCGGCGCGCCGGAATTGGGGTTGAGTCCACCGAGAATCGCGATCGCGCGATCGCGATCCTTCATCAGCCCGGGGTCCACAATGAGGTGCGGCCCCCAGATGCCGGAACCGTCGCCACGAAAGAGATCGCCGATGTGCGGGCTCGGCGCGTAGTAATCGGGAAACTCCGTGTAGAGCGCGGTTGAAAGCGGCGCGCCGTCCCAGGGCGGGCCTGTAATTCCCGCCCAGTCAAACCCGGACTCGCGAAATTCAATATCGCGCTGCGTGGTGCGCACGCCGACGCTGAGGGAGCGAGCCCAGTTGTCGCTCTCGTCGAAATCCCACTCCAGATCACCGCGCCACGCCAGTTGCTCGCCAGTGCTCGTGGAGCTGCGCACCATCAGGGCCTGATAATTATAGTTTGCCGGATCGGTGAGCAGGCTGGTTGGATCGACAGTGAACAGCGGAAGGTCGCCGCGCAGATCGACAAACAAGGTTGGCGTGGAATTCAACGCGCCGAAGCCGGTGGCGCTTTCGTTCTCGGTCTCCGAGTCAACATATTGCAGATCGGTGCTGGCGGTCAGCATATCGTTGACCTGCCACTTGCCGCCGATCGCATAGTCGGTGGTGTCGGAAATACGGCTGTCGTCGCGGGTAAACGACTGGAAGCCAACGCCGCCGGTGAAGGCGCCATAGGTCATATTGCCGTCGTCATCGAACTCGAACGTCACGCCCGGCGCGGGCGTAAGCGAGCCGCCCGAGCCGCTCGGGCCGTAGCCGAACAAGCCAGTTTGCGGATCGTAGAATTCGTAATGGCTGGTCAGCGCCTGCGCATAAAATTCCATGTCGGCATTGGGCGACCACTGGAACGCGAGCGCGGCGCCTGTGCGCTCGCGGTCGCCGTTCCAGCTGGAGACGCCGCCGCCCGCCGCGACTTGTACCGGCGTGCCGATGAAGCCCGGGATGTCGGTGCGCTCGAAGAACGGCTCAACGACGATGGCGTCTTCACGGAAATAGGCTTGGCTATAGGAAATATTGGCCAAAACGCCGAACTCGCCGGCGCCGGTTTCCCAACGATCGCTATAGAGCGCCGAGAGATTGCCGCCCGCTTTTTCGCGGAGGTCGAACCATGTGCCGCCGGCCGACACACTGATGACGCGGCCTTCGGCGTCAAACGGCATGCGCGTCCGCAGATTGACCGTGCCGCCAACGCCGCCTTCGATCAAAGCAGCGGAGGGGTTCTTGTACACATCGACGCCGGCCAGCAATTCGGACGGCACGTCTTCAAAGCTGAGGCCGCGGCCGTCGGTGGTGGAGAAGATATCGCGCCCGTTGAGCTCGGTGCGAACCTGAGTCAGACCGCGAATGGCGATCGAGGAGCCTTCGCCGCGGTTGCGCGTGATCTGAACGCCGGAAATGCGCTGCAGCGCTTCGGCGACGTTGACGTCAGGCAGCTTGCCGATGTCGACCGCGACGATCGAATCCACGAACTGCTCGGAATTTTGTTTGATGGCCTGCGCCGATGCCAAACTGGCGCGAATGCCAAGCACAACGATGGTTTCGCCATCGTCGGTCGCTTCGGCTTCCTGCGCGCTTGCGGGGGTGGCGATAGACAGGCCGGCAACGCCCATGGCGCCCAAAGCAAGCGCGGACGCGCTGCTGCGCAGCAGGTCGTGAATCGAGAATCTGGACCGTGAGTCGATCTTCGGCACGTTGCTCTCCCCTATTTTATTGCCTCCGTATTGTCATATAAAACGATGGATCACAAGTGAAACGGATCGCGCGGCGCGTTTTTTCCAGATGGGCGCTGTCCGGACGACACACCCAACTGGTCTGACCAGATAGGAAAATCCCTATTGAGACAGCGTTGGCCGCAGGCGATATCGCCCGCCTGCTGCAGTGCGAAATGAACGCCGCGCGCCTTCGCCAGAGACCGTGACCGAGGCGCCGCTGCGCGCATCGACCAACGTGAACGCTCCCTCGAAAAGCGAAGAGCGCAACACGACTTCTCCCGCGTGCGCCGTCGTCAGCGCCACCTCATCGGCAGCGCCGGAGGACCAACGAATATCCACGGTCACGCCGCCGCGCGCACGCAAGCCGGAGACCGCGCCTTGCTGCCATGCGGCGGGCAGCGCCGGCAAAATATGAATCTCGTCGTTCTGGCTTTGCAGCAGCATCTCGGCGACGCCGGCGGTCGCGCCAAAATTGCCGTCGATCTGAAACGGCGGATGCGTGTCCCACAAATTCGGCAGCGTGCTCGCGCGCAATTGTTCGCCGAGTAAACGATGCGCACGGTCGCCATCAAGCAAGCGCGCCCAGAAATTGATCTTCCACGCCTTGCTCCAACCCGTCCCCCCATCGCCGCGCGCATTAAGCGAAACGCGCGCCGCTTCAGCAAAATCAGGCGTGGTTAGCGGCGAGATTTGATGGCCAGGATGCAGCGCGAAGAGATGCGAAGCGTGGCGATGCTCGTTCGTGCGATCGTCCCAATCGAGCTTCCACTCCTGCAGTTGCCCCCACGATCCGATGCGCAAACCAGGATCGAGCCGGCTTAGCGCGGTGTTCACACGCGCCGCGAACGCCTCATCGCCCACGATCTCCGCCGCTTCGGCGACATTGGTGAAAAGATCGAACACGATCTGCTGCGACATCGCCGCGCCCGCGGAAAAATCCCCCTGTTCCGGCGAAAAACTCGGAGACACCACAAGCCGCCCGTCGCGCGGATCGACCACCAGCGCATCGAGCCAAAGCTCCGCCGCGCCCTTCATGACGGGATAGGCGCGCTCACGCAGGAAGCGCTCATCGCCTGTGAAGCGATAATGGTCGTAGTAGTGCTGCGCGAGCCACGCGCCCGCCTCCGGTTGCCAGAACGCCGTCGGCCAAGCGATGAGGCCGGTGAACCCCCACGGATTGGTGTTGAGCGAAAGCGTCCAGCCCTCCGCGCCAAAGATTCGCTGCGCGGTTTGCTCGCCCGGCGCTACCAGCGCGTCGATAAAATCGAACAGCGGCGCGTTCGTCTCCGGCAAACCGGTTGGATCGGCGAGCCAATAATTCATCTGAAGATTGATGTTGACGTGATAATCGCCGTTCCAGGGCGGCGTCGCGGAATTATTCCAAACGCCTTGCAAATTCGCCGGCAACGAGCCCGCGCGCGACGATGAGATCAGGAGATAGCGCCCGTACTGGAAATACAATGTCTCCAGAGCGCGATCCTCCGCGCTCGCCCCGCCTTGATACGCGGCCAAGGCGCGATCCGTTGGCAATGCGGATGGCGCGCCGCCGATATCGAGCGCCACGCGGTCGAAGAGTTCGCGATAATCCGCTTCGTGATCGTCCCACAGCCGACGATAGCCTCGCCCCGCGGCGCGCAAAACGCGCGCTGTCACCGCCGCATGCGGCGCTTCGCCTCGATAAGCGGGATAAGTTGGCGCGTAATTTGTGCCCGCACTCAGCACGATCGTCGCGGAATCGGCATTGTGTAGCGTAACGCCGTCGGCTGATGAGATGGTCTCGCCGTTCTCGCTCGTCAGCGCAAATTGCGCTTCCCACAAGAGCCCATTGTCGTTCAACGCGCCCGAAGCAAAGACGCGCGCGCCGTCATGATCACGTTGCACGCTGCGGTTTTCGGGAACATCGAGCCGCGCGCGAAACGCGATTCTGCCCGGCTGATCCGCCGTCAGACGCACCACGATCACGCCATCAGGATAAGACGCGAAATACTCGCGCCGATACCGCACGCCATCGACCACATAACTCACGCGCGCGACGCCCTGGCCAATATCGAGTTCACGGCGATAGTCCGTCGCGCCCGCGCCATGCGCCATTTCAAGCACCAGTTCGCCAAAGCTCTGATAATGTCCGTACCCGATCGTCGGGCGTCCAAGCCGCTCGGCCATGGCTTCCGGCGCGATGCGGACTTCGCGATCGATATCGGCCTGCGCCGCGCGCACGGCATCCACGATGGGGCCATCAGGCAAGCCGTAATCATAGCCCTCAACCGAGCCCGGACCGCCGGTCCACAAAGTCTTCTCGTTAAACTGAAGATGCTCGGCGCTCACGCCGCCCATGATCACCGCGCCAATTGCGCCGTTGCCGATCGGCAAGCCCTCGCGCTCCCAATCCGTCGCGGGCCGGTCGTACCAAAGCGCCAACGCTTGCGGCGGCGCGGCCGGCGCCGAGACCGTGGCGCACGCCGCGAGCGTCAGCGCCAACGCCGCGCTCAACACGATTTGCAGCACGCGCACCAGGAGCCTCCCAAACCTATTGTCCGCCTTTAGAGAATAAATCATACATTTGGGCAACTCGGCTCGCTCGGCTCAAGAGCGGCCATGGGAGGACTAAGCGCCAGCTTGGTCGCGCGCTGGAGAACCCGCATCATGACGGACATCACACGCCGCACCGCGCTCGTCGTTTCAGCCGCGGCGGCTGCAACGCCTGCGGTCGCACAGACGCAGGCAGCAGCGGCGACGCAATGGAGTCTGCGCTCGCCCGGCGCGCGCACTGAAATTCAAGCGCGGCGAAACGCCGACGGTTCGCTGCAATACCGCGTGCTGCTGCGCCGGCGCGGACGCAGCCGCGCGGTGCTGGATTGGTCGACGCTCGGCATCGTCGTGCAAGTGCAGAACACGTTTGAGATGCGCACGCCGGTGATCTCGGATTTCTCCACGACCGAGTTTGTCAGCCTTGAACACGGCAACGGCGAAGACGCCTACACCATGGTCACCGGCAAACGCCGCGAGAACCGCGCGCGCTATAACAGCCTCGCGATCAATATCCGCCATACCACAACGCAGCGCCTACTCCGCCTCGATCTGCGCGCTTACGACGATGGCGTCGCGTTCCGCTATGTGCTGCCGGAGACGCATCTCTCATTCCATTGGATGACGCAGGAGAAAACCGAATTCAATGTCGGCCTCGGCGCCACGCATTGGGGACAGGCCTACGATTTCTACACAATGTATCACCCCTCCTACGAGACGTTCTACGACGCGTTGCCTTCCGGAACAGCGACGCCGCCGACCGCAGGCACGGCGTGGGGCTTTCCATCGCTGTTCGAAACCAATGGCGCTTTCGTGCTGCTGCATGAAAGCGGTCTCGACGCCAGCTTCCACGGCTCGCACCTCGAAACCGAAGCGCCGAACGGAATTTACCGCATCGCGCCGCCCCGCCAGGAAGAGGCGCAAGGCTTCGGCGCTAACTTTCCCGCCGCGCCGCTGCCGTGGATCATGCCCTGGCGCATGATGATCGTCAGCGACGACATCGCCGACATCGTGGAGAGCAATCTCGTCTTCCACCTCGCGCATCCCTCGCGCGTCGCGGACACAAGCTGGATTCGCCCCGGCGTCGCATCGTGGAATTGGCTTTCGGAGCACGAAAGCACGCTCGATCAAGCCAAGCTGCGCGTCTTCATCGATCTCGCCAGCGAAATGGGGTGGCCTTACACGCTGATCGACGCGAACTGGAACTTAAGCGGCAAGAACGCGATGGAGCATCTCGTCGCCTACGCCAACACCAAGAATGTCGGCCTCTTGTTCTGGTACAATTCCGGCGGGCGCCACAACATCGTCACCGAGCAGCCGCGCAATATTTTGGACGATCGCGCGCGCCGCCGTCAGGAATTCGCGCGCCTGCAGGAGCTAGGCGTGCGCGGCGTGAAGGTGGATTTCTGGCAGAGCGACAAGCAGGACATCATCAAGCTTTATTCGGACTTGATGGATGACGCCGCCGAGTTTCATCTGATGACGGATTTCCACGGCAGCACCATTCCGCGCGGCTGGGAGCGCACCTGGCCAAACCTCATCAGCATGGAAGCGGTGCGCGGCGCTGAGTTCTACACGTTCTCCGGCGAGCAAAATTACGGACCGCGCGCGCCCCATCAAAACGCGATCCATCCGTTCCTCCGGAATGTCATCGGCCCGATGGATTACACGCCGACGCATTTCTCGCAGTTCGCCGTGCCGCGTGTGACGACCAATGCGCACGAGGCCGCGCTCGCGGTGATTTTCGAATCCGGCATCCAGCATTTGTCCGACAACGCCGCCGCCTATCGCGCGCTGCCTGCGGACTGGCGCACCTACCTCTCCGGCCTCGCGACGGCATGGGATGAGACCCATTTGTTGAGTGGCGAGATCGGCAAGGATATCGTGCTGGCGCGCCGCAATGGCGCGCGCTGGTGGATCGCAGGCATCAATGGCGAAGACCGGCAAAAGACCGCGCGCTTTGATGTGGCGGCGCTCGCGAACCTGAGCTCCGCCGCGCCCTTGGTGCTGTTCGATGAGGGCGCGAACGGCTTTGGCTCGCGCCGCACGCTCAGCCGGCGGGGCGGCGCGGTGACCGAGACCATGGCGCCCTTCGGTGGTTTCGTGATGATCTTCGGCGCGTAATCGGGCCGCGCCGGCTTGGCGGCGGCGGCTGAGAGCGCTATCAGTGCGCCCGCACAGGAGCAGATTATGAAGTTCTTCGTCGACACCGCGGACGTTGAAGAAATCCGGGCCCTCGCCGAGCTGGGGCTTGCGGATGGCGTCACCACCAATCCTTCGCTGGTCAAAAAGGCCAACCGCCCGTTCAAGCAGATCATCGCGGAAATTTGCGCCGCGGTGCCCGGGCCGGTGAGCGCGGAAGTCACCGCGCTTGACGCTGAGACCATGATCGCCGAAGGGCGCCTGCTCGCGAAGATCGCGTCCAACGTGGTTGTGAAACTGCCGCTGACCTTCGACGGCCTCAAAGCCTGCAGCATTCTGGCGAAGGACGGCATTCCGTCCAATGTCACGCTCTGCTTTTCGGCGAACCAGGCGCTGCTCGCAGCCAAGGCGGGCGCGGCCTATATCTCGCCCTTCATCGGTCGTCTCGACGATATCGGCCTCGATGGCGCCGAGCTGATCCGCGAGATCCGCACCATCTACGACAATTACGATTTCAAGACCGAAATCCTCGCCGCCTCGATCCGCTCATCGCTGCATGTAACGGCTGTCGCGCTCGCCGGCGCCGATGTGGCCACGCTGCCGCCGAACGTGCTGCGCGCGCTCGTGAAGCATCCGCTGACCGACAAGGGCATCGAGGTGTTCATGGCCGACTGGAAGGCGACGGGTCAGACCATTCTTTAGGAACGGCGCGCAGGCTTCGCTCAGGCGAAGCTTGCGCTCGCCGCGCGTCCGCCGCCGGGCGCAATGGTATCGTTCGCAAGCGCCGCGCTGCCCAGCAAGGCCGCGAACGGATGGACGACGATCCAGGCCGGAATGCCTTCCATGTAGCCCCGGAAGCGGCCCTTGTTCTCGAAGCCCTCGCGGAACGCGGCGCGGTCGAACACGTCGATCATGGAATGAATGACGCCGCCGGAGACATAGAGCCCAGCGCGCGCGCCAAGCGTCAGCACAACATCGCCGCCATACTGCCCCAGCACCCGCGACATGACTTCAGCGGCGCGCATGCAACGGGAATCTGATTTATCGATGGCGCGGCGCGTGATGTCGCGCGGCGTGAGTGTTTCGGCGGACGCGCCGTCCAGTTGGCTGAGCGCCCAATAGATATTGACGAGGCCCTCGCCGCTGAGCAGCCGCTCATGCGACACGCGCTCGAACTTGGTGCGCAGCACGCGGGCGATCTCGAGATCGAGCGGCGTGACCGGCGCGAAGGTGCTGTGGCCGCCTTCGGTTGTGAGCGGCGTCACGCCCGCGGCGGTCTTCATCAAACCGCCGACGCCCAGGCCCGTACCCGCGCCAACGACCGCCGTCATAGTCGCGCCCGCTTCGGCATGCGCCACATCGCCCAACGCAATCAGGTGCTCGCTTTCCACCAAAGGCGTCGCGCGCGCGAAGGCGGTGAAGTCATTGATGAGGCGCACATCGCGCATGCCGAACTTGGCCGCGATCTCAGGGCCCGAAATGCGCCAGGAGAGATTGGTGAGCGTGACCACGTCGCGATCGACCGGCCCCGCGACCGCGATCACGGCCCAATCGATTTTCTTGCGCGGCGCTTCGCGCGCCAGATAGGCGGCAATGGCGTGCAGGATGTCGGGAAAATCCGCGCACGGATATTTGGCGGGGGCGGAAAGTTCCGTCTGGCCATGCGTGCTGAGGGCAAAGCGGCAATGCGTGCCGCCAATATCTCCCACCAGTCCGATGCTCGGCGTCTCGCTCTGCACTCTCACGCCCTCGCTCTTCAGCTTTAGTCCTTGGCGATTCACGTCATAACTCCATGAACGACCGGTTCACGCCGCTGCGCAAGCCCGGCCTTGCACGATCTCTCTTATTGCGGTGCAGCAGGACAGGACGGCGGGCCGTCGCTGGTGGCGAGCCGCACGCCGCCGATGGCGAGGCTTAACCGGCCCGCGGTAAACAATTGGAGCGGCGAATTTACCGCGCCCATATTGGTGCCGCCCGCCGCGAAGCAGGACAGCCGAACCGGAATGGTGGTCCAGCCGCGGCCCTGCGCGGCGCGCAGCGCTGCGGTGATATCGACAGCGCTCGGCGTGCCGCCATCGGACATGGCGAGCGATACCGGCGCGGTCGGCGCTTCATCGACGCGCACTTCGAGCAGCAAGCTCATATCGCCATTGCTCTGGCGCGAAATATCGACCTGCGTGCCGGAGATGGTGAGGCCCGCGCGTTGACCGCCGGCCCAGCGCGCCAGCATGGCGTCTTCCTGCTGCAAGTGATCGACACGCGAGAGGCTGAGCCCTGGTATCGCGGAGTTCGCCGCTGTTGAGCTAACCGGCGTCGGCGCGCCGCTTGCCGCACGAGTGAGACGGCCCACGGCGACGCCGCGCGCCCGCCCGCGAAATAGGTCGACAGATTACTCGTCGTCGACGTGCTCGCGGCGGCTTCCTGCAGCGTGCCGAGATTGCGGCGGTCGCGATAGGTCAGTCCGTAACCGTACGCGAACAGCGGATCATAATTGGCGTCGCCGACATTGAGCGGCGTCTGATCCGGCGCGCGCGGCCAGGAATAAGAAAGCGTGCCGTGGAAATCATAGGCCGTGGCGCCGCTGGCGGGACGGAACAGCAGATCGGAGATGCCGCCGCCTTCCGAACCCGGCAGCCATGCCGCGACGAAAGCGTTTGAAGCATTGAGCTCCGGCGTCACATACATCGGCCGTCCCGAGAGAAAGACCGCGACCACCGGAATGCCCTGCGCGCGCAAACGCTGCATCAGCGCAAGATCGCCGGTCGGCGTGTAGTCGAGCGTGTCGCGGTCGCCTTGGAATTCGGCGTACGGATCTTCGCCGAACACGACGATCGCGACATCCGGGCGTCCGCCGCTCGCTTGGCACGGCATGGTCGGGCCATCGGGGCAGAATTCAGAGACGCGCTGCGTGAAGCTGCCATCGACGCTCAAGGTCGCGCGGCCGCCGCCGGCCTGCACACGCTCACGAATACCTTCATAGATGCTTTGAGCATTCGGGAAATCGGCGCGCGAATTATCGCTGCCTTGCCAGGAGATGGTCCAGCCGCCGGTTTGCTTGCCAAGATTGTCCGCGCCGTCGCCGGCGACGAGCACATTGATGTTGGCGTTGAGCGGCAGAATGTTGCCGTCGTTCTTCAAGAGCACGAGCGACTCACGCACGGCCTGGCGCGCCACGGCGCGGTGCTCGGGCGAGCCCAGCAAATTCCACTGGCCGGCATAGGGCCGCGAGGATGGGCGACCGACTTCAAACAAGCCCGCGCGAACTTTCACGCGGAGAATGCGCGACACCGCTTCATCCAAACGCGCCATCGGAATTTCGCCCGAGCGCACTTGCGCGAGCGTGTTCTCGTAAAGCGGGCGCCATGTCTCCGGCGCCATGAACATGTCAAGGCCGGCATTGAACGCCGCGGCGCAGCTGGTCGGCGTGCAGCCAGCGACTTGGCCATGGCCGTTCCAATCGCCGACGACAAAGCCTTCAAGGCCAAAGCGTCCGATCAGCACGTCATTGAGCAGCGATTCATTGCCGTGGCTCTTGGCCCCGCGCCATGAATTGTACGACGCCATCACGGTCTGCACTCGGCGAGAAGATGTCGCGAAGCTGTTCTTCGGTATAGGTGTTGTCGCCTTGGTCGCGGCCAT
>JBBCFZ010000001.1:0-221639 GCA_037200505.1 Terricaulis sp. | reverse complement strand
GCGGGCTTGTCTTCGCCGAACGCGATTTCGCCGGCGGCGACGCTCGTGGTTTCGTGCGGGGTGAAGCCTTCCTTGTGCGCGGGCGCGGCGGCTTCGCGCGCGGTGCGGCGCCAGAACATGGCGAGCGTGAGCAGCACCGCGCAGAAACCGGAGAACCAGAAGATGCCTTCGATGCCGAGCTGATCGACCAGCAAGCCCTGGATGATTGGCCCGAACACCGAGCCCGCCGCCCACACGAACAGCAAGCCGGACGCGGCTTGCACGAGACGGCCTGGCTCGGCGCGGTCGGCCATGTGCGCGACGGCGACGCCGTAGAAGCTGAGGCCCCCCGCGCCCCATGCGAAGAAGAGCAGCACCGCGCCCCAGCGCGGCAACACGCCGCCGAACAACGCAAGCGCGAACGCTGTGATCGCCGCGAGCACAGTGAGGCCCGCGATCACGACGCGGCGGTCGATGCGATCAGAGAGCCTTCCCGCCGGCCATTGCAGCAGCAGCGAGCCGGTCCACGCAGCGGAGTAAAATTGCGCGGCGGCGGAGGCGCCGAAATGTTGCGCGGCATAGAGCGGCGCGAGCGCGAGCACGCCGGAATTGATCAGCCCCGCACCGAAGCACGCGATCACGGCGGCGGGCGCCGTGGCGAATTGCTCGACCAAAGCAAGCGGTTGCGCTTTGGGTTGTTCGGGTTGCGCGGCGGTGGTGAAGCAGACGGGCACCATGGAAATTGCGGCGATGCCGGCGGCGATCATCCATGGCTCGGGCGCGGCGTCAGCGTAGGAGAACGCGACGTATGGCCCGAGCGCGAGCGCGGCTTTGGTGGCGACCATGTAGACGCCGAGCACTTCGCCGCGCTGCGCTTTGCCGATGGACGAAGAGAGCCAGCTTTCAACCGCGGCGAACATCAGCGCAACGGCGACGCCAGCGATGAGGCGCGCGAGGCCCCAGGACCAGACGTCGCCAACAAAATGCAGCGAGAGCGTTGTCGCCGCGAAGATTGCGGCGCACGCGGCGTAAACGCGGATGTGTCCGACGCGCGCGAGCATGGTGGTGGCGACGACAGCGCCGAGCATGAAGCCGGCGGAATATGATGCGGCGACGAGGCCTAGCGATGCGCGCGAATAGCCGTCCGCCGCGAAGGCCAACGGCAAGCGCACGCCAAGCAGCCCGCCCGCGAGCTGCAGGATGGTCACGGCGGCAATCAGGGCGGCGACGTTGCGAAGGGAATGCACGCGCGGGTTCTAGACGGATTGCGGCGTTGCTGAAACCCGCGCCGCACGCACAAATGCCGGTCCGATGAGCGTCCCCTCCTCCTCGATGGAGGAGGTGGTTGAGCCGCGAAGCGGCGAAACCGGAGGAGGTGCGCGCGCGACTTTGTGTGAATAGCCTTTGGGGGCTTCCCCTCGAGAGCAGCGGGCCACACCTCCTCAGTCAGTCCGCTGCGCGTCCTGACAGCTCCTCCATCGAGGAGGAGCTTAACGCGAATCCGTCATCCAAGCGGCGCGCGCGATCTCCCAGATCGCGTGCGGCATGCCGGCATGGAGGGTTTCGGCGCCGGGGGTCATGCCGAGGCGGCGCGCGAGTTTTTGTGAGGGCGTGTTGCGCTCGTGGATCAGGCTGACGAGTTTTTCGAGATCGAAGCTCGCGAAAATCCAATCGCCGGCAGCGCGCGCGGCTTCGAGGGCGTAGCCCCTGCCCCAATAGGCCGGCGCGAGGCCCCAGCCGAGTTCGAAACCGACCCAGCCTGCCGGCTGCCAGGCGCCGACGCGGCCCACAAAAGCGCCGCTGTGTTTTTCTTCAACAACGAAGAGCCCGTAGCCGCGCAGCGCCCAGTGGCCAATCAAAGTCGCCATGCCGCGCCATGCAGTCGCGCGATCTTGCGGGCGTTGATCGGCGGTGAGGTAGAGCGCGACTTGCGGATCGGCCATCATCGCGGCGAACGCGTCGAAATCGCTTTCACGCCAACCGCGCAGAATGAGGCGTTTGGTTTCGATGCGCGGAATGTGCGCGAGATCGAACATTAGCGCGGCCGCGCGCGCCATTGCGCTTTGGTTTGGCCGTAGAGATCGACTTTCAAATCTTCATAGGGCGCGGGCATCGAGACGTTTTCGCGCTGCACGGTGGAGCCGAGGCGCGTCGCGAGTGCGATCGAGGGTGCGTTCGCTTTCTCGATGCAATGGATGACGCTCTCCCAGCCGAGCGTGTCGAACGCCCAGTCCATCGATGCGCTCGCGGCCTCAAAAGCGAGGCCCTTGCCTTGCGCGGCGGCGCACATGCCCCAGCCGACTTCGTCACCCGGCCAATTGCCTTCCTTGCCGCCCGGACGCCACGGCCCGATGCGCCCGATCCAACGCCCGCTCTCCTTCTCGATCACCGAAAACATCGCATAGCCCAGCACGGCCCACGCGCCCGCCATGGTCGCGAGCTGTCGCCAGGCCGCATCGCGCGACACCACGCCGCCGATGAAGCGCATGGTTTCTTTCTCGCTGCACATCTGCGCCCAGCCATCGAAGTCGGCTTGGGTTGGCGGGCGGAGGATTAGGCGCGGGGTTTCGAGTGTGGGGCCGATGGTCATGGAGCGTTTCTAATGCGGCGAATTGATTTCGTCATCCGCACACCCCTCAGTCATTCCGGGCGAGCGGAGCGAGACCCGGAACCCAGGGATCGCAAAGCTCAGTGCGTTTGCCCTGGGTTCCGGATCACGCTTCGCGTGTCCGGAATGACTGAGTGAAGGGATTAGCCGCCGACGCTCGGATCAATCGCCTTGCATGCTTCGATCAACCCCTTCACCGCGTTCACGCTGTGATCAAAGCCGGCGCGTTCGGCGGGGTCGAGTTCGATTTCGACGATGCGCTCGACGCCGCCCGCGCCGATGACGCACGGCACGCCGACATAGATGTCGTTGAGACCGTATTCGCCGCTGAGATGCGCGGCGCATGGGAGCAAGCGCTTCTTATCGCGCAGATAGCTCTTCGCCATCTGGATCGCGCTTTCGGCGGGGGCGTAGAAGGCTGAACCGGTTTTCAGCAAGGCCACGATCTCGGCGCCGCCGTCGCGCGTGCGCTGCACGATGGCGTCGAGCTTCTCTTGTGTGGTCCAGCCCATCTTCACGAGGTCCGGGAGCGGAATGCCGGCGATGGTGGAATAGCGCGTCAGCGGCACCATGGTGTCGCCGTGGCCGCCGAGAACGAAGGCGGTGACGTCTTCAACCGAAACGCCGAACTCCTCGGCGAGGAAGTAACGGAAGCGCGCGCTATCCAGCACGCCGGCCATGCCGACGACTTTCTGCGGCGGCAGTTTTGAGAATTGCTGGAACGCCCACACCATGGCGTCGAGCGGATTGGTGACGACGATGACGAAGGCGTTGGGCGCGTGCTGCGCGATGCCCTCCCCCGCCGCTTTCATCACCTTGAGATTGATGCCGAGCAGATCGTCGCGGCTCATGCCGGGCTTGCGCGGCACACCGGCGGTGACGATGCAGACATCAGCGCCGGCAATGCCGGCATAATCATTGACGCCCTTGATCGCCACATCGCGCGCGAAGACGGGGCTGGCTTCGTCAAGGTCGAGACTCTTGCCCTGCGGCACGCCTTCGACGATGTCGAACATGATGACGTCGCCGAGCTCCTCGCGCGCGGCGATGTGCGCCAGCGTGCCGCCGATCATGCCAGAACCAATAAGGGCGATCTTGCTGCGAGCCATGGGATGCGTCTCCGGGGAATCGAGGCGCGTGGTCTAGCGCCGGGCCGTGACGGGCGCAATCTCGGCCCAGCCATTCCCGAGGCGTCACGCCAAGGCCAGGCGCATGAGCGTGCCGGCGCCGAACCGCGTCTGCGTCGTCCCGATCACGACAAAGCCGCAAGAGTGATAAAATCCAAGGGCCTGCGGATTGGCGACCACCATGAGCGCCCCGGCGCCCGCTTTGATGGCGAGTTGGCGGCAGCGCTGGACGAGCCCTGTTCCGATCCCGCTTTTCCACGCATCGGGTTCGACAAAAAGTCCGTCCAAGTCGATATCGCCGTCGTCTCTGGGCGCAATGGCGGCAAAGCCAACGACCCGATCATCGATCTCAGCCACCACGACCTGGTGCGCTTCGATCTGAGCGAGCGGTAGCGTGATTGCATCCAGATGCGCGAGCAGAAGATCGCGGTAAGCTTCGTTCGGGAGGGATGCCCGCCATTGCAAGGCTTCAAGCGCTTGTCGCTCCTCGGCCAGAGCAAAGCGGATCAAAATTCTTTGAGTCACGCGCGCCTTCGCAGACGCTATTTCTTCAGGCACATGAGCACGCCGTCTCCGATGCTGGTCATGGCGACGTGGACGCGGGGGTCGGTTTTGGCTTTTTGCGCGAGGGCGCGGAGCGCAACGGTGTCGGGCGTGGTGTTCGTGGGATCGGCGACGGCGCCGCCCCAGAGGACGTTATCGAACAGCATCACGCCGCCGGTGCGGAGCAATACAATTCCCCGTTCGTAATAGGCGTCGTAGCCGGTCTTATCGGCGTCGATGAAGCCGAGATCGTATGTGCCGGCTTCGCCGGAGGCGATGGCGTGATCGAGTGTTTCCGTCGCGGGCGCGACGCGGAGATCGACGATGTGCTCGACGCCCGCTTCTTTCCAGTAGCCGCGCCCCTTGCTGGTCCATTCTTCGGAGATGTCGCAAGCGAGCAGATGCGCGCCCTGGCCATGGCGCTCTTGCATCGCGAGCGCGACGGCGAGCGCGGAATAGCCGGTGAAGACGCCGACTTCGAACGCGCGGCGCGCTGCCGTGAGGCGCGCGATGAGCTGCATGAACGCGCCCTGCTCGGCGCTGATCTGCATGCGCGCCACGCCGCCGAGCGCGGCAGTCTCGGCGCGGCAGCGCGCGAGGACTGGGTGCTCGGGGGGATTTGCGTCGGCGAGATAGGCGACGACGGGCTGCGAGAGCGCGATGGAGGTGGACATGGGGCTTCTTAACGCACCAATCCTCCTCAGTCATTCCGGACGCGCGGAGCGCGATCCGGAATCCAGGGCCGCAAGCGCAGTACGTTGGCCCTGGGTTCCGGGTTCAGCTTCGCTGCCCCGGAATGACTGAGGCTGGCGAGCTTACGCCAGGCCCTTCAGCTCCGTTACCAGATCCGGGCGCTCCCAGGAGAAGCCGCCTTCGTTGTCGGGCTGGCGGCCGAAATGGCCGTAGGCGGCGGTGCGCGCATAGATCGGCTTGTTGAGCTTTAGGTGCGTGCGAATGGATTTGGGCGTGCAGCCGCCGACCAATTCCGGCAACGCTTTTTCGAGCTTGGCGGGGTCGATGGTGTCGGCGCCGTGGAGATCGACATAGAAACTGGTCGGCGTTGCAACGCCGATCGCGTACGAAATTTGAATCGTGCAGCGCTCGGCAAGACCGGCAGCGACGACATTCTTCGCGAGATAGCGGCAGATATACGCGGCGGAGCGATCGACCTTCGTCGGATCCTTGCCGGAGAAAGCGCCGCCGCCATGCGGGGCCGCACCGCCATAAGTATCGACGATGATCTTACGGCCCGTGAGGCCAGCATCGCCATCGGGGCCGCCGATTTCAAAACGGCCAGTGGGGTTCACCATCCATTTTGTTTTCTTGGTCAGCAGGCCTTCGGGGAAAACCGATGTGACATAGGGCTTGATAAGTTCGAGCATGCGCTTGGACGTCGCCATTTTGCCGTCGATGCGCTTCTTGTGCTGGTGGCTGACGACGACCGCGACGACTTCGGCAGGCATGCCGTTTTCGTAGCGCAAGGTGACTTGGCTTTTCGCGTCGGGCTCAAGCTCGATGCGCTCGCCGGAATGACGCACTTCGGCGAGACGCTTCAGGATATTGTGGCTGTATTGCAAAGTCGCCGGCATCAGCTCGGGCGTTTCCTTGCACGCATAGCCGAACATGATGCCTTGATCGCCGGCGCCTTCGTCCTTCTTGTCGGACGCATCGACGCCTTGGGCGATGTGCGCGGACTGGCCGTGCAAATGGCAAGCATACTTCGCCTTCTGCCAGTGAAAGCCTTTTTGCTCGTAGCCGATGTCTTTCACCGCCGCGCGCACTTTGGGCTCGAGACCGGCAATCAGCTCTTTCAGCTTTTCCTTGGTCGATGCGCGCACTTCGCCCGCGAGCACGATGCGATTGGTGGTGACGAGCGTTTCGCACGCGACGCGCGCTTCAGGCTCTTCGCCGATGAAGGCGTCGACCACGGTGTCGGAGATGCGGTCAGCCACCTTATCGGGATGGCCTTCGGACACGCTCTCGCTGGTGAACACGTAAGAACTGCGGGTCAATGCGGCTTCTCCGGTCAAAAAAGGACCGCCCCTCTTAGGGATGGAAGGCGCCGCGCGCAATCAGGGCGTGCCGCAATTGGGCGGAAAATCAGTCCTTCTCAGCGGCTTCCGCAGCTTCTTCGGCCAGTGCGCGCACCAGTTCCACCACGCGGCGGCGGATCTTCTGGCTCTTGATGGACGCGAACATGCTCATGAGCTGCATGCCTTCAGGGGTCGCGAGCGCATCATGGATGAAGCCCTCCCCTTCTTCGGCGACGCCCTTGCCGCGGATCGGCGAGAGGCCTTCGAAGAAGCGCGCGATCGACATATCGAGCGCGGAGGAAATATCGAACAAGCGGCTGGCGGCAATCCGATTGACGCCCTTCTCGTACTTTTGAACCTGCTGAAACGTGACACCGAGTACTTCGGCAAGGCGCTCTTGGCTCATGCCGATTTCAAGCCTTCTCGTGCGCACACGCTGGCCCAAACGCCGATCAACCGCGTTGGCTGCGCGTTCGTCATTCATAGTTTATCTTCCTTGGAGCGAAGCGCCGCGAAGGGCGCGAAGCGTAACAACGCGATGAGGCCGCCAAGCAGCCCGTTCCACAGCGCGCAACCGCTAGCGTATGCGGTTTTATTCAATGCACTTGGGATGGCGTTTTCTGCGAAGGAACCGCGCCGTCTTGTCTCGGCGGTTGCGCGTCCAAACGCGTCGACGATCGCCGACACGCCGCCCGACGCCGCGCGCACAAGCGGTAGGCCTTCTTCGATCGCGCGGTAGCGTGCCGCTACGTAATGTTGTTCGGGTCCGGTTCCATTTCCGAACCATGCGTCGTTCGTGACGGAGATGATCCAACCTGGCCGTTCACCTTCCGCGCGCGGAATCATGCCGGGGAAAATTGCTTCGTAGCAGATGAGCACAACAGCTGGCGGCGCTTCTGGAATCACGAGACGCGTTGGCATGGGCCCCGGTTCAAAACCCGCGCCGATTTGCTGTAATGGCGCGATATTTAGCGTGCTGACGAGCGACCAAAACGGAATAAATTCGCCGAATGGAACAAGCCTGTGTTTATCGTAAATCTGCGTTTGGTCGATGCGCGCGCGGCCTGACACGCCGTCAATCACAACCGCGGAATTAAAGTGCACGATATCGTCGCCGCGCAACTCTCTTCGCGTCATGCCTGTTACGAGAACGCGATCGCCGAGCGCTGTGCCGATTGCGTCTAAGAAGTTTTGATTTTCGAGCGGATAAAAATTGACGACGGGAATGGCGCCTTCGGGCCAGATCAAAATCGATGCGCGGCTATCGGCGGCGTCTCCGCTGACGCGGAGATATTGATCAAGCACACGCCATTCTTGATCGGGTCTGTCTTGCCATTTCTCGGCTTGGCTTAATCCGGAATCCGCGACGCGCACGATGGGCATTTCGCCCGGCACGGAGATCGGCGCGTGCGCGATGCGTTGCGCGCCCCAACCCCACACCAAGCCGAAGCCGAGCGCCGCGATAACGAGCGGCGCGAAGCGTTTTCCCGCGCTCACGCCGCCATCGGCGATCGCAGCCGGCGTGGCGGCGAAGAGCAATGTGATCAGCGAGAGGCCGTAGATGCCGAAGATCGATGCGAGCTGCGACACCGGCTCTCCCGGCATCCATACATAACCCGGCAAGAGCCACGGAAATCCGCCGAAGAGATTTCCACGCAACCATTCCGTCGCGATCAGCGCGAGCGCGAATGCTGGAAGGCGGCGAAAGTCGCGCGTCCATACCAGCATCGCAAGCGCGCAGCCGACGCCCCAGAACAGCGCCAGCCCGCTCGCAAGCGCGAGCACCGCCGGCACGCCCAAAACGCCGAAGGTCTCGGCGTCGACCTGAAACGCAGCGGCAATCCAGTAAAATCCGGTGATGTAATGCCCGAGCGCGAAGAACCAGCCGAGCGCGAAAGCGGCGCCGAGGCGCTTTGTCCGGCTGCCTGCCTCGTCAAGGAGAAGCACCAAACAGCTTATGGAAACGACGTAAGCCGGGACAATCTGAAATGGCGCATGGCCAAGCGTCGCGAGCGCGCCAGCCATGAGAGCGATGCCCCAACGCTGCCACCGCCCGCGCGCCGCGATCCATGCCTGGACGCGCGATAGCTGTGCAGCCGCAGCCGCCAATCCCTGCTCCTGTAATCGCCGTTTCATTCGCGCGATGGTTGGAGCCTGGGCTGAGCGTTTCGTCAACGGGCGTCAAGCCTTGCGGGCGCGACTCTTATCCAATCGAGACTTTTCGACGCGCATTGGCGTAGCAGGCGCTTCAACTGGGGCTGGCGCCGGCGGTTGTACAACGCGCTTAAAGCGCAATCTTTTCACGCGCCGAGGGTCCGCATCGATCACCTCGATATCGAAACCCGCCCCCTCGTGATGCAAGATCTCCCCTCTTTGGGGAACACGTCCCGCTAACGCCACGGCAAGGCCGGCGGCGGTGTCAAACTCGTCTTCGTGATCGGGCAGCGCGAGACTTTGACCGAGCATGGTTTCGAGCTTGTCGATCGCGGCGCGGCCATCGGCGTCGAAGGCGCCGGTGGGGCGCTCTTGCACAAGCGGCGAGTCGACGTCGTGCTCGTCCTCGATCTCACCGACGATCTGCTCAACGAGATCTTCCATCGAGACAAGGCCATCGGTGCCGCCATATTCATCGACGACGAGCGCGAGATGAATGCGGCTCGATTGCATCTTCAAGAAGAGCGTTGAGAGATTCATTGACGGCGGCACGAAGAGGATATCGCGCTTGATGCGCGCAATCAGCCGATCGGTGAACTTCGCATGCGCTTCGCCTTCCTCGGTCGGCGCGAGCAGCGCCATCACGTCGCGCACATGCACGAAGCCCATCGGATCATCGAGCGTTTCACGATAGACCGGCAAGCGCGAGTGTTGGCTGTCGGAAAAAATACGCGCGGCTTCTCCGAGCGTCGCGGAGACTTCGATGCCGACGATGTCCGCGCGCGGGCGCATCACATCGTTGACCTTCAGCCGATCGAAGCGCGCGGCTTTGAGGATCATGTCCTTCTGCGCGATCTCGATCGATTCGCCGCGCTCTTCGCGCTCACGCAAAGCGTCGGCCACATCGCTTGCGGCGCCGCGGTCGGACATCAGGAAGCGGCGCGCAAGTCTTCGAAACAGGCTTGCACGCCTTCGATTTGAAGGTTCGTCTTCGTCAGCGATATCGCTCATGTCGCGCGGTCAAACTCCAATGCGTTAGGCATAAGGATCGGCGATCCCCAAGGTGTGAAGGATAACGCGTTCACGCTCCTCCATCGCCTCGGCCTCCGGCGCAGTTTCATGATCATAGCCCAAAAGATGCAAAAAGCCGTGCACCACGAGATGGGCGGCGTGCGCCGGGAAGCTCTTGCCTTGAGAATTCGCTTCCGCGGCAATGGTTTCCGCCGCTAGCGCTATATCGCCCAGGAACCCTTGCGCGGGCTGGGCGGCGGGAAAAGACAGCACATTCGTCGCGCCCGCCTTGCCGCGCCATTCTTGGTTAAGAGCGGCGATTGCGGCGTCATCGCCAAGCAGCAGCGAAACTTCGCCGGAAACGCCTTCGCGCGCAGCGGCGGCGTTCAATGCGGCAAGCAAGGCCGCCTCCTGCCCTTCCCACAAGGGAGAGTCCGCAAGCACATCAACCTCAAGGCCCGTCTCAGCCACGCCCGCTCTCACTTCGGTCGTACGCATCGATGATGCGCGCAACGAGACGATGGCGCACGACGTCCTGCGTCACGAAGCGGATGATCTCGACGGCGTCGAGGTCTTCCAGGATCGCGACAGCATGCGCGAGGCCGGACTGATCGGCGCGCGGCAAATCGATCTGCGTTGGATCGCCGGTGACGACCATGCGCGAGCCTTCACCGAGGCGCGTCAGCATCATCTTCATCTGCAGGATGGTGGCGTTCTGCGCTTCATCGACGATGACGAATGCATTGGTGAGCGTGCGGCCGCGCATGAAGGCGAGCGGCGCGACTTCGATCTGCCGACGCTCCCGGCGTGCTTTCAGATCATTCTCGCTCATCTGCGAACGGAACGCGTCCCAGATCGGCTGTAGATAGGGATCGACTTTTTCCGCGAGATCGCCGGGAAGATAGCCAAGCTTTTCGCCCGCTTCGACGGCCGGGCGCGTGACGATGATCTTGTCGTAACGCTCCTGCTTTAGCGCTTCGACGGCGGCGGCGACGGCGAGGAATGTTTTCCCGGTGCCGGCAGGGCCGACGCCGAAGATGAGATCGATATTCTCGTCGCGCAGCGCTTCCACATAGTGCACTTGCCGCGGCGTGCGCAGCACCAGGCCGCCAACTTGCGGCAGCGTCATCGGACCCGGCGTTTCGCGCGGGCCTTCGGAAAACGAGATCGCGGCGAGCACCTCTCCTTCCCGCACGCGCGCCTTGCGGCGTCCGAGATCAGCGAGCGCGTCGATGATGCGTTGCACGCGTTCTAAATCAGCCGCGCCGTCCGGGCGGGCGCGCACGGTGAGCTGATCGCCTTGCGCATCGAGCGTGACGCGGTACGCGGGCGCGCCGCGCGGCGCGCTGGGATCGCGGAACGCTTCCTGGATGTGCGCGAGATGGCGGTGCAGCGGGCCGAACACCGCTTGCGCGACGCCCGGATCGGAGATCGTGATGACGCGAACCAGTTCGCCGTCTTTCAACGTGTTCAAGCGGCCTCCGATGCGCAATCCGCGCGTGCGCCGGTCAAGGAATTTTGCGAAGCGCCGACGATGCGGACTTGGGCGATATCGCCGATGTCGGAAACGTCGTCGGTGAAGTGTACGGACTGCATATAGGGGCTGCGGCCGTGCATTTGACCGGGCATGCGGCCACGGCCAGCAACAAGCACCGGCAGCACCGCGCCAATCTGGCTTTGATTGAAGGCCGTCTGCTGCGCGAACAGCAAAGCTTGCAGGCGCGCGAGGCGTTCGGTCTTCACCGCTTCATCGACCTGGCCGAGCATGGCGGACGCGGGCGTGCCGGGGCGCGGCGAGTATTTGAAGGAGTACGCGGACGCAAAGCCGATCTCGCGGATGAGATCCATGCTGGCCTCGAAATCCTTCTCGGTTTCACCCGGAAAGCCGACGATGAAATCGGTCGAGAGCGCAATATCGGCGCGCGCTTGTTTTAGACGCACGACGATGTCCCGATAGTGCGCGGCATCGTGCTTGCGGTTCATGGCTTTGAGGATGCGGTCTGAACCCGACTGCACCGGCAGATGCAGGAACGGCATCAGCTTGGGCTCTTGGCCGTGGAGCGCGATGAGATCGTCCGTCATCTCCATCGGGTGCGAGGTCATGTAGCGGATGCGCTCAAGACCGGCGATTTGCGCGAGTTCGTGGAGGAGTTCGCTGAATTGGACCGCCGGCGCCTCGCCGGCAACACCGATGCCGGCGAGGGCGCCGGCGGTCCGAGCGCCGTGATATGCGTTCACATTCTGCCCAAGCAGCGTGATCTCGCGAACGCCTTGATCGGCAAGTGCGCGCGCCTCGGCCAGCACATCGGCGACAGGCCGCGAATATTCCGCGCCGCGCGTATAGGGCACCACGCAGAACGTGCAGAATTTATCGCAGCCTTCCTGGATCGAGAGGAACGCCGTCACTCCATCGGGCGCGCGCGCCGGCAGCGCGTCGAACTTTTCCTGCGCGGTGAAATCGGCGGCGAGCCGCTCGCCGCGTTTGCGCGATGCGCGCGCGATCAGCTCGGGCAGCTTGTGATAGGCCTGCGGGCCAACGACCAAATCCACCTCCGGCGCACGGCGCATGATCTCTTCGCCCTCGGCCTGCGCGACGCAGCCGGCGATCACGATCTGCATCGCGCCGCCCTCCTCCGCGCGCCGCTCCTTATGCGCACGCAGACGGCCAATTTCGGAATAGACCTTCTCGGTCGCCTTCTCGCGGATATGGCAGGTGTTCAGGACGACCAGATCGGCGTTATCCGGCCGGTCGATCGGCGCATAGCCGAGCGGCGCCAGCACGTCCCGCATCCGTTCGGAATCGTAGACGTTCATCTGGCAGCCATAGGTCTCGATATAGAGCCCTTTGAGCTCTTTTCGTCCTTGATCCGCCATTGACCCGTCTCTGAGGCGCGCGATTGCGGGCCGGTGCAGAGATTTATTCCCGGCAGGCGCCGGCTTCAAGCGATCAATGCTTGGAGGGTTTGGCGGCCTTATCGTCGATTGGCACGCCATAGAGTTCCAGGCGGTGATCCACCAGCTTGTAACCAAGGCGGCGCGCGATCTCCTGCTGCAGCCGCTCGATCTCGGGATCGACAAACTCGACCACCTTGCCCGTCTTCATGTCGATCAGGTGATCATGGTGGGCTTCCGGCACTTCCTCATAGCGCGAGCGGCCGTCGCGGAAATCGTGCCGCTCCAAAATGCCGGCCTCTTCAAAGAGGCGCACCGTGCGATACACCGTAGCGATGGAGATGCCGGGATCGATCGCGGCGGAGCGGCGATGCAGCTCCTCCACGTCAGGGTGATCCTGTGAAATCGAGATCACGCGCGCGATGACCTTGCGCTGCTCGGTCATGCGCATGCCCTTCTCGACGCAGAGCTTTTCGATTCGGTCCATGTCAGCCTCGTTAGGATGGCAAGAATTACCGCGTTCGGGTGAGCACTGTCCAGTTGAGCGCGCTCAAATAGGTGGACGCGCCAGCGCGCGGCGCAGCAGCAGCGCGTCAACCGCGCCATCGGCGCGGGCGTAATAGCGCGGGCGGCGCCCCTCCTCCGTGAAGCCGAGCTGCGCATAGAGCCCTCGCGCGGCTTCGTTATCTTCCGCGACATCGAGCGTCATGCCGGTCGCGCCGCGCACCAAAGCGCTCGCCATCGCCGCCGCGACCAGCTTGGCCGCCACGCCGCGCCGCCGCGCTTCGGGCGCGACAGCTAACGTGAGAATTTCGCAATCCTCCGCCGCGACCCACGCCATCAGGAAGCCCTGCGGCGCGTCATCCGACGCGATCAATGCGAACGCAACGGGGTTATCGAGCAGCTTTGCGATCTCCGCGGCGCTCCAAGCTTTGTCGAAGGCGCGGGCGTGGAGAGCGGCGAGCGTCTCGGAGGCCTCAACGCCGGCCGACGCGATCATGGCGCGACGCCGCCGGGGAGCTTTGCGCCGTGCGAACGGAGATAGAGCGGGGTGGGCGGATAAAGCGCGGGATCGAGCTTTGCCGCGCGGCGCGCGAAAGCTTCGATGTTAGGCGTGACGCTTGGGCCTTTTGTGATGAAAGCACGCCCGCCTGCTGCTTCGCGGAGCAACGCATCGGCTTCGCCGCGTTCGACGGCGCGCGGCGCAAGCAAAGGCGCGCCATTTTCGTAGAGGGCCGCGTAGGACGCGCCGATGGTTTCGATGAGCGCGGCGCGGAGGCCCTGCTCGCCCTCTTCAAGGGCAAGCGTTTCGAGCGTTGAGACGCCAATGCAGGGCTTGTTGAGCGCCAGCGCCAACGCGCGCGCGAAGGACAGGCCGACGCGTACGCCGGTGAATGAGCCTGGGCCGGTGGTGATGGCGATGCGATTGAGCTGTGCGAAGGCAATTCCGGCGCTTTGCACCGCGTCCCGCACCATTGGCGCAAGGCGCTCGGCCTGGCCGCGTTGCATGGATTCTGAAAGCGCCGCGAGCGTTTCGTCCTCGCGCACGACCGCGACAGAACAAGCGTCAAGCGCGGTGTCGATCGCGAGAACGATCATGCGCTATTCTGAAGGCAGGGGTCGTAGAGCATCCAAGGCGTCAGCGGTGTCTTCGATGGTGCGATCCCAATAACCGATGATCACATCGCGATTGAGTTCGATCCAACGCTGCACGAGATCGAAATCACGGGGCGACAATTCGCCATCGGTGATCCGGATATCAGGGCGAAGCGCCACTGACGCGGCCCAGGGCGGCGCCTTCGGCCCAGCGCCGACTTTGACCCGGACGTCGTGCCGACCCTGCTTTTCTGAGATGTAGACGACAAACGGCAATCCGCTGCGCTTCGGATGCACGTTCGCCATGAGAAACATGTCCTCGTCTTGGATCGACGTGGCAGTATCCATACGAGTTTGACCCCGAGATCAAGAATTCGTCGCGAGCACCCTCAAAATGTGCACGCGGTGCACAATAGCACAGGCGTGGGTTATTTCCCACTCCTTGCGCTAAACCACCTGCTCCACCCGGTTCACTTCGGGCACGTAGTGGCGGAGCATGTTTTCGATGCCTTGCTTCAGCGTAAGCGTCGAGGACGGGCAGCCGGCGCAGGCGCCGCGCATATTGAGGCGGACGACGCCCTCGTCATGATCCCAGGAGTGAAAGGTGATATCGCCGCCGTCGCGCGCCACGGCGGGGCGCACGCGCGCTTCGATGATCTCCTTCAGCTCCTTCACGATATCGGCGGCTTCGCCTTCGTAGGCGATCTCGGCTTCTTCATCGTCGCGCGCGGCTTCGTCGAGCACGACGGGGCGGCTGGAGGTGAAGTGGTCCATGATCGCGGCGAGCACGTGGGGCTTCAGATGCGGCCACTCGATCGCTTCGGACTTGGTGACCGTGACGAAATCGGCGCCGAGATAGACGCGCTCCACGCCGTCGAGCGCGAAGAGCTCCGCCGCCAGGGGCGACGCGGCGGCAGCTTCGCTGTTGGCGAAATCGCGGCTGCCGGCGCCGAGCACGTCGCGGCCGGGCAGGAATTTCAGCGTCTGCGGGTTCGGGGTGGATTCGGTTTGAATGAACATGAGGCTCAGGTGGCCCCGCCAGGAGCCAGGGTCAAGCGGAAGGCTCGGCCGGCTGGGGCGGCGCCGGGAGGCCAAGCGCGCGCACTTCGTCCTTGGTCAGCGCGCCTGGCACGACCAGAACGGGCACCGCGCGGCCGCCAAACCCCTGCCCTTTCGCCAGCGAGGCGACCAAGGGGCCGGGGCCGCCCGCGCCATGCGCGGCAGCGAGCACGACGAGCGTGATGGTGGCGTCGCCCTCGATCACTTTGCGCACTTCTGGGCGGAGTTCGCCTTCGACGACGATGGCTTCGGCGGTGATGCCGGTCTCGGCCCAGACTTCGGCGGAGAAGCGCTGGATCAAGCTTTCGGCGGTTGCTTGCGCCTGGCGGCGAATTTCTTCGGACACCGAGGCCCAGGGCGCGGGTTCGGACGGCTCGATCACGCGCAGCATCACGAGGCGCCAGCCCGCGCCTTTCGCCAGCAACGAGGCATAGGTCAGCGCCGCCGGAAATTCCGGGCTCTCGTCGGCGATGACCAGGCAGGCAAAGGCGCTCATAGGCCGCGATGCTGACCCAAGAGCGCTCGCGCATCAAGCGAACATGGTTAACGCCAGAACCCAACCACGTCGCGCACCTCGGCCATGATCGGCGCAGCGATGGCGCGCGCGCGATCGGCGCCGTCGCGCAGGATGGCGTCGAGCGCGGCGGGATCGGCGTTGAGGCGGCGCATCTCGGCGGCGATCGGCGAAAGCTGCGTGACGAGCACTTCGGCCAGCGCGGGCTTGAAGGCGCCGAAGCCTTTTCCGCCGAATTCTTTCAGCACTTCAGCCGCGCTGATGCCGGCGGTCGCCGCATAAATGCCGACGAGGTTTTCGACTTCCGGACGGCCCGCAAGGCCCTCCACCGTTTCCGGCAACGGATTGGGATCGGTGGTGGCGCGCTTGATCTTGTTGGCGATGGCGTCGGCATCGTCGGTGAGATTGATGCGCGATTGATCCGAAGGGTCGGACTTCGACATTTTCTTCGTGCCTTCGCGCAAGCTCATGATGCGCGCGCCTGGGCCTTGGATCAAAGGTTCGGGCAGCGGGAAGAAGTTGGGCGCTTCAAAGTCGTTGTTGAACTTCTGCGCGATGTCGCGCGACAGCTCGAGATGCTGCTTCTGGTCTTCGCCGACCGGAACGTGCGTTGCTTTGTAAACCAGGATGTCGGCGGCCTGCAGCACGGGATAGTCAAACAGCCCGACGCTCATACGCTCGGCGTGCTTGCCGGCTTTATCCTTGAATTGCGTCATGCGCTCGATCCAGCCCATGCGCGCGACGCAATTGAAGATCCAGGCCAGCTCGGCATGCTCGCGCACCGCCGATTGCACGAAGACTATGGAGCGCTTGGGATCCACACCGGCGGCGATATAGGCGGCCGCGACTTCCCGCGTTTTCTGCGCGAGGCCCTTGGGATCGGCGTCGGCGGTGATGGCGTGGAGATCGACCACGCAATAAATGCTCTCGAACTTATCTTGCAGCGCGACGAACTTTTTGAGCGCGCCGAGATAATTGCCAAGATGCAGGCCATTGGTCGGCTGCATGCCGGAGAAAACGCGTTGGGGGCCCTGGTAAGCGGGCGCGGGCTGATCGGACATCGGAAACTCCAGAACACGAGGCAAGCGCGCGGCGTCGGCGCGCGCGGGTCAAACGCTAAGCTTCACGTCCGCCATCGTTGTGCGTGCTCGGTGTTCATAGGCGGTCTTTATCAGCCGTCCGATCCCGTGGGCAAGCCGCCTCCCCCGGCAGGCGGGCCGGGCTCGCGCCGGAGCGCTGCGCGGATTTCGCGGAGACTGACGGCGCGGAGCGCCAAGGCGGCGAGGCAATAAAGCAGGAACCCGCTGAACGCGACGACGACGACCGCGATTTCCTTGGCGCCGAGGAGGTCGGCCAAGAAGCGATAATTCACGGCGCAGGCGGTGACGTAAGCGCTCATAATCGCGCACGCGATCAGCAGGCGGAAAATCCGGCCCGCGGCTTTGCCGCTTAAGCGATAGATGCCTTCGCGCGCCAACGTGCTGGAGAGCAGCACGACATTGAGCCAGCCCGCGAGGCTGGTGGCGATGGCGAGCCCGATCACGCCGTCGATGCCGATGCGCGGCAGGCCGAAGAAGAGCCCTGCTCCGAGCAAGGTGTTCACGATCACGGACGCGATCGCGAACTGCATCGGTCGCTTGGTGTCCTGCCGCGCGAAGAAGGGCGGCGTGAACACCTTGGCCAACACGAAAGCCGGTACGCCCCAGGCGAACTGGCGAAGCACATTGGCAGTGCGCGTCGCGTCATCGCTCGTGAAGGCGCCGCGCGTGACGGTGGCGTCGATGATGAAAAAGGCCGCGATCAGGAAGGCGACAGCGGCGGGCAGCGTAAACGCCATGGAGAGACCGATGGCATCGTCCATGGAGGTTTTCGCCGCTTCTGTTTCCTTCGCGGCGTAGTGGCGTGCGAGACGCGGCACGAGCGCGAGGCCAACCGCGACGCCGATGAGGCCAAGCGGCAATTGATAGAGGCGGTCGGAATTGTAGAGCACCGAACGTGCGCCTTCGTCCGAGCCGGTAAGGATTTGCGAGACGAGCGTGTTGATCTGCGTGGCGCCGCCGGCGAGCGCGCCTGGGATCGCGAGCCACAGCACTTTGCGCACGGCGTCGGTGATGCGCGGCCAGTGAAAGCGCAGATTCACTTTAAGCCGCGCCGCACCCCACCAGAGCAGGCCCGCTTGCAGCACACCGGCGACGGTGACGGTGATCGAAACCGCGACAGCGGCGATCTCGGAATCGGGCGCGATCACGAGCGCCGCGATGGTGCAGATGTTTAGGAGTGCGGGCACGCCGGCGGAGAGCGCGAAGCGTCCGAGCGTGTTGAGAACGCCCGACAGCAGCGACGCCAGCGTCATGCACGCCAGATACGGCATGGTGAGCTGCGTCATCAAAGTCGCGATGCGCAGCGTGCCGGGATCGTCGGTGTAGGCCGAAAGCAAAAACGGCATCAGAAACGGCATCACGATCTGCGCAACCACGCAGAACGCGGCCACCACGAACATCAGGAACGACATCGCCTCGGACGCAATGCGGTCGGCATCCACATCGCCGCCTTCGGCGCGGGCCTTGGCGTAGATCGGCACGAAAGCCTGCGCGAACGCGCCTTCGGCAAACAAGCGGCGAAAAAGGTTCGGGAACATGAGCGCAGTGGCGAACGCGTCCATCAGCGGCCCCTGCCCGCCGAAGCGGTAATTGGCCGCGAGATCGCGCGCGAAGCCGAGCAAGCGGCTGGCCAAGGTCAACGGCGCCTGGACGAACGTGTTGCGGGCCAAGCTCATGCGCGATGCGAATCCTTGAAGCGTGCGCTGTGCTAGCGCGCCGTGCTGGAGCGCGCCACCGCCAAAGGCTTGCGCGCGGGGTCGGCGGGCGCCGCTGGCTCGGCGGCGCGTAGCACTTCTTCAAGCTCGGCGCGCACCTCGCCGATACGGCGCGCATCGCTCAGCTGCCCGCCGGAAGCTTCCTGCACGTAGAAAACGTCCGCAACGCGCTCGCCGTAAGAATCGATGTGGGCGCTGACGATGGAGAGGTCGGCGGCGGCGAACACATGCGCGAGTTGCGCCAGCAGGCCGGGCCGATCGCGGCCCGAGGCTTCGATCACGGTCGCCTGGCCTGTGAGTTCGTTGTCGACCCGCACCCAGGGCTCGATGGCGAAAGCCGCCGTCCGGCGCGAGGGCGCTTTGGCGGCGAGCGGCGGATGATCTTCGAGCGCCGCGCGGCGAACACGCACCAGCAGATTCTCCAGCGCATCGCCATCGTCGGCGCCGAAGGGTTTGCCCTCGGTGGTTTGGATCGAGAAGACGTCAAAAGCGATGCCGTCGCGCGTGGTGTGGACGCGCGCATCCGCGATGTCGGCGCCGCACGCTGAAATCGCGGCGGCGACGCTGGCGAAGAGGCCGGGGCGATCTTGCGCATAGACTAGAAGTTCAGTGGCGCCTTGCAGACTTCGCGGCCGCGCTGAAACGTGCGGCGTGACGTGATTGCGGCGTGCGGTTGCGACTTCCTGCGCGTGCCAGAGCAAAGCTTCGGCGTCGTGCGAGAGCCAATAGCCGTCTTCGAGCGTGTTGAGCCAATCGTGCAGCGGGCCATCGTCGGGACGGCCAAGATCGCGCAGCAAGCGCTCTTTGGCTTCCTTCGCGAGTTCGGCGAGGCGTTCGCGCACGCTGTTTTCGTCCGAACGGCCGCCGCGAAACGCAGCTTCTGTCAGCCGATAAAGATCGCGCAGCAGCTGGCCTTTCCAGCCGTTCCACACGCCGGGACCAACGGCGCGAATATCCGCGACCGTGAGCACGAGCAGCAGACGTAGGCGCTCCAGCGAGCCGACCAATTGCGCAAATTGCGCGACGGTGCGCGGATCGCCGATATCGCGTTTCTGCGCGACGTCGCTCATTTCGAGGTGATGGCCGACGAGCCACGCGACAAGCTCGGCCTCTTCTTCCGGCAGCCCCAAGCGCTCACACGCCGCGCGTGCGGATTTGGCGCCCTCGACTTGCTGATCCCCGACGCCCTTGCCGGTGTCGTGCAGCAGCATCGCGAGATAGAGCGCGCGGCGATTGATGATCTTAGGGAAGATTTCCGTCGCAAGCGGATGCTCTTCCTTGCGGCGTCCCTTCTCGATGTCGGAGATATAGTCGACCGCGTTCAGCGTGTGCTCGTCCACCGTAAAGTGGTGATACATGTTGAACTGCATCTGCGCGACGATGCGGCCGAACTCCGGGAGAAAGCGCCCGAGCACGCCCGCCTCGTTCATCAGCCGCAGCGCCGCCGCGGGATGGCGATCCGATGTCGCGACATGCAGAAACGCTTCGCGCGCCGCGGGATCGCGGCGGACGTGCGGCGTGATGCTCTTCAGGCGCCGCGCGGCCTCGCCAAGCGCGGCGGGATGCACGTCGAGATCGCGGCCATCGGCGATTTCGAACAAGCGAATGAGATTGATCGGATCGTCGAGCACGGTCGGCGCCTCGACGTCGAGCCGGCCGCCTTCAACGCGAAAGCCGGGCGCAACCGGCATGGAAGCCGCACGGCTCGGCGGCATGAAGCGCTGCAAACCGCGCGGCGCGCGCTTGGCTTGGTCGGCCTCAAGGCGCGCGCACAGAATACGCGTCAGCGCGCCGACTTCGCGCGCGACGAGGAAATAGCGCTTCATGAAGCGCTCGACGGCCTGCTGGTTCGCGCGCACGCCATAGCCCATGCGCTTGGCGAGTTCAGGCTGCAGATCGAACGAGATGCGCTCTTCGGCGCGGCCGGTGATGAAATGAAGATGGCAGCGCACTGTCCACAGAAATTCGAGCGCGCGCCGGAAGCTCGTCCATTCTTGCGGCGTGAACACATCGGCCGCGACATATTCCTGCAAGGTCTCGAAGCCGTAGCGATGGCGCGCGAGCCAGAAGAGCGTGTGAAGATCGCGAAGGCCGCCCTTGCCTTCCTTGATATTGGGCTCGACCATGTAACGCGATGCGCCGGCGCGCAGATGGCGTTCGTCGCGCTCCTTGAGTTTCGCCGCGATGAAAGTGGCGTGGCTTTGCTCAGCGACTTCGCTGCGGAAGCGCGCCTCCAATTCGTCCGCGAGCGAATCGTCGCCGCAGATGCGGCGCGCTTCAAGCAGCGCCGTTTGGATCGTGTGATCTTCCTTCGCGAGCTTGATGCACTCGTTCACGGTGCGCGAGGAATGGCCGACCTTCAGGCCCATGTCCCACAACATGTAGAGCATGTATTCGGTGACGCTCTCGGCGAACGGCGTCTGCTTGTACGCACGCAGAAAGAGGAGATCGATGTCGGACGACGGCGCGAGCTCTCCGCGCCCATAGCCCCCGACCGCGATCAGCGAGAAGCGCTCCCCTGCAGTGGGGTTGCGGGCGCGAATAACGTGGACGGTGGTGAAGTCGTAAAGCGCCGCGATCACCTCGTCGGCGACCTTTGCCAGAAGGCGGGCCACCGCGAGCCCGTTCTCCCCTGCCTCCAGCCGCTCCTTGGCGATCATCCGGCCCCGAAACAATGCGCCGTGCAGCAGCTGGAGCGCGCCCTTCCGGATCGCGTCCTCGCTCTCCTGGCTGCGCGCCACAGCGCTGAGCTGGGCGCGCAGCCTGAGGCCGTCGACGACGTGCTCGATGCGGGCGGGTTTGAGGCGGATGGCCATGCGTTCAGGAGTGCTTCTTATTTGGGCGGGCGCGCGGGGCTCAACCTGGTGTCACATGACTTCTTGTTAAAGCGCAGAACCCAAACTTGCCTTAATTAACGGGCAGAGCGAAGCTACAGGTTGGGGGCGGGAACGAAGCAGTGTCTTCCTGTCTTTAAGAGTTAATGGAGGACTTGATGGCGAGACCGCGCAAGGGGGAGTTTCTTCCCGTCGACGACGACCGCGCCCACCATCTTTCCGTTCAGGACCATCCCGACCGTGGGCGTATTGAAGCCCTGTTCGACCAAAAACTCTTCCATTCCCAAATCCGACGCGAGCGCTCAGCCGCGTTCTGGATGGCCGCCTCGATCTGGGGCGTCTCGGGTCTGATCATCGGCGGCTGCCTGGGCGCCTATATGACATTTAACATTTATACGGGCGTCACCCCCTCCGTGCGGGACAATCTGATGGCGGGCGCGGCCATGGATGAAGCGCGGCAAACCGTGAACGACCGCGACTCGCTGGTCCATGACGAACTGAGCCGGGCCGAACAGCAGCGTTAATTCATTAGTCTTTTAAAATCAGCGCTTTAAGACGGTAGAGCGCTTCCTGCGCCTGGCGCGGACTGAGTGCGTCCGGGTCGAGCTTGGCCAGCTCTTCCTCTAATTCCGACGGCTCGGCCGCCGGCTTCACACCGGCAAACAGCGGCAAATCCTCCGCGATCTCCACGCGGGCCGATCCGCCCGTCTGCTCCAGGCGCTGCAGCACGGCCTTGGCCCGATCGACCGCGCTGCGGGGCAAGCCGGCGAGTTTGGCAACCTGGATGCCGTAAGAGCGATCGGCGGCGCCGGGCGCGACTTCGTGCAGGAAGACCAGATCGCCCTTCCACTCCCGGGCCTTTAAGTGCGCGTTCGCGCCGGCGGCCAGCTTTTCGGCCAGCCGCGTGAGTTCGTGATAGTGCGTGGCGAAGACGGCGCGGCAGCGATTGCTCTCGTGGAGGTGCTCGGCTACCGCCCAGGCGATGGCGAGGCCGTCGAACGTCGCGGTGCCTCGGCCGATCTCGTCCAGCACGACCAGGGCCTTTGGCCCGGATTGGTGGAGGATGGCGGCGGTCTCGACCATTTCCGTCATGAAGGTGGAGCGGCCGCGCGCCAGATCGTCGGAGGCGCCGACGCGCGCGAACACGCGGTCGACCATGCCGAGCTTGAGGCGCTTGGCCGGCACGAAGGAGCCGGACTGCGCCAGCACCGCAAGCAGCGCGATCTGGCGGAGATAGGTGCTCTTGCCGGCCATGTTCGGGCCGGTGACGACGAGCAAGCGTGGGCCGGTCTGCCCTTCCCCATCGAGACGCGCATCATTCGGCGTGAAGCCATTGCCCTGCCGGCGCACGCCCGCTTCGACGACAGGATGGCGCGCGGCGTCCGCGATCAGCGCCGTTGAATCATCGATCTCCGGACGGACGGCGGAATTCTCTTCCGCCCACTCCGCAAGCCCCGCCGCGACATCGAGCATCGCGAGCGCTTCGGCGGCGGCGCGAATATCTTTCTCCAGCGCCGTCGCCTGCGCCGCGAATTCGCGAAAGAGCGCGATCTCGCGCGCAAGCGCCGCCTCCCCCGCGCGCGAAATCTTCGCGTCGAGATCGGCAAGCTCGGTGGTGGTGAAGCGCATCGAACCGGCATTGGTCTGGCGATGGATGAAGCGCGCATCGTTCGGGGCGCGCATCAGCGCTTCGGCCTGCTTTGCGGTGGCGTCGATATGATAGCCCAGCACATTATTGTGCTTGAGCTTGAGGCCCGCGATGCCCGTCTCTTCGGCATACTTCGCCTGCAATGCAGCGATCACGCGGCGGCTATCATCGCGCAAGCTGCGCGCTTCATCGAGCGCGGAATCGTAGCCGGGCGCAATGAAGCCGCCGTCGCGCGCCAACATGGGCAGATCGGCGGCGAGCGCACGTTCAAGCGTTTGCGCGAAGGAGGCGCATTCGAGATGCGATGCGAGCGTAAGCGCGGCGCAGGCGTTTTCAATTTCGGTCGGTGCAGCGCCAGTCAAGCCGAGACACCGCGCCGCCGCGCGATCGCCCGCCTGCAATCCATCGCGCAATTGCGCCAAATCACGCGGACCGCCGCGTCCGAGCGCAAGCCGCGTGAGCGCGCGAGCGAGATCGCCGGCTGCTCTCAGCTCGTGGCGAACGCCGGCGCGGTGATCCGACGCTTCAAGGAAAAATTCCACGGCATCGAGGCGGCCATTGATCGCCGCGGTATCGGTCAGCGGACGTGCGAGGCGCTCCGCCAGCAAACGCCCGCCTGGCGCGGTGATGGTGCGATCGATCGCGGCGAGCAGCGAACCTTCGCGCCCGCCGCGCGAGGCGCGGTCGATCTCAAGCGCCGTTCGCGTCGCGGGATCGATCGCCATGTAGGCGCTCTCGCCGCTGCGTTTTGGCGGCGCCAGGCGCGGCGCATCGCCGGCTTGTGTAAGTTCGACATAATCGAGCACGAGGCCAATCGCGGACATCTCCGCCGGCGTAAACGTGCCGAACGCGTCGAGCGCGGCGACTTCAAAGATTTCGCGCGCGCGCCGCCCGGCAGCTTTCGCATCGCCCTTCACGGAGGGTCGCAAAGTGAGCGTCGCGCCACTGTGCTCGACCGCGCGCGCAACACGCTGGGCATCGGCGTCGATCGCGAGCACTTCGGCGGGCGCAAGCGCGGCGAGTTCTTCTTCGAGCCGATCGGCCGCGCATGCGCGCGTCTCGAAGGCGCCGGTTGAAACATCGGCCCAAGCAATGGCGGCGCTGTCACCGGCGAACGCGCAGGCGGCGAGGCGATTGGCCGCGCGTGCGTCGAGCAGGCCCTCCTCCGTCAGCGTGCCGGGCGTGACGACGCGCACGACCGCGCGGTGCACGATCGATTTGGAGCCGCGCTTGCGCGCTTCGGCGGGGTCTTCCAACTGCTCGCAGACCGCGACCTTGAAGCCAGCGCGAATCAGTTTGGCGAGATAATTCTCCGCCTGTCTCCAGGGCACGCCGGCCATGGGTATCGGCTCGCCATCGTGCGCGCCGCGCTTGGTGAGCGCGATGCCGAGCGCGCCGGCGGCCTTCTCCGCGTCCTCAAAGAAGAGCTCGAAGAAATCGCCCATCCGAAAAAACAGCAGAGCATCCGGATGCTCGGCCTTGGCCGCCAGATATTGCGCCATGAACGGCGTAGTGCGTGCAGCGCTCGGCAGGGAAGCAGAGGAATCGGCCATTGGCGCGATCATAGACGAATTCGCGTCATGACTTCCATTGACGGAGGTGCGCCCGGCTTTAGGTTGGCGCCCTTCCGAGAATCCGAAAGCACGCCCTCCCCCCATGGCCGACAGCAAACGCACTTTTACCGACGAGGAAGCGCTCGCCTTCCACCGCTCGCACCCCGCCGGCAAGATTTCCATCACGCCGACCAAGCCGATGGGCACGCAGCGCGATCTGTCGCTGGCTTATTCGCCCGGCGTCGCGGTGCCGGTGAAGGCAATCGCGGAGGATCCCGACAAAGCCTACGATTACACGTCGAAGGGCAATCTGGTCGCCGTGATCTCGAACGGCACGGCGATCCTGGGCCTCGGCAATCTCGGCGCGGTGGCGTCCAAGCCAGTGATGGAGGGCAAGTGCGTGCTCTTCAAGCGCTTTGCCGATGTAGACTCGATCGACATTGAGGTGACGACGCAAGACGTCGAGGAATTCATCACCACTGTCCGCAATATCGGGCCGACGTTCGGCGGCATCAATCTTGAGGACATCAAGGCGCCGGAATGCTTCATCATCGAGAGCCGCCTCCGGGACGATCTCGACATTCCGGTTTTCCACGACGATCAGCACGGCACCGCGATTATCGCGGCGGCGGGGCTCATCAATGCGTGCGAGCTGACCGGCCGCACACTCGCAAACATCAAGGTCGTTGTGAACGGCGCGGGCGCCGCGGGACTTTCTGTAACGGCGTTGATCAAGCAGCTTGGCGTGAAGCACGATAATGTCGTGATCTGCGACCGCGACGGCGTGGTCTATCGCGGGCGCGAAAAAGGCATGGACCAGTTCAAGGCCGCGCATGCCATCGACACCAAGCTCCGCACGCTTTCAGAAGCCATTGAGGGCGCCGATTGCTTCATGGGGCTCTCCGCCGCCGGCGCGATGACCAAGGACATGGTCAAGGCGATGGCGAAGAAGCCGATCATTTTCGCGATGGCCAATCCCGATCCGGAAATCACGCCTGAGGATGTGCTCTCGGTGCGCAAGGACGCCATCATGGCGACCGGCCGCTCGGACTATCCGAACCAGGTCAACAATGTGCTGGGCTTTCCGTATATTTTTCGCGGCGCGCTCGATGTGCGCGCCCGGACGATCAATGAGGAAATGAAGGTCGCGGCGGCACGCGCGCTGGCGGCTTTAGCGAAACAAGATGTGCCGGATGAAGTGGCGGCGGCGTATCACGGACGCCGACTGAAGTTTGGCCCCGACTATATCATCCCCTCCCCGTTCGACCCGCGCCTCATCTCGACCGTGCCGCCATTCGTGGCGCAGGCGGCGATGGATACGGGCGTGGCGCGCAAGCCCATCGCGGACATGGAAGCTTATCGCGAGGGCCTCGCGCAGCGGCTCGATCCGACAGCGGCGCTGCTGCAGCGCGTGCAGAACTCGGTGCGGCGCTGCCAAAAACGCATCGTGTTCGCAGAAGGCGAAGAACCGGCCGTGATCCGCGCGGCGTTTGCGTATCAGGAGCTTGAGCTCGGCGAAGCGATCCTGATCGGCCGCGAAGAGCAAGTGATGCGCAACATGGCGCTGCTCGGCGTGCCGGAAGATGCGAACCTCCAGATCGTCAATGCGCGCGTGTCCGACCAGAACCCGACCTACACGGATTATCTCTACAAGCGTCAGCAGCGCTTCGGCTTCCTGCAGCGCGATGCGCAGCGCCTTGTAAACCTCGACCGCAATGTGTTCGGCGCCTGCATGGTCGCGCTCGGGCATGCCGACGGCATGGTGACGGGCGTGACGCGCAATTATGCCACCGTGCTGGAAGACGTGCGGCGCGTGATCGATCCGGTGCGCGGCGAGCGCGTGATGGGCATGTCGATCGTGCTGTCCAAAGGCCGGACGCTTTTTATCGCGGACACGACGGTCGCGGAGTTTCCAATCGCGTCGGAGCTGGCGCAGATTGCGATCCAAGCCGCCGCCGCCGCGCGCCGCTTCGGCGCGACACCGCGCGTCGCGTTTCTCTCGCACTCCACCTTCGGCAATCCGCGTTCGGACCGCGCCGACAAAGTGCGCGAAGCCGTATCGATCCTGGACCGCCGCGAGGACGTGGATTTCGAATACGAAGGCGAGATGAACCCTGACGTGGCGCTCAGCGCGGATGCGCGCAAGCTCTATCCGTTCTCGCGGCTTTCCGAACCCGCGAACGTACTCATCATGCCGGCGATCCATTCCGCGTCGATCTCGACCAGCCTGCTCGCCACCATCGGCGGCGCGACCGTGATCGGCCCAGTGCTGATGGGGCTGGAGCGGCAAATCCAGATCGCACCGCTCGGCGCGACGGTGTCTGACATCGTGAACTTCGCGAAGGTCGCGGCGTTCGAAGCGGCGTTCCCAGTTGCGGTGCGCGCCTAAGCTGGCGCGGGTGCGGCCGCCTCCTCCGCTTCGCGCTTTCGTTTGCGCGTGATGCGGTTGAGCACGATGCACAATACGAGCGCGGGAATGCCGACGAGCGCCGTACCGAGAAAGAACCAAGCATAACCCTGCAGCACATTGCCGCCCGCCATGGCCTGCAGCCCCTCGACCACTTGCCCCGAGAAGCCTTTCAGCACCTTGCCGAGCATCGCGTAGAACGAGCTGAGCAGCGCGTATTGCGTGGCGGTGTAACCGATGCTGGTGAGGCTCGACATGTACGCCACGAGCGCCGCGCCCGCGAGCCTTCGCTGAATTCTCGGTGAACAGCACGCCGGCGAACAAGGTCGGCGAATAACCGTTGGTCGCCAGCAAGGTGTAGGCGATGTTCGAGCCTGGGCCGAGGATGGCGCCGAGCAACAAGGTCGTGCCGAAGCCTAAGCGCAGCGCGCTCAATCCGGCGGCTGCGATGCCGACAAGCGTGCCGACGAGCCCGAATGTTAGCCGCACGGAACCGATGGTTTCGCGCGGAATGCCGATATCGACATAGAACGGGCCCACCATCGGCCCCATCACGAAATCGGGAAGCCGTAGAGGCTGATCGTCACCAGCATCAGCACCGCGAGCGCGCCGTGTGTTTTGAGAAACACGAGAAAACGGTCCCGCGATGGCGTCGAACATACCGCGCGGCGTCCAGATCGCGGGCGATGCGATTTGCGCTCGCGACAGGGGCTCGCGTGCGAGCAAGGTCGCGAGCAGCGCGATGCTCATCGCCGCGCCGTTAAGCGCATAGGCGCCGGCCCAGCCCAATGCCGTTAGCGACGAACAAGATCAGCGCGTTTGCCGCGAGAATGGCGAAGCGATAGCCGAGTTGGAACGCCGACGTGATGAGCGCCAGTTCTTCGGTATCGTCGGCGGATTTCGATTCGCCAGGCATCGACGACGATGTCTTGTGTCGCCGACGCGAACGCGACAGCGAGCGCCGCGCCGCCCAGCAACATCAGCCCGCCGTCTGGACCCACGATCGCCATCGCCACGAGCGCGCCGCCGGTGATGATCTGCGACAGCGCCATCCAGCTACGGCGCCGGCCGAGGAAGCCCAGCAGCGGCGCGTCGATCTTATCGATCAGCGGCGCCCAGAGAAATTTGAACGAGTAAGCGAGACCGACCCAAGACAGAAACCCGATCGCGGCGAGCGAGATATCGTGCTCGCGCAGCCAGAGCCCGAAGGTCGCGCCCGTGAGCAGAAATGGCAGGCCCGAGCCGAAGCCAAGCGCCAAGGTCAGCAGCACTTTCGGGCGGCGAATCGATTTGACGATATCGCGCCAGCCGACCTTGCGGCGCGCGGGTTCGACATTCGGCTCCGGGGGGCGCTTGAGACATGGGCTACTCCTGCCGGCGGACTATTTGCCCGAGACCGTGGCGGGCTTTGCTTCGCGCGTAAAGCGGGCCGCCACCGCGAACAGCCGCGCGGGATTGATCGGCTTGGTCACGAAATCATCCATGCCGGCTTTAAGGGCGCGGACGCGGTCCTCCTCGCCAGCGTCGGCGGGTGAGCGCAACAATGGTGCGGCGCCCGCCGGACCCTGGCAAGGCGCGGAATGCGCGCAGCGGCGGCGATGCCGTCGAGGCGCGGCATGCGGATGTCGAGGAAGATGAGATCGTATGGCGCGGCCGCGGCCGCGGCGACCGCCTCCTCCCCGTCCTGCACCACATCGACCACGCAGCCGGCGCGCGTCAGCAACGTGCGCGCCAGCAGCGCGTTGATGGGATTGTCTTCCCGCCAGAAGCACGCGGAGGCCCCCGAGCGTTTCAGGCGAGGCTTGCTGATCGTCCAGCGGCGCGGCGCTTTGCTGGCGCCAAGCGCGACCTTCACGCGCTCAGCCAAGGAACGCCGCCGCAGCGGCTTTAAAGTGTAGTGCACAACGCCCCGTCGCGCGGCTGCGCTCGATGGCGCCGCGCTCTTCTTGCGCGACCAGCGCGATCACGGCGCGCGCCTTGGCTTTGAGCGCGGTTATGGCTTCGGCGCTGTGATCCTCGCGCCAGTCGATCAAGATGACATCGACGCTCTCATCGTCCGCCGCGAGCCCGCCGCCGAGCGACGTCACGGCCGCGCTGACGGCATGTTTCAGCAAGGGCGAGGCGGTGATGACTTTGGCGCGCACGCCCGCGAGCGGCATCACATTTGGTTTGCCCTCGACAGTCGGCAGCGGCAACTCGACCCAGAAAACTCGCGCCCTGCCCCGGGCTGCTGGAAAGGCCAACTTCGCCACCCATCGCCGCAGCAAGCTTTTTCCACGATCGCAAGGCCAAGCCCCGCGCCGCCATGACGGCGTGCCACGCCCGCATCGGCCTGCATGAATTCCTCGAAGATCAGCGCTTGCTTATCAGGCGCAATGCCGGCGCCGGTGTCGCGCACCACGAAGCGCAAACGATCCTCGCCGCGCGGCGCAAGCTCCAGCGCAACGCCGCCGGCCTCGGTGAACTTCACCGCGTTACCCGCGAGGTTGAACAAGATTTGCCGCAAGCGCCCGTCATCGCCCATGACGCGCGTCGGCGCGCCGGCGCGCACGATCACCGCCATTTCGAGGCCCTTGTCGTGCGCCTTCGGCGACAAGAGCTCGGCGATTTCCTGCATCACCGCTTCAGGATTGAACGGCGCCGCTTCGATCAGAACGCGCCCCGCTTCGATGCGCGAATAATCCAGAATCTCGGTGATGAGATCGAGCAGCAACTCGCCCGATTGCCGGATGGCGCCGACATAGGTTTCGGCGGCGGGTTCGAGCTTGGCCTGCGCGAGCAAGCCCGCCATGCCGAGAATGCCATTGAGCGGCGTGCGCAATTCGTGCGTGAGCGTGGCGAAGAGCGTGGTCTTGGCGGCGGCGGCTTCTTCGGCGGCGCGGGCGTGATCGGTGATGTCGCGCGCGACGACGAGGCTCACGCCATCGGGCAAGCGCCGCTCGGCCCATTCAAAGCGCCGGCCATCCGGCGCGGGCGCTTCAAAGCGGCGCGTCTCGCTCTCGAACTCGGGCGGCTTGACCCGGCCCCAGGGCGGGCGCAGCGGGCCGATCCAGTGCCGGAACGCCGCGCGGAACGCCGGATTGGCGCGCAGCAGCGACCCGTCCGCGCCGAGCCAAGGCGGTCGGATCGGAAACGCTTCGAAGGCGTCGAATCCGTAAGCGGCGATGGGCGCGATCATGGCGCGATGAAGCGCCGACGCGGTTAAGAAATCCTGGGCCTGGCGCTTAGTCGGCGGCGAGCAGCGTGGATGGGGGCTTGGGGTCGAGCCCGCGCGCCGCGAACCAGGCGCGCGCCGCGCGCTGGCGGCGGGTATCGAGCATGGGCACGCCGCGCGCCGCCATGCGGGCGAACACATGGCCGGAGGACTGCATCTCCCCGGTGGTCATGAGGCCCAGCATCAGCGCGAGGCTGCCGTCCTCGCAGAAGAGATAAAGCGGCCGCGCCTCCTGGGTGACGTCGCTCAGCAATGCATCGAGCGCTTCGCTCTCCCCAGACGTGCTGGGCAGAGGCGCGCGACATAAGCAAGCCGGCGATTTCAGCTTCTTCCTGTTCCACGGAATCGACCGCGTGCGCGCGCAAATCCATGAGCGTGACGAAGCCTTCCCAGGCCAAGCGGCGGATGCCGAGCAGATTGGGCGGGCCGCCGACCGTGAGCGAGGTATCGATGAAGGTGCGCGCCGGGATGAAATCAGCGCCGTCATCCGGTGGGATCTTGGCCGCGCGGCGCGAGCCGCTCTCCCACATCGCCGCCGCGTGCCGTTCCGCATCGATGTCGGAGATGAGGCTCATATCGGGCTCCCTTCACGGTTATCTACACTCAGCCAGTGGAGATTAACGCGCTAGTTTTTGTTTAGTAATGTTCGGGCGTTGCATTGCGTTCCCTTCAGGAAACGCGGACCATCGCATCCTGGTTCTCCGCCCCGGCCCAACGCCGCTTCAAGCTGAGCGCTTCGGCGACATGGATGCGGCCGACGCCAGCCGCGCCATCGAGGTCGGCGATGGTGCGCGCGACGCGGAGCGTGCGGTGATAAGCGCGCGCCGAAAGCGCGAGCGATTCCGCGGCCTTGGAGAGAAGCGCTTTGCCGGGCGCGTCGGGCGCGGCGACGCGTTCCAGCGCTTCAAGGTCCATCGCGGAATTGAGACCCACCGCGCGTTCGCCCTGCGCCGCGCGCGCCACCGCGACACGCGCGGCCGCTTCGGCCGAACCTTCGATCGGCGGCGGGAGCGAGAGATCGGCGGCGGTGACGGGCGGCACGTCGAGCTGGATGTCGATGCGGTCGAGCAGCGGGCCGGAGAGCCGCGCTTGATAATCAGCGGCGCAGCGCGGGCCGCGCCGGCATTGCCCGGCGCCCGGCCCTCCCCCACAGCGGCATGGATTCATCGCGGCGGCGAGCAGAATGCGGGCGGGATACGTGACATGATGATTGGCGCGCGCGATCATCACGTGGCCGTTCTCAAGCGGCTGACGCAAAGCATCGAGCGCTTGGGGGCTGAATTCGGGAAGCTCGTCCAGGAATAAAATGCCGTGATGCGCGAGGCTGATTTCACCTGGTTTTGCGCGCAATCCGCCGCCGACGAGCGCGGCCATCGAGGCCGAATGGTGCGGTGCGCGAAAGGGGCGCGTGCGCGTGAGACGTCCGCGTTCGAGCAAACCCGCCACCGAATGAATCATGCTGACTTCCAGCAATTCCTCGGATGAAAGCGGCGGCAGAATGCCTGGCAGGGCGCTGCGCCAGCATGGATTTTCCCGCGCCGGGCGGGCCGACGAACAGTAGATTGTGTGCGCCGGCGGCGGCGATTTCGAGCGCGCGCTTAGCTTGTTCTTGCCCGCGCACGTCGCGGAGATCGGGCACGCTTTCGCCGGAAACGAGATCGCCGCGCTCCGGCGGCTTTAGCACCGTGCCGCCTCGAAAATGATTGATCAGCGCGATCAGCGACGGCGCCGCAACCACTTCTCCTCCGCCCCACGCCGCTTCCGCGCCGCTCGCGGAGGGGCAGATGAAGGCGCAGCCGTACGAAATGCGCGGCCATCGCTGCGGGCAATGCGCCCCGGCGTCGGCGCCAGCGAGCCATCGAGCCCGAGTTCGCCGAACGCCACGACATTATCGAGCGCGTCTTTCGGCATCGCGCCAATCGCCGCCATCATGGCGAGCGCGATCGGCACGTCATAATGCGAGCCCTCTTTCGGAAGATCGGCAGGCGCCAGATTGACGATGATGCGGCCGGCGGGAATGGCGAGGCCAATGCTGGCGAAGGCGGCGCGAACACGTCGCGGCTTTCGGCGATCGCTTTATCCCCGAGCCCGACGATCACGATCCCCGGCACGCCGCCGGCGATCTGGACTTGCACGTCGACACGGCGCGCTTCCAGACCGGCGAACGCCACCGTCGTCACGCACATGGACATCGCAAGCCCCCGGCTTATCCACAGATACGCTTTAGCTCTAGCACATAACAAGAACAAATACGCAACAGAAAAGTTGCTCACAGTCCCGCTTGGGGAGTTTAACTCACAAGCTTGGCTAGGGAAGCAGCGTCTGGCCGCCTAGTAGGGCGAGGCCGTGGGCGCCGGCGGCGGCGCGGCGGCGTAGCCGGTTTCATGCGAGCGGATCTGCATGAAGGAGATCACGCGCTGCACGCCGGGCGCCGTGCTTGCGATCTCAGCGGCGCGCTGAAGTTCTGTTTCGCTGCGCGCATAGCCCATCAAGTAAACATTGCCGTTGAACGTCTCGATATTGACGTTGATCGCGCGCACGGCGGCGCTTGCGGTCAAGCGCGCGCGGATTTGCGCGGTGATCCATTCGTCCTGCGCGTTGCGGAGGACGCCGCTGCGCTGGCCGACGAGGATCTCGTTGTAGATCGTGTGCACGCTGCGGACATTGCGCGCGATCAGTTCGGCGGTCTGGCGATGCTCTTCGCTGGGCGTGGTGCCCGAGAGAAGAAGCGAGCCGCCGGAAACCTCGACATCGACTTGTGCGAAACCGGCGCGGTCGGTCGCCATCAGGCGGGTCTTAACTTCTTGTGAAGCCGCGGCATCGTCGATGCCCTCCCCGATCGTGCGCTCCTGCATGGCGTAGAGCCCCACGCTCGCGGCGGCGCCCGCGGCGGCGGTGACGCAGCCGCTCGAAAGCGCGCAGGCCGACAGAGCGGCGAGAATGAGGATCGGCGATCGCATGGAACGCCAAGGTCTGGGCTGGTTTCGGTTGCGGCGCGATTAACGCCGGGCCTCAATCATCCAGGCGCCGCGTTCATGTTTGGGCCAGAAACCGGCGCCAATCACCACGACGTCGAAGCGGATGGGCGCGGCCATCATGCGCCAGCGGCCAGCCAGAACCTCCGCCGCGCGCGCGATGCGTTGTTGTTGTGTGTGGCTGACAGCGAGCATGGCGGCGTCGAATGTGCGGCGCGCTTTGACCTCGATGATGACGAGCGCGCCACTCTTAAAGGCCGCGAGATCGACCTCGCCGAACGGTGTGCGCAAGCGGTGGCCGAGGATGCGATAGCCTTTGCAGGTGAGCCAAAGCGCGGCGATCCATTCGGCGACGCGGCCGCGATGTTCGGCGGCTCTGCGGCTCTTGCTCACGCGCGCTCGTCTTTGAGCTGCACAGCGCGCGCATAAGCTTCGCGGCGCGGCACGCCAAGTTCGCGCGCGGCTTCGGCGGCGGCTTCCTTCACGCCGCCGCGCAACAAGGCGGCCCGCAGCAAAGCGTCGATATCTTCAGCACTGGCGGCCGCTTTCGCCATGGGCGGGCCGACCACCACGACGATCTCCCCTTTTGGCGCGCCCGCGCTTTCATAGTGTGCGGCGAGCGCATCCAGCGTATCGCGCCGCACTTCCTCGAACATCTTGGTGAGTTCGCGCGCGACAGCAGCGGGACGGGGCCCGAGCATCGCGGTCATATCCGCGAGACTGTCCGCGAGGCGCGGGCCGCTTTCGTAAAACACCAAAGTCGCGCCGATCTCGGACAGCTCTTCCAACTCGGCGCGGCGGGCCTGCGTCTTGGCGGAGAGAAATCCCGCGAAAAAGAAGCGATCGCTCGGGAGACCCGAAGAAACCAGAGCCGCGAGCGACGCCGATGCGCCGGGCGCTGGAACGACCTTGAAGCCCGCCTCCAAAACCGCGCGCGCCAGTTTGAAGCCCGGATCGGAGATCAGAGGCGTGCCGGCGTCGGAAACCAGTGCGATGCTTTCGCCATTCGCCAAGGCCGCCAGGATTTCGGCGCGGGCCTCTTCGGCATTGTGCTCGTGATAGGAATGGAGACGCGGCTTTAGGCTGTAGGCGTCCAGGAGCTTGCGGGTGACGCGGGTGTCCTCGGCATAAACGCGGTTGGCGCCGGCCAAATGTCGAGCGCGCGCAGGGTGATGTCCCGGAGATTGCCGATCGGAGTCGCCACCACATAAAGGCCCGGTTCGAGCGGTGGACTGTCCCGGCGGGCGCCAGTACGGTCCGCCGCGCGTTTTGCATCGGGATCGGTCGAGGAATTGGTCATGGGGCTGAAGCGATCATCGGCGGGGCGCGGTCTCCGCGCCAAGCCTTTCGCAGATGAAAACCAAACCGCCATTGCGGTCGGATTGGCAATGGCGCTGGCCGCTTGCGGGACGACCCCGGGGCCTGGACCCGTGATCGGCGGCCCCGGTTTCACCGCCCCCGCCGAGCGGAACCGAAGTCGTGACGCGCGACGGCGTGACGCCGCCCTTCATGGCGGGCCGGCGCATCGTGGCGCGTGGGGCTCTTGCTCCCCTTCTCGCTTCGCCCGCAGGACGCCTCGGCGCTCTATAGCGCCGCCGAACTTGCACTCTTCGACCACGGCGATCCCAATACCTTGCTGATCCCGCGCGATGCGGGCGCGGACGGCCGCTTCCGCCGCCGCCGCCGCGCGTGCGCTGGTGGCCGATGGCGCTGACATCATCATTGGACCGGTCCGCCCGCGAAGGCGTTGAGGGCGCCGCGCGCGAAGTGCGGGCCGAGAATATTCCGGTCATTGGATTTCTCGTCCGACCGCACCGTGGCGAGCCAGGGCGTTTACCTGCTGAGCTTCCAACTGGAAGACGAAATCTCGCGCTTGGTCTCCTTCGCTGCCGCGCGCGACATTCGCTCGATCGCGCTCCTCGCGCCGTCGAACGAATATGGCCGGCGTGTTGAATCGGCGTTGCGGCAAGAAGCGCAGGCGCGGGGCGTGACGGTGCCGAGCGTTGAGCTTTACACGCGCAACGACACTGAGGCGGCGGCGGCGGCTGCGCGTTTGGCGACATCGCTCGGGACAACACCGGCGCAAGCCATTCTGGTCGCGGAAAGCGGCGGACCATTGCGCGCGATTGGACCGGCGCTTGTGCGTGGCGGCGTGAATTTGCGGCAAGTGAAATTGCTCGGCACGTCCGCGTGGGCCGGCGGCGACGCGCAGCGCGAGCCGACTTTGGCGGGCGGCTGGTATGTCTCCCCCCGATCCGGGCGCGCGCACCGATTTTGAATCGCGCTACCAAGCCGTGTTCGAGCGCGAGCCGACGCGGCTTTCGAGCTTGGCGTATGACGCGGTGGCTTTGGTGGCTTCGCTCTCGCGCGAGCGCGGCTCGCAGGGCTTTTCGCGCTCGTCGCTGGAGAACAACGAAGGCTTCCTGGGCTCGGACGGCATCTTCCGCTTCCGCGCCGACGGCACGATCGAGCGCGGCTTTGCTATCATGGAAGTGCGCGCTGCTGGCGCGACGGCCATCGACGCCGCGCCGCGCCGCTTCACAGGCCCCGCGACTTAAACCGAAAGCTCCGCCGCGACACGGTTAGCGAGCAAACGGCCCGCGCGTGTGAGCGTGATGCGGTCGTGCGTAAGCGCGATCAGGTTTTGCTGTTGTAGGAAATCGAGTGCGGAGGGATCGAGCGCGCGGCCACGCGCCGCTTCGATGCGGGTAATGCTCAGTCCTTCATCGGTGCGAAGGCCCATCAGAAGCATTTCATCGGCGGTTTCGCTTGCTGTGAGCGGTGTTTCGCTCGCCCAGCCGATACCGCGCTCGCGCACCGCTTCGATGTAGTCGGTGGGACGGCGCACAGCTTCTGTCGCGATGCGCACGCCGTCCTGCGTGATGCGGCCATGCGCGCCGGGGGCCGATGCCGAGCCAATCGCCGCTGCGCCAGTAAACCAGATTGTGCCGTGCGCGCGCTTCGGGGGAGCGGGCATGGTTCGAGATTTCGTAGGCCGGGAAACCAGCGCCATCGCAAACCTCTTGCGTCGCTTCGTAAAGATCGGCGGCGGCTTCGGCGTCTGGCGGCGTCAAGCTGCCGCGTGCGACGGCGCGCGCGAAGGCAGTGCTGGGTTCAATGGTGAGCTGGTAGAGCGAGACATGCTCGACCGGCAACGCGAGCGCGGCGCGGAGTTCGCGCGACCATGCTTCGACGTCCTGCCCTTCGCGCGCATAGATAAGATCGAGCGACACGCGCGCGCCTGTGTTCGCGGCGGCTTCGATGGCGCGGATCGATGTCGCGCTGTCGTGGTAGCGGCCAAGGGCTTTCAGCGCGTCATCGTCCAGCGCTTGCGCGCCGATGGAAATGCGGTTGACGGCCCGCCGCGACGTGCTCGGCAAAGCGAAGCCAATCTTCGGGATTGGCTTCGAGTGTGATCTCCGCATCGTCTGCTAAATCGAACGAGCGCTGCGCCGCCGCGATCAAGCGCGCGATATGATCGCCGCTCAGCAGCGAAGGCGTGCCGCCGCCAAGAAACAAACTCGTTGCGCGGCGACGGCCAAAGCGCGCGGCGTGCGCGGCGAGGTCGGCGTCGATCGCGGCGAGCAGAGGCTCAGGATCGGCGCCGCGTGCGCGATGGACGTTGAAATCGCAATAGGGACAGATCGCCGCGCAATAAGGCCAGTGCACGTAAATCCCGAAGCCGGGATCGATCATCGCAAAGCCGCCAGCAATTTCTCGAACGCGCGCGCGCGATGCGTCAGCGGCAATTTTTCTTCGTGGCTCATCTCGCCGAAGGTGCGGTCTTCGCCCGCAGGCACGAACATCGGATCGTAGCCAAAGCCCTTCTCCCCGCGCGGCGGCCACACGACGCGCCCCGCGCGCCTCGCCCTCGAAGCTCTCGCTCGCGCCATCGGGCCAGGCAAGCGCCAGCACGCACACGAAGCGCGCGGAGAAATCGTGCGCGTCCTTGGCTTGGAGTTCGGCCCAGACCTTTTCCATGGCCAGCCCGAAATCTCGATCCGGCCCGGCCCAGCGGGCCGAAAAGATGCCGGGATCGCCGCCTAAAGCCGCGACCTCCAGCCCCGAATCGTCCGCCAGCGCCGGCAGGCCAGACGCTTGCGCCGCCGCCCGGGCCTTCAAAAGGGCGTTGCCCGACAAAGGTCGCCTCGGTCTCATCCGGCTCCGGCAGCCCCAAATCGCCAGCCGACACCGCCTCGACCCCCAGGGGGGCGAGCAGCGCGCCGATTTCGCGGACTTTCCCGGCATTATGGCTGGCCACGACAAGGCGGCCGGTGAGCTGACGCATCATTGCAACACTTGTTTGACGCGGAGCCGGCGGGTCTATATCGTTTATCAATAAAGTTCGGGCATGTTCCAAACGGAGCGGAAGGCAGAGCGTCCAATGAAGGTGCTGGGAAAAGGCTCGGTCGCGTCGATCATCAAGGTCGCCCTCCATGTGGCGGGGATCTTCCTGTGGATCGGCATGATCGGGCTGATCGTCGGCATCATCGGGTACGCGGTCGCCCTTGGCCTGCTGCTGAGCGGGGTCATTGACGTCAATCTGCCAGGCGAGGGCGCCTGGGACTATCTGATGTGGCCCATCGTCGTTCCGGCTCTGACCATTGGCGCGGTCGCCATCGGCGGGTCGCTGCTGATCGTCCGGCGGCTGCGCAGGCTGTTCGAAAGCCTCACCTCCGGCGAGCCATTCAGGCGGGAGAACGCCGAGCATCTCCGGGTTATCTGGATCACCATGCTGGTCATGGAGGTGGCGCGTTACGTCTTTGGCGGGGCCGTGCTGGCGCTGATCGCCGCGTTCGGGGCGCCGCCCGATCTCGACACCCATTTTGAAGCCGAAGCCTTCGACTTCGCGCCCTGGATTTCGATCCTGGTCATCATCGTGCTGGCGGAAGTCTTCCGCGAAGGCGCGCGCCTGCGTGAAGAGCAGGAGCTGACCATCTGATGGCGATCCGCGTCACTCTCGATCGCATTTTGCTGGAACGACGCATGTCGCTCACGGATCTGAGCGAGCGCGTGGGCGTGACCTTGGCGAACTTGTCGATCCTGAAGACCGGCAAGGCCAAGGCGATCCGCTTTTCCACCCTCAACGCGCTCTGCCGCGTCTTGGATTGCCAGCCGGGCGAATTGCTGGGCTATGAGCAGATCGAGGGCGAGGAAGAGCTCGATGAGGCCGCGGATCAGGCGGCGGAATAGCTAGTCTTCCTCGAGTAAATCTCCCAGCCGATCGAGCTTGCGCTCCCACGATGTGCGCCGATCGCGGATCCATTGTTCGAGCGCCGAGAACCCTGCCCTCTCGATCCGGCAAGTGCGGACGCGGCCGATTTTTTCGGTGTGAACGAGGCCGCATTCTTCCAAAATTTCCAAATGCTGCGAGACGGCCCGTTACACTGACGCCAAGCGGCGCGGCGAGATGCGAGACCGAGGACGGCCCCTTGACTCAGCCGCTCCACGATGGCGCGGCGCGTGGGATCGCCGAGCGCGTGGAAGACGGCTTCGATCTTGGGTTTGGCGCGCGCCATCGCGCTAGCGCGCCAGCTCTTGGCCCAATTGCTCGAACAATTTGCGCCAGCCCTGCTCGCGCATTTGCGGGCCGTCGGCGCCTTCGAAGAACGCGCCTTGGTGCGTGCAGATGAGGTCCGTGCCTTCCGCGGTTTCGACGAGTTCAATGGTGACGAGCGCGGCGGAGATCACCTTGCCGCCGAAGCTCATGGTCGAAGCGCTGACGATGCGGCGATTGGTTTCGATGCCCAGATAGCTGGTTTCGCTGGCGAGCACGAAACCCGGAAACGGCGAGCTTTGCGTCATGCGCGCCTGGTAGCGCTCGACGCCGCCGACGCGGAAATTTTGCTCGTAGATTTCGATCTCGTGATTGTCGCCGACCGCGAACCAGCGGCGCTTCTTGGCGGGATCGGCAAAAGCGGCGAACACCTTCTCCGCCGGCTTTGGGTAGAACCGCTCGATCACGAACGTGCTGTGGACAACCAATTGCGCTTCCATGGCTTGCTCCAATACTGAAGTGGTAGCTTCAGTATTGTGGCGCATACGCATATTGTCAAGTGGCGGCTTCAGTATTGGAAAGGCGCGCCGATCTCCGGTGCGTAGGCTTCGATGTGGGGATCGTCCAGCGCGCCGATCTGGATGAGATCAGCCTCGCCAAACAGCGCAAGCGCCCTTCCCGCGATGTCGAACACGTAGCCGACTTCGACGCGGTAAGGCTCTGTCATGGCGAGGCGGCGTGGGTTCGCGAGCGTGTGGCCGATGGCCCAGGCGAGATCGATCGGTTCGCTGGTCCAATCACGCGCGATCGCGGTGAAGGTGTCAGGCTCCTCGGTGCGCAGATGGCCGAAGGCGTGTTCCAGCAGCGGGCCTTCGCGCATGACGATATCGGTTGCGCCGACAAAACCGATATCGATGTGATAGAGGGCGCCGCTCTGAAAGAAAATTTCGATCGGATCGTCAATATCGAACGGCGCATGGCCAACGCGCGCGATGGCCGCGATTGGCCCAGCGGCGACAAGCGCCGCGACATCGCTCTCGGCGCTCATCCCACCGCGAGCTTTTGTTTGTCGAACAGGGTTGCACAGCCAAGCTTGGCGAGCCGCATCAGTTCGTGGAATTCTTCGTCGCTGAACGGGCGATGTTCGCCGGTGGCTTGAATTTCGATCATGCGGCCATCGCCGGAGAACACGAAATTGGAATCGACTTCGGCGTTGGAATCTTCGGCGTAATCGAGATCGAGCACCGGGGTTTTTTCGAACACACCGCACGAGATCGCCGCGACTTGGCCGACGATCGGATTGGCCTTCAGCTCTTTTTCCTCGACCAAATATTTGCAGGCCTTCGCGAGCGCGAACCCAGGCGCCGGTGATCGCGGCGGTGCGGGTGCCGCCATCGGCTTGGATGACGTCGCAATCAAGCGTGATGGTGCGGTCGCCGAGCGCTTTGAGGTCGACCACCGAGCGGAGGCTGCGGCCGATCAGGCGCTGGATTTCCTGGGTGCGGCCCGATTGCTTGCCTTGCGCGGCTTCGCGGCGGCCGCGCGTGTGGGTGGCGCGCGGCAACATGCCGTACTCGGCCGTGACCCAGCCGCGTCCCTGCCCCTTCAGCCAGCCCGGCACGCCTTGCTCGACGCTCGCGGTGCAGAAGACGTGGGTCGCGCCGAACTTGGCCGTGCAGGAGCCTTCGGCATAGCGGGCGTTGCCGATCTCCAGAACGACGTCGCGAAGCTGATCGGGCGCACGGCCGGATGGGCGCATGGGGCTGGTCCTTGGGTGGCGAGGCCGCGTGTGTGGCGGATGGGACGGGGCGTGTCGATAGGCTTTTCTAGCATTGTTTTGTGTTGTTTGGTCTATACGACCTAATAATCCTATAGAGAGCTAGTTTTGGGCGGGTTGCCTTCGATAGGGGAATTCGGCCTAGTTAGGTCATAGCTTCGTAATAATCCCTAACAAACCTAGAGAGCCGCCCCTGAAAGCCCGGGACAATCCTTACAATCCGGGCGCCGGCGCCCCTCCCCCGGAGCTCGCCGGGCGCGATCCGCTGATCGAACAGGCCGCGACCGCCATCGAGCGGGGTGAAGGCCGGCCGGCCGGCCAAGAGCTTCGTGATGCTGGGGCTACGGGGCGTCGGCAAGACGGGTGCTCTTGAATGAATTCGAGCGGCTGGCGGAATCGTCAAGCTGCCAGACCGCGATGTTCGAGACCGATCCGGACAAGCCGCTCGCGAGCCAACTCGCGCCTCAGCTCCACCGCATCCTGCTCCGCCTCGACCGCGTGAAGAAAGCCGGCGCGGACATGCAGAACGCGTTCGGCGTGCTGCGATCCTTTGCGAGCGCCTTCAAGGTACAGCTGGGCGATCTCGAGTTTGGCCTCGCCGCGCAGCCGGCGACGGGCGATCTCACCATCGATCTCACCGATCTCTTCGTCGCCATCGGCGAAGCGGCGGACCGGCGCGACACCGCCGTCGTGATGCTGATCGACGAGATTCAGTACATCTCGAAAACCGATCTCTCCGCGCTCATCATGGCGCTGCATAAAATCTCGCAGCGCCAATTGCCGTTTCTGCTGTTCGGCGGCGGCCTGCCGCAGCTCGCGAAGCTCGCGGGCGATGCGAAATCCTACGCAGAGCGCTGTTCGATTATCCGCCGATTGGGCCGCTCGACAATGAAAGCGCGCGCAAAGCCGTCTCGGCGCCGGCAGAGCGGGAGAAAGTGCGCTACACCGATGAAGCGCTCGACTTCATCATCGCGCAGACCGGGCGCTATCCGTTCTTTCTGCAGGTGTGGGGCGCCCATTGCTGGGAAGCGGCCCCCTCCTCACCGATCACTTTGGAGCACGCCAAGATCGCCAGCGAACGCGCCATCGCGGCGCTCGATGAAGGCATTTTCAAAGTGCGGCTGGCGCGGCTGACGGAACGGCAAAAAGCCTATGCGCGCGTGATGGCCGAGCTTGGCAGCGAACCCGCCAATTCATCCGATGTCGCGCGCATGCTGGGGCTTTCGCTGAGCCAGGCCGCACCGATCCGCGACGAGCTGGTCAAGAAAGGCATGGCCTATTCGCCCGAGCGCGGCCTCATTGGCTTCACCGTGCCGAAGTTCGACGAATTCATGCGCCGCGCATGCCCCATGCGCCAAAGCCGCCGGTGCGCGCGAAAAAAACTTAGTCCGCGCACATCAAAGTGAGTTGCCGTGTCGCGCGCTCCACACGGATGGACCAGCACGCATTGAGGGCCCCGCGGCCCACGGAAACCCGCGCCTCACGCTCGCCCTCCCTTCTCCCTCGACGAAGATCACCGTCTCTTCATCCCCGCTCACAATCGGCGCGTTGGTGCGCGCCAGCGCGGGATTGAGCGTCAGGCCGTCAAAAGTGACGCCTGGATTGATTTCCGCCGGCTGCATGGGAGCGCTCAATCCGAAGATCAATTGGCGCGGCATGAGTTCGCCCGCGGCGACGACGAGGCGCGCGCGTTCAAGCGCGTGCAGGGCGGGCCGGTTGAGCAATGGTCTCGGAAGCGCTGAGGTTGAAATCCACGCGCGCGGACGTCTCCGGCGTCAGCGCAAAGGTCGGAAACCACATATCTGCGTCCGCGAGCGTAAACGTCCGCGCGCGAACCGCAGCACGGGGCTGGCCGAATGAAATGGTCACGACATCGTAGGCGAGCGCGCCAGGACCAATAACGCCGTCGGCGCCCTCGACCAGGTCGGTCGCGAAAATCAGCGCCATGGCGCGCTTCTCGCGCCCGTTCGCAAACCGCACCTCGGGGCGCGCCAGCCTCGCGAGCAGTGACGCGTCATCGACCACGAGCCGTGCGCGGACCATGGGCAGGTTGCGGACGCCGAGACGTTGGGCGGCGCTGGCGTTCAGCGTCAGCGCATCGGGCATGCGCGGATCGACTTGGAGGCGCACGGGACGGCGATTGATGGTCGCCTCGATGATGGCGACCGGATCGGCGCGCAAGTCGAGCGCCGAGACCTGCGCCAAGGCCGGCGTCGCCGCCATCCACGCCAATATCGCCAGAACCACCCGCATTGCGCATGCTTGGAACCGCCAAGCTTGGCGAAATCGTGTCGAGGCTTTCCGTACCCGCATCGTCTCGCTACCTATAGCGCCCCATGCCGCAACCCCCTGGTTCCGCCCTCTCCGCTCTAGACGAACGCGCGCGCGAAATCTTTCGCGAGATCGTGGAGGCGTATCTGATCACGGGCGAGCCGGTGGGTTCGCGCACGCTCTCTAAGTTGGGGGGCACGACGCTTTCGGCCGCATCGATCCGCAACACCATGGCCGATCTCGCCGCGCTCGGGCTGCTCGACGCGCCGCACGCCATGGCGGGACGCCGGCCCACGCAGCAGGGTTTGCGCTTCTTCGTGGACAGTCTGCTGCAGCTCGGCGACGTGCCGGAGGAAGAAAAGCGCGAGATCGATCATCAGATCACGCGCGCCGGAAGCAATCCGCAGGAAGTGCTGGGCGCGGCGTCTGAGCTTCTCTCTGGGCTCGCGGGCGGCGCGGGGCTGGTTGTGACGCCAGAGCGTGACGCACCGGTGCGGCATGCCGAGATCGTGTCGATCGCGCCGGGGCAAGTCCTTGCTGGTGCTGGTGTTCGAGGACAACCAGGTCGAAAAACCGGTTGCTCAACACCCCGCCCGGTCTCCCCGCCTCCGCTTTGGTCGAGGCGACCAATTATCTGAACGCGCGCTTCAAGGGCAAAACCCTGTCGGAAGCGCGCAGCGAAGCATCGGAGGCGCTGGCGCGTGATCGCGCGGCCCTCGATCAAGCCGCGGCGACGCTGATCGAGGGCGGGCTGGTCGAGTGGTCGGGCGAGGATCCGATGGCCGGCCGCTCGCTGATCGTGCGCGGCCGAGCGAATTTGCTTCAAGATTCCAGGGCCGCGGCCGATCTGGAACGCGCGCGGCGGCTGTTCGACGACCTGGAAAAGACCCGCGACGTGATCCAAGTCCTTGACCTGGCGAAGGCCGGCGAGAGCGTCCGGATTTTCATCGGGTCGGAAACCCGCTTTTTTCTCTCTCGGGGTCGAGCTTGATCGTCGCTCCCTATATGAACGCTGAGCGACGCGTGGTTGGGGCGCTGGGCGTGATCGGCCCAACGCGGCTGAACTATGCCCGGGTGATCCCGGTTGTCGATTATACGCGCGCGTGGTCGGGCGGGTGCTCGACGGACGCGGCACGGAACGGTGAGGACGAGGTCAATGAGCAACGAATCTTTCGCGCAAGCCGCACCCGAAAGACGAAGCGCCCGAAGCGGAAACGCCCACGCCGGAAGCGCCGGATACCGCAGCGCTCGAAGCGGAACTCGCGAAAGCGAAGGACGATCTCTTGCGCGCGCTGGCCGAAGCGGAGAACACGCGCCGCCGCGCCGAGCGCCAGCCGCCGAAGCGCGCGTCTATGCAATCGACCGTTTTTGCGCGCGATTTGCTGCCGGTGGCGGACACATTGGGCCGCGCGCTTGCGGCGATGCCGCCTCAAATGAGTGAAACCGCCGACGATGCAACGCGCACCTTGCTCGCGGGCATTGAAATGACAGAGCGCGCCTTGGTCGATGCGTTCGCGCGCCACGGCCTCAAACAAGTCGGCGCCAAGGGCGACGTATTCGATCCCCATCGCCACCAAGCGGTTGCGCAAGCGCCTTCTGACGTCGCGGCAGGCTTAGTCGGCGAAGTGATGCAACCTGGCTATGTGCTGGGCGACCGCGTGCTGCGCGCCGCGATGGTGCTGGTTTCCGCCGGACAATCAGCCACGCCCCCGCAGAACGACGGAGCGGGTGGCGGTGTGGATATCAAGGTGTAAAGAAGCCTCACAATCTTTCGCAATCTCGGTTCCGCCTGATTCCGGCTTTACCGCGACCATGAAGGATCGGTAACCATAGCGGAAGCTTAGGTTTGGAGGCGAGTATGCGGGGGAATTTGTTCATGAGCGCGGCCATTGGCGCGCTCGCGGTGTTTGGCTTTGTCGGCATCGCTTCGGCGCAAGGCGCCGATCAGGCCGGCGACAACACGACGACGGCGCGTTTGACCGCCGGACAATCCGTTCAGGCACGCTCGCCACGGCTGGCGACAAGGATTGGTTTCGTCTCAGCGTTCAACCGGGACAACTTTATCGCATCGCGCTCGACGGCGCGGGCACGACCGCGCTCGGCGATCCGCTGCTCGTCGTTTATGGCGCCGATGGCCAAGAGCTGGCGCGCAACGATGACGGCAATGGGCTGAACTCGCTTTTGGTCTATCGCCCCTCGCAAGCTGGCGAGGTTTTTCGTCGAAGCGCGCGGCTACACCGATGAAGCGACCGGCGGCTACACGCTGACCGCAACCGCGACTGACATTCCGCCGACAATGCCGGCAATGACGTCGCCACGACGAGCACGCTCGCCAACGGGCAAAGCCTCAAAGGCGCGCTGGAATATCCCGGCGACCGCGATTGGTTTCGCCTGAGCACGCAAGCCGGCAACATGTACACCATCACGCTGAACAGCGCGGCGGAAGGCGGCGAAGCACTCGGCGATCCCTACCTGGTGCTGCATGGCGAAACGGGCGACGAGATCGCCAGCAATGACGACAGCAGCGAAAGCCTGAACTCGCGCCTGCGCTACATGCCAGCTGTTTCGGGCGACGTGTTCGTTGAAGCGCGCGGCCTCGGCGAGGACGATGTCGGCGCCTATCAATTGGCGGTCGTCGGCGCGCCCCTCCCCCCGGACAACGCCGCCAATGACAGCGCGACGACATCGCGCCTCACGGCTGGACGCACCGTGGACGGCGCGATCGAATATCCCGGCGATGTGGGATTGGTTCCGCGTCGCGGTGCGTCCGAACCGGATGTATCGCTTCACGCTGAACGGCGTGGGCCCCGAAGGCGCGGGCGCTCGATCCGGCTTTGGTGCTGTTCAATGCGGCGGGCGAGGAAGTCGCGCGCAATGATGATTACGAAGGCACGCTGAACTCACAGCTCGATTATGTATCGAACGAGCGCGGTTGAGATCTTCGTGCAGGCCGGCGCTTATTCCGAGGAAGCTGACGGCGCTTATCAGCTGAATGTCGAGGAGCGTCCGCTCCCCGCCGACGATGCGACCAGTACGCGCAATACGCGCGGACGCGTTGTCGTGGGCGGCAGCACGACGGGCACGTTGGATTATCCGAGCGACACCGACTGGTTCCGCATCGCATTGGTCGAGGGCGAATCTTATCGCTTCGGCCTGAACTCCGAGGGCGAGAATGCGCTGGGCGATCCGATGCTGCGTCTCCGCAATGCGGAAGGCGAAGAATTGGTGAGCGATGATGACGGCGGCGCTGGCCTCAACTCGTATCTTGAGTTCACGGCGCCAACGTCGGGCAATTACTTCCTCGAAGCGGGCGCGTTCACACCGGAAGCCTTGGGCAGCTATGTGCTCACCGCCGCGGCTGGCGACATTCCGAACAATGTCACGACCGATGCGAGCTTGAGCGCCGATGGCGATTATCGCGAAGGCGTGCTCTCGCCGGCGGGCGATACCGATTGGTACCGCATCGATCTCACTGAAGGCCAATCGGTGCGTATCGGGCTCGACACCTCCACAATGGCGTCGCCGCCGCTCGGCGATCCCCTGCTCGTCTTCTACGGACCCGACGGCGCGGAAATCAGCCGTGACGACGATGGCGGCGAAGGCCTCAATTCGTGGATCGAGTATTCGGCCGCGACCGCAGGCGCCCCTATTACGTCGAAGCGCGCGGCTTCATGGAAGAAGCGGAAGGCGGCTACACCATCTCGGTGACCGCTGGCGAAATTCCGGGCAGCGCCGATGGCGCGGAATATCTCACGCCGAATTCCGATGGCCGCACCAGCGTCATCACGGACGGAGACGATTCAGACTGGTTCGCGGTCGAGCTGGTTGAGGGCCGCCCCTATCGCTTCAATCTGGAAGGCACGGGCGATACCCCGCTCGCCGACCCCCTGCTCACGCTCTATGATGCGGGCGGGCAATGTGGTCGTGTCCGACGACGATGGAGGCACCGGCCTCAACTCGTACCTCTCCTACACCTCGATCACGGGCGGCACGCATTATGCGGCGGTCTCCGCGTTCGCGGGCACGACCGCGGGCGGCTATTATCTGCGCGTCGCGGATACGGACGTGCCGGGCAATGTCGGCACCGACGAAAATCTTGACGCCACCGCGAGCGACGATCGCGGCAGCCGCATCGACCTGCCGGGCGATCTCGACACCTACCGCGTCGAGCTCACGGCGGGCGTGAGCTACCTCATCACCGTGAGCGGCGAAGGCGACAATCCGCTGACCGATCCCTTCCTGACGATCCTTTCGTCCTCGGGCGAAGCGATCACGACGGACGACGATGGCGGCGACGGCCTCGACTCCAGCCTGCGCTTCACGCCGGAAGCCACGGATGTGTTTCACATCCAGGCCAGCGGCCTCGGCAGCTCAGTTGGCACTTATCGGGTATCGATCACGCGGCAGTAACGAACGAACGAGCGGCGGCGCGATCACTCACGCGCCGCCGCGGCGTTCTTACGAGAGCGCCTTGTGCCGATCGGCGCCCTGGCGCTCGATCATCCAGCCTGGATATTCCGGCTTCAGCGCCGACACCTTTGTTCAGCGCCGACAATTCATCCGCCGTCAGCGAGACTTCGCTGGCGGCGATGTTGTTTTCGAGCTGCGCTTCGGTCCTTCGCGCCGATGATGACGCTGGTGACTTGCGGCTGGCGCAGCAGCCAGGCGAGCGCGATTTGCGCGACGGATGCGCCGCGCGCTTCCGCATCGGGCGCATCACGTCGATAATGTCGAAGGCTTTTTCCTTATCGACGGGCGGGAAATCGAACGCCGTGCGGCGCGCATCGTTAGGGCCGCCGTCGCGCGTGAACTTGCCGGAGAGAAAGCCGCCCGCGAGCGGGCCTCCAGGGCAGGATCGAAAGCCCTCCTCCTTCGCGAGCGGCGTAATCTCGCGCTCCAGATCACGCCCAGCGATCGAATAATACATCTGCGCCGATTCAAAGCGCGCGAGCCCCTTCGCGGCGGAGATGCCAAGCGCTTTGGCGAGCTGCCAGGCGGCGTTGTTGCAGATGCCGATGTAACGCGCGCGGCCGGAGCGGACGATTTCGTCGAACGTCTCGAGCGTCTCTTCGATCGGCGTGATCGGGTCGAAGGCGTGAGTTTGGTAGAGATCGACATAGTCGAGGCCAAGGCGCTCCAGGCTCGCGTCGATGGCGTCGAGGATATGCTTGCGGGAAAGACCCCAGGTGTTGGGATTGGCGAAGCGCCGGAGCTGCTCTGGCGTGCCTTGCACGCTTTGTCCGGGGGGCGCGAGCATGGGACGGCCGAACACCTTGGTCGCGATCACCAGCTCATCGCGCGGAAGGCCGAGATTTTTGATCGACTGGCCGAGGATTTGTTCGGAAAGGCCGTTGGAATAGACATTGGCCGTGTCGATGAAATTGACGCCCTTATCGACCGCGTTTTTCACCAGAGCGTCAGCGACCGATTGGTCCTGCGCGCCGATCACGCGCCAGAAGCCTTCGCCGCCAAACGTCATGGTGCCGAGGCAGATTTCGGAAACGGTAAGGCCGCTGCGGCCGAGTTTTCTATACTTCATGGGAAATATCCTTAGCTCACGCCGTGGGCGCGGAACCATGCAAGCGCGCGCGCCCAGCCGTCTTGCGCGGCGGCTTCATTATAGGACTCGCGATAGTCGGCGTGAAAGCCGTGGCCGGCGTCGGGATAAACGATGATCTCCGAGCCGGTGGGATTGTCGGCGGCTTGGAGCGCCGCGCGCATGCTTTCAACATCAGCGATAGGAATGCCCTGATCGCGTCCACCATAAAGCCCGAGCACTGGCGCGTTGTATCAGCGCGCCAACATTATAGGGCCAGGGCCGGCCTGGTTCCGAATTGGCCGGCGCGACCAAAACGGGCCGTACCACGCAACGCCCGCCTTGATCTCCGGGATCAAAGCGGCGGACATCCACACCACGCTGCCGCCCCAGCAAAAACCGGTGATGCCAATCTTGCCGGCGTCGGCGAAACTTTGTTCGCTCAGCCACGCAATTGCGCCGCGCGTATCGCCCATGACTTGCTCATGCGTGGCGGCGTCCACGATCGGCGGATTTGCGCGAAGTCGGCGAGCGTGGAAGGATCGCCGGCCCGATCGAAATAATCCGGCGCGAGCGCGACGAAGCCTTCATTAGCGAGACGATGGCAGACATCCTTGATGTAGGCGTGGATGCCGAACACCTCGTTGACGACGATCACCGTCGGCAAACGGCCGCGCTTATGATTGGGCCGCGCGAGATAGGCGGGCAAAGTGTAGCCGCCGGCGCCGGTGAAGCTGACATCGGCTGTGATGACGTCGTCCGTGCCAGTCGTCACCGGCGTCGCGCAGGCCGAAAGCGCGGCGGGGCGCATAGCGATCGTGAACAGAGACGCGGCCACGCCGCGGCGGGACGGCTGCAAATTTCCTTCAGGCGTATCGAGGCGCATGGGTCTCCTCCCCGCCCCTACTAAGCCTCGCCGCGAGATTTCCCAGGCGCCGTGACGCGGCGCACGGTGAGATTCAATCGCCCGCCCTTCGGCAGCAGCCTCGACGTGCCAGGCAGCACGCGGTCGACGCCGTGATGAAACGCCCGCCGCGATGGGCCGCCCAGCAAACACACATCGCCCGACGCCAGCCGCACGCTGCGCGTGGGATCGGAGCGCACTGGCCCGCCAATGCGGAACACCGCCGTGTCGCCCAGCGAGATCGAGAGCACCGGCGCATCCCAGGCGTCTTCGTCGGCGTCGACATGGAGGCCCATCCGCGCCTCGCTCTCATAGAGATTAACGAGGCACGCCTCGGGCGGCTCGGGATAGCCGGAAAGCTCGGCCCAAAGCTCAAGCACACGCTCCGGTATGGCCGGCCAGGGTTTGCCGGTTTCGGGATGGGTGGGCTGGTAGCGGTAGCCCTGCTCCTTATCCGTCACCCCAGCCGAGCGGCCCGAAATTGGTCATCCGCACGCTCATCGGCGCGCCCGATTTGGGCATGCGCGGGATGTAGAGCGGGGCCTCTTCAGGCGCGCGAACACCGCATCGCGCAATGCCTCCTGCTCCTCCCGGCTGAGCAGGCCGGGAAGCAAGCGGAAGCCTCAAGGTCGGCGCCTGCGGTCATGGGCATACAGGGGCAGACAATTCGGTTTCTTTTTTGTTCCCGGCGGTTTCAGGCATGGCAAAGCCGCCTGGGCTATTCCCCTGCCCTGAATGCGGGTAGTCGGCTTGCGGCGCTTGCATTTGAACCCGCAATACACCACATGAACCTCGAACTTGCGGTTCGGGCGTTTCGGGGGCGACCGAGCTGTAAATCGGGTTGTTAGATGTAAGGGACGCGCGCTATCGGGACGCCGGATTTTCGGGTCCACCAGCGAGGCCGCGCCGCCATAACGAAGTGAGGACGACGAGACATGAGCAAGGTCATCGGTATCGATCTCGGGACCACCAATTCCTGCGTCGCGATCATGGAGGGCTCGACGCCCAAAGTGATCGTCAATTCCGAAGGCTCGAACACCACCCCCTCCGTGGTCGCCTTCACCGAGGGCGGTGAGCGCCTGCTGGGCATGCCGCGCGCCCGCCAAGCCGTCACCAATCCAGAATACACCTTCTTCGCCATCAAGCGCTGATCGGCCGCAACTTCGACGACCCGATCGTGAAGAGAAGGATCGTTGATATCGTTCCCTACAAGATTACGCGCGCGCCGAACGGCGATGCGTGGGTCAAGTGCCGCGACAAAGCTTATGCGCCGGCGGAGTCTCCGCCTTCATTCTGCAGAAGATGAAGGAAACGGCCGAAGCCTATCTCGGCGAGAAGGTCGAGAAAAGCCGTCATCACTGTTTCCCGCTTACTTCAACGACGCGCAGCGCCAAGCGACCAAGGACGCTGGCCGCATCGCGGGCCTTGAAGTGCTCCGATCATCAACGAGCCGACGGCGGCAGCGCTCGCCTACGGCCTCGACAAGACGCAGCAAAACAAAACCATCGCCGTATACGATCTCGGCGGCGGCACGTTCGACGTCTCGATCCTGGAGATCGGCGACGGCGTGTTCGAAGTGCGCTCGACCAACGGGGACACCTTTCCTCGGCGGCGAAGACTTCGGACAACCGCATCCCTGAATTACCTCGCCGACGAATTCAAAAAGCAAAACGGCATCGATCTCCGGGGCGACAAGCTCGCGGTGCAGCGCCTGAAGGAAAGTGGCTGAGCAAGCCAAGAAGGAGCTGTCGACGGTCGCCGATTACGACGTCAACATCCCCTTCATCGGGCAAGATCCGAACTCCAAGCTGCCGCTTCACCTCAATATGAAGCTGACGCGCGCCAAGCTCGAAAGCCTGGTCGACGATCTCATCAATCGACGCTCGGCCCGTGCAAGCGGCGCTAAAGGATGCCGGGCTTTCGGCCAGCGACATCCAAGAAGTCGTGCTCGTCGGCGGCATGACCCGCCATGCCCCGAAAGTGCAGCAGGTCGTGAAGGAATTCTTCGGCCGCGAACCGCACAAGGGCGTCAATCCCGATGAAGTCGTCGCCGTTGGCGCGGCGCGATCCAAGCGGGCGTGTTGCAAGGCGACGTGAAGAACGTTGTTCTGCTCGATGTGACGCCGCTGGTCGCTCGGCATCGAAACCTTGGGCGGCGTGTTCACGCGCCTCATCGAGCGCAACACCACGATCCCGACCAAGAAGGGCCAGATCTTCTCGACCGCTGAGGCCAATCAGCAGGCCGTGACTATCCGCGTCTTCCAAGGCGAACGCGAAATGGCCTCGGACAATCGCGCGCTGGGGCAGTTCGATCTCATCGGCATCCCCCCCTCCCCGCGCGGCATGCCGCAGATCGAAGTCACCTTCGACATCGACGCCAACGGCATCGTCTCGGTGTCCGCGAAAGATAAGGCGACGAGCAAAGAGCAGAAGATGCAGATCCAGCCTTCGGGCGGTCTCTCCGAAGCCGATATCCAGCGCATGGTGAAAGAAGCCGAAGAACACGCCAGCGACGACAAATCGCGCCGCGAACTCGCCGAAGCCAAGAACCAAGGCGAAGCTTTGGTGCACTCGACCGAGCGTCAGCTGGTTGAGAACGGCGACAAGCTGGGTTCTGCGGAAAAAACAAGCGATCGAAGACGCCATCACGGCGCTCAAGGCCGCGCTGCAAACCGAGAACGCGCCGGATATTGCCTCGAAGACGCAAGTGCTGGTGCAAGCGTCGATGAAGATCGGCGAGGCGCTCTATGGCGCGGCTGGCGCTGGCGGCGGTGATGACAGCGGCGAGCCCGGCCAAGAAGGCGTGGTCGACGCCGAGTTCGAAGAAGTGGACGGCCAAAGCAAGAAGAGCGCGTAAATGGCTTGGCGCGGTTTTCCTCCCCCGCCTGCGGGGGAGGTGATTTCGAGCGTAGCGAGAAATCGGAGGGGGTATTGCCCCCTTCCCCTCGCGATGCTCGGGACTTCCCCCGCAAGCGGGGGAAGAGTTAGGGCCGCCACGCCATGAGCGAGCGCGATTATTACGACGTTCTGGGCGTGACGCGTGACGTGGACGCGGCTGCGCTCAAGAACGCCTATCGCAAACGCGCCAAGGAGCTGCACCCCGATTGCGAGGGCGGCTGCGAGAACGAAGCTTACGCCGTGCTCGCGGACGCCGATCGCCGCGCGCAATACGACCGCTTCGGCAAAGCCGCCTTCCAAGGCGGCGGGCCCGGCGCGGGCGGCCCAGGCGCCGCGGGCTTTGGCGACTTCTCGGACCTCTTCAACGAAATCTTCGGCGCCGAGTTTGGCCGAGGGCGTGGTCCGCGCGCCGGGCCTGAGCGCGGCGCGGATTTGCGCTACGACATCGAGATCACGCTCGAAAACGCGTTTCGCGGCATGGAGCGCGAGATCATCGTGCCGCGCGCCACCGCGTGCGAGCCGTGCGCGGGTACGGGCTCTGAAGGCAAAGCGCCGCTCGAGACGTGCCGCACCTGCGCGGGCGCGGGCCAGGTGCGCGCCAGCCAGGGCATGTTCCGCGTCGTGCGCACCTGCCCGACCTGCCATGGCCGTGGCCAGTCGATCAAGAATCCCTGCAAGAGCTGCGGCGGCCGTGGGCTGGTGCAGAAGGGGCGCACGCTGGCGGTGAAGATTCCCGCGGGCGTGGAAGACGGCACGCGCATCCGGCTCGCCGGCGAAGGCGACGGCGGGCCGCGCGGCGGGCCGCCTGGCGATCTTTATCTCTTCCTCTCGGTGAAGCCGCACCCGCTCTTCGAGCGCGAGGGCCCGGACCTCCATTGCCGCGCGCCGCTGCCGATGTGCAAAGCCGCGCTCGGCGGCGAAGTCGAGATCCCCACCATCGACGGCGAGCGCGCCAAGATCACCGTGCCCGCCGGCGCGCAAACCGGCCGTCGCTTCCGCCTGAAGGGCAAGGGCATGAGCCAGCTCCGCGCGCGCGACCGGGGCGATCTTCACGTCGAGATCGTGGTGGAGACGCCGGTCAATCTCACCGGCAAGCAACGCAAGCTTCTGGAAGAATTCGCCAAGGAATGCGGCGCTGAAGCCCACCCGCAGACGCAAGGCTTCTTCGACACCGTGAAGCGCTTCTTCGATTCGTGCGCGGACGGGCCGGCGCGTTAATTTCGGACCGCCGGCTTCCAGCCGGCCATCGACGCTTGCCGGCTAGAAGCCGGCAGTCCAAAAGCGGTCCATGAGTCTTTCCATCGCAATCGCCGGCGCCGCCGGCCGCATGGGCCGCGCGCTGACCGCTGCGGCGGCCGGCAATGATGCATTCCGCATCGTCGGCGGCTCGGAGCGGCCGGGCGGCGCGCTGGGGCAAGACCTGGGCGCGCTCGCGGGCCTACCCTCCCCGCTCGGCGTCAGCGCGAGCGATGTGGCGAGCGCCGCAGCGCGCGCGGATGTCTGGATCGATTTCACCCGCGCCCGCCGCCACTCTCGAAGCGCTGAGCGCGCTGAGCGGCACGCCGGTGCGTGCGGCGATTGTCGGCACCACCGGGTTCAAGCCAGAGCAAGACGCGATCATTGCCGACGCCGCAAAGCGCGTCGCCATCGTGCGATCAGGCAATTTCAGTCTCGGCGTCCAATCTGCTCGCGGCTTTGGTTGAGCAAGCGGCCACGAAGCTTGGTCCCGAGTGGGATATCGAAATCGTTGAAGCGCATCATCGGCGCAAAGTCGATGCGCCTTCCGGCACCGCGTTGCTGCTCGGCAGCGCTGCGGCACAGGGCCGAGGCAAGCCGCTCGCTGACGTTCGCCTCTCGCCCAACGATGGCATCGGCGTGGAACGAAAGAGCGGCGGCATCGGCTTTGCCAGCGTGCGCGGCGGCGGCATTGTGGGCGAGCACGAAGTGATTTTCGCAGGCGAGCGCGAAGTGGTGCGCCTTTCACATCAAGCGCTGGACCGCGCTGTGTTTGCCGATGGCGCATTGGCGGCGGCGTTGTGGGCGGCGGATAAGCCCGCCGGTCTCTACTCAATGCGCGACGTGTTGGGTTTCTGACAACCACCTCTCAGTCATTCCGGACGCGCGGAGCGCGATCCGGAATCCAGGGGTCGTAGAGCTGCTGGTTGGCCCTGGGTTCCGGGTTCAGCTTCGCTGCCCCGGAATGACTGAGTGAATGCTTGGGACGCGGAGATGCGTTCCCAATGCGGCCCCATGGCGCTTAGACTGACGCAGACATTCCGTTCGCAAAGGGCCCGATGCCGCGACGCCTCACCAAAGCCGAAGCCGAGACGCTCTATGCGCGGCTGGCGCATGTGCGGCCCGATCCACGCACGGAGCTCGAATACGTAAATCCCTTCACCCTACTGGTCGCGGTCCTGCTTTCGGCGCAAGCGACGGACAAAGGCGTCAACCGCGCAACGACGCCGCTGTTCAAGAAGATCAAGACGCCGGAAAAAATGGCCGCGCTCGGCGAGGAGGGGCTAGCGCCTTACATCAAGACGATTGGGCTCTGGCGCAATAAAACGAAGAACGTGATCGCGCTGTCACGCATCTTGGCCGAGCAACACAATGGCGAAGTGCCGCACGATCGCGCCGCGCTCGAAGCGCTGCCGGGCGTGGGGCGAAAGACCGCGAATGTCGTGCTGATGGAAGCGTTCGGCGAAGAAACCATCGCGGTCGATACGCATGTGTTTCGAGTCGCGAACAGAACGGGCCTCGCTTACGGCAAGACGCCCGACAAGGTCGAGCGAGGCCTGCTCAAGATCACGCCGAAGCACTATCTGCGCGGCGCGCATCATTGGCTCATCCTACACGGACGCTACACTTGTCTCGCGCGCAAGCCTGCTTGCCCGCGCTGCTTCATCGCCGACATCTGCCTCTACAAAGACAAGACGCGCGCGATCGCGGATGCGAAAGCCCCCGCCCCTTCTCGCGCGAAAGCCAAGTAGAGGTAAGGCTCGATCGCTTCGATCTCGATCACGCGCCACGCGCCGTCTTCGCCGCGCACAAGATCGATCCGCACATAGAGCAAGTCTTGCGGCGCAATTGCGCGCGCGGCTTCCGCAACCTCCAGCGCATCAGGCGGCGGCGCATCAGCGAAAAATTGCGTCTCCTTCGGGATATTCGCGAACCAGCCGCCAGGGTTCGGCACTTTGCGGATCGCGTGCGAGTATACGCCGCCAAACCAGAACAACGACCGCTCGCCCTCGGTTTGGATCGAGCGCAGGAATGGTTGGATCATCGCTGCGTCCCGCCGGCGCTTCGCGCAGGTCGGCCTCGCTCCAGGCATTGCGCTGGAGGCGCACCGTGTTGCGCGAGCCGCCCCCGATCTGCGGCTTGATCACGATCTCGGCGGCGTCCAGCGCATCAAAAGCTTGCGCGACCGCGCGCGCATCGATCTTCTCGGACCAGAAGGTCGGGATCGCGAGCGCGCCCAGATTGTTGAGATAGGTCTTGCGGAAATTCCAACGCACCACGTCGGCGCGGTTGAACAGACGTAAGCCCGCGCGCTCGTGCGCCGCCAGCGTTTCGATGAATTCGTCTGCGCGTTCGATATAATCCCAGCAGGAGCGAACGATGGCGGCGTCATAGCCTTCGCTTGGCAGCGCGGGATCATCCCAGTAGCGCACATCGAAGCTGAGCCCCTGCGCACGGCCCGCTTCGACAAGGAGGTGATAGTCCGGCTCTTCGAGGCTCGGCAGCGCGCCGGGCGGCATGGGACTGAGCCTCCATGCACGCCCCGTCAGATACGCAACGCGCTTCATCGCGGCGCGCGCGCTTCGATCTCGGTGGCGCATTGCTCTAGGCTCGGCGCGGGCGCGCCCGCGCGCCGAACGCCGGGATGAGCTTCGGCGAGACGCATTTTCGTTCTGCGCATCCGCTGTGAACAGCAACACCAGCGCGCAGCTCTCAAGCCTGTACGTCAGCGATGTGCCCGCGCCATCCTGACGGCGGATATCGGCGGCGCCGAAATCGCGCTCGATGGCGGCGAGGGTCGGTGCATCCGGCGCGGTCGGCGCGTTGCAGCAGCGCCGCGAAGCGCGACGTGCTTGTCGTCGCGGCCGCTGGCGCATCCGGGGTTGAGGGCGGGCCAGGCGGCGCGGTGGCGCAGGCGGCGAGAGCGATGAGAGCTGCGAATCCGGCAAAGCGTGTCATGGCGCGAACATGCCGCTCGCGCCCGCCGCTGCAATGCTTGCCAGCGGCGAACCGGCGCGCTAACCGAACCCCTCCCCACATGAAGGCGCGCTCATGGCTTCCTCGAACTACGACGTTGTCGCGGTCGGCAATGCGATCATCGACATCATCAAGGCCGTGCCGGACGCGTTCCTGACCGAGGAGAACATCACCAAGTCCGCGATGACCTTAATCGATGAAGCGCGCGCCGATCATCTGACGGCGCGTTTCGAGGACGCGGTGGTAGCGGCCGGCGGTTCCGCCGCCAACACGGTGACTGGCATCGCGAGCTTCGGCGGGGCGCGCGGCTTATATCGGCAAAGTCGCGGACGATGCACTGGGCGCGCGCTTCACGCGTGAGTTCCGCGCCGCGGGCGTCGCGTATGACACGCCAGCGCGTCCGGGCGCGCCTGGCACGGCGCGCTGCCTGATCGCGGTGACGCCAGACGGCATCGCTCGATGAACACCTATCTCGGCGCTTCGACCTTGCTGGAGAGCAGCGATCTGGACCGCGCCTTGATCGAAAGCGGCGCGATCACGTTTCTCGAAGGCTACCTGTTCGACCGCGATGAAGCCAAAGCTGCGTTCGTGCTCGCAGCAGAAATCGCGCGTGGCGCGGGCCGGAAAGTGTCGCTCACGCTCTCGGATCTCTTCTGCGTTGAGCGTCACCGCGAAAGCTTCCGCCATCTCGTCGCCGGGCACATCGATATTCTGTTCGCCAATGAGGCCGAAATTCTGGGTCTCTACGAAACGACGATTTCGGCGTCGCGATCGAAACCGCGCGCGCGCAATGCCCGATCGTGGCGGTGACGCGCTCCGAGCAAGGCTCCGTGATCGTGGCGGGGCCGAGCACGTATGCTGTCGCGGCAGCGCCTGTGGGCGCGCGTTGTCGATACAACTGGCGCGGGCGATCAATATGCGGCGGGCTTCCTGTATGGCTACGCCAACGCACGCCCCCTGCCCGAGTGCGGCGCGCTCGCATCGCTGGCGGCGGCCGAAGTGATTTCGCATATGGGGCCGCGGCCGGAGACGAGCTTGAAAGCGCTGGCCGCCAAGCTCTAAGTCGGCGCGGCGCCGCTGAACACGATGGCGGCATCGCCGAAGGCTTCGCGATAGCGCTCCAGCTTATCGGCGTGGATGGTGCGGTAGCCCATCACGGGCTCGACCACGACGAAGGTGTCGTCTTCGTATCCCACGATCACGAGATAATGGTCCACCATGCCGAGCCGCATCAGCTCGGTGGCGCGGCCGGCGCGATAGATCAACGTATTGCGCACGACGCCAACGACGGGCACATCGCCGCCCGGCAAGCTGCGTTGCTGCACATAGATCGATGGCAAACGGAGCGGCACCAGCACAGGCCGGCCGCGTTCGAGCTCTTCGATCACGCCGGCTTGCGATAGACGCACAGCGCTCGCCAGCAAACCGCGTTGGCGCGCGAGCGTCAGCAATTCCGCCATGGAATAGCCGGCCTCCTGCGCGGGCGGCGTTTCAGTGAAAAGCGCATCGCCCGTGACGCCCGCATCGTGGCGCCAGTAATTGATAACGCTCGCTAGTGCATGCGCGCCGCAGGACGGGCCGCTGGTCTGCCGGTCATGCACGACAGGCAACACGAGCGCGCCAGACGAATCCAAGCGGCGGTTGAAAATTTCAAAGCTGTTGGCGCCGCTCTCCTGCGCGAACGCCATCACGTCGGATTTCGGGCGTGATGGCGCAGCCGGCCCCGCAAAGGGCGAGCAAAAGCGCAGTGAAAGCGCGCGGCGCGCGATTAGTCACTAACGGCGACAGCGATCACGATGACGCCGGCGAGAATGCCGAGCAGCAGCCATTGATTGTCGGTGATGCCGGCTTGGTATTGCTGGGCTTCTTCAGTCGTCAGCACTTTGACTTCGTAGCCTTGCTCTTGAAGCGCAACCGCGCGCGCGGAAGCTTCAGCGTCGAGGCCATAGCGTTGCAAATCTTCAGAGCTGAAGGTTTGCGGAGCGGCGGTGCGGAATTGCGCGGCCGGTTCGGCGTAGGCTGGCAGGGCGGCGATATTGGCCGAGCGCAACGGTGAGCGCGACGGCGGTTTTGAGGCCTAGTTTCATTGTAGTTCCCCCTTTCACTTCGCTCAAGACGAGCGAAAGCGCCAACACGGCGCGAGGAATCCTGAAACGCGATAGCTTGGCAGGTGTTCCGGGTTACCGCCGCTAACGCCGTGTTCACATTACGAAAATGACCGAAAGGCGCCCTCGCGCATTACAGGCGCTACAGAATGAAGCGCGAGAGATCGGCGTTTTTCGCGAGATCGCCGACATGCGTTTTCACGTAGGCGGCATCGACCGTGACGGTTTCGCCGCCGCGATCGGTGGCGGTGTAGCTGATATCGTCGAGCAGGCGCTCCATAACGGTTTGCAGCCGACGCGCGCCGATATTTTCGACGGCGGGTGTTCACGTCCGCTGCCGTGCCGGCGATGGCTTCGACCGCATCGTCGGTGAAGGTGAGCGTGACGCCTTCGGTTTTTCAGCAGCGCGACATATTGCGTGACGAGGCTGGCTTCAGGCTCGGTGAGGATGCGGCGGAAGTCCTCGCGCGTAAGCGCTTTGAGCTCAACGCGGATCGGCAAGCGGCCTTGCAGTTCCGGCAACAAGTCCGAGGGTTTGGCGACGTGAAACGCGCCTGAGGCGATGAAGAGGATGTGATCGGTCTTCACCGGCCCATGCTTGGTGGCGACGATGGTGCCTTCGATCAGCGGCAGCAAATCACGCTGCACGCCTTCGCGTGAAACATCGCCGCCGCCCAAGCGCTCCGAGCGCGAGGCGATCTTATCGATTTCGTCGATGAACACGATGCCGTCCTGCGCGGCGAGCGTGAGCGCTTCCTTGGTGAGCGCGTCCTGATCGACCAGCTTATCGCTCTCCTCGCGCACCAAAGGCTCGTACGCTTCGTTCACGGTCATGCGCACGCGCTTGGTGCGTTGGCCGAATGCCTTGCCGAGCATGTCGCCGAGATTGAGCACGCCGACATTGGGTTGGCCGGGGATATCGAGCTGGCCGAGCGGTGACGCGGTGTCGGCGATCTCTATCTCAACCGGGCTTTCGCCGACTTCGCCGGCGCGCAGCCGCTTACGAAAACTCTCGCGCGTGCCTGCCGAGGCGCCCTGCCCTACGAGCGCGTCAAGCACACGCTCCTCCGCGGCGGATTCGGCGCGCGCACGGACTTCGCGGCGGCGGCGCTCACGCGCGATATCAAGCGCGACTTCCACGAGATCGCGGATGATCTGCTCCACGTCGCGGCCGACATAGCCGACTTCCGTGAACTTGGTCGCTTCCACCTTGAGAAACGGCGCGCCAGCGAGCTTGGCCAGCCGCCGCGCGATCTCGGTTTTACCGACGCCGGTTGGCCCGATCATAAGAATATTCTTCGGCGTTACCTCTTCGCGCAGCGCCTCCGGCAATTGCTTGCGGCGCCAGCGATTGCGCAACGCGATCGCGACAGCGCGCTTGGCATCGGCCTGGCCAACGATGTAGCGGTCCAGCTCGGAAACGATCTCGCGCGGTGAAAACGACGTCATGCGCGCAAAGTCTCCACGGTGAGGTTTCGGTTGGTGTAGACGCAGATATCCGCGGCGATATCCATGGATTTGCGCGCGATTGCTTCGGCGTCGTCCAAGTGATCATAAAGCGCGCGTGCCGCGGCCAGCGCATAATTGCCGCCGGAGCCGACGGCGATCACGGGATGCTCGGGATCGATCACATCACCGGCGCCGGTGATCATGAAGGTCTCGCTGCGGTCGGCGACGATCAGCATGGCTTCGAGGCGCCGTAGCGCCCGGTCGGGTGCGCCAATCCTTAGCGAGCTCCACGCAGGCGCGCGCCAGTTGTGTCGGGAAGCGCTCAAGTTTCAGCTCCAAGCGCTCAAACAGCGCGAACGCATCGGCGGTCGCGCCGGCAAAGCCCGCGATCACGTCGCCGCCGCCGAGCGGGCGCACTTTACGGGCGTTGCCTTTGAGGATGGTGCTGCCGGCGGAGACTTGCCCGTCTCCCGCCAGCACGACTTTACCGGCTTTGCGGACGCAGAGGATGGTGGGTGCCGTGCCAGGCGGGCTCGTTGCTCATGGGGCCAGATGTGGCGAACCCGGCGCCCGCGATCAAGCGGCGTGTTCATCCTTGCCGGCTTCCTCGGGCGCAAGCCCCGCATCCTGCGGAGCATGCGCACGAATTCGTCGGCGGGAATGTAGAGAAAGCCTTGCGCCGAATGGCAGCCCCGCGCGGTCAGAAACTCGGCTGTTCGCGCTTTTCGACGCCTTCGGCGACGACGCCGAGGCCGAGCGTTTTGGCGAGCGCCAGGATCATCTCGATGATGGCGGCGGCTTGGGGGTCATTGTCGGTAAGCGCGCGGACGAATTGCTGATCGATCTTGATGACGTCGAACGGCAGCTTCGAGAGCGCCGCGAGGCTGGAATGGCCGCAGCCGAAATCGTCGATCGCAAAGCGCACCCCGGCGGAGCGCAACGGCTCGATCAGGCGAAGCGCGCGCTCGGGATCTTCCATCGCGATGGTTTCGGTGATTTCGAGCTCAAGCTGGCTGGGCGGCAAGCCGGCATGCTTGACGATCCCCAGCACATGCTCGGCGAAACGCTCATTGCGAAATTGAAGCGCCGAGACATTGACCGCGACCTTGGTGCGCAAACCAGCGCGCAACCACGCGGCGGCCTTCCAGCACGACTCGCGCAGGATCGCGTTCGACAGCGGCTCGATCAGCCCACTCTCCTCCGCCGCGGGAATAAAACGTCCGGGGCTGATGATCGTGCGATCCGGGCGCACCCAGCGCGCCAGCGCTTCGGCCGATTCGATGCGGCCGGTGATGAGATTAATCTTGGGCTGGAAGTAGGCGCGGAACTCGTTCTGCTCCAGTGCGGCGCGCATTTCGCGCTCCAGCGTGAGGCGCGAGACTGCGGCGCGGTCGAGCGACGGCGTGAACACTTTGAGCCGCGCCGGCGCGCTTTGCGCCGCCCCCAGCGCCATGCGCGCGTGACGGATCACAGCGTCGGCGTCCTTGCCGTCGCGCGGCGCGAGCGCAACGCCGCAGATCGCGCCCAGCGACAAGCGATGGCCGCGCCAGTCAAACGATTGATCCAAGGCGCCGTTGAGATTCTGCGCAAAGCGCGCCGCCTCGGCCGTGGACGCCAGGCGCGGCGCTAGCGCGGCGAAATCATGCGCGCCAATGCGCGCCACGATGGCGGGCCGCTCCTGCGCTTTATGCACGCGCACCAGGCGATCGACCGTGCGCACGGCGCCGGTGAAGCGCTCCGCGATGAGGCGCATCAATTCGCGCGCGGCTTCGGGATCGAGCGTTTGCATCAGGCGCGGCAAGCTCTGGAACTCAAACAGCAACACCGCCGCGACTTCTTCATTCTGCTCGGCCTGCAAAATGCAATAATCGACCTCTCGCACAAAGCGCTGCTGGTTCGGCAACGCTGTCACCGGATCGACAAAGGCGATCTGCTGGATCTTGCGCATCGACGCATCGAGCCGCCCGATCATCTGGTTGAACGCCTTGGCGAGCGTCTCAAACTCATCGCCGGTGTGGAGCGTGATGGGCGACGCCTCTCCCCTCTCGGCGACCCGGGCGGCAAATTGCGTCAGCGTATCCAGCGGCGCGAGCGCGCGGCGCACGAAGTAGCCGGTGAGCGGGATGGCGATCAAAGCGAGGCAGCTCAGCCACAAGAAGAACGGCGCCAGCGCCAGCATCGCGTCGTAACGAAAGCCCTGCGGCCTGATTGTCACGGCGGCGACGCCGAGCAGGCCCGCTTGATCGCGAATCGGCTCGACCATCAAAAGCTCGCCGCCGCTCAGGCGCGCTTGCCGCGGTTGCTGATCGGCCAGGGTTTGCCGCGCCATCGCGCGCTCTTCCGCGAAAACGCGCTCCCCGTGCGACGTCAGCAGCCGGCCATGCGCATCGCGCACCGTGACGCTGTGCACTTCGCTGCGCGTCGCCATTCGCGCGGCGTTGGACGACACCCTCTCAAGGTCGCCCTCCCGCAGCGCCTCAGTTCCGAAGGTGACCACACGCGCCGCGACCTCGTGCGCGCCCGTCGCCTGATGCCGGCGGCTCTCGCTTTCAAAGCCGAACGCCACGGTCGCGGCGCACACCGCCGCGGTCAGCGCAAGCAGCCCCGTCGCGAACAAGCTCGCGCGCGTCGCAAGGCTCATCGGCCTGCGCACGAGATTGCTCGTTCCGATACCCGGCATGGGCTTTGGCTCTGACCTCTTCCGTGAAGAACTTATCGGAGCCTTGCCGGGAATGGTTAGGATGGGCTAAAGGCAAGCCGTGTTTTTCTTGGTTTTGCCTGACCAAATGCCGGTAAATACTTTGTTCATGGTGAGGCCCCGGAGGCGAGATGCGTAAAGGCCGAGTAGAGCGTGCGACGAAAGAGACGCGAATTGTTGTCGAGATCGATCTCGACGGCACGGGCGCGTCCGCGATTCGGACTGGCATCGGCTTCTTCGATCACATGCTCGAAAGCTTCTCCAAGCACTCGCTGATCGATCTCAAGGTCGAGGCGCAGGGCGATCTCCATGTCGACATGCACCACACGGTGGAGGATGTCGGCATCTGCATGGGCCAGGCGGTGAAAGAAGCGCTCGGCGATTTCGCGGGCGTGCGGCGCTATGGCAATGCCTACATCCCGATGGATGAAGCGCTTTCGCGCGCGGCCGTGGATTTCGCAAACCGCCTTATCTGATCTGGCGCGTCGCCCTCCCCCGCCCGAAGCTCGGGGAGATGGATACCGAGCTCTTCAAGGAATGGTTCCAGGCCTTCGCCATGAATGGCGGCGCCTGCGTCCACATTGAGAACCTCTACGGCGACAACACGCACTATCGTTGAATCTTGCTTCAAGGCCCTGGCGCGCGCGACGCGCATGGCCGTCGAAGCCGATCCGCGACTCAAAGGCGCCGTCGCCTCCACCAAGGGCTCGCTCTAGCTTCCAAAGCCGGCGCGCCCCATTTGCAGAGCCCATGAGCCGCATTGTTCTGATCGATTATGGCGCGGGCAATATTCGCTCCGTGCACCGCGCGCTGGCGGCGTCGGGCGGCGACGTTGTCGTGACCGATGATCCGGCTTTGATCGCGCGTGCCGAACGCGTGGTGCTGCCGGGGCAAGGCGCGTTCAATGATTGCATGGACGGGCTGGAGGCGCGCGATGGTTTGGTTGCGGCGCTCAACGAAGCCGTGCGTGTGCGCGGCGCGCCGTTCCTGGGCATTTGCGTTGGCATGCAACTCTTGGCCGGTGTCGGGCTTGAGTTATGGCGAGCGCAAAGGGCTGGGTTGGATCGGCGGCGTGTGCCGGCAGCTTGTGGCGGGCCCCGGCAATCCCCTGCCCCACACCGGCTGGAACGAGGTGACGCCGACGCGCCCCCATCCTGTGCTCGATGCGCTGGCGCCCGCCAAGCATTGCTATTTCAACCACTCCTTCGTGCTCAACCCACCAGCGGACGCACGCGCGGCGATCACCGAGCACGGCGAGCGCTTCGCGGCGGCGGTGGCGAAGGACAATCTGGTCGGCGTGCAATTCCACCCTGAGAAAAGCCAAGCCGCCGGCCTTGCGCTCCTGAAGCGTTTCGTTGATTGGACGCCCTGATGATCCTTTACCCCGCCATCGACCTGAAGGACGGCCGCTGCGTACGCCTCGCCGAAGGCCGCATGGAAGACGCGACCATCTTCAACGAAGACCCGGCCAACCAAGCCGTGCTCTTTCAGACCGCCGGCTTCACCTGGTTGCACGTGATTGATCTCGACGGCGCGTTTGCTGGCGCGCCGCGCAATGCGGGCGCGGTAGCGAAGATTTTGGCGAAGGCCAGCATTCCGGTGCAGATCGGCGGCGGCGTGCGCTCGCTTGAGAATATTTCCTATTGGCTGAACGCGGGCGCATCGCGCGTGATCCTCGGCACGGCGGCGGTGCGCGATCCGGCACTCGTGATCGAAGCGGCGCGCGACTATCCTGAACAGATCGCGGTGGCGCTCGATACGCGCGGCGGCAAAGTCGCGGTGCAAGGCTGGGCCGAGCAGACTGAACTCGACGTCACCGACATGGCGCGGCGCTTTGAAGATGCGGGAGTCGCCGCGCTGATCGTGACGGATATTGCGCGCGATGGTTTGAAAACTGGGATCAATGTCGAGCTCACCGGACGCATCGCCGATGCGGTGAGCATGCCGGTGATCGCTTCGGGCGGGGCTCGCGTCGGTGGAAGACATCACAGCGCTCAAGGCTTGGCCGGGCCGCGCCATTCACGGCGTCATCCTGGGCCGCGCGCTCTATGACGGCGATATCTCCGCGCAAGCGGCGATTGACGCGGCGGCGTGATGCTGGCCTGGCAATCTCCATCGAGCAAATGCGCGACCCTCCCCCTTGAGGGGGGAGGGAAGGGAGGGGGTGAGATCGTAGAGCGCGGCGTTGTGATGCATCCGGATTTCAAAGTACGCCGCCCTACGCTCTCACCCTCCCCCTACCCCCTCCCCTCTAGGGAGGGGGATTTATGCTAGCCGCGCGCATCATTCCGTGTCTCGACGTAAAGGATGGGCGCGTCGTCAAAGGCGTGAACTTTGTTGACTTGAAAGACGCCGGCGATCCCGCCGAGCAAGCCGCGATCTATGACGCGCAAGGCGCCGACGAGATTTGTTTTCTCGACATCACCGCCAGCCACGAAAAGCGCGGCACGCTGCTCGACGTTGTGCGCCGCACGGCCGATCGCTGTTTCACGCCGCTCACGGTCGGCGGCGGCGTGCGGACGCCAGAAGACGTGCGCGCCCTCCTCCTCGCCGGCGCCGATAAAGCCGCGATCAACACCGCTGCGGTGGAAACGCCGAATGTGATCGATGCGGCGGCCCGCAAGTTCGGCGCGCAATGCATCGTGGTCGCGATCGATGCAAAGCAAGCCGCGCCGGGCCAATGGGAGGTCTTCACGCGCGGCGGCCGCCAGGCGACGGGCAAGGATGCGATTGCGTTCGCGCTAGAAGCCGTGGAGCGCGGCGCGGGCGAGCTGCTCGTTACATCGATGGACCGCGACGGCACCAAGGCCGGCTACGATATCGCGCTGCTCTCCGAAATCACGTCGCGCGTGCGTGTGCCGGTGATCGCGTCGGGCGGCGCGGGGTCGCTGGAGGACTTGGTCGCGGCGATCCGCGACGGCGGCGCGGCGGCGGCGGCGCTGGCGGCCTCGATCTTCCACTATGGTACGCATACGCTCGCGGAAGCCCGCGAAGCGCTGCGCGCATCGGGCGCGCCGGTGAGGACGATATGAAGCGAACAGAGTTTAGGCGCGGCGATCGACGCATTGGCGCAAACCATCGCCGACCGCGCAGGCGCCGATCCCGCGACATCGTACACCGCCTCCCTGCTCGCGGCGGGCGTCGGCAAATGCGCGAAAAAGCTGGGCGAGGAAGGCGGTGGAGGCTGCGCTGGCTGCTGTGTCCGGCGACAAGGACGCGCTCGCGAGCGAAGCGGCGGACGTGCTGTTTCACTTGCTTGCCACATTGCAGGTGTGCGGCGTGCCGCCGGGCGATGTCGCCGCCGCGCTGCAAAAGCGCAAGGGCGTGAGCGGGCATGATGAGAAGGCGGGGCGATAGAGCTGGTTTTCGCCGATTGCCAGCACTGCTTCAGGCATCACCTTAGCACCCTGCGGCCCGGGGCCGCGAGGGCAACGGGCCCATCGCGACCGTCTCCCACGCCTTCGAACAGCGCAGCATCCGCTCCGGAGATGCCGTCAAGCACTCCCCAATAGCGTCCGTCGTCGCGCAATTCGAACGCATCGCATGGATACATCAAAATACTTAGGCCCCATGCGATTTCGCCAGGGCGCACCGCTTCTCGAATGTCTGTAGGAAAGGCGAAAGTGAAAACCTCTGTTGGTTTCGCTGGCAACAGAATCAAACACAGTTCGGAAGTTCTCGTCGAAGTCCTCCTCGATCGGTCCGGGACTAAAAATATCTCTGCCACGACGGGTTTGAGCCCAATACGTCGCGCGGCGGTGCGGCGGCACTGCTTCCGCTCGAGTCGTCTGTCTGCTTGGCAGCAGGCATAAGTTTCGGCTCGTTGGATTGCTCACTCGATAGCGGAGTGCGAGCGCCCCGGGGGAGATTTCGTCAACCCACGCGCTCACCTCGATCTGATGGCCATCAGCAAGTTGTGCGACGCTTCCGTGGCTCGGCGTCTGCGGGCTGCATGCCGCCATCAAGCAAACCACCAAAAAGCATTGCAAACGCACAGAACGGACCCCTGTCGAGCGGGCATGATGAGAAGCCGGCACGATTACCCACGCTTCAAAAACACATAATACGCGCCCGCCCCGCCGTGATCGCGGTGCGCTTGGGCGAAGCCTGAGATCAGCGGGCGGACTTCGCGTCCGTCTAACCAACCGGGCAGCGCGCGTTTCAGGGCGCCCTCCCCCACACGGCCTTTGCCGGTGACGATGATGACGATGCCGTCGCCTCGGCGTTGTGCGGCGTGCACGAAGCCGATCACTGCGGCGCGGCCGGTGACGAGCGTGTGGCCGTGGAGATCGAGCGAGCCGCCGATTTCAAGCTTGCCGCGCCGGACGCGCTTTTCGGCGCCACGATCGGCGGGCGGTGGTGGTTCAGCGCGCTGGCGTTTTCTTTCCTTCCCCCGCGTGCGGGGGAAGTGGATCGCGCGAAGCGCGAGACGAAGGGGGCGGCGCTTTCTTCGCAGACTCCAGCGCCACCCCCTCAGTCCTCAGCGCGTTGCGCTTCGACAGCTCCCCCGCTTGCGGGGGAGCAAACGCGCTGCGGCTTCAGCGTGCGCGTTACGCGCCGCCAAAGCTCGCGTTCTTCTGGTCGTAAATCGCGGCGTTTGCTGCTCACGCCGCCGAGACGCGGGCCAAGCGCCAGTTTGGATCGGGCGAGCGCACATCGCGCTCGAACGTCCATTTCTCGCGCGCATCGCGCACGCGGTCGGCGCCTTCGGCGAGTTCAGCTTCAAACTTCACCACCACGCGCGCGATATTGTCTTCAAGCGTTGCGTCGGCGATCTCAGCTTTGCGCAGACGGACCAGTTCCGGGCCGACGCCATTGCTCGCTTCGCGGGTAGTGATCGCGGCGGCGTAAGACTCAAACACCTTCGGCGTCAGCAGCGGACGCAGCGCGTCGCGGTCGCCCTTCGCGAAAGCTTGGATAATTACTTCGTAGGCCGAGCGCGCGCCGACCAGAAAATGGTCGGCGTCGAAACGCGGATCGGCGCGGATGATGGCGATGAGCCCCCTCCCCGCCGGGGCCCGCCGGCAATGCGCCAGGCATGGGCGTCGGCATGGCGGAAGCGCGCGGCAGCTCACCCTGGGCCGTCGCGGGGCGCGGCTCGGCCGGGCGCTCGGAGCCGGTGCGCTTGCCGAGCGTGGTGTAGAGGCGGAACAGAATGAGGCCGGCAATAAAGGCCAGAACCGCGATTTCGATAAAGCCTTGATCCAAAACCATGCTCCCGGGCGGCCGCTTTGCGGGCGGCTGACGCGTAAGGTGAAGATAGTAGGACCGGGATGGTTTCGCTAGCGTGGATGAGTTGCGGGGCCTTCCGCCGCATGTTAGCCCGCGCCCTTCTCTCGCCTGCCCGCAAAAAGAGCCGCGCATGAACAATCCATTAGCGCCCGACGGCGGGCAATCCGGCGATTTCCCCGCATCTGCGGGTCCTGGCGCAATATGTGAAGGACCTGTCATTTGAGAACCCGATGGGGGCCGGTTCCGCGCGCGCCTACGAAACCCAGCCGATGAATCGACATGGGCGTGGAGGTGAAATCGCGCCCGGTTGGCGAGACGGGCGACGCCTTCGAGGTCGATCTCCGCATCAATGTCACCGCCAAGCGCGAAGAGGTCACGATGTTCGTGGCCGACCTCACCTATTCGGGGCTCTTCCAATTCATGGGCGTCTCGCCCGACGATGTTGAGCCACTGCTCTGGATCGAGTGCCCGCGTCTGCTCTTTCCGTTCAGCCGGCAGATCTTGGCGGAGATCACGCGCGAAGGCGGCTATCCGCCGTTGCTGATCAATCCGATCGATTTTACGCCGCTCTATTGGGCTGAATTGCGGGACCGCGAGCAGCGCTCGCCTGAACCGCCGCAAGCGCTTGAGCCACTGGGCTAAGTTCCGAACTTACGCCACAGCGCGTTTTCGCCGAGCGTGGCGATGAACTCTGCATGCGCCGCGGCTTCTTCGGCGTTCTCGCGCGGCGGCAACGGCGTGGGGCGTTGTGCTTGGCGCGTGAACACCAAGCTCCGCACGGCTTCGGACGACGCCGCGACTTCAGGCGCCGCATCGAACGCCAGGCGCTGCTCGCGACCGCCTTTAAGCTGGAGATAAACCTCAGCAAGAATCTTGGCGTCGACCAGCGCGCCGTGGCCGCCCGCGCCTTTGCGCGCCGCGAGATCGAAGCCGTAGCGATCGAGCTGAAAGCGCCGCGCCAAGGCGTCGAGCGAGTTCGACGCGCCGGGGAATTTTTTGCGCGCGATGACCAAGGTATCCACGAACCGATCCTGCGGCATCTCGGTCACGTTGAGATCGCGCAGCTCTGCATTGAGGAAGCCGCGGTCGAATTCCGCATTGTGCGCGATGAGCGGCGCGTCGCCGAAAAAGTCCAAGACCTCCTGCATTACCGTGCTGAAGATCGGTTTGTCGGCCAGGAATTGCGTGGTCAGTCCGTGTACGCGCACCACCTCTTCGGGCACATCGCATTGCGGGCAGACATAGAGGTGCAACGTGCGGCCGGTGGGCGCGAGATTGATCAGTTCGACCGCGCCGATCTCGACGATGCGGTCTCCCACGATGCCGGCGGGATAGCGGGCGAACGGGCTGCGGCCAGTGGTTTCAGTGTCGAAAACGATCTCACGCATGGGATCGCGGCTAATCCTGTTCGCGAAGCGCGTCCAGCACTGCCCGCACTTGTGAGCGCGTGGCGTTGAGGCTGCCGCCATTCTCGATCACAAAATGCGCGCGGGCGCGTTTTTCTGAATCGGGCGTCTGGCGCGCCAGGATGGCGGCGAACTTTTCCGGGCTCATGCCGGGGCGCGCGAGCACGCGGGCGCGCTGGATTTCCGGTGGGGCGGTGACGACCACGACTTTGTCGAAAGTGGAATCGGCGCCGGTTTCGTAAAGCAACGGCACGTCGAAGATCACAACACCGGCGCCACGTTTTTGCTCGCTCGCGACGAAGTGCGCCTGCGCCGCGCGAACCAGTGGGTGGACGATGGCTTCGAGCCGGCGAAGCGCATCGGGATCATCGAGCACGCGGGCGCTCAGCGCCTGACGATCGATCGCGCCGTCTTTCACAACACCCGGAAACGCCGCGCCAACGGGCTCAACCACTTCGCCGCCGACGGCGTAAAGCGCATGCACAGCGGCGTCGGAATCGAACACTGAGGCGCCCTCCTCCGCGAACATGCGCGCCACCGTGGTCTTGCCCATGCCGATCGAGCCGGTGAGCCCGACGCGCTTCATGTATTCAAAGCTGCAAGCAGCCGCGCGCGCGCTTTACCGACATCCGGTTTCACGCCGAACCAAAGCTCGAACGCACGCGCGCCTTGATGGATCAGCATGCCCAAACCATCGACCGCAACGAGCCCGCGTTTACGCGCCGCGGCGAGCAGATCGGTTTCGAGTGGGCGATACACGATATCGACCACGATCGCGCCGGCCTTGCAGAAATCCACCGGCCATGGCGGGCTTGGATGACCTGTCATACCGAGCGTCGTCGCGTTGATGATGAGATCGGCTGCGCCGAAGCCGCGCTCCAAATCATCCCAACGCAAGACGCGGCCGTTCGGAATCGTCTTCGCGACAGCATCCGCCCGCCCGGCGGTGCGGTTAGCGAGATGGATGGTGTCGACATGCGGGCTGAGCGCTTGCGCGATGCCCTGCGCGCCGCCGCCAGCGCCGAGAATGAGCGCGCGATTGGCGCGGCCCCGCCAATCGCGCGCCGCTTCGTTCAGCGCATCGAGGAAGCCCGAGCCATCCGTGTTGAAAGCCGAGAGCGAGCCATCCGGCTCCCACCGGAGCACATTAGCGACGCTGGCGTCGCTGCGGTCAGCGCCTTTAGCCGCGGCTTCCTTGTGCGGCACGGTGACGTTGGCGCCTTTGAAGCGCGCGCGTTTCAGCGTCTCGAAAAACCGCTCCGCATCACCGACGACCGGGAGCGCGACATAGACAGCGTCCAGCCCATGATCCTCGAACCAGCCATTGTGCATGACGGGCGAAAGCGAGTGCCCGACAGGATCGCCGAAGATCGCCAAAGCGGCGGTTTGCGCGGTAATTTGCTTCATTTGGGCGCGATCCCGTGTTCGCGGAGAAACGCCAGCAGCGGCAGCAATGGCAGACCGAGCACGGAGAAATAATCGCCGTCCACACGCTCGAACAATTGCGCGCCGAGCCCCTCGAGCTGGTAGGCGCCCACTGAACTCAGCACGCCCTCCCCGGCTTCCGCGAGATAGCCATCGAGAAACTCATCGCTGAACTCACGCATCTTCAGACGCGGCGTTTGGATGTGCCGCCAGATCACCTGGCCATCGCGCGCGACAACAGCGGCCGTGATCAGCTCATGCGTGCGGCCGCGCAACTTCAACAAATGAGCGCGCGCCTCGTCCGCGTCTTGCGGCTTGTCCAGAACATCACCTTCGATCGCGAGCATCTGGTCTGCGCCAATCACAAAGCCGGGCCGCCGATTGGAAACCGAGAGGGCTTTCACTTCCGCGAGTGCATCGGCTTGATCGCGCGGCTTCAATCCTTCCGCGCGAAGCCCCAGCTTGATGGCTTCTTCATCGATGCGCGCGGGATCGACGTCTATCGTTAGGCCCGCCGCTTCGAGCATGCGACGGCGCGCGGCGCTGGCGGAGGCGAGGATGAGGCTCACGCGCCGCGCCGTTCAGCGAGCAGATTCAAGATCGCAGCGGCGGTTTCCTCGATCGAGCGGCGCGACACATCGATCACCGGCCACCCTTCCCGCTCGAACAATTTCTGCGCGTTCATGATCTCGGCGCGCACGGTTTCTTCGTCCGTGTAATTACCGGCGCGGGTTTCCTTCATCGCGACGAGCCGGTTGCGGCGCACATGAACCAGGCGATCGGCGCCGATGGTGAGGCCGACGACGAGCGGATGGTTCGGCTCGAACAATTCCGGCGGCAGTGGCACGCCGGGCACCATCGGCACGTTCGCGGCCTTTACGCCCCGGTGCGCGAGATAGACGCTGGTCGGCGTCTTGGAGGTGCGGCTGACGCCGACCAGGATCACATCCGCCGTGCGCAGCTCAACGACCTGCTGGCCGTCATCATGCTCCATGGCAAAATCGAGCGCGTCGATGCGCTGGAAATATTCAGCGTTCAGCACACGTGCCGCGCCGACACGGTGGTTGAGCTCCTGCCCCAGGTAGCGGGAGACCGTATCGAGCACCGGATCCAGCACCGCCACGCAGGCGAAGCCCAGCTCCTTGCAGCGCGTTTCCAGGCGGGCGCGATGGTCCATGTTGGAGAGCGTGAACATCACGACGCCGGGCGCGCCCTCGATTTCCCGCAGCACCCGCTCCAGTTGGCGGGCGGAGCGAACCAGGAAATAGGAGTGTTCGATCGGCAGGATATTGTCGAACTGGGCGCAGGTCGCGCGCATCACCCCGGCCAAGGTCTCGCCTGTCGAGTCCGAGACCAGGTGGACATTGCAGTATGTGCCGAGGCGGTCGCGCATGCGTCGTGGACCCTGAGGGCTTGTGGAGAACATGTGGACTTCTAGTGGAGTTTGGCAGCCGGTCGCATTGGAAACTCGCTCCAGGGACGATTTCCCTTCGCCCACTTGGCGATTCCCTCAGGCGATGCTCACAGAGGCTGGTTTGGACATCAAGGGAATCACCTGCCCTGCTGATCCATATCTAAGTCGTCGCACTATAAGGATTTTCAAGCGCGGGCGATGCTGGAGCAAGCCTCGGGATAAGCTGTGGATGATTCCGATGTCCCGGTTTCACGGCCTCAACAACAAACAATCATCCTAAAGACTCTTTAGAATTAGATTTAGAAGGGGCCATGGAAAAGATGGATCGAACCGAGACGCCTGCCCTTTTGCGTGTCTTGAAGGGCGAGCGCTTGGACGTGCCGCCGATCTGGATCATGCGTCAGGCGGGACGCTATCTGCCGGAATACCGAGAGCTTCGAAGCCGGGCGAAGCGCTTTCTGGATTTCTGTTATGCGCCGGCCTTGGCGGCGGAAGCGGTGATGCAGCCCTTGCGGCGCTTTCCGCTCGATGCGGCGATTCTGTTCTCGGACATCTTGGTCGTGCCGGACGCTTTGGGACGGGCAGTCGATTTCATCGAAGGCGTTGGGCCGAGGCTGAGGCCTTTAGTCGAGGAAGAGGAATGGTGTTTTGACGAACCGGAGCGTGCGGTGCAGCGCTTATCGCCGGTGTACGAGACGGTGGAACGGATCAAGCACGCCCTGCCCCGCGGCGTGGCGCTGATCGGGTTCTGCGGCGGGCCGTGGACGGTGGCGACGTATATGCTGCAGGGCCAGGGCGGCGAGAAGGACCGCGCGCGTCGCGCAGCTTATGAACGGCCATACGATGTAGATGGATTGCTCAATATGCTCGTGGAAACGAGCGCGCTTCATTTGGCGGCGCAGGCCAAAGCCGGCGCCGATTGTCTGCAAATTTTCGAAAGCTGGTCTGAAGGTTTGCCGGAGCCACTGTTCCGGCGGTTGATCATTAAGCCGACGGCGAAACTGATTGCACGCTTGCGAGCGCTCGGTGTGACGACGCCGGTGATCGGATTTCCGCGCGGCTGCGGCGCACTGCTTGGCGCTTATGCGAATGAGAGTGGAGTGACAGCGCTTGGCGTCGATACGCAGACACCGCCTGCGTTCGCGCGCGCTCAAGCGCCCGCCAATATGCCGCTGCAGGGCAATCTTGATCCGCAGACTTTGATCGTTGGCGGGGATGCGCTGGCGCAGGCTGTGCGCGAAACGCTCGCGGCGTTCGAGGGGCCGCACATCTTTAATCTTGGCCACGGTATTACGCCGGAGGCCACGCCGGAGAATGTCGCCGAGCTTGTGCGTTTGGTGAAAGGACGATGAGCGTTCATTTGGACCGCCGGCTTCCAGCCGGCATGCAGTGTCTGCCGGCTGGAAGCCGGCGGTCCTAGAAATGCGCAAAATCGCCGTCATTCTGTTCAATCTTGGTGGCCCGGACGGACAAAAATCCGTGCGGCCGTTTCTGTTCAATCTGTTCAATGACGGCGCGATTATCTCGTTGCCGCAGCCGTTGCGATGGCTGCTTGCGCAAACGATCTCGCGCTCACGCGAGAAGCTGGCGCAGGCCAATTACGCCTTCATGGGCGGCGGCTCGCCGATTGTGCTCGAGACGGAAAAGCAAGCGCGCGCGCTTGAAGCAGTGCTCGCGGCGCGGGGCGAGGATGTTGAGTATCGCTGCTTCCTGGCGATGCGTTATTGGCATCCGTTCACGCACGAAGCCGCGCAAGCAGCGAAAGCTTGGGGCGCTGACGAAGCGGTGCTCTTACCGCTCTATCCGCACTATTCTTCGACCACGACGGCGTCATCGCTGGCGGCGTGGCGGCGCGCACCCGCCCTGCCCGCGCGTGCGATCTGTTGTTATCCGTCAGGTGCGAAGTTTGCACAGGCGCATGCCGATGCGATCTTGCAGGCATGGCGCGATGGCGGTTCGCCGGCGAAACCGCGCGTCTTGTTTTCGGCACATGGCCTGCCGCAGCGCGTCATCGACGCAGGCGATCCCTATCAGTGGCAGATCGAGCAATCGGCGGCGGCTGTGCGCGCCCTGCTCCCGCTCGAGTGGGAGTATCAGACCAGCTATCAATCGAAGGTCGGCCGCTTGGTGTGGATCGGGCCTTCCACGGAGGCGGAGGTTGATCGCGCCGCGCATGAAGGCGTCGGGCTCATCGTCTCGCCGATCGCGTTTGTGTCGGAGCACGTCGAAACCTTGGTCGAACTCGACATTGAGTATGCGCAAAGAGCGGCAGCGCTCGGTGCGCCCTATTATCTGCGCGCACCGGCCCTCGGCGCCGCGCCGCGTTACATCGAGACTTTGGCTGATCTCGTTGCACGCGCCTCCGGATCGGCGCACGCCATCCAGTCGGAGACAGGCGTGCGGATTTGTCCCGCCGCCTATGGCCTGTGTCCGAACCGGGTTTGAGCTAGGGTCGCCGTCATGGAGCACGTCATCAGCTACGACCTGGCGCGCGGTCTGCACATCATCGCGGTGATCGCGTGGGTGGCGGGCCTGCTGATGCTGCCGCGCTTCTACGCCTACCAGACCGGCGCCCAAGCGGGCGGCGAGCTCGAGGCTAAGATGATCGCGGTGTCGCGGACGCTGCGGATGATCATCGTCACCCCCAGCATGATTTTGGCCTGGACGTTTGGCGTTTTCCTTTTCGTTACCTACATGGTGTCTGACTGGGACCAGCCGCCGGCGGAGATCATCGCGGGCGTGCCGCACTGGTTCTGGATCAAGTTCGCGCTGGTGCTTGGCCTCAGCGCTTACCATGGCTTCCTCACCGCACAGGGCCGCAAGCTCGCCAAGGGCGAACGGCCGCATTCTGAAAAGTTCTGGCGGCGCATGAGCGAGGTGCCGTTCCTGGTGGCCATCGCTGTCGTGCTGCTGGCGACCCTGGAACCCTTCTAAAGCTCCTCCGTGCTTGACGGGGCAGTGTGGTTGTGGTTGCCATGAGCCCGCGCGTCGCCAGACGCGCATTGCGCCGGCGGCGCCGCTTTCTCCTCCGCCGAAACACCCCTCTTCCCATCCGGTCCGTCTGACGCCTCGCGTCGGCGGTTCAAGCCGGACCAACGTAAAGATTCCCCATGACTGACGAACAGCTCCTCGAAGGGCTCACCCAGCTCACGCTGCAAGAGCTCAAACGCAAAAACCCCCGTTGAACTCCTCTCCTTTGCCGAAGCGCTTGAGATCGAAGGCGCGAACACGCTGCGCACGCAGGACATGTTGTTCGCGATCCTCAAGCAGATGGCCGAGCGCGGTGTTGAGATCGGCGGCGGCGGCGTTGTCGAGATTCTCTCCGACGGCTTCGCGTTTCTGCGCTCGCCGCAATCGAACTACCTGCCGGGTCCGGACGACATTTATGTGAGCCCTTCGCAGCTTCGTAAGTTTGGCCTCCGCACCGGCGATACGGTCGAAGGCCAGATCCGCGCGCCGAAAGATGGCGAGCGATATTTCGCGCTGGTGAAGGTCAGCTCGATCAACTTCGAAGACCCCGAGCGCGTCCGCCACAAAGTCCACTTCGATAACCTCACCCCGCTCTACCCCACCGAGCGGCTGAAGATGGAAATCGAAGATCCGACGCTGAAGGACAAAACCGGCCGCATCATCGACATCGTCGCGCCGATCGGCAAAGGCCAGCGCTCGCTCATCGTGGCGCAGCCGCGGACGGGTAAAACCGTCATTCTGCAAAACATCGCCAAGGCCATCGAGGCCAATCACCCCGAGGTTTTTCTCATCGTTCTCCTGATCGATGAGCGGCCCGAGGAAGTCACCGATATGTCGCGCACTGTGAAGGGCGAGGTTGTCGCCTCTACCTTCGACGAGCCGGCGACACGCCACGTCGCGGTCGCGGAAATGGTCATCGAGAAAGCCAAGCGCCTCGCTGAAGGCGGCAAGGACGTGGTGATACTGCTCGATAGCGTCACGCGCCTCGGCCGCGCCTACAACACCGTGGTGCCCTCTTCCGGCAAGGTGCTGACCGGCGGCGTCGACGCCAACGCCCTGCAGCGCCCGAAGCGCTTCTTTGGCGCGGCGCGCAATCTCGAGGAAGGCGGCTCGCTCACCATCATCGCAACGGCCCTGATCGATACCGGCTCGCGGATGGACGAAGTTATCTTTGAAGAGTTCAAGGGCACAGGTAACAGCGAACTCCAACTCGACCGCAAAGTCGCCGATCGCCGCATCTTCCCGGCCATCGATGTGCTCAAATCCGGTACGCGGAAAGACGAGCTGATTACGCCGAAAGAGCATCTGCAAAAGATGTACGTGCTCCGCCGCATCCTCTCGCCCATGGGTACGCAGGACGCGATCGAGTTTCTGTTGGACAAGCTGCGCAGCTCGAAAAACAACGAAGAATTCTTCCAGAGCATGAACACGTAGGGCGCGCTACGCGCGTCGCTCTGATCGTTGTTTCGCGGCGCGCCTGCTGGGGCTAGTGTCTCCCGAAAAGGGAGGGACGTTCATGCTGACCATTTTTCACACGCCGCCTACGCGCTCGGTTCGGGTCGTTTGGCTGGCCGAGGAATTGGGCATTCCCTACGAGACGATCCCCGTGTCGTTCGGCGGACCGGCGCCGGAGGGCTTTAAGGCGATAAGCCCGCTTGGCCAGTTGCCAGCCATCCGGTATGGCGACGTCGCGATGGTGGAATCGCTGGCCATCATGCAATTTCTGATGGCGCGCCACGGCCCCACGCCGCTCACCGTTGGCGCGGATGAAGCGGACTTTCCCGCCTATCTGCAATTTCTCGAGTTCGGTGAAGCGGGTCTCTGCGCCATGGGCAATGCTTTGGTCGCCACCAAATTTCGCGCGCCGCCTGAAGCGCAGCAAAGCTGGACCGCCGATTACATCGTTTCCCAATTGCGCAAGCGTATGGGCGTCGTTGAGCAGCGCCTGGAAGGACGCGATTACATTGCCGCCGATCGCTTCACCGCGGCCGATATTTCCGTGGGCTATGGCGTCGGCGTCGCGCAGTATTTTGGCATCGCGGAGATGACGCCGCGTATCGAGGCTTATCACAAGCGCATCACGTCGCGGCCCGGGTACGTAAAAGCCGCCGCCTAGACATCAAGGCGCGAGCACCAGGCTGCCCGTCGTTGCGCGGCGTTCGAGATCGCGGTGCGCCTGTGCGGCGTCGGCGAGAGCATATTGCTTCGGCGGCGCGATCTTCACCGCGCCGGACTCCATCACGCTGAACAGATCCCGCGCGGTTTCGTCCAGCTGATCGAGCGTGCGTGTGTAGTGGCCGAGCGTTGGGCGCGTCAGGAAGAGCGAGCCCTTTTGCGCGAGCAACAGCGGGCTGAGTTGCGGCGGCGGCCCGGATGCATTGCCGAAGCTCACCATCATGCCGAGCGGCTTCAGGCAATCGAGCGAACCTTCGAACGTGTCCTTGCCGATCGCGTCATACACCACATCGGCGCCCTCGCCGCTCGTGATCTCGCGCACGCGCGCGGGAATGTTTTCGCGCGATGACACGATGACGTGTTGCGCGCCGAGGCTTTGCGCAATCGCCGCTTTCGCATCGCTGCCGACGATGGCGATCACCGTCGCGCCGAGATGCGCCGCCCATTGCACGGCGATTTGTCCAACGCCGCCGGCGGCCGCATAGATCACCACAACATGCTGGCGTTGCACGGGAAACGTCTTGCGCAAAAGATAACGCGCGGTCATGCCCTTGAGCAACGAAGCCGCCGCAATCTCAAACGAAATCGCTTGCGGTAGAGGCACGCCGAGCGTCGCCTTCATCACATGCGCTTCGGCATACGCGCCGATTGGCGCGGTGCAATAAGCAACGCGATCGCCCACCGCGAAACGCGTCACGCCCTCGCCGATCGCATCGACGACGCCAGCCGCTTCCGAGCCAAGCCCGCCGGGCAACGCGATCTTGTACAGCCCGCTGCGGTGATACGTGTCGATGAAGTTCACGCCGATCGCGTGATTGCGCACGCGCATTTCGCCGGCGCTAGGCGTGGGCGTTTCGACATCCGCAATGTGCATCACGTCTGGGCCGCCGACGGATTCGATGCGGATGGCTTTCATGGTGCGTGTTCCTCTAGCGAGCGCTCAAGCATTGCAGGGCGCCGGGACCGTCGGCGCCGTCGTGCGCATCAAGATCGCCGGCGGCGCTGTGGGGAACGTCGGTTGCGATGATCTGAATGCCGGTCCTCGGCGAACGCCGCATATTGCACGTCCTCGCCGCGCATGAAGCGCGCGTCCCACGAATTTGCGCCGCCGAGCGTGCCGAAGCGCACTTCAACACCGCGCGCGGCGAGCGCGACATTGAGTGCGCTGTTCGGTTCATCCGTGCCGGTCCAGGCGACGATGTGCGTGAGATCGACGCCGCGCCGCTCCAGCTCATCGAGATCGCTTTCGTGCTCGATCGTGACGTAGAGCATCGCCTCGGGCGCGACGCGGTGCAGGCGGGCGGCGCCATCCACGCTATAGGTGACGAAGATCACGCGGCCCATCGCGCCCGCGCCGCGCACCTCCTCCGCCACGTCCTCGTAGGAAACGCCGCGCTTCACATCGAGTTCGAGCACCGTCTTGCCATCGGCCCAATCGAGCGCCTGGCGCAAAGTAGGCGGATGTTCTTCGAGCACGCCATCGCCCTCGTCTTCGAACGAGAGCGCTTGAAACTGCGCCAGCGTCAGATCGCCCACGCGGCCTGTGCCGTTCGTGGTGCGATCGACGTCGTCGTCATGCATCAGCACCAAGACGCCGTCGCGCGTGCGCGCAATGTCGATCTCAAGGAAAGCAGGCGCCAGCCCCAGCGTCTTCTCCATTGTCGAGAGCGCGTTCTCTGGATAGCCAGCCTCCGGCCCGCCGCGATGCGCGGAGACGATGGTTTGGCTGTGTTCGCGCAGACAATCGAAAAACGCCGGGAGGCTCGCCGGCGCCAGCGCAAGAGCGTCCGGCGCAGAGGACATCGTTGGAGGGTGCGGCGCGCTATCGCATGCCACGAGGGCAAACGCGCAAATCAGAATCGCTCCAAATCTCATGCCAGATGCTCTCCAAAAAATGCCACCGTCCGCGCATCGGCGATGCGCGCGGCGTCGGCGTCGTAGTGCACGCCGCCCTCTCTGGTGAAGGCGTGATCTTGCTCGGGATAGAATGCAGCGTGACGAGCGGATTGCTGGCGAGGCCGTCGCGCATCTGCTGTTGCGCTGCTGGTGAGACGAACGAGTCTTTGCCCGCAACATGCAACGTGAGCGGCTTCTTGATGTTCGCGGCTTCGCCGAGAAAATTTGGAATCGCGACGCCGTAATAGCCGACGCTGGCGTCCGCATCGGTGCGGCACGCGGCGAGGTACGCGAGCAGGCCGCCGAGGCAGTAGCCGATCGCGCCGACCTTCGCCGCGCCTAAGCCGCGCGCATGCGTGATCGTCGCTTGAATGTCTTTGACCCCCGGTGTCGGCTTTGAAGGCGTTCATCAGCTGCATGGCTTTGGCCCATTCGGCCTCAGACTTGTCCGAGATGTCGACGCCGGGTTCGAGCCGCCAAAACAAGTCCGGGCAGATCGCCAGGTATCCCTTGCTCGCGAGCCAGTCGGACTTGTGGCGCATCACGGCGTTCACGCCGAAAATCTCCTGGATCACCACGACGGCGGCTTTGGGCGCGCCTGCCGGGCGAGCGACGTAGGCTTTGAACGCGCCGTCCGGACCGGCGACCTCGGTCCATTCACCCATGCGAATTTCTCCATCCGTGCTGTCTGCCCGCGCCGACGCGGTTTATAGACGCCCTGAGACGCCCGCGCGAAGGCGTCCAGGAAACGCCCCCGCTTCGGAGAGGCCCAATGAAGTTCACCGTCAATGTCGAATGCTCGCCGGAGGAAGCGCGCCGTTTCATCGGCCTGCCGGACGTCACCCCGCTCAATGAGGCTTTGGTCACGGAAATGACCAGCCGCATGGAGAAAAACCTCGCTCTGATGAGCCCTGACACGATGATGTCTTCGTGGATGGCCGTCGGCACCCAGGCGCAGGACGCGTTCCTGAAGCTGATGACCAACGCGTCCGCCAGCGCGATGCGGGGGTACGGCGACAAGTCTTGAAGGCGGACACGATCGTCGCGCTCGCCTCCGGCGCTGGGAGGGCCGGGGTTGCGGTGATCCGCTTGTCTGGGCCAGAGGCCGGCCCGGTGGTGGAAGCGCTTACGGGCGGCCCCTTGCCGGCCGCCAGGCGGGCTGAGCGCCGCGTGTTTCGTGGGGCTACCGGCGAACCCATCGATGACGGGCTGGTGATTTGGTTTCCCGGCCCCGCGAGCTTTACCGGCGAGGATGTCGCCGAGCTTCACGTGCACGGTGGCCCCGCGGTCCATACTCGGTATGACCGAGGCATGCCTGGGGCGACCGGGGGTCAGACCGGCCGAGCCCGGGGAGTTCACCCGCCGCGCTTTCGAGCACGGCAAGCTCGATCTCGCCGAGGCCGAGGGTCTCGCGGATTTGGTGGACGCCGAGACCGAAGGCCAGCGGTGCCAGGCGCTGCGGCAGATGCAGGGCGAACTCAGCGCGGTGTATGAGCGCTGGCGTGCGCAACTGATCGAAGCAATGGCGCTGCTCGAAGCGGCGATTGATTTTCCCGACGAGGATTTGCCCGCCGATCTCGCGGCGCGCGTTGGCCCGCTGGTCGATGCGATTTCTGCTGATTTGGCGCGGCATTTGAACGATTCCCATCGCGGTGAGCGTGTGCGCGACGGCTATCGCATCGCCATCATCGGCGCGCCAAATGCCGGCAAGTCGAGCTTGCTCAATGCGCTCGCGCGGCGCGAAGCGGCGATCGTGTCGGCGTTGCCAGGCACGACGCGCGACGTGGTCGAAGTGCGGCTGGTGCTCGCGGGCTTTCCGGTTTGGATTGCGGATACCGCGGGGCTGCGTGAAGCGGCGGATGCGGTGGAGGCGGAGGGCGTGCGGCGCGCGCTGCAGCGGGCTGAGGAGGCGGACCTGCGTATCGCGGTGGTGGACGGCGACGCTGGCGATCTGGCCGTCGATGTGACGCGCTCGCTGAGGGCTCGGGATTTGATCGTGCTGTCAAAGGCCGATTTACCGGGGCGGGCGGGAGCGCTCCTCACCGAAGGGCTCGTCGATACGTTGGACCTTCACCGACTCCTTGTTTCGACGGTAGAGGGGGTCGGGCTAGGCGAGCTTGAGGATTTGCTCAGCCAGCGTGTTGCTGCCGAGCTTGCGGGTGACGAGGCGCCGGCCCTGACTCGCGCCCGCCACCGAGCCCTTGTGACGGGCGCGCTAGCTGCGATGGGCCGGGGGCGTGAGGTCTTGGCCCTAAGGCCGGAACTTGCTGCCGAGGATTTACGGCTGGCGGCGACCGCTCTGGGTCGTCTTACGGGTCGGATCGACGTGGAGGACTTGCTGGATGAGGTGTTCTCGTCCTTCTGTATAGGCAAGTAGACTGGCGAATACCTGGCCGTTCCACGTGTAACGTGTTGACGCCTGTAAACCCCAGTAAAGCCGCATAAAATACTAAGATGAATTAGCCCGTTCCACGTGGAACGGACCGCTCGCGCAACGGGGCGGTTTGGGCTAGAAACCCCGCCTCCATGAGCAGCGAAACCTCTTTCGACGTCATCGTTATCGGCGGCGGCCACGCCGGCTGCGAAGCCGCGGCCGCCTCCGCGCGCCTGGGCGCCCGCACCCTGCTCCTGACCCACCGGTTCGAGGACCATCGGCGAGATGAGCTGCAACCCGGCCATCGGCGGCTGGGCAAGGGGACACCTGGTCCGGGAGATCGATGCGCTGGACGGCGTGATGGGCCGGGTGGCGGATGCGGCAGGGATTCAGTTCCGCCTCCTCAACCGCTCCAAGGGACCGGCGGTACGGGGGCCGCGGGCGCAATCTGACCGGAAGCTCTACCGGCAGGCTATGCAAGCCGCGCTGGCGGAGCTGGCAAGCCTGACGATCGTTGAGGCGGCGGTCGAGGATTTGCTGGTCGAGCCGTTTTCTTCCCCCGCGAGCGGGGGAAGTGGATCGCGCGAAGCGCGAGACGAAGGGGGCGGCCGCTCCCCCCTCAGTCAGTCCGCTGCGCGTCCTGACAGCTCCCCCGTAAACGGGGGGAGCAAACCAGCGGGTGGTGGGGGTTTTGTGCGGTGACGGCCGCACCTTCCACGCGCCGCGCGTGGTGCTGACGACCGGTACGTTCCTGAAAGGCGTCATCCATATTGGCGACAAGCGCACGCCAGCAGGGCGTCATGGCGAGGCGCCGGCGGTTGGGCTGTCGGATCGTCTCTATGCGCTGGGCTTTGCGATGGGGCGGCTGAAGACGGGCACCCCCGCGCGGCTTGATACGAACACCATCGACTGGGCCTCGATCGAGCTGCAGCACGGCGATGAAACGCCCTCGCCGTTCTCGTTTCTCACCGACGCGATCACCAACCGACAAGTGCCTTGCGGCGTGACGTACACGAACGCGAACACGCATCGCATCATCGAAGAGAGCTTGTCGAAGAGCGCGGTTTATTCGGGCGCGATCAGCGGGCGCGGGCCGCGCTATTGTCCGTCGATCGAGGACAAGGTCGTGCGCTTCGCCGACAAGAGTGAGCACCAGATCTTCCTCGAACCCGAAGGGCTTGACGACGACACGGTCTATCCGAACGGCATCAGCACATCGCTGCCGGAAGACGTGCAGGATCGCTTCATTCGTTCGATCGCTGGACTCGAACATGTGCGCGTCAAGCGGCACGCTTATGCGATCGAGTACGATTACGTCGATCCGCGCGAACTGCTGCCGACGCTCGAAACCAAGCGCCTGCGCGGGCTCTATCTCGCGGGGCAGATCAACGGCACGACCGGATACGAAGAGGCCGCCGCGCAAGGCTTGATCGCGGGGCTCAATGCGGCGCGTGCAGCGGGCGGAGCAGGGCCGTTCGAGGTGACGCGGGCTGAGGGTTATCTCGGCGTGCTGATCGACGATCTCGTCACGCGCGGCGTCACTGAGCCCTATCGCATGTTCACGTCGCGCGCGGAGTATCGCCTCACTTTGCGCGCCGATAACGCGGATCAACGTCTGACGCCAATGGGCATTACGCTCGGCTGCGTGGGCGCCGAGCGCACGCGCAGATTCAGCGCCAAACTTGCGGAAATCGAGCATGGCCGCGCGCTGATGCATGCGCTCTCGCTGACGCCGAACGAAGCGCAAGCGCGGGGGCTCAAGGTCAATCAAGATGGCGCGCGCCGTGATGCGCTGACCTTGCTTGCGTATCCCACCATCGGCTTTGACGATCTCGCCGCGATCTGGCCGGAGCTGCGTTCGCTCTCGTCGCAGGCGCGCGAGCAGATCGAAATTGATGCGCTCTATTCGGGCTATCTCGAGCGGCAGGCTTTGGATGTCGCAGCGTTTCAACGCGACGAGGATTTGAGGCTCGATCCCGATCTCGATTATGCGAGCGTGGGCGGGCTTTCGAATGAGGTGCGCCAGAAGCTCGTGCAGGCGCGGCCGGTGACGCTTGGCCAAGCGGGGCGCATTGAAGGCGTGACGCCGGGCGCGCTGACGGCGCTGCTCGCGCATGTGAAGCGCGCCGATCGCAGGAGGGCGTGAGATGGAGCGCGACAAGCTTTTCATTCTGGCGGCGCCGTTCGAGGATGGGCCGGGGAAGCTGTGGTTCTGCCGTGACTGCGCGATGATCGAAGGCGCGCTGCTGGCCAATCCGCAATGGGCCGAGCATGTCGACGTGCGGCGCATTCCGTTTCCGCGGCCGCGCCCCGAAGTGATCGCGCTGCTCGGCGATGAGCTGCAAGGCTTACCGGTGATCGTGCTCGCCGAGACGAGCCCCGCGCCCGATCGCGTGCGGCGGCACGAGGGGCGCGCCTATATCAAGGACGCCTCCATGATCACTGAGTATCTGTCGCGCACCTATGGCGGCGCGGCCCCGCATCCATGACCAGCCCGCGCATCGTGCTCGAAGCTTGGATCGATGCGTTCAACCGCAAGGACGCGGACGCGCTTGCGCGCATGTATGCGCTGGACGCCGTCAATCATCAGGTCGCCAACGAGCCGCTCGTCGGACGCGCCGCGATCCACGCCATGTTCGTCCGCGAGTTCGCGGCGTTCGAGATGCACTGCATCCCGGAGAATCTGTTCGAGGACGGGGAGTGGGCGATTCTGGAATGGCGCGACCCGAACGGTCTGCGCGGCTGCGGCTTCTTCCATGTCGTTGGCCACGAGATCGTGTTTCAGCGCGGCTATTGGGACAAGCTGTCGATGTATCGGCTGCAAGGCCTGGAGTTGCCGCGCTGAGCGTGTACGGTCCCGACGCGCTGATGCGCGATCTCGCGGTTTCACGCGAAACAGCTTCACGGCTGGAAACACATCTGAAGCTGCTGGAAACCTGGTCGAAGAAGATCAATCTGGTTGGGCCTCGGGAACTGGAAGACTACTGGCGCCGGCACGTGCTCGACTCTGCTCAGCTGGTGAGCCTAGCACCGGCGGCCAGGTGTTGGATTGATCTGGGTTCGGGAGCTGGTTTTCCGGGCCTGGTGATTGCCTGTCTACTGGCGGAGACGCCCGGCGCGGAAGTGCATCTGGTTGAATCCAATGCCAAGAAGGCCGCTTTCCTGCGGGAAGCGGTTCGGGAGACGGGCGCGCCGGCCAAAGTGTTCGCGGTGCGGATAGAGGACGTGGACTGGGCGGCCCAGCGCTACGACGCGGTCACCGCCCGCGCCCTCGCGCCCTTGAAGCGACTCATCGAACATGCAAAGCCGGCCTTGGATCGCGGCGCGCAGGGGTTCTTCCCCAAGGGCGCGGACTATGACGCCGAACTGACGGCCGCGTCCGACGCCCTGGGTGGGGCCTACAAGGCAGACGTGCTGGAGAGCCTGAGCGATCCGCGCGGCCGTATCATTCGCATATCGGCCGGCTGAAGGGCTCTCGAAGAGGAGACGTGGGACATGCGCACTTTGGCCATCGCCAATCAGAAAGGCGGGGTGGGCAAGACCACGACGGCGATCAATCTCGGCACCGCGCTCGCCGCGACCGGGAAGCGCGTCCTGATCTTCGACACTGATCCACAGGGCAACGCATCGACCGGGCTCGACATCCAGCAGGATCAGCGCGCGGTCACGAGCTATGACGTGCTGGTCGGCGCGCGCTCACTCTCCGCTGCGATTTTGCCGACCAAGGTGCCGAACCTTTTCATCGTGCCGGGTGACGCAAATCTCTCCGGCGTCGAAACTGAATTGATGGCGGGGCTTCGTCCGCAACATCGCTTTCGTGATGCGATCGCGGCGTATCGCGCGGAAGAGAAGGGGCCTGGCTTCGATTACATGCTGATCGATTGTCCGCCCTCGTTGAACATTCTCACCGTCAACGCGCTCACCGCGGCGGACGCGGTTTTGGTGCCATTGCAAACGGAATTCTTCGCGCTCGAAGGCTTGGTGCAATTGCGTCAGAGCATCGCTTCGGTGAAGGAGCATCTGAATCCCGCGCTCGAGATTCAAGGCATCGTGCTCACCATGTACGACAAGCGCACATCGCTCTCCGATCAAGTCGCCAACGAAGTGCGCACGCACTTTCCAACCATCGTCTATGACACAGTGATCCCGCGCAATGTGCGTGTGTCGGAAGCGCCGTCGCATGGCTTGCCGGCGATTGTGTACGACCAGAATGCGCCGGGCTCGAAAGCCTATATCGCGCTCGCGCGCGAACTAATCGAACGCGAAAGAGCATTATTGGCCGCGTGAACGCGTTACTCGGCAATTTTGGTAATACCCCGGTAAGTTCTACCCACCAGAAATTAAGCATGACGAATCGGGGCAGGTAGGAGTTGGCGATGAGTGAATTCGCGAGACGGGGTTTGGGGCGCGGCTTGTCGGCTTTGCTCGGCGAACCCGTGAAAGCTGATTTCGGCACGCCCGCTCCGACGCCCGCGAATGCGCCCGCTTGGATCCCGCCGGAACCGCCGGTGTCCGCAGCGCCCCCGCAATCGCTGATCGATCCGCCGCGCAATGTGTTTGAACTGCCGACCGCCGCCGCCCCGCCGGTCGTTCAGCCAGAGCCGATCGTTGAGGAAGCGTCCGCGCCACAAGCGACCACCGATGCCGGGCCGCGCGGTCTGCCGATCGAACTCGTGCAGCGCAATCCTGGTCAGCCGCGCAAGCATTTCGACGAGAGCGAACTCACCGATCTCGCCAACTCGATCCGCAATCACGGCGTGCTGCAGCGTGCTGCAGCCGATCCTGGTGCGCCCGATTGCGGGCGGCCGTTACGAGATCGTCGCCGGTGAGCGCCGCTGGCGCGCGGCGCAACGCGCTGGCCTTCACTCCATTCCCGCGATCGTGCGCGAACTCGACGAAGTCGAAGTGCTCGAAATCGCGATCGTCGAGAATGTGCAGCGCACGGATCTCAATCCGATCGAAGAGGCGCAAGGCTTCCAAGCTTTGATGGATCGCTTTGGGCGCACGCAGCAGGATATCGCGGACGCCGTCGGCAAGAGCCGCCCGCACATCGCCAACATGCTGCGCTTGCTCGCGCTGCCGGACGACATGCAGGAAATGGTGCGCGATGGCCGTCTCACCGCTGGTCACGCCCGCGCTATTTTGACTGCCCCCGATCCGCGCGCGCTCGCGATGCGCGCAATTGCGGATGGCCTCAATGTCCGCGAAGTCGAGCGTCTGGCGCAGCAAGCGAAAGACGAGCGCCACGGCCCGCGTCACACGCCCGCGCCGGTGATCGACAATAAAGACGCTGACACGCTCGCGTTGCAGCGCTCTTTGTCGGAAGCGCTCGGCCCTCATCGTGACGATCACGGATAAGGCGGGGCAGGGCGAGGTGCGCATTTCGTATCGCACGCTCGAACAGCTCGACGATCTCTGCCGGCGTCTGCGCGGCGGCGTCTAAAGCGACTGCGCAAGCCCGACGAAGTAGGCGATGCTCAAGACGGCCTGAGCCGCGAGCCCGAGCACTGACAGAAACAGACCCGCGCCAGCGCCGCGCAGCTCTGGTTGATGATCGGCATGCGCCGCTGCGTGTTCGGTGTTGTCCATGCGCGAATAACGCGAGCAGCATCGCAGCGTTCCCGGCGAAGAGAAGCGGAGGGCGGGGACGCGGCATTGCACGTCTCAAAGAAGTGCGCCGTTGGTTCGGCGCGTTATGACGCGAAAAACCGCGTCCCCGCGATCGGGTTGGCTCGGGCCGTCACAAGGAGTTGTTTCACTCCTCTGGATAGGTCCCCGAGCGCGTGCGGGCTGCGCCGTTCAACGCAATCCCCGGTGACCTCCCACGGTTATGGCGCTCCATGGGCTTGGAAGCTGTCGCCCTTCTCTGTCCCTCCCCGCGAGGGGGAGGGTGTCACGGCAAAAGCCGTGACGGGTGGGGCAGCTGCCCGACATTCGCGCTTCCGCCCCCTCCGTCACGCCCCTGTCGGGCCGTGACACCCTCCCCCTCGCGGGGGAGGACAGATGGAGCTTCCGCTCGAACCTCGAAGCGCTTCTTCACGCTCGACCGCGTCGCTCCCGCATCGGCTGAACAGGGATCCGACTGCCCTCCAGCGAAAGCGACGAGGGGAGTGTAGGCGCGGGTGGGAAGCCGGTCGGATTGCGCGCGGGCGACGCCAATGTTTCCGGGCGATTTGGCCGTTTCGCGAAGGGGATAGCGCGCGGGCTATCCTCCTAAGTTGGCGGACTGTCTTCTGTTGGCCCGTTTCGGACAGTCGCTATTGGCGGGACGAGAGGAAAGTCTGAACCGCGAGTTTGCCTTTTTCTGTCTTCTCAAACTCGTGGAGAATTGGGCCCAAGTGATATTCGAGCAGATCGCGATCAGCCTTTTCGTCAGGCCACACGTGATCAATGGCAGCTAAGAAATGATCCGCCGCCATAAACGAGGCGAACACCGTATAGGGAAAGGCGTCTGCAAACGGCTTTTTCGGCAAGAAATGCTCTGCGAGACGCATTTGATCGGCAACTTTCCAAGATAGATGCTGAATCAAGATGAACGTCGGACGCCACGACTGACGTCCATTTTCAATCAGGTAAGTGGCTGCTTGCGCCGAGCCCATGGCTCTCAGCCTCGCGGCTTCTTTTCGCAGCGTCGCATCCATTCCAAAACCAGTAGCCAAGGGGCAAAAGTCTGTCACCGCGAATGTCGCCTTTCGGCGAAAAGCGGCCGTCAGCCTTCCGCGACGCAGCGGCCCCAGCGCACCGACAATTGCCGGTCTTCGCCGCCAGCGTACTCGTAGCCGGCGTGATGGAATTGGAGTGCAGGCCCCCATGCGTCGGAATTGAAGTTTAGAAAGCCGGGTCCGTCCTCGGAATGGAAGGCCCGTCCATCCCCCACATAAGCGCTGTGAAGGGTGGAGTTGTCGTCTTCCCACTGAAACGGACTCTGGTCGGGCCCTTCATAAGGGACTTCGACAACGCGATACGATCCTGCGTGTTCGGTGACGTGCAGGCGAAAGCGATATCGCGGCGTTGAGGCGCTCGCTTCGGGAGGGCCGGCGCCTTCGAGGTGTGTTGTGCCGATGCTGGCGCGTTGTTCGGTCGTGCAGAGGTACGTCCCGGCGCCAACCGCTTGGGCGGAGGCAACGCCGTAGCCGAAGAGAGCGACCGTCATGGCCGCGGCGCCGTACGCTAGCTTCATTGGCAGATCCCATCGGCTCAACCAGCGCCGCATCATACATCCGGAAGGGACGCGTCGCTACGTCCGTTCTCTGACGGTTGGCGCCGGCGCTTGCGGGAACGGCTCGCCAGGATCAGACAATGGCCGCGACGGTCGGGGAGGGTGGGATGCGCGCTTTGGCGGTGGTGCTGGCGGTGCTTGCGCTGTGCGGATGCCAGCAGAATGCCGGCCCAATCTATGACGGCCCCGACGTCGAGGCGATCCGCGCCGCGGACGCTTCACTGAACGCCGCGATCGAGCGGCGCGATCTCGCGGCGGCCGTCGCGCACTATGATATGAGTTCGCTCATCACTGAATGGCTGCGCGTGGACGAGCAGCGCATCGGCGCTTCCGGAAGTTATGAGCAGCTCTTTAGCGATCCGAATAGCGCCTTGGTGTTCGACGTGATCGATGTGGAGGTTTCGCGCAGCGCCGATCTTGCCGTGTCTGGCGGCGAGTGCTCCGTCACGCGCACCAATCCCGCGACGTCTCAGCCGGAGAGCTATCGCGGCCATTGCATGAAATCGTGGCGGCGCGTCGATGGGGCGTGGCTCATCGCGCGCGAAATGCGCGCACCGATTCATAATCGGAATTGAACGGCGAAAGCGCTGGCTAGTTCGGGCGGCGTGAGGCGCGTGCGGAGTGCGCGGGACACGGTCGAGCAGGGGCTGCGCGGGCCGCGACTGTAGCGCCGTGATCGAAGGAGACGCTGTGCGTTTCGCCGCCGCGCGCGATGGGTCAGCGACTCGGCCCCGCCGTCCGCGCAATCGGGACAGCCGATCACGGGGCGGCAGAGGCGAGAGATCGGTGTTCGCCGCCAGGCGCGAAATGTCTGCCCATTCGCTCGGCGTCAGCGTCGCGGTGAAGCGTTGCGTGGGCAGGGTGCGCGGGCCGCGGCCGCCGGCCTCACGGATGAGCACGGCCTCGCCGTCGGCGATTTCGAGACGTGTCGAACAATAGCCCTGGCACATGCCAAACGATGTGGTCGACACGATCTGGCTGACGCTGGCCGGAGGCGCGGCTTGTTCGCTGGCGCATGCGGTTAAGCTCACAAAAGCCGCGAGCGCGGCCACGATCCAAAGTCTCGAACGGTTTGTCATCTGGCCACCTTACGCCGTCGCTGATGGCGATTTCTTGTCCGCTCTTAGTCGCGCTTTTTTCGAAAACAGGCTCACGCCGGCGGCGACGAAGAGCGCGAGCGCGCCGACGAGCAAGACGAGCGCGGCGATATGGTAGGTGGCGCGCTCAGTGGAAACGCCATGCTCGGCCACCGGTGCGATGTCGCCGCGCAGTTCGAGGGACTGGCTGGTGAAGTAGCAGGCGATCGCGAGCGCGAGGAAGATCGCGGTTCTGACGTTCATCACTAACGCCCGCCGCCCCACCAAGGTTTGCGACGCCGCGATACACATCCGCGGCGATCAGCTCTTGCGGCGCGCCGGCTTGTTTGCAGCGAAGTTCGGCGGTCCACAACAGATCGAAGGCGGCGGTGAGTTTTTGGCGGTCCAGGTGCGGGCTTGGGCGGCGAAGGCGTCGCGCTCTTTCCAGAAGACGGGCGGCCGAAGTTTGGCGACTGCGTCGACGGGGACTGGCGCCCGCATCGATGTGGCCGCGCGCGTCGGAGAGTTGCAGCATGCGCCGCTCCAAGGCGCGGATCGCGGAGACGCCGGAGAGCGCGTCCATGCGCGCGAGTGTCTCAACCGCTTGTGCGGCGCGGCCGCTGACGGCGTCGAGGCTTGCGATATCGAGCGCGCCTTCGCCTTCGTCGATCATGAGCTGGCCGAGATCTTCGCGCGTGACGGCGCGGCCCAGCTCATGCGCGAAGAGGCCGAGCTTTTCGATCTCGCTGCGCGCCAGGCCCCCGGTCGGCCGGGAGGGCGGCGAGCAGGGCTTCTTCAGCGTCGCGCTCGAAGCTGATGCTCATGGACTTGGCGAGATCGCGCGCGAAGGCGGCGCGCTCTGCGTCGCTCTCTTCGTAGAACACCACGCCGGCCGCGTTTTTGGCGTTGTTAAAGGCTTTTGCGAGTTCGCTTGTGCCGCCGAGATCGCCGCCTTCGATCAGGAGAAAGCCACCCGGGCCGCCGCTTTCGAGCGCTTCGAGTGCGTCGAGGATCGCGCCATCGGCGCCTTTGCCGTCGACGCGCGCCCACACGATGGTGGGGCCGCCGAGCAGGGATTGCGCGAGCAGAGCATCAGCGAGCTTGGCGCCATCGCGCTTGATCTCGTCCTCGCCGAGCTTGGTGATGGAATAGGGATCGTCGGCGCCGCCGAGCGCCCAGGCCGCGAGACGCTGCGCGGCTTCGTGGATGAGGCTCGTGTTGGGGCCGAACAACAGGACGGCGCGAAGGCTCTTATCCGGCTTTTCGAGAAAACGCCGGATGGCGGCGCCGGCTATTTTCAAGAGCCGCTCGGGCGCGCTTGGCGGCGCTGGGCCAAGCGCAGCGCGAGTTCAGCGCGCATGCGTTGGGCGAGCGTTTCGGCGGCGCGCTCACGCGCGTCATCTTGCGCGGCGATTTCGCCGAAGGCTTGGAACGGGATTTCGTAATTCACGGCGGTGTTGATCGAGCCGCGCAACGGGCGCTCGCCGACCGGGCGCAGCACATAATTGGCGGTGAGCCGGAGTTCGGCGCGGCTGGCGGATTCGTCGAGCCGGATGCCAAGGCGCGTGACGCTCTCGCGCAGCCGAACATCGAGCTGCATGGGCGCCCCGGCGCCGGCCTCGACGCCGAGGATGCGGTCGAGCTCGGTTTTGAAGACGTGGCCGGCCTTGCCGGGGATGGTCGAGACATTCACCGCGCCAATGGCCACGCCGCCGCCGGGGGGCGCGTAAAGCGGCTGGAAGCCGCAAGCGGACACCAGCACGAGAGCCAAAGCGGCCAGGAACGCGCGCATCGAAGGTTTCCCCATCTCGGTCACCCGGCCACGATATTCACGATCCGGTCCTGAACCACAATCACCTTGCGGACGATCTGGCCGGCGAGGAAAGCCGCAATCGCAGCATCGCTCAGGGCTTTTTCGCGGACTTCTGCCTCCGGCGCGCCCTTGGCGACGCTGATTTCGCCCCGCCGCTTGCCGTTGACCTGGATGGGCAAGGTGACGGTGTCGAAGGCGGCGAGCTTGGGATCAGGTGTCGGGCGACGGCGACGAACGGTTCGAGGCCGAGCTTGGACCAGGCTTCTTCCGCGAGGTGCGGCATGAAGGGCGCGATCAGCTGGGCGAGGATCGCCAGCGCTTCGCCGCGCGCGAACATCAGCGCAGGATCGTTGGCGCCTTTGGCTTTCGCGATCGCGTTGACCAGCTCGTAGCATTTGGCGACCGCACCATTGAAGCGGAAGCCCTCGATCGCGTCGGTGACGGCGGCGATGGTGCGGTGCGCGGTTTGGCGGAGCGCGAGCGCTTCGCCTTCATTGGCGCCCGGAGGAGGGGCTTGGCCTGGCTTCGGCGCAGGCGCGTTGTGTTCTTCAACCAGCGTCCAGACGCGTTGTACGAAACGCCATGCGCCTTGCACGCCAGCATCGGTCCATTCCACGTCGCGCTCGGGCGGGCTGTCGGAGAGCACGAACCAGCGCGCGACATCGGCGCCGTATTCGGTGACGAAGGCGTCGAGGTCGATGACGTTCTTCTTCGACTTCGACATCTTCTCGATCTGCCCGATCTCGACGGCTTGCTTGGTTGCAAGCTCAGTCGCCCCGGCAGCGGTGCGCTCGATCTCTTCGGGCCCCAGCCATTTGCCGGCGGCGGATTTGTATGTCTCGTGCGTGACCATGCCTTGTGTGAAGAGGCTCGCGATTGGCTCGCCGCCGGGCAGGTCGAGGAAGCCGCAATCGCGCATGGCGCGGGCGAAAAAGCGCGCATAGAGCAGGTGTAGAACCGCGTGCTCGACGCCGCCGACATATTGATCGGCCGGCAGCCAATAGGCCGCAAGCTTTTTGTCGAAGGGTTGCGCTTCGTTGGTGGGATCGGTGTATCGCGCATAATACCAGGACGAATCGACGAAGGTGTCGAGCGTGTCTGTCTCGCGCTTGGCTTCGCCGCCGCATTGCGGGCACGCGACATGTTTCCAGGTCGGGTGATGTTCGAGCGGATTGCCGGGCTTGTCGAAGCTCACATCGTCGGGCAGCGCGACGGGGAGATCCTTTTCCGGCACCGGCACCACGCCGCATTTGGCGCAATGGATCGCGGGGATCGGGCAGCCCCAATAGCGCTGCCGCGACACGCCCCAATCGCGCAGCCGATATTGCGTCGTGGCTTCGCCGGCGCCGCGCTTTTTGAGTTCGGCGATCGCGAGCGGGATGGCTTCTTTCGTCGTGTGGCCGTCGAGGAAGCGTGAATTGTAGATCACGCCGTCGCCGACATAGGCTTCCTTTTCGATGACGTGCGTCGCGGCGGCGGCGCCCGGCGGCAGCACGACGGGCTGCACCGGAAGTCCGTATTTACGGGCAAAATCGAGGTCGCGCTGGTCGCCGGCGGGCGAGCCGAAGATGGCGCCGGTGCCGTAGGTCGAGAGCACGAAGTTCGCCGCGTAGACTGGCAGCTCCCAACTTTCATCGAACGGGTGGCGCACCTTGATGCCGAGATTGACGCCGAACTTTTCGGCTTTCTCGATGTCGGCTTCCGATGTGCCGAGCTGGCCGGCTTTGGCGATGAAGTCGGCGACGTCCTTGCGGTCTGCGGCGATTTTTTTCGTGAGCGGGTGGTCGGGGGCGAGGGCGACGAAGCTTGCGCCGAAGAGGGTGTCGGGGCGGGTGGTGAAGACTTCGATCGTGTTTGGACCGCCGGCGCCCTCGCCGGCTGAAGTGGTTGCCGGCGAGGGCGCCGGCGGTCCAATAATCTCAAATCTAAACTTCGCGCCCTGGCTCTTGCCGATCCAGTTCGCCTGCATCAGCCGCACTTTGTCCGGCCACTTATCCAAAGTCGCGATCGCGTCGAGCAGATCGTCCGCATAGGCGGTGACGCGGAACACCCATTGCTCAAGCTCGCGCGTTTCCACGAGCGCGCCGGAGCGCCAACCGCGGCCGTCTTCGACTTGTTCGTTGGCGAGCACGGTCTGATCGACCGGGTCCCAATTTACTTTTTGCTTCTTGCGATACGCCAGGCCCTTTTTCCAAAAGGCCAAGAACATCGCTTGTTGGTGCTTGTAATACGAAGGGTCGCACGTCGCGATTTCGCGCGACCAATCGAGCGAGAGGCCGAGCAGCTGAAGCTGGCTCTTCATCGCGGCGATGTTTTCGTAGGTCCACGCCTTCGGGTGCGTTTTGCGCTCTATCGCGGCGTTTTCCGCCGGCAGACCGAACGCGTCCCAACCCATCGGATGGAGCACATTGTAGCCCTTGGCGCGGCGATAGCGGGCGACGACGTCGCCCATTGCGTAATTGCGCGAATGGCCGACATGGATGCGCCCCGAAGGGTAGGGGAACATCTCGAAGGTGTAGTATTTCGGTCTGTCGCCGGCCTCTTCGGGCGAGAGCGCGCGATAAAGATCAGCGCGGCCCCACGCTTCGCGCCATTTCGGCTCGACCTCGCGATGATTGTAACGAGACATGAAGCGCCCCTTCAGGGCGGGCGTTGAAAATGGAAGTTTGGTCTATTCCCGAACCGCGCTCAAGCGAAGCTCACGCGCGCGTCGAAGGATGGCGTTTTCGATCTGGATCGCGGTGTCGGGATTGACCTCGGCGTCGGCCCATTGGCCGGCGACGAGCTCCTGGCGAAAGATCGAGACATTGAGCGCATCGGCGCGAAGGCGGGTGTCGAGAATATAGACAGTCGCCTTGAAGCGCTCGTTCGGCGTGCCGGCATTGGAATGCCAGTCGGTGATGATGACGCCGCCGAACGGATCGACCGAGGCGAGCGGCATGAAGTTCAGCGTGTCGAGCGAAGCGCGCCACAGGAAGGAATTGACGCCGATGCCGCCGGTTTCGGCCGACTCGTTGTCATTGCCGCCGCTGCTGCCGCCGCCAAAGAACGGGATGCCGCCGCTGTTCTGCACGTCGCCATCGCGCGATTGGCCGGGCTGACGGTCTTCTTCGCCATGAAACATCGAGCAGGCGCCCAGGGCGCCGGCAAGGGCAAGGCAGGCTGCGGCCTTGATGAGGATGCGCCCGCTTTGCGTCATGTTCTTCTCCGCCTGGATGGTAACCGCTGCTTCATGTTCGAAGCGAGCGCCGCTCATATAGCATGGGCCCTTGGATGGGCCAGAGCGCACGTTCAGCATATCAGCGCCGCCCCGGCCCCCAAGAAGGGGCCGATCCCGGCGATGTTGTGGCAATTGTTTCGCTTAAGAGGGCTTCTGGGGTTCCAGACCTGCGATTTCTGGAAATTATTTCAAAACCTGTGACCCAAAATTCACTGCTTGGGGGTTGATACTCGGATATAGTCACCCCTCGTTCTGGGGATGATTCTAGGGCCGATAGGGGAAAATCGTGGTTAAGCCGTGCGTCTGGATGTTCGCGAGCGCCGTTTTGGCGACGGCGGGCGTTGCGCATGCGCAGGAAACCACGCCTGCTGAGCGCCATGCCGTCCAGGCCGAAGTGCCGTGGTACGAGCGTTTCACCACCTCCACCGGCGTCACCGAAGCGGTAACCGGTTCTGGCGAGGCTGACCGGCTGCCGGAGCCGAGCTGGACTTTGAACCAGCGCTGGGGCGTCACCATGGAATTCCGGGAAGGCCAGCGCGTCGATCGCCGGCTCGACCAAACCCGCGAAGATCAGACCGCCGTCGGCGCTTATTACCAGTTCACCCCGCGCGTCCGGCTGGGCGGCGAGGTCAGCGTCGGCGCGGCCCAGCGCACGCCGGTGACCCCGGTGAGCCCCGCGGATGAGGAAGCCAGCGCCGGCGTCCGTATCGAGTCCGCGTTCCGCTTCTAAGCGTCCGTCAAACCATCAATCGCCGCTAATCCCGCAAAGCCCCGTCCGAGCAGCCGCTTGGCCGTGCGCGCGTTCACGCCGCCGAGCGCGATCACCGGCAGCGTCGCCGCCCGCGCGAGTCGGCCGGCGCGGAGCGGGCCGAGCGGGTGGGTCGCGGAGGGGCTGCGGCTGGAGAAGATGGGCGCGAGGATCGCGATGTCGGCGCGGTTTTTCGCGCGAGCGAGGGCGCGGGCGGAATGCGCCGAGGCGGTGTTGAGGTGCGCGCCGGAACGGCCGAGGGAGCGCTCGGGCCAGTGGACGCCATCGGCGCCGACTTTGTGCGCCAGTAGCGGATCGTTCGCGATGAGCAGGATCAAACCGCGCGCCCGGCAGATGCGCGCCAGGCGGTGCGCGGTTTCGGCGCGGTCGGCGGCGCCGAAGTGGCGAAAGACGACAGCCGCGCCGCGCGGGAGCTTCGCGGCGATGCGGGCAGGGTCGGGCGTGCGCTTGGGATCCGTGAAGAAATAAAGCGACGGAATGGCCGGGCGGCCCGCCTCGCGGTTGAGCCGGTCGGCCAGCGCGGCTAGCACAAGCACGGCCCGCATGTCTGATGCTCTTCCTTTCGACGCCGTCGCCGCGCGCGACGCGATCTTAGCACGCATCGCTGCGTCCGCGCGCGCCGCGGGGCGTGCGCCAGGCGATGTCGCGCTGGTCGCGGTATCCAAGCAGCAGGCGGACGCCCGCGTCGAGGCAGTGCTCGCCACGGGGCAGCGGCTTTTCGGTGAAAACCGCGTGCAGGAGGCGGAAGCGCGCTGGGCCGAGCGGCGCGCGGCGTTTCCCGATTTGCGTTTGCGTTTGATCGGGCCGCTGCAGAGCAACAAGGCCGAAGACGCGGTCGCGCTGTTCGACGCGATCGATAGCGTGGATCGGCCAAAGCTCGCAGCGGCGTTGGCGCATGCGGTGCAAAAGCTCGGGCGCGCGCCTGAGATTTTGGTGCAGGTGAATACGGGCGAGGAGCCGCAGAAGGCTGGAATCGCGCCGCTCGATGCGGATGCGTTTGTCCGCGAGGCGCGTGAGATTTATGGGCTCAATGTGCGCGGGCTGATGTGCATTCCGCCGGTCGGGGAAGAGCCCGCGATGCATTTTGCGCTGCTCGCCAAGATCGCGGCGCGCAATGGATTGAGTGACCTCAGCATGGGCATGAGCGACGATTTCGAAACCGCCGTGCGCTTCGGAGCGACCATGGTGCGCGTCGGGAGCGCGCTGTTTGGCGCGCGCTAATTAGCTCCCGCTCCTCCTCGATGGAGGAGCTGTCAGGACGCGCTTGCGCCGCCGAAGTCGGCTGAAGCCGACTTGCGGCTTCAGCGACGCAGGCGCGTAGCGGACTGACTGAGGAGGTGAGGCCCGCCCGTTTGGAGATGAGCCTCCGCAGGCTCTCTTTCGAAAGCCGCGCGAACACCTCCTCCGGTTTCGCCGCTGCGCGGCTCAACCACCTCCTCCATCGAGGAGGAGGAGGGGCGCTACTATTCGAGGACAGAGAGCGTATCGCCTGGCCGCGCGATTTTGAGTGCGGCGAGCATGGTGTCGCGCGTGGTGGCGACGCAGCCTTCGGTGGGGCGCCAATCGGGCTGGGCCAGGTGCCAGAAGATTGCGCTGCCGGCGCCGGGGACGACGGGGTCGTCGTTGAAGGCGAGCACGACGATGAGATCGTAGACATGGTCTTCGAGCCAAAGATGTTCGGCGCTGGCGGGATAGGGGTGCGTGACGGGGCGATTGTAGGCGCGATCCTCAGGCGCGTCGCACCAGCCGTCATTCGGCGAGAGCGCCGCGACCTCGAGCGCGGTCTCTGGCGGCGCTTGCCGGTCCGGGCGGTAGAGCACGCGGCGGATCGGCCAAACGCCGAGCGGCGTCGCGCCATCGCCCTCGCGCTTCGCACTTGCAGCACAAACGCCGCCCTTGCCGAGCACGCAGCGCGCCGCGATGCCGGGGCCAATGAACCGGCCGGTTGCGAAAGCGTGAAAGGACATAATCAGTAATTAAGCTCTAGGCTGGCGCAGCGAAACCAGGTGCGGCGAGAATGAATCAGCGCGGGACCACCATTCTCATTATCGATGACGACGCCGAGCTGCGCGGCGCGTTGATCGAGCAATTCGAACTGGAGGACGGCTTCCAGGCCGAAGGCGTGGGCGTGGCCCAGGAGGGCATCGACCGCGCCGTCGCCGAGCGCCCCGCGATCATCCTGCTCGACGTGCACCTCCCCGACATGGACGGCATCGAGGCGTGCCGCAAACTGCGCGAGCAGGGCGTGCGCGCGCCGGTGATCCTGCTCACAGGCGCCGCGCGCGAGGAGGCCGATCAAGTCGCGGGGCTCGATGCGGGCGCCAATGATTATGTGCTGAAGCCGTTCAAGTTCTCCGTGCTGCTCGCGCGCATCCGCGCGCATCTGCGCAGCCATGAAGCCAGCGAAGACGCGGTGTTCAAGATCGGGCCGTACGAGTTTCGCCCGTCGGTGCGTTTGCTGGTGGATGAGCGGCAGAAGAAATTGCGATTGACCGATAAGGAAACGGCGATCCTGAAATATCTCTATCGATCGGGGGAAAAGCCGGTCGGACGCGAAGAACTGCTGCGCGAAGTGTGGGGCTACAACGCGAACGTCACCACGCACACTTTGGAGACGCACATCTATCGCTTGCGGCAAAAGATCGAGCCGGATGTCCAGAGCCCGAAGCTGCTGATCACGGAAACGGGTGGATATCGGCTGCAGGTTTGAGCCGCTCCGGAATGACTGGGAGGTCAGAACGACCAGGGCGTGCTGGAGAGAAGCTCGCTCAGTCGTTTCCCAAGCGTCGGCGACCATGTCGATACGAGCAACACTGACGCGGCCAGCAGAAGCGTGAGCCAGATGATGATGATCGGCGCGAGCACCCATTCGGGGGCGTTAAGCGCGGCCAGTGCTTGAATGATCGGCAGGATCGCGCCGGCGACGATGCACCAGAGCACCATCACGACGATGCGCGCGGTCCAGTTTGGCAACGGCTTTTGCAGCGGCATGACGCAAGTATAACGCGCGGTGTGGGCGGCGCCATTCCCACGTCGGTCATCCCGGGCGAGGTTTGAGGGCGTTCGTTTGCTAACGCGCCGCGACTATTGCCTCGGCGATGGCCGCGTCCTGGGCCGCGCTCCCACCGGATACGCCCAAAGCGCCAATGACCCGGCCATTCACAACGATCGGCACGCCGCCGCCGATGGCGAGCACCTCGTCGGACGAAAGCAGCGCCAAACGGCCGCCCTGCACGCGCTCGTCGAACGTCGTGGTCGCGAGCCGGAGCCGGGCGGCGGTGCGGGCTTTTTGCTGTGCGAGCTGGATTGACGCGTAAGGGACATCGTCCATGCGCGCGAAGGCGACGAGTTCGCCGGAGGGTTCGACGACGGCGAACGCCATCGTGAGGCCCTGCGCCGCGCTTTGCTCCATGCCTTTATCGATGAGCGCAAGCGCATCACTTACGGCGATGGGCGGACCATATCCGCGCGGCGGCGCGGTTTCTGGTTGAGCGGCGGCGGGTGTGGCGATCATGAACGCGCAGACCAAGAGGATCGTTCGTAACATTTTGCACTCCAGCTCTTGAGGTTCGGTGTCATGGGCGCGCCGGCGCCTCGCGTCCGGAATGGACGAGCACGGCGTCGGGCAGGCGCTGGCCGTGGACCTCGATTGCGCGCACCGCCGCATTGAGTTCGGCAAGCTCGTCTGGCGTGAAGTGAAGCGAGGCCGCGCCGACATTTTGGCGCATATGCGCGGCGTTGGTTGTGCCGGGGATTGGAACGATCCAAGGCTTTTGCGCCATCAGCCACGCGAGCGCGATCTGTGATCGCGCGGCTTGCTTGCGCTCGGCCCATTGCTTCACGAGCGTCACGAGTTGCAGGTTGTGAGGCATGTTTTCCGGCGCGAAACGGCCCTCCACCGCGCGAATGTCGCCGGCCGCGAAGCGCGTGTTCTCACTGATCCAGCCGGTGAGGAATTGCACACCGAGCGGGCTCCACGGCACAAAGCCGATGCCGAGTTCTTCGCAGAGCGGCAGCACTTCGCTTTCAGGTCCGCGCCACAGCATGGAATACTCGCTTTGCACGGCGGTGACGGGCAGCGCCGCGTGCGCGCGGCGAAGTGTGTTGAGCCCCATCTCGGAGAGGCCCCAGTGGCGAACCTTGCCTTGCCGCATCAGGTCTTGCACGGCGTCCGCGACGTCCTCGATCGGCACGTCGGGATCGACGCGGTGTTGGTAAAGCAAGTCGATGTGGTCCGTGCGCAAGCGCCGCAGCATGGCGTCGACAACGAGCTTGATGTGATCGGGACGGCTGTTGAGTCCTGGCCGCCGCTCACCGGTTTCTTGATCGATGTTCCAGCCGAACTTCGAGGTGATCACCACCTGATCGCGAAACGGCTCGATAGCCTCTCCGAGGATGCGTTCGCATTCGTGCGGACCATAAGCTTCGGCGCAGTCGAAGAAGGTGACGCCGGATTCGAACGCGGAGCGGATGAGCGCGACCATCTCGGGGCGGTATGGCGTCTCGGTCGTATATTTGCGGCTCATATTCTGAACGCCGAGCCCGACGCTGGAGACTTCGAGATCACCGAGGCGGCGGCGACCGAGAGTGGGCGCCTCGATCGTCCGCTGGTTGCTTTGCGGCGTGCTGGCGCAAGCCGTGCTCAGCGCCGGCAACGCCAGTCCCGCCGTCAGCAAACCACGACGGCCGATCTTCATGGCGGGCTGGTGAACTTCCATGGGCGGGCTCCTTCGATGGACTTGAAGCTAGACCTTCGTCGGCGCACTGATTAGGTGCTCAATTGTGCATGAACTTATCAGCTAGGCTTATGAATGCCCCGGGAGGAACTGGCCGACTTGGCGGCGTTCGTCGTGGTGGCGGAGGAACGCAGCTTCACGCGCGCGGCGGCCCAGCTCGGCACGTCGCAATCGGCGGTCAGTCAGACGATCCGTAGATTGGAGGCGCGTTTGGGCGTTCGTTTGCTCACGCGCACCACGCGTAGCGTGGCGCCGACACAGGCCGGTGAGCGACTGCTCGCTGGGTTGCGGCCCGCCCTCAGAGAAATTGACGACCAACTCGCCGGGCTCACCGAGCTTCGCGATAAGCCCGCGGGCTCAGTGCGCATCACGACGGGTCAGCACGCCGCGGATACAATTTTGTGGCCGGTGCTCAAACACCTGTTGCCAAGGTATCCCGATGTGCAGGTCGAACTCTCTGTCGATACCGGCTTGCGGGACATCGTCGCCGATCGGTTCGACGCTGGCGTTCGCCTCGGCGAGCATATCGATAAAGACATGATCGCGGTTCGCATTGGCCCCGACTTGCGCATGGCCGTGGTGGGCGCGCCGAAATATTTTCGGGAGCGCGGAAAGCCCCAGACGCCGCACGATCTCGCCAAGCACCGCTGCATCAATCTTCGCTTTCCCACATTGGGCGGCGTTTATGTCTGGGAGTTCGAAAAGAATAAGCGCGAGCTGCACGTCCGTGTCGAAGGCCAGCTTACGTTCAATGAAAGCAGCCTGATGGTCAAAGCGGCGTGCGCGGGCCTGGGCGTCGCGTTCGTGCTTGAGGATCACGTCAGCGAGCACATCGCCAAAGGGCGCCTTGAACGCGTGCTCGCGGATTGGTGTCCGCCGTTTTCCGGCTATCACCTGTATTATCCGAGCCGCCGTCAGCAGACACCCGCGTTCGCCTTGGTGCTCGATGCACTGAAGGTTCGCGCGTAACGCGCGTTCACGGCGCCATTCCTGACTTCAGTCATTCCGGGGCGGCGAGCCGATCGTAGAGTTGGACGTTGGCCCTGGATTCCGGATCGCGCTTTGCGCGTCCGGAATGACTGAGAGATGGATGCTCTGGGCAGTTACGTCCGCTCGATCGCTTGCGCGGCGGCATCGATGGCGGCCGCGATCGCCAGCGCTTGGTCTTCGTTGATCGCGCCGCGTTCCATGCGGAGGCGCAGGGCCAGGCGGAAGTTTTCCATGGCGCGGATGATTTGGGGGGCGCGGCCGCCGGCGCTCATTTCGCGCGCGCCGTCGATGCGGGCGAAGATTGCGTCGACGCCGGCTTTATTGTCCGCAAGCTCGGCTTCGCCTTCGGGCGTTGCGGCGTAGAGCTTCTTGCCGCCGTCTTCGGCGCTGAGGCGCGCGAGGCCCATTTCCTCGAGCATGGTGAGGAGCGGGTAGATCACGCCCGGGCTCGGCGCATAAACGCCGCCCATGCGCTGCTCGATTTCCTTGATGAGCTCGTAGCCGTGGCGCGGCTTCTCGGCGATCAGCGCGAGCACGAGCAGGCGCAGATCGCCTTGCTCGAACGGGCGATGACGCCCGCCGCCATGCCGGCCCCAGCCGCGCCCATGGCCGAAACCGCCGAAATGATCGCCCCGGGACTCGCCGCGAGCATGCCGATGGCGGTGGTGATGATGGTGCATTGTATCTTCGTTAGATATTAGATGACTCATAGATATATCTAAATAGCATCGAGGCAAGCGGAAACTGCGTTTGCCTGGGAGGCGGACACGCTCGGACCGGATTTGGGATCAGCGCGCGCGGCGCCGTTCTTTGCGCAAACGCACATGTTAACCGCGCCGGCGCACCGCGATTTAACCGCGCCGCGCGCATGATGCAGGCTCGCTAACGGCGCAAGGGCGCTTCGGAGGCGCCTCATGTTCCGCTCGCGCGGCGCGCAGCCTCAACGACAGCTTTCTGACGACATCTACGCTGAACTGATCGACATCATTTATCGATCGATGGCGCCGCTCATCAATATGGGCGTGGTGGTCACGAGTGTTGGTGTCGTTCTTTATGTGATGACCGGGGACTTCGGCGTCGCGGCGCTGACCGCCGCAGGCGTCGCGATGACCTTGGCCAGGGTCGCGCTCAATCTTGCGTACAAGGAGCGGCGGAAAGGACAGCCGCTTTCGCGCGAGGAGGTGAAGCGGTGGGAGCTGCGGTTCGCCGGCGGCGCTGGGCTCGCGGCGATCTTGCTCGGCGCGCTCAATGCGCGCGCATTGTTTGTGGGCGAAGGCGCGGTGCCGCTCTTGGTGAGCGGGATCATGTTCGGCTATTGCGCCGGCGCGGTGATCCGGCTTTCGGTTCGCCCGGTGCTCGTTACGGCGTGTGTGCTGATCGTCGTGTCGCTGACGCTGTTTGGTTTTGTGGGCCACTTTGGCGGCATCGAAGACGGGGTGCGCGTCGCCTATCTCAGCCAAGCGCTTCTCATCGTTATGTTCACGCTCGGCACCGGCGAGATGGTCGAGCACCTTTACCGCGTCACGCTCGAACAGCTGACAACCAAGTCCATGCTCTCGCACCTGGCGCGCAAGGATGAACTCACGGGGCTTTCAAATCGGCTCGCGCTGCGCGAGCGCTTCGATCAGGACATGGTGCGGCTGCGGCGCTCGGGCGACTTTATCGCGCTTCACTTCGTCGATCTCGACCGCTTCAAAGCCGTGAACGATAATTACGGGCATCCGACCGGCGACGCTCTGCTGAAGCTGGTCGCCGACCGCTTAACGCGCGCGCTGCGCAACGGCGATACCGCCGCGCGGCTCGGCGGGGACGAATTTGTTATTCTGCAAACAAATATCGATGGGCCGCGCGAAGCGGAGATATTGGCCAAACGCCTCGTGCGCGAGATCAGCGCGCCGTACAGCATTGACGGCCACGAACTCAGCATCGGCGCCAGCGTCGGCATCGCGCTTGCGCCGCAGGAGGGCATCGACCTCGACGATCTCGCGGCGCGTGCGGACGAGGCGCTCTACCAGGCCAAGAGTACCAAGCGCGGCACGATTGGTTTTTGGCAGCCGCCGGCCTTGCTCGCGCGCGGCGCCGCTTAAAGCTTGAGGCTCGCCATGACCGGCACATGATCGCTCGGGCGCTCCCATGAGCGCGTGTGCGCGTGGATGGCGAAGGCGTCGGCTTGCGAGCGCGGGGCGAGGTCTTCACTGGCCCAGATGTGATCGAGCCGGCGGCCGCGATTGGTGCGGGTGTGATCGGGGCTGCGATAGCTCCACCAGGTGAAGAGCTTTTCGGGATCCGGTTTGTGCAAGCGCGCGAGATCGATGAAGCCGCCTTGATCGCGGATGCGGTCGAGCCCTTCGGTCTCGGCCGGCGTGTGGCTGACGACATCGAGCAATTGCTTGTGGCTCCAGACATCGTGCTCGCCGGGCGCGATGTTGAGATCGCCGACGACGACCGTGGGCGCTTTGCCGCGGCGGCTGGCATAGTGCGCGCGCATGGCTTCGACGAAATCGAGCTTGTGCTGGAATTTCGGATTGATGCTCGCGTCCGGCACGTCGGCGCCGGCGGGCAGATAGATGTTGTGGATCTCGATGCCTTCGACGCGCACCGCCGCCGCGCGTGCCTCGCTGCGCGGGCACAAGCGAAACTCGATCGGCTCGATGCGATGGCGCGACGCGATCGCGACGCCGTGCCAGCCCTTTTGTCCGACGACATGGATGTAGCGAAGGCCCATCTCGCGGAACGCCGCGCTGGGGAACTCGCCGTCGCGGCATTTGATCTCTTGCAGGCACAAAACGTCGGGCTTCGCTTCGGAGACGAAGCGCGCCAGCGCCGCCGTGCGTATCCGCACGGAATTGATATTCCACGTCGCGATTTTCAGCATGGCACTTCCTGGCCCGCGTTTCGGGCGGGGTCGAGCGAAAAAGGCGGGAGCGCTAAAGAGAACGCCCGATCGCTTTCGCGACCGGGCGTTTGATGCGCCTTTGGAGCGCGGCGCCGGCAGGGGAAAACCGGCGAGTTGGCCGCCGCACTGGATCGGTCAGCGGGGGGGACGACGCTAATCCAGGGGGATGAGCAGCGGCCTATGCGTTGTATGTACGACACAGGATCGAAAAATTCAAGGGCTAACTGGAGAAAGGGCTTGCGGATTAAGCCTTAGTTAGGCACGCGCCCCGCGCCGCAAATCACCCTGTGCATTTAGCTACGGCGCGGGCGGTTTTCCAGAATGTCTTCCTGCCGAAAGAGCCGCCGATCGAGCGCGGCGGGCGCGGTGACGTCGGTGAGCGAGATGCGCGTGCGTGCGCCCGTTGCGTCGATCACGTCCCAGGAGCGCAGCTGCGCGCTCGCGCCGTAGAAGTGCAGCGTGATCTGGCCGTCGGACGCGCCGCTGCGATCGCGCGCCGTGACCATCAGCCATTCGCCGTTGCGCGAGACGCGCGTGATGCGCGCGTCTCGGTCGAGATTGACGTTCTCGCGCAGAATGAGATTGAGCGGGGTGGAGCGCAGCGGCGTGCGGTCCGTCGTGCGCAAAGCCGTGTCGCGCATGGAAACCACGCTGCCGTCGGAGATGATGAGCAGCGTCGCCGGCGGATCGTATTCAAAGCGCAGCTTGCCCGGGCGTTGCAGATAGAAAGCGCCATTGGCGCGCGTGCCGCCCGGCGAGGTCTGCACGAAGCGGCCTTGCAGGCGCTGCACGGCGTTGAGCGTGCGGTTCGCCAGGCCCAGCGCTTCGGTGCGCTCCGCGCCGGCGAGCACGACGGTTGCGGTCGCCGCCGTGGCGGCGGACTGCGCGACGGCGGACGGAACAGCAGCGCTGGCGGCGAGCGCGGCGGCAAGAAGAGCGAATGCGGTGCGTTTCATGGATTTCATGTGGCCGAAACGCATGGCGAAAGAAAGGGTTCGCGCGGGCGGGCGCAAGGCTTTGCGGTTCAGTTTGGGTTCATGCCCCGGCGGCGGCCTTCTGCTTGGCGATGATGGCGTCGTCGATCTCGGCGGCGCGAATGGCGGCGGGGCGGGAACTGATGCGCTTGAAATAGGCCTCGAACGCGGGGTCGCGCTCGAACGTGCCAAACATGATGCCCCAGCCGATTTGCGAGCCGACATAGACGTCCGCCGCCGAAAAGCGCTCGCCTAGAATGTAGGGACCGTTGGCGACAGCGAGTTTCAGCGCCGTGACCACGTCAGCCATCGTGCCGTAACCGACCATGCGGCTCTTCTCGGGCGGCACGACAACGCCAAGCGCCTTGATGCTGGCGGCCGCTTCCACGCAGCCGCCGCGAAAAACAGCCAGCGATAATAGGTCCCGCGCAGCGGATCATCGACCGCGGGCGCAAGGCCCGCTTCAGGAAACGCGTCCGCCAGATAAGCGCAGATCGCCGCGCCTTCGGTGACGATAACATCGCCGTGCAGAATCGCGGGCACTTTGCCCATCGGGTTCACGGCCAGATACTCGGGCGCCTTCATCGTTGTGCCGTAGTCCAGCACTTCGGTGCGATAAGGCGCGCCAATCTCTTCCAGCATCCAGCGCGTGATGCGGCCGCGCGACATGGGATTGGTGTAAAAAACCAGGTCCTTGGCCATGGCTGCTCCTCCATTGCGCCACCAGAACAAAGCAAGAACTGCGCCTTGAGTCAAGCGCGATGCGTCCTTGTGGTCGACACCTTTAGCCGTGATGGTCCGCCAGCAAGCGCCCGCATGGCGGCGCCGGGAGAGCCCCCTTGATGAAATCTGTTGCCGCGGCCCTTGGCCTGCTTGCGCTCACGGCTGCCTGTTCGCCGCCCGCCGCCACCACTGAACCGCCGCCGGCGCCCGCGACTGTGGTCGTGAACGAGAACGATGCGCTCGGCGCCGTGCTGACGCCGTTCCTGGCGGCTGACTTCGGCCAGCCGGTCGCGCTCACTGTTGAAACCGCCAATGTGCAAGGCGATTGGGCTTTCGTGGTTGCTCAGCCCGCCGCGCCGGCGGGCGGCGCGATCGATTGGACGACGACGCCTTACGCCGAACGCGCCCGCGAAGGCGTGCTCGATAGCGGCGGCAAGACCTATGCGCTGCTGCAGCGTCAGAATGGCGTTTGGGTTGTGCGTGACTATGCGGTCGGGCCCACCGATGTCGCCTATGGCGGCTGGGCGACAGAATATGGCGCGCCAGCGGAAATCATCACGCTCGACCAGCGCTAGCACGTCATGGCATGCGCGCTGCTTCGTCCCTAAGTAGCGCGCATGATCCCATTCTCCATTCTCGATCTCGCGCCGATCGTGCAAGGCGGCACGATTACAGAAGCGCTGGCGCAAAGCCGCGCGCTGGTGCAGCACGCCGAACGGCTCGGCTATCACCGCTTCTGGCTCGCCGAGCATCACAATATGCCGGGCATCGCGAGCGCCGCGACATCGGTGATGATCGCCCATGTCGGCCAGGGCACGACGCGCATTCGCCTCGGCGCCGGCGGCATCATGCTGCCGAACCACGCGCCTCTGGTGATCGCAGAACAATTCGGCACGCTCGACGCGATCTTTCCGGGACGCATCGATCTTGGCCTCGGCCGCGCGCCGGGCGGCGATCCACTCACGGCGCAAGCGCTGCGGCGCACTTTGGTCGGCGGCGAGGATCGCTTTCCGCGCGACGTGATGGAGCTGCAGGCTTTGCTGGCGCCGCCAGCGCCGGAGCAGCGCGTGCGCGCGGTGCCGGGCGCGGGCTCGAACGTGCCGCTCTGGATCCTCGGCTCTTCGACCTTCGGCGCGCAGCTCGCGGCGGCGCTGGGTTTGCCGTTCGCGTTCGCGTCGCACTTCGCGCCGGCGCAGATGATGGACGCGCTCGCGATCTATCGCGCGCGCTTTACGCCGTCCGCGCAACTCGCCGCGCCTTATGTGATGCTGGGCTTCAACATGTTCGCGGCCGATAGCGACGAAGAAGCAGAGCTGCTCTCAAGCTCGATGAAGCAAGCCTTCGTCAATCTCCGCCGCGGCGCCGCCACGCAATTGCAGCCGCCCGTGGAGAATTACGACGCGCAGCTCGGGCCAGAAGAACGCGCCACGCTCGCGGGCTTGCTGGCGTGCTCTGCGATCGGCGGGAGGGAGACGGTGCGGCGGAAGCTAGAAGCGTTCATCGCGGCGACCGGCGCGGACGAACTGATGCTGACCGCGCATATTTATGATGCTGCGGCGCGGGTGCGATCGTTTGAGATTGCGGCGGAGGCAAGGGGGGAGTTGGGTTAGGCGGCGCTATGCTGCAAGTTTGCCTAGAGCGCGAAGAGACTTCACTTCTTCTGCGGAGAGTTGGGCCATCACCTGTGGTGGGTGAAATCCATGCCGCATTTGTCGAAGGTCGTCGATGTAAACCGGTTCCGTGCGACGAGCTTTGATCAACACGAGCGCCACGGCCTCCCCAGCTCCCGCAAAGTAGTCCCTGTATTCGCGTCGGCTGACGCCGACGTGATCCCGCAGATCGTTCCAAATTTGGGTGGGTGCTCCGCGCAAAATATCTTGAACGATGACAGTTCCAACGACGGCGCCCAGGGGAAGCGTTGCGTAGATCCACAAGCGCGTTCCCACCCCTATCGAAGGGATGCGCCTGCGAAGTTCTACCGTCTTCGCGCCGGCAAGAATCGATTCCGCGAATTCAGGCCGTATCGAAATGATGGCGTCGCTAGGCGATGGACCACGCTGCATCTAGCACCCTGCGTAAATTGTCAGCGGTTATCAGCGTTGCAGCTTGCAGGTTGTTGCTTCCCCAAGCGTTAATGCTCGCCAGTTCGCGGCGTGAAAACGGACGCGGGAGCTTCAAGATGTTATCGAATGACGAAACAAGTACGTCGTCTGAGCTTGAGAAGGCATCGACATCTGCAACGACAAGTCGTTGCCTGCTGTCGGGTGAAACCGAGGCTTTTGATTGCACGAGCGAATCGACAATGCGGCCTATTGCGATCACCGCGCCGCACCCCCCGCTTCGCTCTGACTCGTAAAAGAGAACGGGACGATTTGGTTGCATTACGGAGACGTTGCGGGGTGAGCTAACATAGGCGCGACGGGCCAAAAACATTGCCGGCTGAGATTCGACAAACGAAAACGATGATTGATTTGATGTGCCTAGCAGTTCGTCCGCGTACCGACGTTCGATCGAGACCACCACGCCGTCCCGATCTGGCCAGGCCACGACTGTAGGGCATAGTAGCTCTTCAAGCTCGGTCCACGTCACCTCGTGGAGCTTGCCGTCGCTATCCTTCATGACCGCTTTCGTTGAATTCCCTATCGGCCTTGGAAGCTCGACGCCGATACGCCGACGCATTTGAGTAGATACTTGATCCCAGTTCGTGGGCGTTAGAGGTTGCCCCAAAGCAATTTTGGATGAGACCTTGTTGATCTCGAAGAAGCCTTTGGTCTCCGCGATGCGTGAGATCAGGGTTTGTCCTGGCAGCCTGCACAACACTACGCCGACAGGACCATCAACGGTGACGCGCTCTAGGAGCATTGCGAAGAGATGTTCGACGAACAATTCGGCTCTTTGGTGGGTTTGGCGCACCTGCACAAGTATATGGGCAGGAGTGTTGATCCTGCGGGGCATGGAAAGAGCGCCAAGCGCGACAATGTCATTGTTCGCCACGATGCCATAGCGCTCGACGCGATAACCTAGGCCGATGTCTCGTGAAAACTCATCGACGATCTCCGCGCTCGCGCCGAGCGACTGCAAATGCTCGCGCGTTTCAACCGAAGAGAGTTGGCTGCAAGAGAACCCCTGACCGGCAGCGGCTAGCGTGGGTGGAGCTGCGTCGGAAGGCAGCAGCGATACGAGTTCATCGAGGCCCGCCACGTCGATGCCGTGGAGTGCCAAAAGATCATCTCGAGCGGAGAGTAGTTCGCCATCACTCGTGATGAAGCCTGCTGCGCGCGCTAGCGTGGCGTGTGCAAGATGCCTGCAGTCGCTGAGCGCTTGAGGTGATCCCGCTGCTTTGCTGCCGCGCCCCTGAAAGACCAATTGATGCAGCGTCGCCGCAAGCGAAGCTAGTTCGGTTTCGTTCACCTTTGGAACGCGCGGCAGCTGTTTCGCGAGCGAGAGCAGCGGATCGTTTGAGGCGTCCAGGCTCGTTCTCTTGAGCTCTTCCACGAATTCGCCAGCTGCAGCTAGGCGCAAGGTATGGGCCAGCGCCGCGTTGAATAAGAGGTGAGCTTCACTTGAGCGGGTACGATGCGAACCAAATCGAAGAGCACATTCAGATCGATTGCATAGAAGGGGGCATCTCCTGGCGGAGATCGCCGCATGGCTAGTGGGATGGAGGCTGTGGCCCAATCAATTGCACCGCCACCCGCGTCGATTAGACTTGGTGTCTCCAAGTGACGCATTCGCACGACTATCGTACGCTGACGCGCTTCGCCGCCCGGCAATGTCTGCGCTGCTTCAAATCCAAGTTTGGTGTAGAAGCATTGAGCCGCGTTTAGGTCCGATGCGACCTTTGCCTTTATCGCGAGAAATCCTTCACGCTCTAATCGTGAAATCAACTCGCGCACAAGAAACGTGCCCACACCACAACGACGATGCTCGGAACACACGCCGATTTGCTTGATGTGAGCGTGGGGAAACACTCCGCCGAACAAAATGAATCCGGCTGTACGTGGTTCGTGCTCGCACACCGCGAGCATTAGTCGGCCTTGATCTGCCGCCTCCCGATACGCCGTGTGAGGTAGGAAGCCGAGCGCCTCTTTCTCAGCATTGGCAATTGTCAGAACGTCAGGAAGCCGCGCTGTTACGCGCGTCCGATGCTGCTCAAGCGTTAGCAAGCCGGGATGCAATGGAATCTCCGCACAATCTCACCACTACAAGTGATGGTTGTGCCGAAGCAAGCCCTACTCTTCAGCCCCCGCCCCAATCAGAATCTCTCTCTTCCCCGCGGCGTTCGCGGTTGAGATGATTCCTTCTTTCTCCATTTGCTCGATCAGCGTGGCGGCGCGGTTGTAGCCGATTTGCAGGCGGCGTTGGAGATAGGAGGTGGAGGCTTTGCGGGTCGCGGCGGACGATGTCGACGGCGCGGTCGAAGATTTCATCGCCTGAGCCTTCGCCGTCGAACAAGCCTGGCTCGTCGAGATCGCCGGCTTGGCTCGGCTCCTCGGTGACGTCCTGGCGATATTGCGGCGTGCCTTGGGCTTTCAGGATATCGACCACGCGTTCGACTTCGGCGTCGGACACGAAGGGGCCGTGGAGGCGGCGAATGCGTCCGCCGCCGGCCATGAACAGGAGATCGCCCATGCCGAGCAATTGTTCGGCGCCGGATTCGCCGAGGATGGTGCGGCTGTCGATCTTCGAGGTGACTTGATACGAAATCCGCGTCGGGAAGTTCGCCTTGATGGTGCCGGTGATGACATCGACGCTGGGGCGCTGCGTCGCCATGATGAGATGGATGCCGGCGGCGCGCGCCATTTGCGCGAGCCGCTGCACGGCCGATTCAATTTCCTTGCCGGCGACGATCATGAGATCGGCCATCTCGTCGATCACGACGACGATGAAGGGCATGGGTTCGAGCGGCAGTTCGCGGGTTTCGTAGATCGGCTCGCCGCTGGTGGGGTCGAAGCCCGCATGCACGGTGCGCTCGAGCCGCTCGCCTTTTTCCAGCGCGTCGCGGACGCGTTCGTTGTAGCCGCCGATATTCCGGACGCCGAGGCCTCCCGCCGAATCGTGGGCGGCGGCAACATCCCAACAAGAGACGTTCGCATTAGCCGGCAGAGCGCCTTCTGAAAACAGACATCGGTTCGCACTGAGTAGTGCGCTCAAGCCTGCTGCCTGCGCGCTCGCCAGCAGCCCGTATGACGTTCGCCTCGGTAGCGCAGACACTGGACACGGCGTGCGTTTACTGTTTTTCAGCCGCTTCGGCGGCGTATATAGGCTAACGCGGCGAATCTCGGGCCGCGCAGGACAGAGTCGTGAAGCAGGGCGTGATCACTTGGAGGCGATGGATCGCGACGCTTTGCGTGGCGCTACTCGCTTTCGTGGCGATCGAGCAAGGCTCTGTGGCTCACGCTTCGGATCCCTGCCAGCTGCCGGTATCCTATAACATTGCGCAGGTTGAAGCGCGCGGCGCCGATGCGAGCGAGCAGTCTCACCAGCCCGCCGCGCCGGTCGATGGTCAGTCGCACCATTGCTGCGGTGCTCACGCCAATAGCATGCCCCCTGGCGTGCATAACGCGAGAACACTCCAAGTCGCGCGCCGCGTCGCGCCGCCGCGCGACGCGAACGCGCCGCCCCTGATGGCGCCCCTCGGGCCCGAGCGTCCACCCAGAGCGAGCGTGATCGCCTAACGCGCCGCAGATCGTCTGCGGCGCGTGATCCTTCACGCAACGCGGACTCTTCATGCCCGATCAACACCGTATCAAGCGGCGTTCGGCGCGCATCTTGCGCCACCTCGCTGCCGTTTCGATCAGCATTTCGTTTACGGCGCCGCTCTGTCCGCCCGCGCAAGCGCAGGAGGGCAGCCCGCTCACCTTGCGCGACGCGATAGCGCGCGCCCTCGACGCCGATCCCGGTCTGCGGGCCGCCAGCGCGGGCGTCGACGCGGCTCTCGGCGGCCTGCGCCAAGCCCGCGCGCGACCCAATCCCGAACTCAGTGCTGAGGTTGAAAATTTCGCCGGTGAGGGCGATTTGCGCGGTACACAGGGCGCGGAATCCACGTTCAGCCTGTCGCAAGAACTTGAAATCGGCAACCGCCGGAGTGCGCGCATCCGCGCCGCCGATCGGGAGCTTCATGGCGCCGAGCTCGATCAATTGTTGCGCGGGCTCGACCTCATCCGCGACGTTCAACTCGCCTATTATGACGCGCTGGCGGCCGACGAATTAGTCGCAATTGCGGCGGAGCGGTTGAGGACCGCCGAAGCGCTTAATGTCTCAGTCGCGCGACACGTCACGGCAGCGCGCGATCCCCTGATGGCTGGCGCCCGCGCGGAAGCGGGCCTCGCCGAAGCGCGGATCGCCCTCGCGCGCGCACAGGCCGATGGCGCCACGGCGCGTGCGTATCTGGCCTCGCTCATCGGCGGCGATGTCGGATTTACTTTGATCCGCGCCGATTTCGCCCTCCCCCGCGCGAGCGACCATGCCCACGACGCCTTGAGCGATGCGAGCCCCGACATCGCGCGCCTCGCCACTGAACGCGAGCGTGCTGGAGCGTCCGTCCGCGTGGAGCAATCACTGGCCTGGCAAAATCCGAGCCTCAGTTTCGGATACCGGCGCTTTGAAGATCGCGACGGCGACGGAGGAGCACTTGTCGCTGGCGTCTCCATCCCGCTCGGCGTGTTCGACCGCAACCAAGGCTCAGTCGCGCGTGCGCGCGCTGAAGAACGCAGAGCCGGTTTCAATTTAGAGGCGGGACGCCAAACACTCGCACGAGAGCACGCAGCGCTTGAGCGCGCGATCGCGACTGACGCCGCCGCCATTAGCGCCACCGAAGACGACGTCATTCCCCAAGCCGAGCGCGCGCTGTCGTTGGCGCAGGACGGCTACAATCGCGGCGCCTTCTCCTACCTCAATGTGCTCGAGGCGCAACGCTCTCTCTCCGACGCGCGTCAGACCCGCGTCGACGCCCTCCGTTCTTATCACGCCAACGAAGCCGCGCTCGACCGGCTCACGGCGCGCTTCAGCGAAGCGCTGCCCAATGAGGAGATCCACCCATGAGCACTATCAGAATGAAGGTCGCCATTGCACCGCTCGCAATCGCACTCGCGTTTGGTCTTGCGGGGTGCGGCGGCGATCATGCCGAGGGCGAGGGACCCGGCGGCGAGGCCGGTCACGCGGAGGGCGAGACAGAGCACGCGGAGGAAGGCGGCGAGCACATCACCATTCCCGTCGCATCGGCCGAGGCGTCGGGGATTGGCGTCGCCACCGCGGGGCCAGGGCCCGTGCACGAGACACTCAATCTAACCGGCCGCATCATGCTGCAAGCCGCCGCGCGCGCGGAGATCCATGCGCCCTATCCGGGCCCGGTACGCGCCGTCACGCACAATATTGGCGATCAGGTTCAGCGTGGCCAAACACTGGCGCGCGTCGAAAGCGCCGAGAGCTTGCAAACCTATTCCATCGTCACGCCCATTTCCGGCGTCGTGCTGGAGCGACAAACCAATATCGGCGACGTGACCAGCGAGGAGCCGCTTTTCGTCGTCGGCGACCTCACGCGCCTGCAAGTTGAGCTTAACGTGCCGACACGTGACATTGGCCGTGTCGCGCCCAATCAGACGGTGATCGTCACAAGTCTCGACGGTGTAGCGCGCTTGGAGGCACGCATCGCAAGCGTACTGCCTATGGCCGATAGCCATAGTCAGACCCTGATTGCGCGCGCGCCGATAACGGCCTCTGCGCATTCACCTCTGCGACCCGGCATGGCGATACGCGGCGCCGTTGTGCTCGGCGAGCAGGATGCAGCCATCGCCGTAACCAATGATGCGGTCCAGACGGTGGAAGGGCGGGACGTCGTGTTCGTGCGCACCTCCGCAGAGACTTATGAGATCCGGCCCGTCGCGCTCGGCCGCAGAGGCGCGACGACGCTTGAGATCCTTTCCGGTCTCAATCCCGGCGAGATCTACGTCTCTGAGAACGCCTTCTTGGTGAAAGCCGAAATCGGCAAGGGCTCGGCCTCGCACGATCACTGAATTCGTCATTCCTCGCATCGGACACGCACGCCATGATCAGCCGCCTTCTCGAACTGGCCGTCAAAGCCCGCTGGGCCGTCGTCGCGGCGACGCTGCTCGTCGCCGCGATCGGCGTCATCAACATCGTGCGCGTGCCCATCGACGCAGTGCCGGACATCACCAATCGCCAAGTGCAGATCAACACCGTCGCGCCGTCATTTGGTCCGCTCGATGTTGAACGCCTTGTCACCTATCCCGTGGAAACGGCGATGTCCGGCATCGTCGGCCTTGAAGGCACGCGTTCGATCTCGCGCAATGGCTTCAGCCAGGTCACCGTCGTTTTCCGCGACAATGTCGACATCTATTTTGCGCGCCAGCAGGTCGCCGAGCGACTGACCCAAGCACGCGAGAGCCTACCCGCCGGTGTCGAGCCGCAGATGGGACCCATCTCGACGGGGCTCGGTGAAGTGCTCATGTGGACGATCCACTACGCCGACGCGGACACCGAGGCGGCGCCCGGGCAGCCGGGTTGGCAAGCCGATGGAGCGTTCCTCACGCCACAAGGAGAACGGCTGACGGACGCGGTCGCGCAAGGCGCCTATCTGCGCACGGTGCAAGATTGGATCGTGCGCCCCCAAATGCGCGCAGTCCCAGGCGTCGCCGGCATCGATTCAATCGGCGGATTCGAAAAGCAATATGTCGTCGAGCCCGACCCCTCCGCGCTCGCCGCCTATGGCATCTCGTTTTCCGAACTCGCCGACGCGCTTGAGCGCGCCAATCTTTCTGTGGGCGCCAACTTCATCCAGCGCGGAGGCGAGGCCTTTCTCGTCCGCGCGGACGCGCGCATCCGCACCTTGGAGGAAATCTCCGAAGCGGTGGTAGCCACGCGCGACGGCGTGCCAATTCGTGTGCGGGACGTTGCAAATGTGCGCGTCGGGGGCGACTTGCGCACGGGCGCCGCCACATCTGATGGACATGAGGTGGTTGTCGGCACCGTGCTCATGCTCACTGGCGGCAACAGCCGCACCGTCGCGGCCGCTGCTGCGGCGCGTCTGAACGAAGTCTCGCAAACGCTGCCGCCCGGCATCGTGGCCGAGATCGTCTATGACCGCTCGAAGCTGGTGAACGCCACCATCGCAACGGTACAGCGCAACCTTGCCGAGGGCGCCCTTCTCGTAGCCGCCACGCTCTTCTTTCTCCTCGGCAATGTGCGGGCGGCCATTATCGCTACGCTCATCATTCCCTTGTCGATGCTAATGACGTCCATCGGCATGAACGTCTTCGGCGTCTCCGGCAACTTGATGTCGCTCGGTGCGCTGGATTTCGGCCTGATCGTCGACGGCTCGGTCATCATCATCGAGAATTGTCTGAGGCGCCTCGCGGAGCGCCAGCATCACGAGGGACGCCTCCTCACCCTGCCCGAACGTCTCCACGAGACCACAGAGGCCGCGCGAGAGATGATCAAGCCAACCATCTTCGGTCAAATCATCATCTTCCTGGTGTTCGCGCCGCTCCTCACCTTCACCGGCGTTGAAGGTAAGATGTTCTCGCCGATGGCGATCACACTGATGCTCGCGCTGGGCGCCGCCTTCATTCTCTCGCTTACCTTCGTGCCCGCCATGGTGGCGCTCCTCATCCGCGGCAGAGTCGCCGAGAAAGAGGTCAAAGCAGCCGAGATCGCGCGCCGCGCCTATGAGCCCGGCCTTGATTTCTCATTGCGACGCCCTGCCCCCGTGATCGGCGGCGGGATCGCCGTGTTCGCGATCGCCATCGCCCTTTTCTTCACGCTTGGACGAGAGTTCATCCCAACGCTCGACGAGCAGGACATCGCCGTCCAAGCGGTCCGCATCCCCTCCACCTCGCTGCAACAATCCACCGCGATGCAGATGCGGGTGGAGCAAGTGATCTCTGAGTTTCCGGAAGTCGCCTTCGTCTTTTCCAAGACCGGCACTGCCGAAGTCGCGTCCGACCCCATGCCCGTCAATATCTCGGACTCCTTCGTCATCCTGAAACCTCGCGCTGAATGGCCCGATCGCGGCGAGAGCAAGGCAGAGCTGATGGCCCGCATTGAAGCGCGGCTTCAGCACTTGATCGGCAATTCCTACGAATTCACGCAGCCCATTCAGATGCGGTTCAATGAACTCATTGCCGGCGTGCGCGGCGACGTCGCCATCAAACTCTATGGCGACGACCTCACTGCCATGAGCGCCTCGGCAGGCCGCATCGCGGCGGTGCTGCAGTCGATCCCCGGTGCGGCGGACGTGAAGGTCGAACAGACCGGCGGCTTTCCAACGCTCGACGTCGCCTTCGACCGCGACGCCATCGCACGCTATGGCCTATCGCTTGAGGAAGTCACCGACACCGTGGCCACCGCCATGGGTGGCCGCGAGGCTGGCTTGGTGTTCGAAGGCGATCGGCGCTTCGACATCGTGGTGCGTTTACCCGACGCCGTGCGCGACGATCTCGACGCTGTAGGCGATTTGCCGGTGATGTTGCCGGACGAGGACGGCCTGCGTGCATCCGTCCCGCTACGCGAGCTCGCCACCTTCAGCTTTTCCGAAGGCCTCAATCAAGTAAGCCGCGAGAATGGCAGCCGCCGCGTCGTGGTGCAGGCCAATGTGCGTGGGCGCGACCTTGGCTCGTTTGTTGGCGAAGCGCAGCGCCGCGTCGCGGCAGAAGTCGAATTGCCCACGGGCGCTTGGCTCGATTGGGGCGGGCAGTTCGAGAATTTGCAATCGGCCTCGCAGCGCATGTCGCTTATCGTGCCGGCGTGCTTCGCGCTCATCTTTGCTATCCTCTACATGGCGCTTGGGACGTTTCGCGCCGCCGGTGCCGTCTTCACCGCGGTGCCCCTCGCACTGGCGGGCGGCGTGTTCGCACTCCTCCTCACCGGCATGGCGTTTTCGGTTTCGGCCGCTGTTGGCTTCATCTGCCTTGCGGGCGTTGCGGTGCTCAACGGGCTTGTCGTTATGACCGGCATCAACAACCGTCTGGACCTCGGCATGCCACTGGAGGACGCCATTCGCGGCGGCATGATCGAGAAATTCCGCGCCGTGTTGATGACCGGCATCGTTCCCGCGATTGGCTTCGTTCCGATGGCGATCGCACACGGCGCCGGCGCCGAAGTTCAAAAGCCCTTGGCCACGGTCGTCATCGGCGGTCTGATCACCGCGACCCTGCTCACACTCTTCGTGCTGCCCGCGATCTGCCGCGTGATGCTTCGTCCCGGTCGCGTCGGTGAAGACCAGACATCGCACTGACTCCCGGACCCGCCGCTGCGCGTTTAATGCATGGCGCGACCGGAGCCGCCACGAGAGGAAGCAGAACGAGCGCGATCGTGAGGTGGCGCGCCCCCTTCATCCCAACAGCGGTCGTTGATGACTGAACGCCCGAAAGCAGACACTCGGACGGTGCCATAGAGGTCACCCGCCTTCTTCTGCGCAGGCCGCTCCGCATAAATTGCGATTCCTGACTGCGCATCATCCCACGCTCAAAATAAGTTTGCTGGAGCGCCACTTTGGCGTGTATCCCTTCATCAGGGCGGAGGGTGAGATGGCAGATGGCGCTACGGGCGGAAGCGCGGTGACGCGCACGAGCCGAAACGTAGGCGCGCGATTGCGGGCATTGTCCGCAAAGCTCTTGTCGCGCACTTTCTTACTCACGATCTGGATCATCGTCGCAATGGCAGGGTTGGCGCTCGGCGCTTATTTCGCCATCCGGTACGACATCCCGACCACACAGGAGAGCATCGCGTACGCTATCGCAGCAACGAATGTCTTGCTGTTGCCCGTGCTTTTAATCCTGGCCGATCCAGACAGCAATCTGGCAAAGGGCCCCCAACTCCGCCTGCCGGTGATTACAACGACAATGCTGATGGCGTTCAGCGCCTTCGCGGTCGCGGACTCTTACGAATTTCATCTTCTGGCCGAACCGGCGGCGCGCCTAGCGTTCTTCAGCGTGCTCGGCACGACATTGCTGGCGCGTGCTTGGAACGCGATACGTTTCTGGCGCCTTAAAGCTGAAAATCATCGCGCCGCCGAGGAAGCGGCCCGCCTTGGCCGCGCCGCCGACGAACTTGCCAATCGCCACGACGATGTCGACCGCAAGGTGAGCGAATATCGGGCCGCAGAATCAGTCAGCGCGTTTGTCGTCACTGTAGTTGTCGCCGGCATCATCGGGGCCGCTTACTGGATCGGGACATTTCCCTCGGACCCTTCGCTCGGCGCCAGCTTGGGTGTTGGCATATTCCTCCTTGTGGTGACGCTCTTTGCAATCGTCCTTGCGATCGACTGGCTCGCGGATACTCCGTTAATGAGAGGTGCAGGCCTAGGCGTTCGCATTCTTGTCAAGCCCGGTGCGATTTTCGCTGCCATCTATAACGCCGTGGATGCCACGCTGGTTTATGCCTTCGGGCATGTTGCAGGCGCTGATCATCTCAAACCAGCCTCTCGCTATCTCATCCTCGGCGTCACACTTCTTTGTCTAGGCGTCATGGGTTGGTATTTGCCACCACCCTGGGGCCTCGTACCGATCCTCATTGGCCTGGTCCTCGGTCTTTCGGTTTCAAGGCTATGGAGTTGGGTCGAAGAAGACCGCAATCTTGCGTCGATAACTCAGTTCAGCCCGAGCGCACCGCAACGCATTGGCTTCCGTGAGGATTATCGCGACGAGACTTTGCTCGGCTTCATTTTCGTCTTGGCGCTTATCCCGATCGGCATCATGCAGGTGCACGAGAGCAATCTGCTTGGCGGCCCCCTCTTCACCTACGTATCGGATCCCACAAAACCAATCGAGGGGCACAACTTCTTTGTCTGGCTGGGCTATTTCGGCTTTGAACTCGCCAAAGCACTGCCGATCGTTGATTGGGCCGATATCTACCATCTGGGGCCCGGCAACGATTCTATCGCGCCGACGAGGCCGCTCGGAATGCACGCAGTTTTCGCGGCAAGAGTATTGGTTGACCTTCTGCTCATCGCGGCATTGCTGCAAGCGATGGGCATCGCCAGCCGAAACCGGCAACAGAAGTATCTCTACGCCGAAGGCCACATTAATCGGCTTGATCAACTCGTCGAGAAACAAGAATTGGCGCGCGCCATTCGTGCATCGCTTGAGCCTCAGAGCGACCCTCCGCACTACGCGCTCGCACGTCTCGGCAAGACGAACTGCATCGATTTTCGTCGTTACAGCGAAGCACGGCTTCGCGAAGTATATCTGCGCAGCAAACGCGAAGATGTCCGGGGATTCATAACAGCCCTCTTCAATGAACGCGGCGTGAAGCCCGCGCCTGCCATGGACTTGGTGCAGGACATCGCGGCATCGCACCAGAGCGAACTCGATCTCATCAGAATGTTTGACGAGGCGAAGTATGAGCACTCCGCCGGAATCTATACAATCACGCATGAGGATCTCGCGTCGGTGCTGTTCGACCTGCGCAACTCCACCGGCATGAAGGACTTCAAACACGAGGTGATCGACTACGGAGCGACGTTGGGGTCTGCGGACGCCGGCATCGACATGCTGACGACAGTCGCCGTTGGGGCCGGACGCGATGCGTTTCTTTATACGCGACGCAAGGCAGCGGAGACGATTGCGTCCATTGCGCCCCGAGCGACAAATAGGGATGTCTTGCTGACCTCGCTTGCCGAATTTGAAGCACGAGAAGATGCATTCGGCGCTAGTCGCTTGGCGTGGCGCATTGCCGTTGACGCGCTAAGAAAGCGACTGTTGGAACTGGGTTAGAGCGGAACCCAGCAACAGACACCCTGCCCCACGAGCACTATCGTACCCGAAAGCGGACAACGGCTACCGAGAGGCCTGTCCGTCCGCCACACCATCCCAATAGCCATCGACGAAGCCGGGAGAGTTAACTCCATCGGTGAGCCGTCCTTGCCGCCCATCCACAAGACCCAGCGAATAGCCCCGCTGGTAGTCGGCGTTGTACTCAGAGACACAGCTGTTCATCGAAAACGGTGAGGCACCCTCACAAACATCCACGCAGCCGTCGGTGCAATCCGACGGCACGCCTCCACACCCTGCCACCAACAGCGCAAGCGCAATCAAGACGCTGAGTTGTGCTTTCACGATCGTCGCCTCTCCATGCAGCTTGATTCCAAGTTCGGAAATTCAACCCACACAGTCGCAGAGCGGACATTCTCACCCACCTTCGCGAGCGAACTCAATAATCGGGGTCGACGCCATCCTCGTAGTTGTCTCTCATTTCTTCGACACGACTTTCTAGCGCCTCGTCGAAAGCGTATCCGCCTTCCTCGAAGCTATCGCTATTGCCGTCGGTCGAATAGCCGTTCTCGGCTCTCCACTCCCAACCCGCTTCATGGCCCGAGCAGTCGTCGGTGCAACCGTAACTGTAATCGTAGCCCTCGGAGGCCAGATCCTGCTCCGCCGCTTCACGCGCGGCGTCCTCATCGAATGGTGCGCGGTCTTCTTCATAAGAGCCGTACGAATCCTCGTGCCCCGAGGACACATAATATCCGCTCTCGTCGGAGGAGGAGCGATCGCTACATCCGGCCAGCGCCGCAGCGGCAGCTAGCAAAGCAACGAGTTGCTTCATCACACTCCCCATTCCGACGCCCGTTGACAACTTAAACGAGAGGTCGTTCGTTAACCACAGCAATCTTGGGGGTGAGCATGGTCAAAGCGTTCTTCGCGTTTCCCTACGATTTTGATGTCGAGTATCGCATCACCGTGCAGCGGGCCTGCCATGACCTTGGAGTCAAACCAGTTTTCGGCGACGAGATACGCCGTTCGCAGGCGCTGGTTGATAAGGTGTGTGAAGCGATCGAGGAGTGTGAGCTCGGCTTCTATGACATCACTGGGTTCAATCCGAACGTCATGATCGAGATCGGGATGAGCTACTGCGCCGAACGCGCCACTTTCATTATGCTTGAGCCGAGAAAGCATAGGGCCTCCCCGGCAGTGCGCGCGGAGGGCCAGGATGTGCCGGCCGACCTGCAAGGCCAACACCGGCTCGTCTATTCAAACGCGGGTGAGTTAGACGCCGAGTTACGCAAGACGATGCGGCAGGCGCTGGGCATTGGACAGAACAGTCATCACGATTTGAAACTCAAAATTGACCGGCGCCTTTCAAAGGCGGGAGCTCAGACGTTGCGAGAGTTGGCGGGTGGTATTGGTCACCAGGATCGTGATGAACTGAAAATCGCGCTCATGTCGTTACGCGCGGAGAAACGCGTTCGACTCGATGGCCATGGTTTGGCCGCTCGCTACAGCCGCGTATAGCGAAACATCCCAATAGCGGACGCGCCGTCCATCATGCCCAAGGACGGACGTCGGGGCAGGCGCCGCGCCTATGCTCTCACCCACATCAGCCGCGTCGACGCGAAGGCGCAAGTACCAGATTTTGCACTGGAGCGCGGCGTGCCCTTCGGGCGCCACGGCTTAGCGACCAAGCTCTTGCGCAGGTGCGCGAAGCCCTAGTCTCAGCCTTGGGGGCTTCAATCCCTGACGCACTTCCCTAAATCTCGAACTAACCGAGAGGGATGCGAATGTAATGACCCATGGAAAGCTCATCGTCATCACACCCGATGTCGAGGTCAACGCAGACATCACTGCATCGGCGGAATTGGCGGCGTTGTCGGAACGGTTTGTTGCCGAAGCCACGGCGCTCGCCGAAGCATGTTCCGAGAACATCTCCATCACGGCGAATATGCGCTTTAGGGAAGCCGCGGGGGGTGAGGTCGTCCACCATGGCAAAAAGGCGGCGCGCAACGGCGTTCTTCACGCCTTACGCCCCTTCGTCCTCAACGATGAAAGGCTTTATGTGCCGACCTATCTTAACGCCTTCAGCAGAGAGAACCGCGAACAGCCAGCCATTGGCGCGGCCAAGTTCATGCGCAACGCCTTCCTCCTCCGTCACGCGCCATTTCAGCTGACGACCGCGAGAGGAGAACTCGAACTGGAGCAGCAATGGCAGTACTACGTCAACGCGTACGAGTATCATCGTGATGACAAGAAACGCGCCGCTGTAGACGCGGCGTTTCGTCCGATGCCGCCCATGGCTGAATTCGCCTTCTGGTGGGGCGTGAGCGTCAAGGTCAACACTATCCTCTCCATGCGTGGCTTTGCCTCGGTGCTCTGCGGACTCGCCCCCGCTTTTACACTCAACCTACGAGACGAGCCGCCAGCTTGAGGCCTAACGCAACACGCTGCTGCGTAGTGAAGAACCACGACACCAATGCGCAAGCCCACGACACACCAATGCGCAAGCCACCGGAGACGCATCAATGAGCGAAGCAGGTAAGGTCCCGAAACCTGAGGATCCCGACGTACTGGCGTTCCTGCAGAACTTCGGCTTAAGCGCCGCACCGGTTTACGTGGAGTTCGAGGACCGCGGATACGACCCCAATTTCTGTCACGTGTCAGCCAAGCACGCCGCGCAACAACACGGCGGACGGCGCGCTCACGGCTGGGCGATCTGGCAGTTCACGGAACTGGTGATCGCCGAGTTTCACAGCGTCTGGGAAAACGCGGACGGGGCGCTCGTTGATGTGACGCCTCCGAAGTGGAATGCGAAGAACATCCTGTTCGTCGAAGATCTCTCACTGCAAATCACGACCGCTGGCGGAATGCAGATGCTCTACACTAACCGATCGTCAGTGCCTGACCTCCCCTATTGGTGGCTGGGACAGCCGGTGCCTTACGAACGTTTTGGAATGCCGAACAACAATGTGCATCTGGTCCGATACTGCAGCCAGCTCGGAATGGTCGACACTTCGATGTTGTGAGCGGTCGCTGCATTCTCAAGTAGAGACATCAAGCCTGCAGCGCCGCACAACGGACGTTGCTGCGAAGTAGACATGCGCCCCGCAACGCTCTCAACGAACCCTTAAGCAGCAGGTTTTAGCGTCGCCGCCAACACCGCACCCACCGCATCGGCAAGCGACTGGCGATCGAGCCCAAGAATGTCGTCGGCGGAACGGCAGCCGAGCTGATAAAGCGCCAAATATTGTCCGCGCGTTAAGGGCGTCTTGAAACCTACTAGTCTCAGCGCCTCAGCAGGAACGCCGTATTCCAGACGCGGCAGTAATTCGTCGAGCGCTCCGAGAAATGCGGATTTATCCGGAATAAGTGCGCCGAGTATCTGGCGCGCGCTGCGCAGGCGGAAGCGCGCGCTTTCGGCGATGCGCACGATGTCACCGTAGAAGACCGCCCCTTGAAATGGCGTCGTGGTGAACTTCTTTTCGATGGCGTCCACCGGCACGCCCTCGATCCAGTCAAACAGGATCGCAGCGCGCTTGCAGCGGCGCACAAAGTCGAGATCCTCGCGCACGTATCGTTGCAGCGGACGCAGAACATCGCGGCCATAGCGTTCGGCAGCATCGCTCGCGCGTACGCTCTCAGCCTGACCCTTCTTAAACACTGGAGTATAGGTGTCGTCCATTTCCTGGAGCACCTGAATTAGCGCCAGCACTTGATGCGGAGGCGTCGCCTCTGGATCCAGCGGCCGCATGATCTCTATAAGGCGGAGGCTGGATTCGAAAGAAAGTGACGATGAGCCACATGCGCGCCCCAGCAAAGTGAGGTGAATGAGCTCGCCCTCGGTCTCGGCAAGCCCTGCGCTCAGGAGGCGCTCAACCAAACGCCCGATTTCGACCTCAACCCGCGCGACCCATCCCGGATTATCGCGCGATGCGATGTAGCCTCCGAACGTGTTCACCAGAAGCGTTGGGATGTCCTCGGCGCGCACGCCGCGGACTTGACTCAGCAACCGAAGCGTCCACGTGCGCAATTCGCTTAGCTTAAAGGACGACGTGACGTCCTCGGGCTTGCCGAGAACGTAACGCTGGAATAGTTGCGCACGCTCAACCCCAGTGTCCGCCAGAATAATGGCCTTACCGATTTCGTTATAGCCGAGGCGGCCCGCGCGGCCGGCCATGTTCTTATATTCGGCGATTGTGAACGGGCGACCATCGTCGCCGACGAATTCGTTCTCCGCGAGGATGACGGTCGAGGCCGGCGTATTGATGCCCGCGGCAAGCGTAGTGGTCGACGCAAGCGCATGGATACCGCCGTCTTTGGCGCGATAACCGCGTTCGACCGCTTCCCGCTCCGCCCGCAGCAGATTGGTGTTATGAAACGCCGTGCCGCCCTCTAGGCAAAGACGAAGATCAACAGATGCACCGGTCAAGTCGTGTGTCGGCAGAACGTCAAGCACGCTCTGCGCGGCAGACAAACCCAACTCCTTAGCGAGATAACGCGCACACCCCTGCGCAGGACCGCGCGTATTGCGGAAGACGATGAGTTTTTCGCCGGCAGCAATGAGTTTCTTTGCCAGCGGGACAATTACGTCTTGCGAACTTGGCTTGTCGCGGCGTTGCACGATCGCATAAGGGTCGAGCATCTGCTCGGTCTTGGTCGCGCCGTCGACGCCAACGCTTTGAAAGACGCCGCGCCGGTCCAACACGCCTTCGATCAGCGGCACCGGACGCTCGTTGGAGCTCAGCACTGGCAGATCGAGCCAGCGATCGAACCCATTCAGCTTGCCGATCACCGCCGATAGAATGATCTTCTGTGGGCGAACCCCGCGCTCTTGCGCCCGCAGCATCAAGGCAAAGATAAGCTCTACACTGATGCCGCGATTGGGATCAGTGATGAACTGACCTTCATCGACCACGACTAGGCCGAGCTGCGCCAAGAGCCGAGGCGAACCCAGCGCCAGATTGAGAAATGTTTCGTACGTAAAGAACGCGAGGTCGTAGCGCCCATTCAACACGACCCCGATACCATCCGTTGCGTCGCCGCTACAGCGCATAACTCGAAGTCCGGCAGCGCCGTAACGAGCACTGAAATCGTCGAATTTCTCATTCACCAGCGCGCGGTACGGCAACAAGAATGCTGCCTTCTTGCCCGCTGCTACCGCCTGTATAGCGGCGATTTCGCCGATCAAGGTCTTGCCGGAGCTCGTCGGTGCGACCACCAACAGGTCCTTGCCTTCAAGCACACCGAAATCATTGACCGCCTTCACCTGCAGAGCGTTCAGTCCTGCTGGGAATTGCTCTCGCCACTGCGTAACGATGGCTTCCGGAAAACCGTGAGCCGCAAACTCCTCCATCGCACCCGTCATTTGGCGAACAGCGTTGGATGGGAACGACGCGCGAAAATTCTCGCCCCTCTGCAACACCGGAAAGCTCAAACCGCCAGTTACAGAGCCCAGGAACATCGGCGTCTGAACGACGCCAATGCGCTCACCCTCAACACGTGCATATCTGATGATCTCGCCGGCCACATCTGGGAAATTGATTGTGCCGGCATCCGCGTCAGTCAGAGCCTGGACGATCGCGTAAGTTAGAAGGCCGTGGCCCGTCCCCGGCTGCTCCCATGCGGTCTGATCGGCGGTACACGCAGCCAACAGAATACGTCCTTCGCCGGCAATGTCAGAGAGCATCAGCGCGCTGCGCGGCTTCGCCTCAGTTTCCAACACACGTGCAGGCGCGCGACCAGAGAAACAGCAATCGAGAACGCACAGTATCGCGCGCGCTTTGCTCGCTTTGAATGCGTCGGCCAAGCGCGTCATCGGCAAGGCCGTCTCAGCGAGACGCGAGATCTCGGTGTCGGCTAACACCAGAGATCCATCAGGCGCACCGTGGCCTGCAAAACTGATTACGACCGTATCGTCTGGACCTGCCGGCACCAATGTGTCGAGCATCGCCGTGGTTACATCGGCGCAAGTTGCATCGTCATCGAGCAACAAACGCGCGCTCAAATCTTGGAAGGTGTCGGAGAATAGCGCCCAAAGAGCGAGCGCATCACTTTTCGCACCGGACAGCTCCGGCACGCCAGGGTCGCGGTATTTGTTGATGCCCACGAATACTGTCTTCAGTGCCACCGGGGCCTCCTCATTCGGTGCGATTGCGAAATATCGGGCGGGTAGGCGAATCACCCGAATTTCATAATAACGGCTAGCAATGCGGCGGCGAGCCGCGGAAGCACCCAATCGCTAGACGGCTGCAGGAGCCACATCTCGTGCCCAACCTTGGTTCGCCGGAGGCCGCGTACTACCTGCTAGCGTTGTCCGTGCCAGCCATAGTCTTCTTATTCGTACGCATTCAATTCACGCATGGGCGAATGCCGAAGGCCGGTGACGCCGCGCTCTACTACTTGGCGATCACCGCGATCTACTACGGCGTGGCGTATCCGTTTGTTCTGCTGGCGATCGCGACACCCGGCAATTGGTTCAGCTGGTGGCTGGGTTGGCTCAGCCTGGCGTTCTTGATTCCCGCCGTTCTCGGCGCGATTGCAGGTTGGGCAGCGCAGCGCGATCTGCTCTATCGAGCGCTTCGCGCCATGGGCCTCAAGACCGTGCACATGACTCCAACGGCGTGGGAATGGCGTTTCGGCCAGTGTCCGGGCGAATGGGTTGTAGTGACGCTCACGAACGGCAACGCATACGGCGCCAAGTGCGGATCAGGCTCGTTCATTTCCACAGAGCCGAGCGAGCGTGATCTCTATTTGGAATGCGTCTACGACATTGCGGACGACGGCACCTGGACAGAGCGGGGCTATGGCATGTTGATCAGCGCCGGAGAGGTTAGCACCGTTGAGTTTTCACTGAGAGATGGAAACGGGCCCGATGAGCAAGTCGCCACCACGCCAGCCCCTTAACGAGGGCTTCCAACCGCCGCCCGTCACGCCGGGCAAACAAGTGGGCAAGCAACCCAGCGGATCGCCTTCTGGTCCGCCGCCCACGGGCGGCGGCACGGGAAAGAAGAAGTAGTCATGGCAAAGAGCACCCCTCCGCGAGATATCCAACGCCGCGGTCTCCAACCTGGCGGCACACCCAACCCGCAAGGTGGCAAGCAACCGTCGGGCAACCCGTCGGGATCGCCGCCAACTGGCGGCGGCACCGGGAAGGAGAAGTAGATCAGGTACGCCCATGTCGCGGATCACCTCTGCGTCCCGTCCTCGCCCCATTCCACTGCGCGGCATTACGCTCCAACACTGAGCTACTCCCGCTTGCGCTGCGTGACTGTGGCGTAGGCACTGGTGAGCGGCGGCTATTGAAAGGTCCATGTGCTCTACGGATATTTCGATACCTCGTCCACGCAGGTCAAACGCGGGATTACCGCGATGGCGGGATATGTCGGCGTCCGAGCTGCGTGGTCGGAGCTTGAGGAGCAATGGTCACGCGAAGTCTTGGCTTGGCGGATCGATCGGTTTCACCGCGCGGAGATGAAGCATCTGTTGGGACGCGAGCGCGGCGAACTCTGCATTCGCGCTTTTGCACAGTTGATCCGTGCATCCTCGCTCATCAACGTTTGGTCAGCGGTCGTCGATCACGATTGGGAAAAGCTAGCGAAGCCGCGAGCCTTCAGCGCGCGCTTTCCCACGACGCGCCACTTCTGTTTTGAGCACGTGCTGTCACAACTGAGTGTTTGGGCCAAAGAAGAAAAACAAAACGCGCCGTTCGAGATCGTTTTCGACAACGACATGGAACGCACTGCGAGCGAAGCTATTTACGCCGAGTATCAGGGTGCCCGAACTCATCCGAATTTTTCATGTCCGTTGAAATGGGCCGACTCCGGACGGTTTCCGATGATTGAAGCGGCTGACCTTGCCGCCGGAGAACTCCAGGTTTATTGGCTCGCCTTCGAGCCGACCTGGACCTACCACAAAGCGCCGCCGCAATTTGGCGCCGCCCTCGGAGGCAAAGGGCTGAGCGAATGTGGGCTATGGGCCTCCGAAAGCCTTCCTGTTGCGGTAGCCGACTTCCACGCTAACGGAGACGCCTTTTCGCTGCGGTCGGCGACCGGCGGATTGATCATACCGGTGTGACAGGCCTCACGCCGAACAAGCTTCGCGCAACTACGTCGTTGGAAGCTCTCTACTCTAAACAGCGCGCGCGAGCACCTCGTGCAGCAACAATTCAAAGGCGCCCTTGAAGGGCTCGACCTGATTCTTCGTGGGCAATGTCTCGCGTGGACGCATGAGTATGTGACTATGCAGGTCGGCGATCGGCCGCGCCTCGCTTTCCAAACGCTCCAACATCGGCTTGATGCTGCGTCCGGCCTGCGCCACGACCGCTGCGAAGGTCGTTTGACCGAATACCGGCGGGACGTGGTTCATCACCGCGCGGATGAGCAGCGCGGTCGAGAGATAGGCCTCGCGTCGATAGGCATCATTCAATTCCTCACAGAAAGCGATCAATTTCTTGAAGTCGAACTGCGTGGGAGTCGCAGCACGGAGCGCTGCGATAAGTTCAGGCGCAACGAACGCTGTGTTGAGGACCAAATCGGCTTCGTAGCTGGGCTGCTCTGCCGCCTCCTTTAGATAATCGATCGCGGCCAAGAGGTTGGCACGCTGGGTGTAAGCTTCGACGATGTATTCTGGCGTTCCGCCGGCCGCCGCCAACATCGCCGCGAGCTCCGGGTCGCCCAATCGGCGGCCAGCCGCCAGAAAGCGTATTGCGATATCGTTCCAACCGGCTAGGTACGCGGTCTGTTTGTCGGGATCGTCGCTCGGCCCGCAATTCTCAAGCCTAAACGTCGCCAATTCATCGGCCAGTTCGAGGGCGAGGCGAAGCTTCGGCGTCATTTGCTTCCAAATCATTTTGGACGGCGCACAAGCGCGCCAGGGCCGTGGCTCTTATATATCGTCACGCGGCGCGAAGATGCCGCGAAATCGCGCCAGGCAAACCAATGACCGATGCTGAGTATAGCGAAGGTGAGCACGTCAAGGAAACGTTCGCCTACTTCGGCCGCGCCTATTACCAGGCCGGCGTGTTCGACGCAGGGCTCGCCTTGGCGATCCTGTTCATCGAATTTCTGCCGTCAGTGAAGGCCGACTATTTGAAGGGCAAGGACAAGGGTCATGCGTTCGATCGTCCCGCCTATGAGGCCGCCTCCGATAAGTTCCTGGCGGACCAGCACGCACAGACTTTGGGCAATTTACGCAAACGCCTATTCGCGTCCTCCCTGCTTGACGATGCGCTAAAGACCGAAATCGATGAGGCGAAGAAAAAGCGCGATTTCATCGCCCACCACTATTCTCGCGAGCGAGCGGTGGAATTCGCGACCCACGCGGGGCGCGATCAGATGATCGCCGAGCTCGACGAAATCGGAAACTACCTCGAATCGGTCGCGCGCAGGGTGGATGACATCATCGAGAAGGCGCAACTCGATCTGGGCCTAAAACCTGAAACGATCGCCGCCTATACAAAGCGGTTCATGGAGGCCGTCGCAAAAGGATAACCAGCCCTAGAACAGCCTTGCTCTACGCTCACACCGCCGAGATCGAACGTCCGCTTCGCGCGTTTTGTGATCTGTGCGGAACGTCTCTTTCTGCCCCAGAACGGACCCTAGAACTCCGATCAAATCGACGACTTGCGACTGGACTGTCGCGCCGTTTGGAGCGTTCATGTCACCCTGAAGGCCGCACGCATGTCGCGGTGCAACAAGGGGATGACGGGTCGGAACGCTATCGCACTTCTCGCCTCTTCGCTGTTTGCCCCGCGTTTTCGGGGCTTGCGGTCGTGCCGGCGAATTGCTGGCGCTGAGAGGAATTGCACCGATGGCAAAGGCCGCGAAACGTCGATCGATACGCCCCGCCAAACAAGCCAAATCCAAACCCACGCGCCGTCCACAATCCAATGAGAAAGCGCTCTCGAAACTCGACCAGGTCGTGAACGCGCTGCGCGCGCCCAAGGGCGCGAGCATTACCGACCTCATGGCGCTGACCGGCTGGCAGATTCATTCTGTGCGCGGCGCCATTGCTGGAGCGCTCAAGAAGAAGCGAGGCCTGACGGTCACCTCGACGAAGACCGACGGCGAGCGGGTCTACCGCATAACGGGCCGGCCATGAGCAGAACATCGGTTCGCGGCGCGCTTTGGCAGGCGATGGTCGGGCGCGCTGAATCCTTGAACCAAGCGGTAGTGATGGGCCAGCGCGAGGCCCACACCCGCTCAGCGAAACGCATTCAACGCTTTGCTGAAGAGATCGCGATGCTGGCGCAGACCATTGTTTTGATCAGCGATGAGCGCGGCAAATCATGAGCGAGGATCACGTTGATCGCCTGGCGCAGCTTTCCCTCAGTGAGCTGCGCCAATCTTGGACTAGCCGCTTCAAGGACGCTGCTCCCGCTTACCAATCCCGTGCCCTCCTTGCGCACGCCTTCGCTTATCGGCTGCAGTCTCGTCGCGGCGGCGCACTCAACGCCACAACCAGGCGGCGCCTGTCTGAGCTCGCAACGAAGTTCGCTGCCGATCCACGCTACGCCCCTGCCCCGCCCGAAGCGCTGCAGCCAGGCGCAGTGCTCATCCGCGACTGGCAGGGTCGCCGCTACGGCGTCACCGTCACGGAAACTGGATTCCTATTCGACGGCGTGACCTACGCATCGCTCACCAAGGTGGCGCACGCCATCACCGGGGCCAAACGCAGCGGCCCGCTCTTTTTTAGACTGCGAGGCGACACACACATCACTCAGCCCATGACGACACCATGACCGCAAAACCAAAAATCAGGTGCGCCATCTATGCGCGCACCTCTACCGAAGAGGGCCTAGCCCAAGAGTTCAACTCGCTCGACGCGCAGATCGAGTCTTGTCGCGCCTATATCGTTTCGCAAGCGGGCGAAGGCTGGATCGCCTGCAAGCAGACCTTTGTCGATGGCGGCTTCTCTGGCGGGTCGTTAGAACGCCCTGCCTTGCAACGCCTGCTCGCAGCACTGACCGCGCGCGAGATCGATGTCATCGTCGTCTATAAGGTTGATCGCCTCACGCGCTCTTTAGCGGACTTTGCAAAAATTGTCGAAACACTCGATCGAGCCGGCGCCTCATTCGTATCGATCACACAATCGTTCAACACGACGACGTCAATGGGTCGACTGACACTCAACGTGCTGCTTTCCTTCGCGCAGTTCGAGCGCGAGGTCACCGCCGAGCGCATCCGCGACAAGATCGCCGCATCTAAAGCCAAGGGAATGTGGATGGGCGGGCCACCGCCCCTGGGTTACGACGTGAAGGATCGTCATCTGATTGTGAACGAGATTGAAGCGCAACGCGTTCGCTTCATCTATCGCCAATATCTCGAACTCAAATCGATCGGCCAGCTCGCTCAAGATCTCGTCAACCGCGGCGTGCTGTCGAAGGGGTGGACCTCGCTCAAAGGCCGGATCCACCAGAGCACCCGCATCAGCGAAGGGGCGCTGACGCTTATCCTGACCAATCCCCACTATCGCGGCCTCATCGCCCATCGCGGCAAGACCTATCCAGGACGCCATGAAGCCATCATCGACGAAGACCTCTGGAACGCCGTGCAAGCGCGGCGCGCGGCGATCAAAACCTCAAATGCAACACTGCCCAGTAAAATCGACGCACCGTTCTTGATTGGAAAACTGAAGGATGATGCTGGCAACACGATGCGCGTCGACCACGCGCGCAAAGGCGAGCGCCGATATCGTTACTATGTCTCAAGCGCTCTGCTTGATGGCAAAGGAAAGCCAGGCGGCCTGGCGCGTGTGTCAACCGGCGCACTCGATCGCGCCGTCATGGATGCAACTGCACCTCTCCTCGCTTCTACGTGGCTCAGCCAGGAGAGCATCGAAGCACGATTGCGGTCGGCTCTCATTCTGGTGGAAGTAGCGCCAAACAAACTGCGCCTGCACCTGACCGCGGAAGCGCTCGACGCCTGCGCGCTTTCAAACATCGGCGCCAGCGTCACGCAATGCGGCAACGCGTGTGTGCTCGAGCATCCCATCACGCTGGCGCGACCGCGAAACGCCACCGTCATCATTGGCGGCGTGAAACCCGCCGCGCGGGTGGATCGCACGCTGGTTCGGGCGATCGCTTTGGCGCGCGGGTGGGCGGACCAGCTTGAAAACCGGCGCCGTTCGGTCAGTTGTCGATCTGGCGGCGGCGCAAAAGCGCTGCATCCACTACACAAATCAGCTCCTGCCGCTGGCCTATCTGGCGCCCGACCTGGTGGAAATGATTTTGGCCGGGCGGCAACCGCGCACCCTCACCTTGTCCGCAATTCTGGCAAAGCCGTTGCCATTGGACTGGCGCGTTCAGCGGGCGATGCTGGAAACTCTCGTCTAGGACACCGTTGTGCTGTATTCAGATTGCCAATCCCTCGGCCCCGCGACTGTTTGGTTTGCGTGTAGTGCTTCCGAACGGAGAGGCCGCGCGCCAAACAAATTGGAAACAGCAAGTTTTGGCGAGGGCACGGAGAAACGGCGCCTTTTTGGGCCCACAACGCGGATCGTCACAGTGTCTCTCATCCCTAGTCTGAAAGAATAGTCCCCAACTATCCGCGCGTTGCAGTGGCGCGATGTCCACCTGCGAGGATCTGACGGACTGCATGGTGGGCGCGACAGGGATCGAACCTGTGACCCCTACGATGTCAACGTAGTGCTCTCCCGCTGAGCTACGCGCCCGATCCGCCGAAGCGAAACCGTCAAGGGTGGCAAGCCTATAGCCTGTCCCCGCCCGCCGCCGCAAGCTAGCCGGGCGGGACGTTCACGATGGTGGTTATCTGGGAGACATCGCCGATGCATTTGGCGATCCACAGGCCCGTGCCGACTTGGGCGGGCGTCTCACCTTTCGCTGCATGTCTTTCACCCTCGAACACATGCCAGCGATCGCCTCTATCTTCGACATAAATCGGCCAGGGGTTTGGCGCGGGCGGCCGGTGCATCGGGCCGAGCACGGTTTCAGCGATCCGGCGCGCGTCGGCCACGGTTGGCGCAGCCAAAGCGTGAGCGCAGATGGGCGCCTCTTGCGCGAGCGCGTTCGGCGCGATGAGGACAAGACAGAAGGCGGCGATGCCGGTTCTTAAGCGCATGGGATACGGTACCGGCGGGCTGAAACGATGCCAAGTTTCAACAGCGGTGACGGCGCTTCAAGCCGCCGCGATCACGCGTTCGATCTCGATCACCAGATCCTTCAGGTGGAACGGCTTCGACAGCACCTTCGCATCCTTCGGGGCCTGGCTCTGCGGGGAGAGCGCAACGGCGGCAAAGCCCGTAATAAAGACGATCTTCATGCTGGGATCGGCTTCGGCGCCCCCGGCGGGCCAGCTCGATGCCGTCGAGGCCGGGCATCACGATGTCGGTCAAGAGCAGATCATAGGCGCTCTGTTCGAGCGCTTCCCAGGCGGAATCGCCGTCGCCGAAGGCCAAGACCTCATGCCCCGCGCGGTTCAGATTCGTCACCAGGAACGATCTGAGCGAGTCATCGTCTTCCGCGAGTAGAATTCGCGCCATTCCGACGCTCCAGAATCGGCCCCACCAAGCGGTCGCCCAAGCGGTAGCTCTTAGCACTGCCAAGGTAAAGACGGGCTTGACAGGGCCGGCGCGAGCCCGGGCAAACGCCTAGCGGCTGCGCAATATTGACGGCCTTAACCCACGCAGCGAACAATGCCGGCCATGGAGATGTCGCCGGACCTCGGCCTCAGCAACGTGGCGCGCGCCGAACCGGATGATTCCGGTCCAGCGCCGAGCGTCGCCGAGCCGCCGTTCGTGCTGATCGAGCCGCTGCGGCGGACCGCACCCCTGGTGTTCGCCTCCCCGCACAGCGGCCGGCGCTATCCGCCGGAATTGCTGGCCCTGGCGCGCACCGGGCTTTTGAACCTTAGGCGCTCCGAAGACGCCTTCGTGGACGAACTCTTTGCGGGCGCCGCGGCGCATGGCGCGGCGGTGCTCTCGGCGACGGTGGCGCGCGCTTATGTCGATTTGAACCGCGATCCGTGCGAGCTCGATCCCGAGATGTTCGAGGAGCGGCCGCCGGGCGCGGCGGCGATCAGTTCGCCGCGCGTGCAGGCCGGGCTCGGCGCAATTCCGCGCGTAACCGGTGATGGACAGCTGATTTATCGCCGCAAACTCACGCTCGCGGACGCCGCGCGGCGCATCGCAATCGTGCATCGGCCCTATCACGCCAAGCTTCACATGCTGGTGGAGGACACGCTCGCGCTGTTCGGCTGCGCGGTGCTGATCGATTGCCACTCGATGCCGAGCTGCGCGCGCGGCGCCCATGCGCCCGACATCGTGCTGGGCGACCGCTTCGGCGTTTCGTGCCATCCCTCGGTGACGGCTCTGGCGGAAGCGACGTTGCGGCGGCTGGGCTACCGGGTCGCCCGCAACGCCCCGTTCGCGGGCGGGCACACGACGCAGCTCTATGGCCGGCCGGGCCGGCGGGTCCATGCGCTGCAGATCGAGATCAACCGGGCGCTTTATGTGGATGAGCGCACCTTGGACCGCACCAGCGGCTTTGCCCGCGTCCGCGCCGATATGGGCCGGCTGGCGGAGGCGCTTTCGGCGGCCGCGCTGCACCGCTCCCTGGCGTAAAGCTTGGTTAACCAAATCCGGCCAGAAGCCGTGCCAATCCGCACAAAGAAAAAGCCGCGGACCGAAGCCCGCGGCTTAAAAGGTAAATAGGGAGGAAACGCCCGATAGGGCGGGCAGCGTCGCGAAACGCTGCAACACGGTCAAAATACGCTGCGCCGCACAAAAATCAACCCGCAGATCCCGTTCATTTCTAAAACCGTGTGTTCCCTTTTCTATAAGCATCTGATTTTATGATACTTTCTGGCCAACCGGCTTTTTTGCGGCGCAGCAATGCAAAGCTGAATAGTCACGCGCGCCTGTTTTTACCGCAGCTGCCTTGCCCTACGCACACGCTACGGGCAAAACCGCGCGCCCCCAGCCCGCCGAGAACCGTGCGTTACCCATGACCAGCCCCGTTTTGCGCAATATCGCCATCATCGCTCACGTCGATCATGGCAAAACCACCCTCGTTGACCAGATGCTGGTCCAGGGCGGCGCTTTCCGTGACAACGAGGCCCATGCCGAGCGGGCGATGGATTCCAACCCCCAGGAGCGCGAGCGCGGCATCACCATCCTCGCCAAGCCGACCTCGATCCTGTGGGCCGGCGAAGGCCATGACGATGTCCGCATCAATATCGTCGACACCCCCGGCCACGCGGACTTCGGCGGCGAAGTCGAGCGCATCCTCTCCATGGTCGATGGCTGTCTCCTCTTGGTGGACGCATCCGAAGGCGTGATGCCGCAAACCAAGTTCGTGCTGTCCAAAGCGCTGGCGCGTGGCCTGCGTCCGATCGTGACCTTGAACAAGGTCGATCGCGCGAGCGCCGAGCCCGACAAAGCGCTCAACGAAATTTTCGAACTCTTCCTCGCGCTCGGCGCCACCGACGATCAGGCCGATTTCCCGATCATCTACGCATCGGGCAAGGAAGGCTGGGCCGTCACCGACATGGCGCAGATGAAAGACGAGAAGAAAGATCTGCAGCCGCTGTTCAAACTCATCGTCAAGCACGTGCCCGATCCCGAACCGATCGCGCGGCGCGATGAACCGTTCGCGCTGCTCGCGACCATTTTGGATTCCGATCCCTTCCTCGGCCGCGTGCTGACTGGCCGCATCGAGAGCGGCCGCATCAAGGTCGGCGATCCGGTGAAAGCGCTCGCGCGCGACGGACGCGAAATCGAAAAGGGCCGCCTCACGAAACTGCTCGCCTATCGGGGCCTCAAGCGCGTGCCGGTGGAATCCGCGGAAGCGGGCGACATCGTCGCCATCGCGGGCCTGGTCGAACCCACCGTCGCCGACACGATTGGCTCGCCCGACATCACCGCGCCCATCTTCGCCACCGCGATCGATCCGCCGACGCTTGCGATCACCGTCTCGATCAATGACAGCCCGCTCGCGGGGCGCGCCGGCGATAAAGTGCAAAGCCGCGTCATCCGCGACCGCCTGCTGCGCGAAGCGGAATCCAACGTCGCCATCCGCGTGCGCGAAACCGAGAGCCGCGATGCGTTCGAAGTCGCGGGCCGCGGTGAATTGCAGCTTGGCGTGCTGATCGAAACCATGCGCCGCGAAGGTTTCGAGGTTTCGATCTCGCGCCCAAAGGCGCTGATCCGTAATGAAAGCGGCCAAATCCTCGAGCCGGTCGAAGAAGTCGTGATCGATGTGGACGACGAATATTCCGGCGTCGTGATCGAAAAAATGAGCCTCCGCAAAGCCGAATTGCAGGACATGCGCCCCAGCGGCGGTGGCAAGACGCGCATGGTGATGTACGCGCCGGCGCGCGGCATGGTCGGCTATCACGGCGAATTCCTCACCGACACGCGCGGCTCCGGCGTCATGAACCGCCTGTTCCACGAATGGGCGCCGTGGCGCGGCGAAATTCCGGGCCGTCTGCGCGGCGCGCTGATTTCGAACGACCAGGGCCAATCGAGCGCATTCGCGTTGTGGAATCTCGAAGACCGCGGCCAGATGTTCATCGCCGACGGCGAGGACGTCTATGAAGGCATGATCATCGGCGAAAACGCGCGCGGTGAAGACATGGATGTGAATCCGCCTCAAAGGCAAAAAGCTCACGAACGTGCGCGCCAGCGGCAAGGACGAAAGCATCCGCCTCACCCCGCCGCGCCGTCTCACGCTCGAACAAGCCATGGCGTGGATCGACGAAGACGAACTCGTCGAAGTCACCCCCGCCGCGATCCGCATCCGCAAACAATATCTCGATCCGAACGCCCGCAAGCGCGCCGCGAAAGCGTCGGTGGGCTAAACGACTCCCCTCCCCTAGAGGGGGAGGGGTTGGGGGTGGGGTGAGACGCTGCCGCGATGTTCGTGATTTAGCGTCGCGCACTCTTGGACTAGCCGCGCCTCTACGCTCTCACCCCCACCCTACCCTCCCCCCTCTAGGGGGAGGACGCATTATTCTGAATCACGTTACGCTCGCACATGCCGTGCTATGTCTACGTCCTCGGCTGCGCCGGCCCGCGCGGCATGCAAACCTATGTCGGCTGGACCAAAGATCTCGACCGGCGCGTCGCGCAACACAATGCCGGCAAGGGCGCGAAGACCACGCGCGGCCGCGTCTGGGTGCTGCTCTACGCCGAACGCCACAACAATCCGCGCGAAGCCATGCAGCGCGAATGGCGCCTCAAGCGCGATAAAGCCTTCCGCGCCAAACTGCGCGGCTGACGCTTTCGCCCCACGCGCCGCTGCGCTAAAACCGCTGCAACAAAAAAGCAGGGGAGCAGCGATGAGCGTACGGTCTGTGATCTGGGCGGCGGCGTTCGCACTCTTTGCGTTCGCGAGCCAAAGCGCCTTCGCCCAAGCGCCAACGCGGCAACCGGGAGAGTATCCGCTCACCGAAGATTCCCTCGCGCACGAAAACGTCGCGCACGGCACGCTCAACGGCCCGTTTGAATTCCACAGCACAATCTTCGCCGGCACCGTGCGGCGCTACTGGATCTATGTGCCGACGCACTATCGCCGCCTCCGCGCCCCGGCCAATCTGCTCGTCTTTCAAGATGGCCAGCGCGCCACCAATCCCGGCGGCTCTCTGCGCGTGCAAAACGTCTTGGATAATCTCATCGCGAAAGGCGACATCCCGCCGACGCTCGGCGTTTTCATCACGCCCGGCAATTTGAGCGAGCACTATCCCGACAATCTCGGCTTCGGAAACCCGGATCATCGCGCGCCGGAGTATGACGCGCTGAACGATTCGTACGCACGCATGCTGATCGATGAACTCCTCCCCGAAGTCGTACGCAGTTATCGATTCTCCAACGACCCCACGCACCGCGTCATCGGCGGCACGAGCAGCGGCGCGATCGCGGCGTTCACGGTGGCGTGGCATCGGCCCGACGCGTTCGCGAACGTCATCAGCATGATCGGCAGCTACACCTCGATCGGCTACGCGCCCGCGACCGCCGACCACCCGCTCGTTCCCGGCGGCGATCTTTATCCCGGCATGATCCGCAAAAGCCCGATCCGCCCGATCCGCATTTTCCTGCAAGATGGTTCGGGCGATCTCGACAACGAGCACGGCAATTGGTTTCTCGCCAACCAGCAAATGCTCGCCGCTCTGCAATGGGCCAACGCCAACGCCGAAGCACAACACACACCAGGTGCGCGCTACGACATCGATCACGCCTGGGGCGATGGTGCGCACTCAGATCAACACGGCGGCGCACTGCTGCCGGAGATTTTTGCGGTGGATCTTGGCGCGATCAGACGACGGAGTAATTCCAGGCTCCTCTCTCTCAGTCATTCCGGGGCAGCGAAGCTGAACCCGGAACCCAGGGCCAACACACAGCTCTACGATCCCTGGGTTCCGGTCTCGCTCCGCTCGCCCGGAATGACTGAGGACAAAATGTAGCGACTTTCGCACCACTGAAAAAATCTATCCTACACCTCCCGCGCGCCCGTAAACTACGCGCCCATGTCCCAAGAACTCCATCTCCCCCTCTGGCGCAGCGCGCGTCATCTGCTCGCCAGGTTCTTCACCCTCTTCGGCGCGCCCGAAGATGTCGCCGCAGAACGCGTCCTACGCGCGGAGCGCCACAAACAGCTCGCGGCGTGGCTGCGCGCGGGCGAGGCGATCATGCGGCGGCTGTTGCTGATCGAAGCGGCGGCGCTGCCGCGTCCCAATCTCGAACGGCAGCGTCCGCGCGCAAAACGCGCACGCATGAAGCGCATCGTCGCGTTTTAATCCGGAACGGCCCGAAGACTGGCGCGTCAGCTTTCCACTATCCGAAGGCCGGCCCCTCTGCTCGAAGCGCAAGCGATCAGCGCACAAAGCGCCGCAGCGCTTTCGCAATGCCTGGCCGCTGGCCGAGCGCTACGAAGCGCTCATCCGCGCCTTCAACGATCCCGCGCCTTATGCGCGCCGCCTCGCGCGCCGGCTCTATGCCAAAGCTGATCGCGTGCTCATTTTGCTGCGCAGCTGGCGCCAGCCCGCGGGCGGACCGGCGGAAGATTGGATGGACGAAGCCGCGCCCATTCTCGCGCCGGCTGCCGCGCGCTTTATCGATTCAACATGACGCTTCATCACAGCGCGAACGTCCCATCACGCCGCATCCATGGGATGGCGGTGGCGCCGTCGTGTGTGCTCTTCCCAGCTCTCTCAGTCATTCCGGGGCGGCGAAGCCGAACCCGGAACCCAGGGCCATCACGCAGCCCTACGATCCCTGGCTTCCGGGTCTCGCTCCGCTCGCCCGGAATGACTGAGTGTTGGGAGGACGCGGCTAATACGGCTCTAATTCCCGTTCGCGAGATATTCCAAAATCCGGTCCGCGCGCTCGAACACGTCCGTGATCTTGTCGCTCGGCGCGCGCATCAGGACGGACTGCTCGATCGCGAAGCGGCGCATCTCGATCAGGGTTTCGTCCCACTCGTCTTCGACTTCTTCGATCTCATCGTCGGCCATGCGCCACCTCCGTTAACCGACGGGGTGAACCGCTTCGCCGTTTCGATCAATGCCGGTTTTTCACGCCCAGCCGGCGTCCACGAGATAGTTTTGCGCGGTAATCAAACGCGAATCGTCCGCGGCCAGGAAAAGCGCGAGCCGCGCCACGTCCGGCTCGTGCAAGCGCTCCTTCAGGAGCTGGCCTTTTTCCAGGTCCTTCTCGCCCTGGGGCGTCATCCACAGATCGACCTGCTTTTGCGTCATGATCCAGCCCGGCGTCAGCGTGTTCACGCGGATGCGGTCGTCGCCGAATTCCGCCGCATGCACCATGGAGAGCCGACAATCGCGGAATTGCACATCGCGTAAACCGGAAAGTCCGGGACTTTCAGCATCCAAGAGGTGGAGCCCATATGTGATGATCGAGCCCGCGCGCGCGCGGCGCATGCCCGGCAGCACGGCTTGGGTGGCGAAAAAATAATGCTTGAGATTAACGCCGATCATCCGCTCCCAATATTCCTCGGTGACGTCCGGGGTCTTGTGGCGGTCGTCGTTGCGGCGTTGTTGACGAGCACTTGGATGTCGCCGAGGGCGCTCGCGGTTTCGGCGATGGCGCTCTTCAGGTCCGGAATATCGGTCACGTCGCAGCGCCGAAACAGCGGCGTGTGCTTAACCTCCCCGCACGCTGCGATCACGGCCGGCGCGAGGCTTTCGGTACGCCCCGCGAAGCCGACCTTGGCGCCCTGCTTGGCGAAGTGTTCGACCAGGGAAGCCCCAATCCCGGACGTTCCGCCCGAAATGAACACAACTTTGTCTTCCAGGCTCGGATAGCGGGCGAAAGCGTCGGGGGAATTTTTCATGCGCTGGTTTTACATCAGGCGCGGAACGCCGCAAACGCGAGCGTGCCGTCTCGCGCTTTTCTTAACCATGCTCATGCGCCGTTTTAGATCAAATTTCGCTGGAATGGCTTTCGCAGCCCTGGAAATGCGCCGGTAAGGCTATGCCATGCGCTGAAAAATCGCGGCGCCCGTCTTGCTCTTTCCCCTTCGCAGAACAAGCCGGCCCATGTGGGAACGGCTGCGAAATCAAGGGCGCTACCACATGGCGAATGCGATCGACCTCCATGTCGGCAAGCGGCTTCGTCGCCGCCGCCGGCTCCTTGGTCTCACCCAGCAACAGCTGGCTGAGTCCATTGGGATCCGCTTCCAGCAGATCCAAAAATACGAATGCGGTGCCAACCGCGTAACCGCGAGCCGTCTTTACGAACTCGCCGTCGCGCTGACGTGCCGGTCAACTACTTCTTCGAAGGCCTGCAGCAAGTCCTGACCCCGGCAGCGCCGGGCGCTCCGGCCAACGACCGCGATCTGATCGCGGCCGATGTGCTCAGCCAGAAAGAAACCCTCGAACTGATCCGCGCTTACTACAAGCTTGGAGAGCGTCCGCGCCGCCGGCTGCTCGACCTCGCCAAAGCGCTGCAGGACGAAAACACCGACGCCGCCTAAGCTTTTAACGGGCTGGGGTGCTGGGAGCGGGCTCGCCGATTGGCGGGCCCGCTTTCGCGTGTTAGCTGCTGTGACGTGAGCCTTCCCGATCTCCAGCGCTTGTTCGCTTTCACCGACCTATTGGCCGATGCCGCGCGCGCCGCGATCCTCCCCTATTTTCGCGCGCCGAACTTGGTGGAGAATAAAGGCGGCGACCGCTTCGATCCGGTGACGGAAGCTGATCGTGCGGCGGAAGCTGCGATGCGCGCTTTGATCGAACGCGAGTTTCCCGACCATGGCATTCTCGGCGAAGAGTATGGCGAGAAGCCTGCCCGCAGCGAATTCACGTGGGTGCTTGATCCCATAGATGGGACTCGCGCCTTTATCGCGGGCCTGCCGCTGGGGCGTTCTCATCGCGCTTTCGCGCGACGGTCAACCGATCATCGGCGTGATGGATCAGCCTTATCTCGGCGAACGCTTTCGCGGCTGGAAAAGCGGCGCTTCTTTAACCGCGCAAGGCGTCACGCGCGATTTGCGAACGCGCTCATGCGCCGCGTTGAACGATGCGATCCTTTCGACGACCGATGCGACTCTTTTCGCAGACGATGAAGCGCGTGCGTTCGAGGCCGTCCGCAAAAGCGCCAAACTCACGCGTTACGGTTATGATTGTTACGCCTATGCGATGCTCGCACTCGGCGGTATCGACATCGTGATCGAGAGCGGTTTGAAGCCCTACGACATCCAAGCCCTGATCCCGATCATCGAAGGCGCCGGCGGCAGCGTAACGTCATGGTCGGGCGGCGATGCCGCGCAAGGCGGCCAAGTGCTTGCGGTTGGCGATCCGCGCATGCGAAACGCCGCGATGGCGCTGCTGACGTAACGGCGCCCTGCTCGTTGGGCTAGGCCGTTTGGCCGACATCTTTGCAAACGTAATATTAGCAACACCTCACTCATGAAGGGCGGCGAGTGTTGCAGGGCGCAATTTTGCGCGCGCCCATGGAGCGGCCATGTCTATCGATCGGAGCACCTGGCGGGTGTTGATTGTCGACGATCAGGATTCGATGCGGCAATTGCTGCGCATCTGCCTGCGCGGTCTCGGCATCTTGAATGTGTCCGACGCCGAGGATGGCGAGAAGGCGTTGGCGCTTTTGACCAGCCGCCCAGTCGATATCGTGCTGCTGGACGGCGAGATGCCCAAGCTCAGCGGCGTCGAGACTCTAAAGCGCATTCGCTCGACGCCCGCGACCGCCAATCTTCCCGTCATCATGGTGACGGGCCGATCGGACATGGATTTCGTGAGCAGATCGCGGCATTGCGCGTCGGCGGTTTTGTGGTGAAGCCAGTTTCGGCCGCCCTGCTCGGCGCCCGGATTGATGCGGCGATGCAAGCGTCGCAACGGCCTTTGGTCGTGAACGCCTAGCGATAAAACTCGAACACGCGATCTAGTGTCGAGGAAGTCGAGGTCGAAGCTGTGCACGAGCACGCCCTCTTCTTCCCGCTCCAAGCTCTCCACCAAATCGCCGCGATGATCAGCGATAAAGGACGAACCGTAAAAGCGTTGGCCGCTTGCTTCGCGCCAATGCGATTTGAAGCGACAACCGGAATCACGTTCGATACCGCATGCCCTTGCATCGCGCGCCGCCACGGATCGCGGTATCGAGCGATGAATCATGCGGCTCCGAGCCGATCGCCGTCGGATAAAACAAAACTTGCGCGCCTTGAAGCGCCATGGCGCGCGCGGCTTCGGGAAACCATTGATCCCAGCAAATGCCCACGCCAATACGCCCGTGCGCGGTGTCCCAGACTTTGAAGCCGGTATCGCCCGGACGGAAATAATATTCTCCTGATAGCCGGGGCCGTCAGGAATGTGGCTCTTGCGATAAACGCCGAGCGATTTTCGTCAGCGTCAAGGATGACGACCGAGTTGAAATAGAGCGGCCCGTCACGCTCGAAGATCGAAACCGGAATCACCACGCCCAATTCCTTCGCCACCGGGGCAAGTGCGGTGACGCACGGATGGGTCGCCGCGGAAAGGCGGTCGCGAACCAGCGCTCTTCTGCGTGGTGCAGAAATATGGTCCCTGAAACAATTCGGACGCGAAGATCACTTGCGCGCCGCGCTTAGCGGCATCGCGGATCAGGCGCTCGGTCTTGGCGATGTTCGCGGCCATGTCCTCGCCATACGAGGTCTGCAGCGCGGCGACGCTTAGAGTGCGAGTCATTCAAGCTTTCCGTGCGGCCCAGCCAAGCGCCGCTTCCAACCGATCATTGCCCCAGAACACTTCACCATCCGCGTCGTAAAAGTCGGCGCGCCGAAAACGCCGCGCTCCTGCGCTTCATCCGTCGTCGCGCGCAAAGCGGCTTTCACCGCATCGTCCTGCGCACGCTCGACCAAACCGACATCGAGCCAGCGCGCCGGAGCGCTTCGGCGGCGGTCAAGGGATCGGAGATAGTGCGTCCTTCGCCAAATTCCAGAGCATAGACTGCCTGCGCAAACCAGATGCGCGGCGCGCCTTCAAGCTCGGTCGCGATGCGCGCGCACAGCAAGCTGTTCTGCGGAAACGGGTTCGGCAGCACGAACGGCAGATCAAGCTCGGCGCACGTCCGCGCCAGATCGCGCAGCATATATTGGCCGCGCGCCGGGAAGAGATTGAACGGCGAATCCTTCATACCCTGCGCGGCGAAGATCGGCCCCAGCAAAACGGTCGCCAATTCACCGCAACGCCGCGGGCCGCCGCCTCCCGCTCGACGCGCATGGCGCGGGATAAGAATAGGTCGACGAGAAGTCGAACCAGAAATCGACCGAGGCGCTCAAGCCGGCTCCTGCTGGGTGATGCAATGAAACGCGCCGCCGCCGGTGAGGATAGCGTTGGCGGCAAGGCCGACGACGCGTCGGCCAGGAAACAAAGGAGCGAGCGCGTTCACGGCGGCGTCGCCGCTCTCGGAATAGGTCGGCACGACCACCACGGAATTGCCGATCACGAAATTCATGTGGCTCGCGGGAATGGAATCGCCGTCTTCATCGACCACCAAGCCAGGCGACGGAATGCGGATCACCTCGAGCTTTCGCCCTTTCGCATCGCGCATCGCGGCGAGCGAAAGCGCGATTTCCTCCAGCACATCGGCATTGGGATCTTCATCGCCCCACGGCGTCTGACAAACGACCCGGCCCGCGCGATGAAGCGCGCGAGATTGTCGATGTGGCCGTCGGTGTGATCATGCACGAGGCCTTCATCGACGCAGAGCACTTTCTCAACACCGAGCGCATCTTTCAACGCCGCTTCAGCGGCAGCTCGGTCCAGTTCGGATTGCGGTTCATATTGATCAAGCATTGGCGCGTCGTGAGCAGCGTGCTTCGCCGTCCATCTCGATCGCGCCGCCTTCGAGCACAAAGTCGTGCGCCTTGACCGGCCGCCCAGCGAGCTCAGCCACCTTCGCCGACAAAACATCGTCGCCGACCAGCACGAATTTCTCGCCCCAGCCATTGAAGCGGAACGTCAGCGCCTCGCCCCAGCCGAAGATCGGCCCAGTGTCGCGGAGCCAGATATCGCCGAACGGCGTATCGATCAGCTCGCCTGCACCGGCGAGCGCGAGCTTTGCGGTCGCCATCGCTTCGCGGCCATTGGCCAGCACGCGAACACGGTCTCCCCGCCCGCCATCGTGCAAGGCGCGGATCATGGCGGCGACTTCCATGCGGGCGGGTTCGAGGTCTTCGCCCCAAAGATCGGCGGCGGAAGGCCAGGCGGTCCAGATCGCCTTATGCGGCGCCCATTCGGGGGGAATGAATTGCGTCATCGGTCGCTCTTAACTGAAGCGCGCCGCGCGGAAAACCAAGGGCCGGAAACAAAGCGGGCGGCCCGAGGGCCGCCCTAGGAGAAAATTTGTCCAGTCCACGGGGGCGCGGACCGGGGGTCGGAACGCGCATGCCGATAAGGGCTTGCCACGCCGAGGGAGCTTAGGCGGCGATTCCAACAGGTCCGTGACGTTTGGTTGAAGCTTTGATGCGCCCGGTTCGTGGCGTTTGCCGCCCGGTTCCGCTATGACCCGGGCGGGGTCCCAGCCGAGAAACGCCATGCCTGCCCGAAGGGCTTTGTTCGACAGATGGACGTTGGGCTTCGTGCTCTTGAGCGTCGCCCTGGTTTGGGTCCGCATCGTCGCGCTGCGCTTGAGCCCGCTCGATCTCCACTTCGACGAAGCGCAATATTGGGCGTGGTCGCAGAGCTTTGAGCTTGGATATTTTTCCAAGCCCCCGCTGATCGCGTGGGTGATCGCGGCGACGACGGCCTTGGTCGGCGACGCCGAATGGGGGGTCAGGCTCGCGGCGCCGATCGCCCATGGGCTGGGCGCACTCGCGCTCTATGCGCTTGGGCGCAATCTCTATGGCGCGGCGGCGGGCTTTTGGGCGGGGCTGACTTGGCTCTTGCTGCCGGCGGTTTCGCTTTCGTCTTTCGTGATGTCGACCGACGCTTTGGTGCTGCCGCTCTGGTCATTCGCGCTGCTGGCACTTTGGCGTTTGGTCGCGACGCGGAGTTGGTTTTGGGCCGTGCTGCTTGGCGTCGCGGTCGGTGCGGGTGCGCTGGCGAAATACGCGATGCTGTATTTTCCGCTCTGCGCCCTGCTCGCGACTTGGTGGGCCAAGCCTGTGCGCGAAGCTTTGCTCGGGCCGCGCGGCATCGTGGCGGCTTTGATCGCGCTCGCGATCCTCTCGCCCAATCTCTATTGGAATTTCACGCATGGCTTCGAGACCGTCGCGCACACCGCCTCAAACGCCTCGCTCACCAGCGATCTCTTTCACCCCGGCGAAATGCTGGAATTTGCGCTGAACCAAGGTCTAGTGATCGGGCCGATTTTTCTGGTGCTGTTCGTCTGGCTCTTATCGCGCGCCGCGCGGCACGGATCGACTTTGCAAGACGCGGATCGGTTTCTGCTGGCGTTCGTGATACCGCCGCTCGCCGTGATACTCGTGCAGGCGTTTCTCAGTCGGGCTAACGCGAACTGGGCCGCCGCCGCTTATCCGGCCGCGGTGGTTTGGCTTTGCGGCAATCTTATCGCGACCAAGGCCATGCGTCGTTGGCTCGCAGGCGCAACCTTCGCTAATGTGCTTCTCGGAGCGCTCTTCATCTCGACGACTGTGGATCCCGCAATACCCAGTCAGGTGGTCACCGCATTCAACAACCTCACGGGCCTGCACGTCCGCACCCCAAGAGGCCAGCGTGAAGCGACACATTGGGAAGAGACCGCCCGTGAAATCGCAATCCGTGCGCGCGGCGAGCCAGGAGAAGCGCCTTTCACCGCCGTGCTCGTCGATCACCGCGCTGCCTATTTCGAGCTGGCGTATTACTGGCGTCACGCGCGGCGGAGCGGCGCGCCGCTGCCGCCGGTGCGGATGTGGCTGCTAACCGACGCGGCGCGCAACTCGGCCGAAGCGGGTGATCCGATGCGGCCCGAGGAAGGCGCGCGTGTGCTGGTGGTGCATATGACGCCGAAATATCTGCCGCTGGTGGCGGGCGATTTCACGGTGTTTCGCGCCGTGGAGCATTTGAGCGTGCCGCTCGATGGCGGCGCGACGCGCGAGCTCGATATCTCAGTCGGCGAAAGCTTCGCGCCGGCCGTACGCGACGAGGCGTATCTGCTGCGCGTGCGTGAGCTGAACTAGTCGAAATCACCGAGCGGGCTTGCGCCATGTTCGGCATCGCTGGCATGAGCGCGGAAGAGACCGAAAAGCTCGCGTCCGACGCCGCGCGAAGTTTTGCTGAGATCGACTTTGACCGGCTGCCGGGACAACCAATCCTCGGGCGAGATCACATCGAGCACGCCTTCGTTCGCATCGACGCGGATAATGTCGCCGTCGCGCAGTTTTGCGATCGGCCCGCCCGCAACGGCTTCCGGCGTCACATGGATCGCCGCCAGCGTCGAGCCCGATGCGCCGGACATCCGCCCGTCCGTCACTAGCGCGACCTTGAAGCCGCGCGCGGTGATCGCGCCCATGAGCGGCGTGAGCTTGTGCAGTTCAGGCATGCCATTGCCGCGCGGACCTTGGCCGCGCACCACGACGACGACGTCGCGGTCAAGCTCACCGGTCTTGAACGCCGCCTGCACATCGGCCTGCGATTCAAAGATGCGCGCCGGCGCTTCGATGACGCGCTGATCTTCCGCGACCGCGGAAATCTTCACGCAAGCGCGCCCGATGCCGCCGCGCATCACGCGAAGCCCGCCCTCCTCGGCGAAGGGATTGTCGGCCTTGCGCAACACATGCTCGTCAAAGCTTTCTACCTGGGCGGGGCGCCAGGCCACGCCCTCGCCATCGAGATGAGGCTCGCGCGCATAAGCGGTGAAATCATCGCCAACGACGCCGCGCAGATCGCCGTGCAGCAAGCCCGCACCGAGGAGTTCGCGCGTCAGAAACGCCATGCCGCCGGCGGCGTGGAAATGGTTCACGTCCGCCGAGCCGTTGGGATAGATGCGCGTCAGAAGCGGCGTCACGCGCGAGATATCAGCAAAATCGTCCCAGTTGATCTCGATGCCCGCAGCGCGCGCGATAGCGGGCAGATGGATGAAGTGATTGGTCGAGCCGCCCGTCGCCATCAGGCCCACCATCGCGTTAACGATAGCGCGCTCGTCCACCAAGCGGCCGATCGGGCGATAATCGTCGCCCATGCCAGTGATGGCGGCGGCGCGTTGCGCGGTCGCGGCCGTGAGCGCATCGCGCAGCGGCGTGTAGGGATTGACGAAGGCGGCGCCCGGCAAATGGAGCCCCATCAATTCCATCATCATCTGATTGGAATTTGCGGTGCCGTAAAACGTGCAAGTGCCTGGCGCGTGATAGGAATTGGCTTCCGCTTCGAGCAGCTCCGCGCGGCCGATCTTGCCTTCGGCGAAAGCCTGGCGAAGCCGCGCCTTCTCGCGGTTCGGCACGCCCGACGGCATCGGCCCGCCTGGGCAGAGAATAATTGGCAGCCACGGAAAACGCAGCGCGCCGATCAGCAAGCCCGGCACGATCTTGTCGCAAATGCCGAGCAGCAGAGCCGCGTCGAACGTCGCGTGCGAGAGTGAGACCGCCGTCGAAAGCGCGATGACGTCGCGCGAGAACAGCGACATCTCCATGCCCGGAAAGCCCTGCGTCACGCCATCGCACATCGCCGGCACGCCGCCGGCGACTTGCGCCGTCGCGCCGACTTTGCGCACCGCGTCCTTGATGATGGGCGGGAAAGTGCCGAACGGCTGATGCGCCGAGAGCATGTCGTTGTAGGACGTCACGATCCCGATATTCGGCCATTTGCCGGCCTTCAGGATTTCCTTGTCCATGCCGACGCAGCCGGCAAAGCCATGCGCTTGGTTGGCATCCGCCAGCCGCGCGCGCGCAGGCGTGGTGGCGTCATAGCCGTCGATCAGGTCGAGATAGCGTCGCCGCTTCGTGGCGGAACGCGCACGGATACGCTCGGTAACCGCTTCAACGACAGGATTTAACGCCGACATCTCTCACTCACCCGAACATCTTACTTCACCCATTCCCGGATGACGACGCAGTCGGCAGTCCGGGACCCATAATCACATCCGCTGGCGGATATAGTCCCCGGACTTCGCCTGCGGCGAATCCGGGGATGGGTGTCACCTTGCTTACAGAAACGTGGAGCGTTTCACTCCGGATCCCACCAGGCGCGCCCGTCGCGGTCCAGCAGGAGCGCTGAAGCGAGCGGCCCGTTCGAGCCAGCCGCATAAGCTTGAGGCTCGGCCTTATCCTGCGCCCATGCATCGAGCAAAGTATCGGCCCAGCCCCATGCCGCTTCGACCTCCTCGCGGCGCATGAAGAGCGCGAGATTGCCGCGCACGACATCCATCAGGAGGCGCTCGTAAGCGTCCGGATAACGGAGCGTGAAAGCGTTGGCGTAGGAGAGATTGAGCGGCACTTGCTTGACGCGAAGGCCGCCCGGGCCTGGCTCCTTAATGTTGAGCCACAGCGTCACAGCTTCATCAGGCTGGATGCGGAGCACGAGGCGGTTCGGCGTATCCGTGCCTTCCCCGAACATGGCAAGCGGCGTCGGCTTGAATTGCACGACGATCTCGGAGCGGCGCGCGGCCATGCGCTTGCCAGTGCGCAGATAGAATGGGACACCGGCCCAGCGCCAGTTATCGACCTCGGCTTTGATCGCGACGAAGGTCTCGGTGCGGCTCGCCTTGTTGCTCAGTTCGTCGAGATAGCCGGCGGCGGCTTTGCCATTGACGAGGCCGGCGCGATACTGCCCGCGCACGGTCTTTTCCTTGGCGTCTTCCACGCTGATGGGTTTGAGCGCCGAGAGCACTTTGAGCTTTTCGGTGCGGATCGCATCGCCTTGCACCGAAGTCGGCGTTTCCATCGCAACAAGGCAAAGCAGCTGCAGAATATGGTTCTGCACCATGTCGCGCAGCGCACCCGACGTATCGTAATAGCCCGCGCGATTTTCCAGGCCCACTTGCTCAGACACCGTGATCTGCACGTGATCGATGGCGCCCCGGCTCCAGAGCGGTTCGAACAGCGCATTGCCGAAGCGCAGCACCATCAGATTCTGGACGGTCTCTTTGCCGAGATAATGATCGATGCGGTAGATGCGATGCTCTTCGAACACCGCGCCCACGCCTTCATTGATTTCCTTTGCCGACGCCAGATCATGGCCGATCGGCTTTTCGATCACGATGCGTGAATTAGGCGTCGCAAGACCTGTCTCGGCCAAGCGCTGCGCGATCGGCACGAAGAGATTGGGCGCGGTCGAAAGATAAAAGATGCGCGTCTTGTCTTTGCCGTCGGCGAGCGCGGCGATGGCTTGCTTCCATGCGGGCTTGGGCGCCGTGCCATCGAGCGTGAGGAAATGCACGTGGCCAAGGAAGGCGGTGAACTGTTCTTCCGTCACTTCGACTTCGGGCGCGAATTTCTTGTGGCTGGTCTTCACCAGCTCGCGGAATTTCGTGTCGTCGAGCTCCTGGCGCGACAGACCGAAGATGCGCGAATTGGCGGGTATCTGCCCGTCGAGAAAACGGTGCAGCAAAGCCGGGAACAGCTTGCGCAGGGACAGATCGCCGGTCGCGCCGAAAACGACGAGATCGAACGGTGGGACGGGGATAAATTCAGCCATGACAGCGCTATCAATATTACTTCGGACGTGGTGGCAAATCAGGCTTGTTTCAACAACTCCGCATAGCCGCTGGCAAGCGCCCGGCGGAAAGTTTCCATGCCTCCAAGCGGGCGCGGGGAAAACGGCATCGAGGGCCAGAAAAAGCCCGACATCGTGGTCCGGTTCGCCCGTGCAACGGGCAGCGACCTCCAGGAGCAGCGGGGCGAGCGGATCAACGAGTTTGTCCCCGCCCCCGCTTTGGGCCTTACGCCGCAGGAAAATCAGCCAGGCCGCCGCAATTCGGGCCGGCCGGTCGATGGGCCGGAGGCCCCGCAACCCCTCTTCGATCAGCGGAAAGAGCCGGTTCGGCAGCTTCTGCGAGCCGTCCCAGGCAATCTGCGACAGAAGGTGTCGGATGGCCGGATTGCGGAAGCGGGCGAGCACGGCCTCGACATAAGCCTTGGCGTCGAACGGGGCGTTCAGCCACGGCGCGACATCTTCGGTCATAAAGGCGCGGACGAAGGCGGCGAGCTCAGGATCGCCGATGGCGTCGGCTACCGTTTCGTGACCGCGCGCGAGGCCCAGATAAGCGAGCGCGGAATGGCTGGCATTGAGGATGCGCAGCTTGGCGCGCTCATACGCCGCCACATCGTGGGTGAGCGTAACGCCGCCAGCTTCCCAATCGATGTCCGGCATGCGCCCACGCAGTTCGCGCTGCATGACCCATTGCGTGAACGCTTCGCGCTGGATCGGCCAGCGGTCGCGCACACCGAGCACGCCGGCGACACGGTCACGCAGCGCGTCATTGGTGGCGGGCGTGATGGAATCGACCATGGTGCAGGGAAATGCGCCCTCGTCGGTGATCCACTTTGAAAAATCCCAGCGCGCGGGATCTGTATCGCGCGATTGCGCGCGCGCGAGGGTCCAGACTGACGCCGCAAGTTTGTCGCCGTTGCCGGAAAGGTTGTCGCAGGAAATCACCGCGAAGGGCTTGAGGCCAGCGGCTTTGCGTCGCCGCAACCCTTCAACGAGATATCCCACAGCGCTCTTCGGTTGCGCAGGATTCTCGAGGTCGGCGCGAATATCGGGATGATTGCCGTCCCACTGTCCGTCCGGCGTGAGGCAATAGCCCTTCTCGGTGATGGTGAGTGTGACGATCTCGGTTTCGGGCGCCGTCAGACGCGCGAACACGGCTTCGGGATTTTCCGGCGCGACCAGCACATCCTTGATCGAACCGATCACGCGAAAGCTGGTTTCGGTGTCGAGCAGTGCGAGCGTGAAGAGGCCGTCTTGGGGCGCGAGCGCATTGCGGACATCGGGACTGTGAAGCGACACGCCGGTGATGGCCCAGCGCGGATCGTGCGCGAGGATATCGTCCAGGGCTTGCGCCTGGTGCGCGCGGTGGAACGCGCCGGGGCCGAAATGGACGACGCCGGCGCGCGTTTTGCTGCGATCATAGTTCGGGCGCATGATCTGGACCGCCGGCGCCCCGCCGGCAAAGGCCGAAGATGCCGGCGAGGGCGCCGGCGGTCCAAATGTGCGGGCAAGCCAAACGTCTGACAGAAACTCTTCGCTCAAAGTGTCACGCCGTCTTTCCAGATCGCGATCTCGCGCTCGTCATTGGTTTCGTTGCGCGCGGGTTTGCCGGAGGCGGTGTCGAGCACGAGTTGGAAGAGATCGTCCGCAGCGTCATCGAATGATGTGCCGGTGACGAGCACACCGGCGTCGAAATCGATCCAGTGCGGCTTCTTGTGCGCGAGCGCGGAATTGGTCGCGATTTTCAGCGTGGGCGCGGGAAAACCGAGCGGCGTGCCACGGCCGGTCGTGAAGAGGATCACGGTGGCGCCGGCCGCGACCAGAGCGGTGGACGAGACCGCGTCATTGCCCGGCGCCTCCAACAAAGCGAGCCCTGGCGCATGCGTTTGTTCGCCGTAGCGCAGCACTTGCGTCAGCGTCGTCGCTCCGCCCTTCTGCACGGCGCCCAAGCTTTTCTCCTCAAGCGTCGTGATGCCGCCGTCCTTATTGCCGGGCGATGGATTTTCGTACACGGGCTGGCCGTGATCTATGAAGTAGCGCTTAAAATCATTCACCACGGAAACGACTTCGCCGAACACGTCCGCGTTCGCCGCGCGGCCCATCAGCAAGCGCTCGGCGCCGAACACTTCGGGGATTTCGGTCAGGATCGGCTTGCCGCCGCCCGCCGCGACACGGTCCGCCATCGCGCCGACGAGTGGATTCGCAGTGAGACCGCTGAGGCCATCCGAACCACCGCATTTAAGGCCCAGCACCAGATCGGAGACTGGGCATTCCAAGCGCTTGTCCTGCTCGGCGATCGCGACCAATTCCTCGATCGCCGCCATGCCCGCTTCGGTTTCATCATCCTCCGCTTGCGCAGCGAAGGAGCGAAGGCGTGAGCGATCGAGTTCCGGAATTTCAGCGATCAGCTTGCCGAGCTGATTGCTTTCGCAGCCAAGGCCGATGATCAGCACGCCGCCGGCATTGGGGTGGGCGGAAAGGCCCGCGATGATCTTGCGCGTCTTGCCGAGATCGTCGCCGAGTTGCGAGCAGCCGAACGGGTGCGTGAAAGCATGCACGCCATCGACGCGCCCCGCGAACTTCTCCGCCGCCATTTTCGCCAGGCGCTGCGACGTGCGTGTGACGCAGCCGACCGTGCACAAAATCCAGATTTCGTTACGCGTGCCGACCTTGCCGCTCGCGCGGCGATAGCCTTGGAAGGTCGCGTGCGGATCGGCGAATGCGGCAGGCTTGACCGGCGCGAACGCATAATCCTCCGGCCCACCGAGCGCGGTCGCCAGATTGTGCGAATGGACGTGCTCGCCCGCCGCGATAGCGGCCGACGCGCGGCCGATCGGGAAGCCGTATTTGAGCACCGCCTCCCCCGCCGGAATCGGCCGGAGCGCGATCTTGTGGCCGCGCGGAATGTCGCTCGCGGCGCGCACCGCAATGCCGCCGACGCTCAGCGCCGCCCCCGCCGGGATCGGCGCAAGTGCGACCGCCACGTCGTCCGAGGGATGGACGAGGTGCAAACAATTGGACGCCCCCGCGCCGGGGCTGGTAACGCTATCAGCCATGAAATCTGGTCCTGGCAGGCAATCTAGCGCAAGCCCGCCGCGCCGTCCTCTCCCGGCGGCGCGTTCGTGACAAGAGCGTTGCGTGGGCGCCGCCCCGGCCCCTAAACCCACGCCCTCCAGGTAGTCAAACCCCGCGAAAACCCAACCATCAAGGGACGAGGACGATGCCAAAACCGATCATCCTGAGCGAAGACCGCCTGTTTCCGGCTGACCCGTCCGTTCGGGCGATCGCGCGCACGCTTTATGCGCAAGTTCGGGACCTGCCGATCATCAGCCCGCACGGCCATACCGACCCGTCCTGGTTCGCGAACAATGAGAATTTCGCCAGCGCCACCGAGCTTCTGCTGGCGCCCGACCATTATCTTTTCCGCATGCTCTATTCGCAGGGCATTCCGCTTGAGAAGCTGGGGGTCGCCTCGAAGGCCGGCCCCTCGACGGCGGATCCGCGCGAGGCGTGGCGGCTGCTGGCGAAGAATTTCTACCTCTTCCGCGGCACGCCTTCGTGGCTCTGGCTCAATCACGTGTTCAAGGTGGTGTTCGGCTTCGAGCATCGCTTGGACACCGACACCGCCGACGATTATTTCGACCGCATCAATGCAGCGCTCGCGACCGATGCGTTCAAGCCACGCGCGCTGTTTGAGCGCTTCAAAATTGAAACCATCGCCACCACCGAAAGCCCGACCGACGCGCTGGAGCATCACCAGAAAATCCGCGCTTCCGGCTGGAATGGCAATGTCATTACGGCTTATCGCCCCGATCCGGTGATCGACGCGGAACATGAGCAGTTTCATCCGGCGCTAGCGCGCTTTGCCGAGCTTTCAGGCGAGGACGTGCATTCCTGGAAGGGCTATCTCGCCGCACACCGCAACCGCCGCGCCTTCTTCGCCAGCATGGGCGCGACGTCGAGCGATCACGGTCACCCCACCGCCGCGACGGCTGATCTTTCCGACGCCGAGAGTGAAGCCTTGTTCGCCCGCGTGCTGAAACCGGGCGTTTCCGCGGCCGACGCTGAGCTTTTCCGCGCGCAAATGCTGACGGAAATGGCGAAGATGAGCCTGGACGACGGCTTCGTCCTGCAAATCCATCCAGGCTCTTTCCGCAATCACAATGGCGGCCTGTTCGAGAGTTTCGGGCGCGACAAGGGCGCGGATATTCCAATGTGCACCGATTATGTGCGCGCGCTGAAGCCATTGCTCGATCGCTTCGGCAATGAGCGCGCGCTCTCGGTGATCCTCTTTACGTTGGATGAGACCACCTATGCGCGCGAACTCGCGCCGCTGGCGGGGCATTATCCGTGCCTGAAGCTCGGGCCCGCCTGGTGGTTTCACGATAGCCCCGAGGGCATGCTGCGCTTCCGCGAGCAGACCACGGAAACGGCGGGCTTCTACAACACTGTCGGCTTCAACGACGACACGCGCGCCTTCCTCTCCATCCCCTGCCGCCACGATGTCGCGCGCCGCGTCGACAGCGCGTTCCTCGCGAAACTGGTGAGCGAGCACCGCATGGCCGAGGATGAGGCCGCGGAGCTGATCGTGGATCTGGCGTATAATCTGGCGAAGCGGGCGTATAAATTGTGAGGCGCCCAATTTCGCCTTTTCAATTCAGTCATTCCGGACGGCCGGAGGCCGATCCGGAATCCAGGGCCACGTGCTGTGTGTTTGCCCTGGATTCCGGGTCTCGCTCCGCGATCCCGGAATGACTGAGTGATAACGTCGGGAGAAGCGCTCATGTTCAAACGCACCATCCACGCCACGCATCCAAATTCCATGGAAAACGTGGACAATGACACGCTGCGCGACCGCTATCTGATGAGCGATCTCTTCGTGGCCGACGAGGTCACGCTCAATTATCTCCACTACGAACGCTTCGTCATCGGCGGCGCGGCGCCGGTTTCACAAACCATCAGTCTTCCGAAGCAAACCGAGCCCGCATCCGCTGCCGGCAAGCCGTTCCTGGAGCGGCGCGAGCTTGGGCTCGTCAATGTCGGCGCGGGGCAAGGCTTGGTGAAGGTCGATGGCGAGAGCTTTGAGCTCATGCCGAAGGACGGGCTCTATGTGCCGATGGGCGCGGCCGAGGTCTCGTTTCAATCGACCGATCCCGCCAATCCCGCGAAATTTTATCTGATCTCGACGCCCGCGCACACGCGCTACGAGACCAAGAAGATTTCCATCGAGAAAGCCGTGCCGCTGGAGCGCGGCGCGCCGGAAACGTCCAACGAGCGCACGATCTATCAGTACATCGTGCCGGCCACGGTGAAGTCATGCCAGCTGCTGCTCGGCGTCACCGTGCTGAAAACGGGCAGCGTCTGGAACACGATGCCGCCACATCTGCATGACCGGCGCTCGGAAGTGTATTTCTATTTCGGGCTCGGCGAGAACGACCGCGTCTTCCATTTCATGGGCGAGCCGGACAAAGGCCGTCACATCGTGATGCGCAATGACGAAGCGGTGGTCTCGCCGCCATGGTCGATCCATATGGGCTCGGGCACGTCGAACTACACCTTCATCTGGGGCATGGGCGGCGAAAATCTCGACTACACCGACATGAACGTGCTCGACATTTGTCAGCTGAAATAGCCATGCCCAATCCGTTCAGCCTTGAAGGCAAAGTCGCGATCGTCACTGGCGGCAATGAAGGCCTTGGCCGCGGGCTCGCGATGGCGCTCGCCGAAGCTGGCGCCGATATCGCGTGCGTCAGCCGTCGCGCGCCGGATGAAACCGAGCGCGCGGTGAAGGCGATTGGCCGACGCTTCCTGGCCATTCAAGCCGATCTCGCGAGCATCGAGCCCATCCCGCGTATCATCGAGCAAACCTTGGGCGCGCTCGGCGGGCTCGACATTCTCGTGAACAATGCCGGCATCATCCGGCGCGCGGACGCGGTCGACTTCTCGGAAGCTGACTGGGACGACGTGATGAATGTGAACCTCAAGTCCGCCTTCTTCCTCGCCCAGGCCGCCGGCAAGCATTTCATCGCTCAGGGGCGCGGCAAGATCGTCAACATCGCCTCGATGCTGTCGTTTCAAGGCGGCATCCGGGTCGCGTCCTACAACGCCTCCAAGAGCGGGATCGCGGGCGTCACCAAGCTCCTGGCCTGCGAGTGGGCCGGCAAAGGCGTTAATGTGAACGCCATCGCCCCGGGTTACATGGCCACGGACAACACCGCCCCCCTCCGCGCTGATGAAAAGCGCAACACGGAAATCCTGGCCCGCATCCCGGCTGGGCGCTGGGGCGATCCAGGAGACTTGGGAGGCGCTGCGGTCTTTCTTTCCAGTGCGGCTTCCGATTATCTGCACGGCGCAATCATCCCCGTGGACGGGGGCTGGCTGGCGCGGTGAGAAACGATGAGTGCGGACGCAGGTGAACTGAGCGGGCGCGGCAGCGCCAAGAAGCCGGGCGAGGTTCCGCGCACCAATGGCGCCGCCAAACTGGTCCTTGAGAATATCCGCCTGCTTGAGCGCCAGTTGCGCGAGGCGATCCTTTATCTCGACGGCGAGGAAGGCGAGAAGCTTTTCAAGCGGGCGCTGAAGGCCCAGCCCGGCGATCTCTCGAAACTCTCCACGCAAGAAGCGGTCTATGCCGCCCGCGCGCTGGCCTGCCTCTCGACCTTCTCAAACATTTCCGAAGACGTCGCGGGCCGGCGCCGCCATGCCGACCTCGTGTTCGCCGCCGACGAAGCACTGCCGCGCAATCTCGCCGGCGCCGCCGCATGGCTGAAGCGCCGGGGGGTGAGCGATGAGGCGCTGACTGCGCTCTACAAAAGCATGCATGTGGCGCCGGTGCTGACCGCGCACCCGACTGAAATGCGCCGCCGCTCGGTGATGGAGCGCGAGCACGAAGTCGCGCGGCTCTTGCAGCTTCATCACAACACCAAGAAGCAGCCGTCCGACGAAGTGCGGGACGAGCTGTTCCGCACCATCGCGATCCTGTGGAAGACGCGTCTCCATCGCCCCGACCGCATCATGGTCGAGGACGAGATCGACAACACGCTCTCCTTCGTGAAGCGCGCCATCCTGCCGGCGATGGTGACTCTCTATTCCGATTGGTCGCGCGACTTTGAAGAACCGCAGCCCTTCCCGATCGTGCTCTCGCTCGGCACCTGGATTGGCGGCGACCGCGACGGACACCCGCATGTCAACGACATCACGCTCCGCCAAGCGCTGCGCTTTCAATCGCAGCTGATCTTCGATTTCTACCTTGCCGAGATCAACAAGCTCGGCGCCGAACTCACCATCACGTCGTCGCTGGCGCATGTGTCGGAAGACCTGCTCGAATTGGCCCGCCGCTCGCATGAAAGCGTGATCCAGCGCGCCGATGAGCCCTATCGCCGCGCGCTGATCCTCATCCGCCAACGCCTTGCCGCGACGCGCGCGAAACTGGTCGGTACGCCGGGCGTGGAAGCGCCGATCGATGCGCCGCACTATGTTTCGCCGTCGGATTTCATCCAAGACCTCGACGTTATCCGCCAATCGCTGATCGAAAACGGCGGCGATCGCCTCGTAGGGCGGAGCCTGCGCGTGCTGATGCAGGTCGCGCGTGCTTGCGGCTTCCATCTGCTCTCGGTCGATCTGCGCCAGAATTCCGATGTGCACGAGAAGGTGATCGCCGAATTGTTCGCGCGGTCACCCGCGGGCGTGAACTATCTCTCGCTGCCGGAATGGGCGCGGGTTGAAGCGCTGCTGGCGCAGCTTTCGCAGGACCGTCCACTCCGGTGGCCGCTCGGCGAATATTCGCAGCTCGTGCGCAAGGAGCTCGGCATCCTCGACGCGGCGGCGCAGGCGATTGGAAATTACGGGACGGCGGCGATCGGCTCCTACATCATCTCGAAGGCCGCAACCGTTTCCGACATTCTCGAAGCCTATGTGCTGATGAAGCAATCGGGGCTCATCTCGGGCGGCAGCTCGCCGCGCGCTTTGGTGCGCGTCGCGCCACTCTTTGAGACCATCGACGATTTGCGCGCGGCGCCAGAAGTGATCAGCGCCTGGTTGCGCACGCCTGTCGCGCGCCCGCTGATCGGCGTGGGAAAAGTGCAAGAAGTGATGCTGGGATATTCGGACTCTAACAAAGACGGCGGCTATGCCGCGTCGCGCTGGGAGGTTCACCAAGCGGCGGCGGCGTTGAGCAAGACCTGCGCGGACGAAAAAGTCGCGCTGCAACTCTTCCACGGCCGTGGCGGCACGGTCGGACGCGGCGGCGGTCCAAGCTTCTCCGCGATTCTCGCACAGCCCCCGGGCTCGGTCGGTGGACGTTTACGCCTGACAGAGCAAGGCGAAATGATCGCGCGCAAATATGGCGACGAACTCACCGCGCGCGATACGCTCGACAGTCTCGCCGCCGCCGTTCTGCTCGCGACCGCCGGGCATTCTCCCGGCGAACCTACCACCGAAGCGCGCTTTGCGGAGACCATGAGCGTCGTCGGCGAAGCCTGCTATCGCGGCTATCGCGCGCTGCTCGATGCGCCCAACTTCACCGACTTCTTCAATGCGGCCACGCCCATCGCGGAAATCCGCGATCTCAAGATCGGCTCGCGCCCAGCCTCGCGCACGCTCTCGCCGCGCATCGAGGATTTGCGCGCGATCCCGTGGGTGTTCTCCTGGTCGCAGGCGCGCATGATGTTGCCGGGCTGGTTCGGCTTCGCCGCTGGCGTGCGCGCTTCGAAAGCAGACATCAGCATTTTACGCGACATGGCGGCGGGATGGCCGTTCTTCGAAACTTTGCTCTCCAACATGGAAGTCGCACTCGCGCAGAGCGACATGGATATCGCCAGCGCCTATGCGGGGCTGGTGCCCGACGCCGCGCTCGCCAAGCGCATCTTCGGCATCATCCGCGACGAATGGGCCGCCGCGCGCGACCTTGTGCTGGAGATCAAGCAGGCCGGCGCACTGCTGGAATCGCAGCCCGACCTCGCCGATTCCGTCGCGCTCTCGCGCCCCTATTTGGAGCCGCTAAACTATCTGCAAGTCGAACTGCTCTCGCGCCGCCGCGCCGGCGAAAGCGGTGAACAGATTCAGCTTGGCATTCAGCTTACCGTGAACGGGATTGCGGCGGGCCTGCGCAATACAGGCTAACTTGGATCGACGGGCGCGTAAACGCCGCCCCAATCTTCGTCCCAGTGCAGATCGCCGGCTTCGAGGTCGTCTGCGATCATCTCGACAAAATCCGTCAGCGATGGGGCGACGACTTCGCGCGTCTCATCGTCGTGCCACATCGTGATGATTTGGCCGACGGCGCCGCCGGGCGCGGGGTCCATGTCGATGCAGAGATGGTTGCCGCCGCCATCGCCGGTGAACGGTATCCAGCCGAGACGCCACCATTCATCGCCGCGAATGGGACCGGCGGGATTGCACGTGAGGCCATCCGGCACGAATTCGTCGCGGCGCAATTCTTCCCAGACCCGCCATTCCCTGACGATGCGATCGGCCGAAAATAATTCCCAACCCGGAAGCACCTGCGCTTCGCTGCTGCCATTGTGGCGGCTGAGCAAATGCACAAGGTCCGCCGGCAACGCGACGCCGATCACGCGCTCTGTTTCCGCGATCTCAGCGGCGGACGCGCCCGCCGCGAGATAGCTCATGAAGGGCTCGTGCTGTTTGGCGAGCGGCGTGATGTAACGCTGCCAGGCTTTGTCGAAGCGCGAGGAATCGAAGGACATGCGGCTTCTCCGAGCGGGCTGAGCCTCAGGGAGTCGTCGTCGGCGGCGGTGGCGCCTCCGCGGGCGGCGGCGGCGGCTCCGCAACTGGCGCGGGCAGCTTCTCCGCAACTGGCGCCGACGATGCGGGCGCGGCTGCCAGCGCGGCGCGGAAGGCCGGCTCATCGAGCGCTTGATCGATCCCTTCCACCAGCGTCTGATTAGCCAACGCGCGCAGCTCTTCAGGCGATGCGAAAATGCCGGTGCGCAACGACAATATGCTGCCATTCACACGGTCAAGGGTGACGGTTTGCTGATGCAGCGCCGCGCCGGTCGCTGCGTCCTTGAGCGTCACGGTCATAACCACATGCGCTTCGCGGCGGGCGTACTGGCTGGAATCGAAACGCGTCAGCTGCACCGAAAGCACGTGACGCGCGTCTGTGGCGCCCGCCAGATTGCGCGCCTCGAGCCCTTGGCGAAACACTTGCGACACCGCCACCGCGATCGGTTGCTCCGTGCGGAGCACCTTCAGCGGATTGCCATAGCCTCCGCGAATAGCGCCGAACCAGTCGGGATCATTCTCACGCGCGTCGATAACTTCGACATTCGGCGCGATACTGGGCTGGCCCGGCGTCACTGCGTGCTCCGGCGCCGTGTATGTGAGCGGATACGTGTCCACAGCCATCGCGGGCGTGGCCAACAACAAGGCAGCCGCGCTGAACGCGCTGGCGATCAATGTGCGCATGAAAGTCCCCTTCCCTTACCCCAGGAGAGTTTAACCGACGCATCCGCAGATTGAAAGTCAGCTCACGCGACGATCACCGCGCGCGCTATTCGTTCTTCCCCAATTTCTTATCCCGCTCCGCCAATATCCGCAGGCGCAGTGCGTTGAGTTTGATGAAGCCCTCGGCGTCCGCCTGATTGTACCCGCCCGCTTCGTCGAAGCCGACAAGCGCCTTCGAATAGAGTGAGTTCGGCGAAGAGCGGCCAGCGACGCGCACGCCGCCCTTGTACAGTTTCAGGCGCACATCGCCGGAGACGCTGTCTTGGCTGGCGTCGATGGCGGCTTGCAGCATGCGGCGCTCGGGCGTCCACCAGAAGCCGTTGTAAACGATGCTGGCATAGCGCGGCATCAGTTCGTCTTTGAGATGCATGGCGCCGCGATCGAGCGTAATGCTCTCGATGGCGCGGTGCGCGTGCCAAAGCAACGTGCCGCCGGGCGTTTCGTAATAGCCGCGCGACTTCATGCCGACATAACGGTTCTCGACAAGATCGAGCCCGCCGATGCCATGTTTCTTGCCGAGACGATTGAGTTCGGCGAGCAGCTCGTGCGGCTTCAGCTCTTTGCCGTTGACGCGCGCCGCATCGCCGCGCTCGAAACCGATCGAGACATACTCAGCTTGGTCCGGCGCTTCTTCCGGCGTGATGGTGCGGCGGTCTTCGCGCTTGGCGACAATGTCGGGGACTTCGTTGTCCGGATCTTCGAGCACCAAGCCTTCGCTCGAGGTGTGCAGCAGATTGGCGTCGATCGAGAAGGGCGCGGCTTGCTCCTTGCCTTGCGCTATCGGGATATTGTGCTGCTTGGCGTAGGCGATGAGATCGGGGCGGCCCTGGAAGGTCCATTCGCGCCAGGGCGCGATCACCTTCACGTCCGGCTTCAGCGCGTAATAGGAAACCTCAAAGCGAACCTGATCATTGCCTTTGCCGGTCGCGCCATGACAGACCGCGTCGGCGCCGACCATGTTGGCGATCTCGATCTGGCGCTTGGCGATCAGCGGGCGCGCGATCGAGGTGCCGAGCAGATACTGGCCTTCGTAAAGCGTGTTGGCGCGAAACATCGGGAAGACGAAGTCGCGCACGAATTCCTCGCGGAGATCGTCGATAAAAATATTCTCCGGCTTCACGCCCATGGCCAAAGCCTTCTCGCGCGCGGGCGCGAGCTCTTCGCCCTGGCCGAGATCGGCCGTGAAGGTCACGATCTCGCAGCCATAGGTGTCTTCGAGCCATTTCAGGATGATCGAAGTGTCGAGGCCGCCAGAATAGGCGAGCACCACTTTTTTGACGGAAGTCCCTGCCGGCACGTGTGAAATTCCCCTTACATTCGTTGAGACGCATTACCGGCTCCGCGCCGCGCGCGCCACCTCGATCTTCGCACGCGCTTGACCGAAAGGAGCGAAGGCGTATTGCGTTACGCTTTGACCCCGGAAAGGGGCGCGTCATGGGTTCAGCCAATCCGCAGCTCACCAGCGATCCGCTGGATTTTCTCGCCAGCGTTTCCGACAAGATCGACGGCTTTCTCTATCGGTGCCTCAATAATTCCGACTACACCATGCTGCGGCTGACCAGCGGCTTTGACCGGATGTTCGAGCGCTCCAGCGCCGAAATGGTGCTCTCCCAGCAATCCTTCGCGAACCTCATTCATTGGGAAGACCTTGAAGTCATCCGCGTGGCGGTCGAGCGCGCGCTGAAGGAGGATCGGCGCTGGCGCATCGCTTACCGTTTCCGGCACGCCAATGAGCGCTGGATCTGGGTGTACGAAACCGGCGGCGGCGTGCGCGATCCGGCAACCGGCAAGATCGAGTATCTGGACGGCGTGGTGTTGGACGTGAACCAGTTCGAAGAATGTTTGGCCGCCAAGGGGCGCAATCTCGCGGCGGACTTCACCTAAGTCACTGGCTTCGCCGTGGCCAAACGCCATATGAGGCGCATGGCCGGCTCTTCTCTCCTGCAACGCCGCATCGATGCGCTGGCCGAGGATTATTTCGATCCGCCGGGCATGAAGCGCGTGGACTTCGCGGCGCCCGCTGGTGCGCCGGCTTTGTTCGCGCCGGATTCGGTGAGCTGGCGGGTGATGAAGAACCCGGTCGCGCTGATGATCGGCGGCATCGCGGCGGTGATTCTTGAACTGGCTGAGCCGCGCGTGCGCTCCGGCGTTTGGGACCACACCACGTTTCGCACTGATCCCGTTACGCGGATGAAGCGCACCGGCTATGCGGCGATGGTGACGATCTACGCGCCGGGGGATGTAGCGCGCGCGATGATCGCGGGCGTGGTGCGCGCGCATGGGCGCGTGGCGGGTGAGACGCCGGCGGGCGCGGCGTATCGCGCGAATGACGAAGAGCTGCTGAACTGGGTGCAGGCCACGGCGGGGTTTGGCTTCTGCGAAGCCTATCATCGCTTCGTGCACCGACTAACGCCGACAGAACTCGACAGCGTCTATGCCGAAGGCGCGGAAGCAGCCGGGCTTTATGGCGCGCATGGCGCCCCGAAATCGGCGGCCGAGATGGCGGCTTTGTTCGAGGTCATGCGCCCGAAGCTGGAGCGCTCCGACATCGTGTTCGAATTTCTGGAGATCGTGCGCGATGCGCCGATCCTGCCGTCGCGATCGCTGCAGCGTTTGATGATCCGGGGCGCGGTGGAGATGACGCCGCCTTGGGCACGGGAGATTTTGGGGTTGGGGCCGCGCTACGGTTTGCGCGCCGGCGGAGAGAGCGTGCTGCGCGCGGCGGGCGCGATGAGCGAGCGCGTGTGCCTGCGCACCGCCCCGCCCGCGCAAGCGTGCCTTCGCATGGGACTGCCGGCGAATTATCTCTACCGATAACGCATGCGTCGCGGCCACGCGAGGCGCGGGCATCGCATGGCGCATATCTTGGATCAGACGTGCGGTTTGCTTAGGAGGTATCGGCCAACGCGGCACAGGGCGCGGCGAGGTGTGGCGTAAGCAACATCGCCGGCGGCGCTGAGGCGACCAAGCGGCGCGTGCGCGTGAAGCCGCGCGCGAGACGCTTGGCGAGTTTGGCGCAGAGCACGCTTTGATCGCGGATGATGCGCAGGAGTTTTGCGAGCAAAGCGCGCGCATCGCCCCCGCGCAAAGCGCGCCGCAACGCCGAGCCCATGACAACGCGCAGGTCGCTGTTGCGCGGCATGGTGTGAAGCGCAAAGCCGCGCGGCGTGTTGCGCGGACGCTTTGCGCTGCTGGACTTGTACGGCTTCAGCGCGGATGAGACGCGGAGATAGATGAGGCAGGCAATCGTGTGCGCCATTTCTTTCAGCCAACGCCGCACCGCATGTTCCGCGTCGCGCGGAAGCAAACCGCGCTCGCCGAACGCTTGAACGATGCAGCCCAGCAGCCACTCAAGCCAAAGCCGCGCCCAGGTGATGAGCCGGGCGAGGCGGTGGTCCGATATCGGAGATGGGGCTGGGGCGACGAAGCGCATGGGCGCGAGTATGGCGGCCCGGGAATGGGGTCGGATAGATTTTGGCGTGGGGATTGATGCGGTTGGGATTTTTGCGGTTTTGCGCGGGATAGACGAGCGCGTGTCCCATCCAGGGCCACCAGATCACTTTACGGATCCCTGGATTCCGGGTTCGGCTTCGCCGCCCCGGAGTGACTGATTGTAGCGAGCCACCAGCCAAGTCGTCAGACCCGCGAAGGCGCCGATCACGGCATGGAATGCCGCGAACCCCGGCGCAAAAGCATACGCGATACGGAAGTTCATCGCCGCCTCGCTAAATGGCGCACTTAAGATCGTGGCGCCGAGCAGAAGGACCGCCAATGCAGCCCACGCAAGAGCACCAATCACAATTTGGCGAGCTGGCGCGCGAAGCCATCTTTTTAAGAGGATTTTGTCAAGCAAGGGAAAGAGCAGCAGGAACGTCGGGGCAGAGTATGACGCGGCATACGAAATGAAGGAGTCGAAGGGGTACAAAACTCCTTCAAAACCGGGAAACACAGCGTGGAATAAGCCCCACGTAACCAAATCATAAAGCGCGGATTCGAGCGCTAACCCAAGCGCGGCGCCGCAGAGGATGCTTCCCGCGACTGCAATGAATGATCGGCCGCCGCGTCTTTGCGAAGCAACGCGTGCGCCGGGGCATCCGACGAGCCACCAGTAAACCACACCGCCGAACGCGCCGAAAGCGATCGCAAACAGCGCCAAATACCCTGCGTACGCTGCCGGACTTAGTCCTCCGGGAAACCTGAGGTCGTGGAAGCGCGTCGGCTCGTACGAATACGCATCGCCGCGCACGACGATCACGATGAAGATAAGGCCAGGCAGTAACGCCGCGGACCACGCAAACAGCGCCATGTCTGCACGCGGACGCGACCAACCGCGCGATTGAACGAAAGGCAACCAGATCAACAGCGCCAATCCGGACGGAAGCATGAACCAGCCGAGATTCGCTGGAATGCGCCATGAACTCGGATCGCCGTCGGCGCCAAGTTCGCTGACAATCCCGACGCACAAGCACGCGGCAACCCAAGCCGCCACGGCCCGTCCTTTGCTGCCTGCGCGAAACATGGCTCATCTTATCACGGCATGATGGCGCGGGACGCTCGGCTGGTTGACGTTTGCGTGAGAGATGCGCCTGCCAAGCCCAATTCATTCAGTCATTCCGGACGCACGAAGTGCGATCCGGAATCCAGGGCCAACGCCGAGCTCTGTGATCCCTGGTTTCCGGGTTCGGCTCCGCCGCCCCGGAATGACTGAGTTGGCTTGCCGGCGCCGTGGGATGCGCTATTGTATACTTTGTATACAAGTGGAGCGGCCCCATGTCCGACACCGTCGTCCTCAGCATCCGCGTGCCCGCGAAAACCAAGGCCAAATTGGAGAAGCTGGCTGAACTTAGTGGCCGCAGCAAAGCTTGGCACGCCGCCGAAGCGCTCGAAGAATATGCAACGCGCGAAATTCCGATCGTGAAAGGAATTCGGGAGGCCATGGAACAAGGCCGGCGCGGTGAGGTCATGACAATGGAAGAGGCCTTCGCCCGAACGCGCAAGATCATCGCGACCGCAAAGGCGAAGCAAGCGGCCAAGCGCAAATGAGGCGCATCGAGATCACGCGCAACGCAAGCGCGGACCTCGACGACATCGTTGCCTACATCGCGCAGGACAATCCCATCGCCGCCGAGCGCGTGGATCAGAGAGTGCGCGCGGCAATCGAGAAACTTGCGGAAGCGTCCACGGGGCGCGCGGGGCGGGTGGCCGGTACATTCGAGAAACTGGTCAAAGGCGCGCCGTATGTCATCGCCTACGAACTAGCGGACAAGGCGACACTTCGCGTCCTGCGCATCATCCACGGTGCGCGCGATTGGCAGGCAGGTCAGTGGCCAGACTGAACAATTGGACCGCCGGCTTCCAGCCGGCCCGCTGTTGCCGGCTGGAGGCCGGCGGTCCAGCTGATCCTACACCATAACCTGATTGCCTAACTCAACCGCGCGGCCGCTCGGGATGTGAAAAAAGTCCGTCGCATTCGTGCTGTTGCGCGCCAGGTAGATGAAAAGGTGATCTTGCCAAAGCGGCATGCCGCTTTTTTCGCTGGGCACGATTGAGCGGCGCGAGAGGAAGAAGCTGGTTTTCATGATGTCGAACTTGAGGCCGTGTTTGCGCGCTTCGGTAAGCGCTTTGACGACGTTCGGCGTTTCCATGAAGCCGAAGGTGAGCATGACGCGCTTCACGTCGGGCATGAAATCCTCGACACGCACGCGTTCGCTATCGGGCGCGCGTGGGGAGTTGATCGTTTTCACGGTGAGGATGATGATCTGCTCGTGCAGCACTTGATTGTGCTTCAGATTATGCATCAGCGCGGCGGGCGCGACGTCGGGATCGGCGGTGAGGAAGATCGCGGTGCCGCGGACGCGGTGCGGCGGATGATGTGAGAGCGTTTCGAACAGTTTCGCGAGCGGTTCTTCGCGGCGCGTGGTTTCGGTGAGGATCTTGGTGCCGCGCGACCATGTCCACATCACGAGCACGAGCCCGCCCGCGAGCGCGAGCGGGACAAAGCCGCCGCTCAGCACCTTGGTCATGTTCGACGCGAGGAAGACGCACTCGATCAAGAGGAACGGCACGCACAAAAGCGCGGCGAGCCATGCGGGCTGTTTCCAGAATTTCCAGATCACCAGGAAGGCCAGCAAGGTGGAGACCACCATCTCGCCGGTGACCGCGATGCCATAGGCCGAGCCCAGGCGATCGGATGAGCCGAAGCTTAGTGTGAGAATGATGACGCCCGCGAGCACCAGCCAATTGATCTGCGGCATGTAGATCTGGCCGGCTTGGGTTTCCGACGTGCGCTGGATTTCGAGACGCGGCAGGAAGCCGAGCTGGATGGCTTGTTGTGTGAGCGAATAAGCGCCGGTGATCACGGCTTGGCTGGCGATGATGGTGGCGGCGGTGGCGAGCAGCACCAAAGGCAAGCGCAGCATGCCGGGCGCCATGGCGAAGAAGAGATTGTCGATCTGCTCGGGGTGCGCGAGCGCGAAGGCGCCCTGCCCGAGATAATTCAACGTGAGACATGGCAGCACGACGAAGAGCCACGCCGCATTGATGGGCTTTCTGCCGAAATGGCCCATGTCCGCGTAAAGCGCTTCAGCGCCGGTGACGGCGAGAAAGACCGAGCCCAGCACGATGAAGCCCAGAAAGCCGTGGTCAAACATGAAGACGACAGCAGGCGCTGGCGAGAGCGCTTCGAGAATGCCGAGGTCGTCGCGGATGTGCCAAAGGCCAAGGCCGCCGATCACCAGAAACCAAATCACGGTGATCGGTCCGAACCAGGCGCCGACGCGGCCGGTGCCGCGGCTTTGCAGAATGAAAAGCCCAACCAGCACGAAGATGCTGATCGACAAAATGACAGGCGTCGAAAGCCGCTCAAGACCCGGCACCGCGCGTACGCCTTCGACCGCCGAGAGCACGGAGACGGCTGGCGTGATCAGCGCGTCGCCGTAAAACAAAGCGGCGCCCAAAACGCCGAGCACGAAAATGTACGGCGTGCGCCGCCCCACCGCGCGTTGCGCCACCGCCATCAAAGGCAGCGTGCCGCCCTCGCCCTTGTTGTCGAGGCGCATGAGCAGGAAAACATATTTGAGCGTGACGATGAGGATCAGCGCCCAAAAAATGAGCGAGACGATCCCGATCACTTCAGAGCGCAGCGGCCCCTCGTTCTGGCCGGCGACATGTTGCAGCGAGAGGCGGAGCGCATAAAGCGGGCTCGTGCCGATGTCGCCATAGACGACGCCGATCGAGCCGAGCATCAGGGTCCAGAAGCCGCCATGGCGATGCGCGCGCGCATGGGCGCCGCCGCCGTTCTTCTGGCGGGCGTCATCAGACTTGCTGGGCGCGTCGGCCGGGGCCTGCGCCATGTGGCATTTCCCCCTAAGGGCGGCCAGTCGCCCGGCATCGGGCGGCGCATGTAGCCGGTTTCAAATGGACCGGCAAATCATTGCGGCAAGGGGGATTGTGGTTTGGTTAGCGGCGCTGATTTCAGTGGCAGCCGCAAGCATGGCCGCCGCCACCGCCGCCCCGCCCACGGCCGCCGCCTCGGGCGCTGGCCGAGGCTGAGGCATAGGCGAACGCGCTGGCCGAGCTGCCGCGCACAATAACGGTCGTTCCGCCGCCGACATAACCCGTGCCGATGTCCGCGCCGACACCGCCGCCGCCGGCGAAAAAGGCCGGAGAAAGCGTGACGGTTTCGGGCCCGGTCGGGATCGGCGCGGGCGCGAGCGGTACGGGCGCGGGCGCCGGGGCGCGCGGCGCGGGGCGCGGACGATGCGGACGCGGGCGCGGCGCGGGCCGATCGATGCCGTCGGCAAAGGCCGGCGCCGGCGCCATCGAAACAGGCGCGGCGACCAGTAAAAACGCCGTCAGGATCGCGAGAACACGCATGGGCCAGCCTCTTGCAAGAAGCGCATCAATCGCGCGGACGCGGACGCGCGCAATCGCTTTCTCCCTCGGCGCGCGAACCTCGCCTGCCGGGAGGGGAATTAAGGCTGCTCAGAAATCGACCGCGACGCCTTTGCGCTCCCAATCGCCGTAGCGGGTGGGTTCGGGGCCAGCGGGGCCGCCGGTTTCGGCGGGAGATTGTGCCGCTTCGGCGCGGCGCGCGGCGGCTTCCTCGAGCGCGCGGCGCGCTTGCGGCGTCAACACTTTGCCGGGGGCGGCGCCGGGGATGAATTCTGCGTCACTCATGGCGTGGACATAGCGCGCGCTGGGCGGCGCGCAAGCGTCGTTGCGGCGGCGCATCGGTGTGCGCGCCGCATTCCCGCCGCACGTGGTTGATGAGGCGTTAACCCGGACGCCTTCAGCTTCCCGAACAAGGTTTGGCGCGCCCGCGCTGCGTTCGGAATTGGATCATGCGCATTGCGTCCGCTGCGTTGTGCGCGGCCGGCATAGCCCTTTGGGCGGGCGCCGGCACGGCCGCCGCGGACTCTCCGGTCGTGCTGGAGGGCGCCGACGAAGAGCAGCGCGAAGCGATCCTCGATCTGCTGCCAGACCGAGAGGCGCCAACCACTCTGTTTGAAGCCGAGCGCATCACCGAAGAAGCCGCCGCGCGCGCGGGCGCGTGGCTGCGGTCGGAGGGCTATTACGCCGCCGAGATCGTGCCCGAAGCGCAGGAAGACCCGCCGCTTGCGCGCCTCCGCATCGCGCCGGGGCGACGTTTCGTTTATGCGGCGCCGGAGTTGAAGTTCGTCGGCGCCGCGCCGGATGCGGCGAGCGCACGCGCGGCGCAGGAAATCATCGAGCGCATCGTGCCAGGCGCGCCCGCGCGCGCGGCCGAAGTGCTGCAAGTTGAAGGCGCCGCCGTGCTGGCGTTGCAGGATGCGGGTTATGCCGATGCGAGCGCCGCGCCGCGACGCGTGATCGTGGATCATGCGGCCTCGACCTTGAAGGCGGAATTCAATGTCTCCGCTGGCGCGCCGGTGCGGCTGGGGGATGTGCGCGCCGAGCCGGGCGGGGCGTTTCGCGACAGCTTCATCGAGCGCTTGCGCAATTGGGAGCCGGGCGATGCGTATTCGCCGGAAAAACTCGCGCGCATCCGGCGCGATTTCAATTCGACCGGCGCGGTGTCGCGGCTGACGACGCGGCTTGAGCCTGCCGGCGCCGATGGCTTGCGTGATGTGGTGCTGGAGGTCGAGGCGGCCAAGCGCAATGCGTACGAGCTTGGTATCGGCTATTCGACCACGGAGGGCGCGGGCGTCGAAGGGGAATGGACGCGGCGCAATCTCACCGGGCGCGCCGATCCGCTGATCGTCTCGGCGACCTTGAGCGAATTGCTGCAAAGCGCGGAGGTCGAGCTCAGGCGTCCACACGCGGCGGGCCTCGAGCGCATGCGCCGCTATAGCGCGACGATCGCGCACGAAGACACCACGGCGTTTTCCCGCAATGGCATCGCGATCGCAACCTCGGTGGACGCCGATCAGAGGCTCGATCTCGGCCTCAGCTATGGCGTGCAGCTTTCGGCGAATTTCTACGATGAAACGGCCGGCGTCGAAAACGCTTACGTGCTCTCGACCTTCGCCGAACTGCGCAACGACACCACCGATGTTCCCCTCGATGCGCGCGATGGTTCGATCGTGGAACTGCGCGTCGAGCCCGCGCTTTCGGCGGGCGATGAATCGCTCGCCTTCGTGCGCGCGACGGCGGATGGGCGCATTTATGAAAGCTTCGGCGAGCATGACCGCGTCACGCTCGCGGCGCGCACGCGGCTTGGTTGGGTGGAAGCGGTTTCTGGAAACGTCAACGACATCCCGCCGGATCGGCGCTTTTATGCGGGCGGCGGCGGCTCCGTGCGCGGCTATGAATACAACTCCATCTATCCGCTGGAACGCGATGCGCTGGGGCTGACGCCAGGCGGGCAAGGCGCGTTCGAAGTCTCGATGGAATCGCGCGTGCGGTTTGGGGATCGCATTGGCGGCGTTGTGTTCGTCGATGGCGGTAATGCGTTCGATTCTTGGGAGGACGCCGCCGATTTGAAATGGGGCGTGGGCTTTGGCGCGCGCTACGATCTGGGTTTTGCGCCGCTGCGCGTGGACGTCGCCTTCCCGCTCGATCCCGGCGAGGATGATCCCGATTTCGCGCTCTATATCAGCCTCGGACAAGCGTTCTGATGAGCGAAGCCGATCCGCCGATCGTGCGCCGGCGCTGGCGGCGGCGTCACACGATTGCCGTTGCTGCGGGCGCTGGCGTGATCCTCGGCGGCATCGTGGTCGCGCTTGGGCCGGGCGCGGCGTGGGTGGTCGATCACGGCGCGGACGGGCGCAAGGTTTGGCGGCTCGGGCACATCCAGCTCGATGGCGTGACCGGGAGCTGGCTGGGCGATCTCCATGTTGCGCATCTCACCATCGAGGATGAGCAAGGTGTGTGGGCCGAAGCGAACGATGTGTCGCTCGATTGGCGCCCATTCGATTTGCTGACTGGCTCGGTGCGGATCGATGCCGCGCACGCCGATCGCATCAATGTGCTGCGGCGGCCGGTGTTGCTAGAGCCCAGTCTCACGCGCGGCGCGAGCTTCGATGTGCAGCTGAACGCGCTGGGCGTGGATCATATCGATCTGGCCGAAGGCGTGCTCGGCGAGGCCGCGAATTTCAGCGCGACTTTGGCGCTCGATGTGAACGACAAGGTTCCGCAGACTATCGATCTCAACTTGGCGCGGCTCGATTCGGGCGCCGACCGCGCCATCATCCGCTATCGCAGCGGCCCGGCTTACGCGCTCCATGTCGATGTCGCGAGCGCGCCGGGCGGCGTGCTGGCGCACGCTTTGGGCGTGAACGCGCAAGGCTTGACGCTGAGTGCGGAAGGCAATGGCGACGCTGTGACGGGCGGGGCGCGGTTCGAGGGCGCGGTGGGCGATGATGCGCTCGGCGCGGGCGCGCTGACATGGTCGCAGAGCGGCTGGACGATTGAAGCCGACGCGCGGCTCGATCTTTTTCCCGCGACGCGCACGCTGGCGGCGCGGATCGGCGAAAGCGTCACGCTGCGCGCGAATGGCGCCGTGCCCGGCGCGTTCGAGCTGCATGCGGCGACGCCGTTCTTGGCGCTGGACGTCGATGGCGCGCTGGACGAGGAGATGGCGCTGGTGGGGCCGGCGCATGTGGTCGGCGAAACCGCGCGGCTCTCCGACATCGCGCATGAGGCGCCGTTCGAACTTGGCGCGGCGCGTTTTGAGGGCGAACTCACGCGCGACAATGCGCGCACAATGCTCACGGGCGCGTTCGATGCGCGCGACATGGAAGTGCTCGGCAGCCATGCGCGCTTCAGCGGCCCCGCGCGCATGCAAATGACGGACGAACGCATCGAGATCGAAGCCAATCTCGATGCGCCAGCCGATGCGCCTGCCCTGTTCGCGGGCGGACGGCTCGAAACCACGATGACTTATGATCGCGGCAGCGGGCGCTTCACGCTGACGCGCGCGACGCTCGAAGGCGATGCGCTGGCGCTCGATGCGCAAGGCTGGGTCAATCACGGCGATGGCGAGTTCGCCGGCGCCTGGCGCTCGCGCAAGCTGGAGACTTTGTGGAGCGATCTGCGCGGTGAGGCCGCCGGCGATTGGCGCGCCAATGCGCAGCCGACCGACGATGGCGGGCACATCTGGGCGATTGCGCTCGATGGCGACGGCGCGGGCGTACGCGGCGATCCCGATGTGATTTCGCAATTGCTGGGCGGATCGCCTGCGATCGATGCGATGCTGCGGATCGAGAATGGCGGCGTGACAGTGAGCCATGCGCGCGTCTCCGGCGCAAAATTGCGTGCGGGCGCGACGGGACGGATCGTGCATGGCGAGGCCAATCTCGCGCTGGAAGCATCCGCACGCGGGCCGCTCGATCTGGGCGGCGCGGTGATTTCGGGCGTGGTCGATGCGACGGGGCGGCTGACGGGGCGATTGGCGCGACCAACGCTTGAAGCACAAGCGCAACTTGCGAGCCTCACGGCATCGGGCGTTGAGATCGTGCAGCCGCTGGTGAATTTTACACTGGCGCCGCAGGGCGATGCTTATCGCGGGCAAGCGGAAATGCGCGGGCTGGTGCAAGGGCAAACGTCAACCGCAACATCGAGCCTCGTCATCGATGGCAATGGCATTGCGTTGCCAGAACTCGTCGCGAGTGTCGGCGCGCTGGAAGCGACGGGCTCGGCGCGGCTTTCGGAGGCGGGACCGGAAGCGCAGCTCGCGCTCAGCGGCCGCATCGATGCGCTGGCGCCGGGGCTTTCGGGTGCGATCCTCGGGGATGTTTCGCTCACGCCGGAAACGATTTCGCTCGATGCGCAGATTGCGAGCGTTCGCCTGGGCGAGCTTTATGTGCGCGCCGCAACGATCAGCGCTTCGGGGCCGTACAACGCCATCGCGGCGCGCTTCGATTTGCGCGGGCGCTTGCGGCAGGCGCCGTTGGAATTCGTCGGCACGGCGCTCATCAGCAATGACAATGGCTCGCATGCGCGCATCGCGGGCGCGGGCGCACTGGCGGGCGCGGCGATCGCGACACGCACGTCGATCGAAGTGAGCTGGGGGCCGGGCGTGCTAGAAGCGGCGCTCGATGTTGCGGTCGCCGATGGCGCGGTGACGGGGCGCTGGGCGGAGCGTGGGCGTGCGCTGACAGGCTCTGCTGTGATCGAAGAGGCGCCGCTCGCGCCGCTGGCCGCGATCTGGGGCGAGCGCGCGACGGGGCGGATCGCGGGGCGCATCGATGTGGCGAGCGGCGGCAATGCGCTCTCCGGCAATGCCGATGTGAACTTGATCGACGCGCGTGTTGCCGGTCGCCAACGCGGTGCGATCACAGCGCATATCGTGGCCGATCTTGATCCGACGCGGCTGCGCGCGCAATTGGATGCGCAATCGAGCGATGGCCTCGTCGCGCATCTGGAAGCCGATGCGCCGGTGGAAACAAGCGCCGTGCCTATTCGTATCGCGCTTGCGCCGGAGCGGCGTGGGCGCGCGACTTGGACGATAAGCGGGCCGGTGGAGAATCTGTGGGCCGCGGCGCGCATGCAGGATCAGTCGCTGTCAGGCGCAGTAGAGGGCGCGGGCGAATTGAGCTTTGGCGCGGGCTCGCTGACGGGCGATGGGCACCTGGAAATTCAAGGCGGGCGCTTCGAGGATAAAGTCACCGGCGTAAAGCTCGAAGCGCTGCAAGCGCGCATCGCGATCGGCGATGACGGCGTCTCCATCGAGCGCTTCACCGCGCAAGATTCGCGCGGCGGCACGATAACCGTGACCGGCGGCAGCGCCAATCCGCGCGAAGGCCATATCGCGCTGCAGATTCAGAATCTGCGTCTGGTCGATCGCCCCGATGCGCGGGCGCGGGCGAGCGGCACGCTGAACTTCGAATGGGAGGGTTTGAACTCAACGCTCGCGGGCGCGCTCGACATCGCGGAGGCCGATATCGATGTGGCGTCGCAGCCGGAAGCGGGCATTCCCCATCTCGACCGTGATCGAGATCAATCGCCCCGGCGACGACGACGACATGGAAGAAACGCCCGCCCCAGGCGGCGGCGGCTCGACGCGGCTCGATGTGCGCATCAATGCGCCGGGACGCATCTTCACGCGCGGGCGCGGGCTTGAGGCGGAATGGTCGCTGGCGCTGCGGCTTACCGGCACGAGCGCTGAACCGCGCTTTTACGGGGAAGCGCGCGCGATTCGCGGCACGCTCAGTCTTTCGGGTCAGCCGTTCGAAATTCAAACCGGCCGCATCGTGTTCGACGGCGAACCGGCAGACGCACGCATTGATCTCACCGCCGAGCGCGACAGCGCCGATCTCACCGCGCGCATTTCGCTCACCGGCACGGCGGCCGATCCAGACATCGCCTTCTCCAGCGATCCCGCCCTGCCCGAAGACGAAATCCTGCCGCAGATTTTGTTCGGCCGCTCGGTGGCCGATCTTTCCGCGCTGGAAGCGGCGCAACTCGCGGCGAGTTTGGCGGCGCTCTCGGGGCAAGCCTCGTTCGACCTGGTGGACGCGGCGCGCGCGGCGGCGGGGCTCGACCGTTTCAATGTGCGCGAGGATGAAGCAGGCGGTTTGCTGGTCGCGGGCGGCGTTTATCTGACGCGCGATGTGTACGTGGAGATCGCGCGCACGGGGCTTGGGCAAGCGGCCACGCGCGTCGAATGGACCATCCGCCCGCAACTCGTGCTGATCACGAGTTTTCTTGGGAACGGGGATCAGCGCGCGTCGGTGCGGTGGCGCCGGGAAACGGATTAGTCTTGCATCGACACCAATCCCCGGACTGAATGCTGCGCATTCATCCGGGGATTGGTGGAGGGTCTCTCAAACAAATTTCTCTCAGTCATTCCGGGGCGGCGAAGCCGAACCCGGAACCCAGGGCAAACGCGCAGCTCTACGATCCCTGGCTTCCGGGTCTCGCTCCGCTCGCCCGGAATGACCGAGATATTTTCGGCGCCAAGGGCGCACACTTAGGAGAACACACCGCCGCCCCCTTCGTCTCGCGCGTGGCGCGAATCGCGCGCCCGCATGCGGGGGAAGAAACAGCGTTCGATCTTCTGCGGTGAAGACAGCCCCCGCCCGGCGCTCTATACAAGCGCGCTTTGCGATCCCACGGCCCCACCCCATGAAATTCCTCGATCAGTGCAAAATCTATATTCGCTCCGGCAATGGGCGGGGCGGGCGCTGTGTCGTTCCGGCGCGAGAATTCATCGAGTATGGCGGACCGGACGGGGGTGATGGCGGGCGCGGCGGCGATGTTTGGATGGAGGCGGCCGAGGGGCTGAACACGCTGATCGATTACCGCTACCAGCAGCATTTCAAGGGCGGCACCGGCGGCCATGGCATGGGCCAGAACCGACACGGCGCGGATGGAGAGTCCGTCACGCTGAAAGTGCCGGTCGGCACGCAGATTCTGGATGAAGACAACGAGACCCTACTCGCCGACCTCGCCACTACGGGCGCGCGCGTGCTGCTGGCGCGCGGCGGCAATGGCGGTTTTGGCAACACCTATTTCAAAAGCTCGGTCAACCAATCGCCGCGCCGCGCCAATCCGGGGCAGGACGGCGAAGAACGTGTGTTGTGGCTGCGGCTGAAACTTATCGCGGATGCGGGGCTGGTGGGTTTGCCGAACGCGGGCAAGTCGACGTTTCTGCGCGCGGTGAGCGCGGCGACGCCGAAGGTGGCGGATTATCCGTTCACGACTTTGCATCCGCATTTGGGTGTGGTGACGATCAGCGAAAGCGAGCGCTTTGTGCTCGCGGATATTCCGGGCGTGATCGAAGGCGCGGCGGATGGCGCGGGGCTTGGCACGCGGTTTCTTGGCCACATCGAGCGTTGCGCGGCCATCGTGCATCTGATCGATGCAACGCAAGACGGCGCGACGCAATCGTATCGCACGGTGCGGCGCGAGCTTGAGGCTTATGGCGAGGTGCTGGCGAACAAAGCGGAGATCGTGGCGCTCAATAAGATCGACGCGATGACGCCGGCGGAAGCCAACCGCAAACGCGCGGCGCTGTCGCGCGCGATCGGCAAAGAAGTGCGGCTGGTATCGGGTGTGTCGGGTGAAGGCGTGCGCGAGCTGGTGAACGAGATCGCGACGCTTGTTCGCGCGGAACGCGGCGCGCGGACGAAGGCTGAGCGCGTTGTTGTGGCTGGCGAGGAAGAAGAGTGGCAGCCGTGAGTGCTCGCAGAACATGGCGCGATCCCCTCCCCGCGAGGGGAGGGGGCAGGGGGTGGGGTGAAACTCCGCTCTCTGAATTCGCATGCGCAATTCGCGCTGACGATGAGCACCGGGATTCACCCCACCCCCTTACCCCCTCCCCTCGCGGGGAGGGGGAGCGGCGGGCGTTGCGCTTATGATGGCTGCATCTCCCCTCGCCTCCGCGAAACGGATTGTCGTGAAGATCGGGTCGGCGCTTTTGGTCGATGCGGCGACCGGGCAGCCCGCGCGCGCTTGGCTGGCGGCGTTGGCGGAGGATGTTGCCGAAGCGCGCAAGAGCGGCAAGCGCGTGCTGATTGTTTCTTCCGGCGCGATTGCGCTGGGGCGGCGTGTGCTGGGGCTGACGAGCACATTGAAGCTGGAAGAAAAACAAGCGGCGGCGGCGGCGGGGCAAGCGCGGCTCGTGCGCGCTTATGAAGAAGCGTTCGAGCAATTTGGCATTCCGGTCGCGCAGGCTTTGCTCACGCCGGACGATACTGAGCGGCGCCGACGGTGGCTCAACGCGCGCGCGACTTTGGAGACTTTGATCGGGTTTGGCGCGGTGCCGATCATCAACGAGAACGACACGGTGGCGACCGTTGAAATTCGCTATGGCGACAATGATCGCCTCGCCGCGCGTGTGGCGCAGATGATTTCAGCGGACGCGCTACTTCTGCTTTCCGATGTCGACGGGCTTTACGAGCGCGATCCGCGCGTCGATCCGAGTGCGGCGCTGCTGCCGGAGGTGGCCGACATCACGCCGGCGATCGAAGCGATGGCGGGCGGCGCGAACGCGGTTGCGGGCGTGGGTTCGGGCGGCATGCGGACGAAGATCGAAGCGGCGAAGATCGCGACGGCCGCCGGTTGCGCGGTCGCGATTACGAAGGGCGCGGAGTTCAAGCCGCTGTCGCGCTTGCTGAACGGCGCACCCGCGACTTGGTTCTTGCCGCACGAAACGCCGAAGGCGGCGTACAAAGCGTGGATCGCGGGCAGCTTGGATCCGCAGGGCGCGCTGTGCGTGGATGATGGCGCTGCGGCGGCGTTGCGCGCCGGTAAAAGCCTCCTGCCCGCGGGCGTGACCGAAGTGCGCGGCAAGTTTGAAAAAGGCGACGCGGTGCGCGTGCTGACGGCGGATGGCGCAGAGATCGCGCGCGGGCTCGCGCGTTATGACGCGGAGGATGCGCGGAAGATCAGAGGACTGAAGTCGGGCGCGATTGCGGAAGCGCTGGGCTATGCGGCTGGCGCAGCGCTCGTGCATGCGGATGATCTGGTGGTGTTGCGGGGTTAGCTGCGCGTTTAACACCAAACTCAGTCATTCCGGACACGCGAAGCGTGATCCGGAACCCAGGGATCGTAGAGTGCGGTGCGTTGGCCCTGGGTTCCGGGTCTCGCTCCGCTCGCCCGGAATGACTGAGTGAATTTGAACTGAAATCAGAGCAACCGCGACAAGAAATCGAACGTCGCTTCGTCCTGCCAATAATCCGACTCCCCATCGAGCCCCGTCATCGTGCCGATGGCGCGGCCGATTTCGAGGCCGTCGGCGCCGATCAGCAGCACGGTGGGGAGCGTGGTTTCAGAGCCGTTGGCGCGCGTCGCGCCGAACATGCGGCGGAGCACGTCTTCAGCAGGCGGCGTGGCGCGCGCTGAGGGAAGGCCGCGCGCGCCGATGCGATCGAGCAGTGCGCGGCCATGCGCGAAGTCGACGCCGTCGTCATAGGCTTGCAGCGCGAGAATGCGCGCCGAGGCGCCGGACGTCGCGAGCCTCCGGCCCATCGCGGCTTGATGCGGTTTTTCGATCAGGCACGGCGCGCACCACGTCGCCCACATCGCGACCACGGCGGGGCGATGATCCAGCCAATCGACGAGACGTCTCTGCCCCGCTTCGTTCTCGACCAATTCACGGAGCGGCAAACCGCCGGTGCGCATTGGCGGCGTCCAGGCGCGAAAACCGGGATGGGTTCGCAAGGCGATCGGCATCGCGGCGTGCGCGGGAAGGATTGTCGCGGTCGTTGCGGCGGCGGCGCCGATCAAAGTCGCGCGCCGGGTGAAGCTGTGCGTTAACGCCATGCCGTTTCCCCCGAAATCCGCAAGGGAGCATAGCGTGATTTGCACGCGCTCGTGAGCGCGCACTTGTATTTGTAATGTAGAAAAGCGCGTGCGCGCGACGTTAGAGCCGGCGCAAGAACTCGAACGTCGAAATCGTCTTGCCAATAAGCGGTTTACGCCATCGACGCCCGTCATGGTGCCGACCGCACGGCCAAGCTCTGTGCCGTCCGCATTGATGAGCAGCAGCGACGGCATGCTGGTGCGCGTGCGATCCCGCGGCCGAGGCGCCGAACACGCCGATGAACGCGGCTTCCGCCGTTGGCGTTCGTTGCGCGCGCGTTCGGGAGATTGCCAGCGCGCAAGCGCGTCAACGTGCGCCGGCCGCCTTCGAGCGTGACGTCGTCATAGGCCTGCACGATCAGGATGCGCGCGCCGTGCGCCGGCCGCGGTGAGGCGCGTCGACATCGCGGCTTGGTTCGGCTTTTCAACCAGGCACGGCCCGCACCATGTCGCCCAAAAGCGCGACCGCGGCGGGGCGCCCCTTCCATCCAGTCGCGCAGGGCGCTTGGGGCCAGAGCCCGTACGATAAAAGCGTCGACCGGCGCTTGCTCGCCGGCGTGCGGAAACGATCCCAGGCGCGGTAGCCGGGATGGGTGGCGAGCGCGCCGGTCAAAACCGCACCATGGGCCGAAGTCGCGGTCGCGCTAAAGCGGCTGCGCCAATCAAAGCGGTTCTGCGCGTCATCGTCATTGTAGGTCTCTCCTGCCGCGCCATCTTAACGGGTTATTTGACCCAAAGAAGGTGCTAAGCTGGGGAGCATGAACGCGCCTGTAACCTCTCGCTCGACGCTCAGATGCTGGACCTTGGCCGCCTTGCCCGCGCGGCGGGCGCCGTTGTGCGCGATGCGAGCGGGGCGCAACGCACGGCGGCGCTGGAAAGCAATGGCGGCGCGGCTGCGCGATGGGGCGGCGGATATTTTGGCGGCGAACGCCGAAGATGTGGCGCGTGGACGGCGCGACGGCTTGGCGGAGAGCTTTATCGACCGGCTGGCGCTTGATGAGGCGCGGCTGGAGAGCGTCGCCAAGGGCGTGGACGAAACCGCCGCCTGCCCGACCCGATTGGCGCGGTGCTGGCCGATTGGACGCGCCCGAATGGCTTGCGCATCCAGCGCGTGCGCACGCCGCTCGGCGTGATCGGGATTATTTTCGTGAGCCGGGCCCAATGTGGCGGCGGACGCGGGCGCGGCTTTCCGTTGCGCGCCGGCAATGCGGTGATCCTGCGCGGCCGGCTCCGATAGCGCCGCATCCGTCGCGGCGATTCGGCAAGGCGCTGCGCGCGGGGCTACGGGATGCGGGGCTGCCGGAAGATGTGATCCAGATCGTGCCAACGACGGACCGCGCCGCTGGTCGGCATGATGCTGGCGGGACTTGGCGGGACGGTGGATGTGATCGTGCCGCGCGGCGGCAAATCGCTGGTGGCGCGCGTGCAGGAGGAAGCGCGCGTGCCGGTGTTCGCGCATCTGGAAGGGCTTTGCCACACTTACGTGCACGTCGCCGCGAAACCGCACGAGGCGATCTCCATCGTCGTGAACGCCAAGATGCGCCGCGTTTCGGTGTGCGGCGCGACCGAGACATTGCTGATCGACCGCGCCATTGCGCCGTCGCTGCTGCCGAAGATCGCATCGGCTTTGGTGGAGCGCGGCTGCGAATTGCGCGGCGATGAAGAAGCGGCGCGCGATTTATGAGATGAACGCGGCGACCGAAGAGGATTGGCGCACGGAATATCTCGCGCCGATCCTTTCCGTGCGGGTTGTGGCGGGCTGGATGAAGCGATCAAACATATCGCCGAATACGGCTCGGCGCACACCGACGCGATCGTCACCGAAGACCACGCCGCGGCGGAGCGCTTCCTGCACGAAGTCGACAGCGCCATCGTGTTGCACAACGCCTCGACGCAATACGCCGATGGCGGCGAGTTCGGCTTCGGCGGCGAGATCGGCATCGCAACAGGACGCATGCATGCGCGCGGGCCGGTCGGGGCTGAGCAGCTGACGACGTTTTAAGTATGTTGTGCGCGGCGCGGGACAGACGCGGCCTTGAGACGCGGTTCTTCCGCTCGCTTATCCGGGAATGCGCATCGGGCTGTTCGGCGGGTCGTTGATCCGGCGCATGAGGGGCATGCGCATGTGGCGGCGGTGGCGCTGGCGCGGCTGGGGCTGGACCGCGTTTGGTGGCTGGTGACGCCGCAGAATCCGTTGAAGCCGCAATCCTCGCCGCTTGAGAAGCGCGTGCATCGGCGCGGAAGATTGCGCGTGGCGGCAGGATGGTGGTGACGGATTTTGAAGCGCGGCTTGGCTGTCGCTTTACGTATCAGACGCTGCGCGTTTTGAAGCGGCTTTATCCTGGCGTCGAATTTATCTTGGTGATGGGGCGGCGACAATCTTTTGAACTTCAAGCGCTGGAAAAATTGGCGCGAGGTGGCGCGCTCAGTCCAAGTTGCGGTTGTGGCGCGGCCTGATGCGGGCGTGCGGGCGCGCGCGGCGATGCCGCCGGGGTGGATTTATCTGCGCGCGCGAGAAAATCCCCAATCTTCCGGGGCGCTCCGGGCGCGGCAGGCGGCGGTGGCGGAACCCGGCCGGAAATGATAGCGTTTGAACCTTGGACCATTTCGGTGGGCCACTTAGGAGCCGACCAACTGTCGCCTGAACTCAAACGCGCGCCGGCCGCGTCTCAAGCGGCGGGAAAGCGCCGCGCGCCACGCCGGACCTCGACGCCGAGACGGCCGCGCGCATCATCCTCGCCTCACTCGAAGACGATAAGGCCGAGGACATCATCTCCCTGGATATTCGGGGAAAATCCTCCATCGCGGACATGCTGGTGGTCGCTTCCGGGCGATCGACGCGGCATGTGGGCGCGCTGGCGGACCATGTCATGCGTCAGCTGAAAGAGGCTGGGGCCAAGGATATCCGCGTCGAGGGGCTGCCGCACTGCGATTGGGTGCTGGTCGATGCAGGCGACGTGATCGTTCATCTTTTCCGGCCCGAAGTGCGCTCCTTCTACAATATCGAGAAGATCTGGGCGGGCGGGCCTGGCCCGAGCCAAGCGCTGCCGACCTGAGACGCGCTTGCGCATCCTGATCGCGGCGGTCGGGCGCATTCGGGGCGGCCCGGAGGCCTGAGCTAGCTGCCGATTATATCGCGCGCGCCGCGGCTGCGGGCCGCTCGCTTGGCTTTCAAGGCATTGATTTGGTTGAAGTTGAGGCCATGCCGCCGAGCGATGAGCGGGGCGAGGCGCGCGCCCTCTTTAAAGCCACGCCGGACGATGCGCGAAAGGTGCTGCTCGACGAACGGGGCGCGGAATGGAGCTCGCGGCAGCTGGCCGAGAAGCTGGCGCGGTGGCGCGATGACGGGCTGGCGCACACTTGTTTCTGGATCGGCGGGGCGGACGGGGCGGCCCAGAGCGTTAAGGGATCAGGCCGACGAAAGCTCGCTTTCGGGCGCCAAACCTGGCCGCATCGGGCTGGTCAGAGTAATGATTTTCAGAGCAAATTTACCGAGCTGTCACCATTTTGAGCGGTAATCCCTACCACCGGGACTGAACTAAATCAGCTCGGAACGGATGTGGTGGTTTTGGCTCAAGGCGCTCTCCGCGCCGGGGTCCTTGTCGCGTGCGCGACGGGGGGCGCTGGCGATCCTCCTCGGCGTCGCTGACGCCCAGCAGGGCCGCGCGCGGGCAATCTCCCAAGTCGAACGCGACCGCAGCGCCGCCACGCAAGAGGCCGAACGGCTGCGCGCGCAGGCCAACGACGCCCGCACCGAGGTCGCCGCGCTCAACACACGTCTGTCGAAGCCGCCCAACGCCGCAGCGAGGCGGAAGCCCGCCGTCGCGGACGCCGAAACGCGCCTGGTCGCATTGCACCTGCGCGCCGCCGCCGATGGCGCGCGCTATCGCCGGGACCGGGATTCGCTGGAATCGGCGATCATGGCGGCCGCGTTCGCGCATCGGCGCGTCGATCCGGCCGCGACGCGCGCCGGGGTCTTTGCACGCGCCGCGGCGCCCACGCTTTCGACCGGGTCCGCGCGGGCGCGAGCGCGCTGGAGGAAGCGCGCCGGCTGGACGCGGCCATTGCGGAAAGAACAGGAAATTCTGACCGCGGCGCAGGAAGCCATCGATGCCGAGCCGCGCCGATGTAGTGACTTTGCTGGCCCAGCGCCGCGCGCTGCAGGCATCCCTCGCCTCCGACGCTGAAGCCGCCGAGCGCCGCGCCCGGCGCTTTGCCACCGAAGCGCGCAATCTGCGTGAATTGGCCCAGCGCGTTCAGGCCGCCCGCCCGCGCAACCGTGCAGCCACAGCGGCGACAGGCGGAAACACGCTCCCAACAGCCTGGCTTGCGCCAGCGCAAGGGCGCGTCACGCGTGACTTTGGCGAGACCATTGGCGGCGCGCCCGCCACGCAAGGCGTCACGCTGACGACGCGCGCCTCGGCCCAGGTGGTTTCTCCGCTTCAGGGGAAGTTGCGTATGCCGGACTGTTTCGCAGCTACGGGCAAGTCTTGATCCTGAACCTGGACGGTGGGTTACGCATCTTGTCCTGACCGGGCTGGGGACCGTTCGAGCCAGAGTTGGCGAAACTGTATTGGCTGGCCAGCCAATCGGGGACATGTCAGCTTCGGACACGCCGGCGCCGGAATTGTATGTAGAAGTGCGTCGGCAAGGTCGTCCGATCAATCCGGCCCGTTGGCTGGGCGCCAGATCCCAGGATGTGGCTCTCCGTTAAGGTGAGGGGCCGATAAGGCTGGATCGGGCGAATCGGGTCAGTTTCGGCCTGGGGCTAACAGGCGCCTGATGAGGCGTTCGGGGAGTGCGGAATATGCGCTTGGCTTGGATTTGCGGCTCCGATCGTCGGTCTGGCTGCATGTGTGGGCGCTCTTGCCTGGTCCGCTCCTGACCAAACCCCGCGCGGCGATGTTTACCGCCAACTTGAATTGTTCGCCGACGTGCTCGCGCGCGTGGAGAACGATTACGTCACCGAGATCGATGAACCCAAGGCGATGGAAGCGGCCATTCAAGGCATGCTCTCGTCTCTCGATCCGCACTCTTCCTATTTGAACGCCTCCGAATATCGCGACATGCAGGTGCAGACGCGCGGCGAGTATGGCGGCCTCGGCATCGAAGTGACGATGGACGACGGCGTCGTGCGCGTGGTGTCGCCGATCGACGACACGCCCGCGAGCCGCGCCGGCATTCAAGCGGGCGATTTCCTGACCGCCATCGACGGCGAGACCATCGTCGGGCTTTCGCTGAATGACGCCGTCAGCCGCATGCGCGGCCAAGTCGGCACGCCGATCAATATCACCGTGGCGCGCGAGGGCGGCGAGCCGTTCGATGTTCGCCTCACCCGCGAGATTATCAATGTGCGCGCCGTGACCCGCCCGCGTTGAAGGCGATATCGGCATCATCCGCATCTCCACCTTCAACGAGCGCACCTCAAGCGGCCTCGATGACGCGATCCGCACCGTGCGCCGCGACACCGGCGGGCGCCTGCGCGGCGTCGTGCTCGATCTCCGCAACAATCCAGGCGGCTTGCTCGATCAAGCCATCGAAGTCAGCGACACCTTCCTCGATGGCGGCGAAGTCGTCTCCACGCGCGGCCGCCAAGCGCAGGACGTGCAGCGTTACAACGCGCGCCGCGGCGACGAACTCCCAAGGGGTGCCAATCGTGGTGCTGGTGAACGGGCGCTTCGGCTTCGGCGGCGGAAATCGTCGCGGGGCGCGCTGCAGGACCGCAACCGCGCGCTACTGGTCGGCACGACCTCGTTCGGCAAGGGCTCGGTGCAGACCGTGATCCCGCTGCAGGCGGCCGCGATGGCGCGCTGCGTTTGACCACGGCGCGCTATTACACGCCGTCGGGCCGTTCGATCCAAGGCGCGGGCATCGAGCCCGACTTGGAAGTCGCGCAGCGCCGCATCGATGAGGCGCAATTGTGAGCGTCTGCGTCGTCTCGGCGTGAACAGCGAGCGGACCTGCCGCACGCCTTGGACAATGAATCGGGCGCGCAACGACGCGCTCCGCCCGAGAATTGGGATGCCGAGCAAGACTATCAAATGTCTCGCGCGCTCGAATTCTTGAACCAAGGTTTGGTGTCTCAGCGTTTGCTCGCGCGCGCCGGCTAAGCTTTTAAGACTTCAGTAATAGGTCTTAACGCTGCACTGACAGGACTAGTGACGACCGCGGCGAATTCGGCGATGTTTTGCGCCAGTGATTCGCTCGCGCGCATTCACGGCACGGCGCCGTTGGATTCGCGTCACGAGGTCCCGCGATGCCGCCCAGGCCTCAACAGCAAAAGAAACTGCCGCAGCTGAACCACAAGCTCGGCGCACTGCTCGCGTTCGGCGTGCTGGGCGTGGTGGTGTTCGGCGCGATCCAAGTGTTTGGCGATCCAAGCGCGGCGGGCCCGCGCCGTGTGATCGCACTCAATCCAAGCACGGCGTCGGCGGAAGCGGCGCCGCGCGTTGCGTTCTCCGATGTGGCGGCGGGCACCGAGCTTGAGCCGCTCGACTATGATCCGGCGGCGCCGGAAGGCTTGGGCAGCGATCCTCTGCCCGATAGCGAAACGCCGGGCGAGCTGCGTGTGGCGCTGGTTGAGACGCCGGGCGCGGCGCGGCCCGCAGCTTCATCGCCGCCGCTGCCACGCGCGCCGCTCGCGGGGCTGACCGAACCCGGGCCAAACGGGCCGCTGCCTGTGATTAGCCGCGATGGCCGCGCGCCGTCTGCCGCCTATGCGCGCCCCTTCACGGCGGATGCGACCAAGCCATCGGTTGCGGTGATCATTGGCGGGCTTGGCTTTAATGCGCGCGCGACGACGCAGGCGATCGATGAATTGCCGGCGGAGATCACGCTCTCCTTCGTCCCCTACGCGGCCAATCTGCAAAGCTGGATCGACCGCGCACGCGCGCGCGGCCACGAAGTGATGCTCGAATTGCCGATGGAGCCGTTCGATCCCGACGCTGACGATACGGGCCCGCAAACTTTGCTCGCGACGGCGGCAGCGACGCAGAACATCACGCGCCTTGAACAACTCTTGTCGAAAGGCGCCGGCTATTTCGGCGTGACGAATTATCAAGGCGCGCGTTTCGCGACTTCGGCGGCCGCGTCGCAACCTGTGGTGCAAGCGCTGCGCAGACGTGGCCTTGTGTTCATCTCCAGCGGCATCGGCCAGCGCACAGCGCTGAGCGTTGAAGCCGCACGCGCCGGCCTCGCCAACACAGCCGCGGACCGCATCATCGATGCGCGCCGCGAGGCTGATGCGATCGACGAGCAATTGCTGAATTTGGAGGCGCTCGCGCTGCAAAATCACAGCGCCATCGGCGCCGGATTCGCTTATCCGGTGACGATGGAGCAGGTTGGCAGCTGGGCTAGAGACATCGGATCACGGGGCTACCAATTGGCCCCAGCTTCGGCCGTGCTCAATGCGCGCGCCGCAAGACGATGACGGAACAAAAAGACTTCAAACTCTATCGCCCCAATGTTGGCCTCGCTCTGTTTCATCGCGAAGGCTTGGTATTTCTGGGGAAACGCGCGGGAGCGGAAGGTCCGTATCAGTGGCAGATGCCGCAAGGCGGCGTCGACAGAAACGAGACGCCGATGGAAGCCGCTTTTCGTGAACTGGAAGAAGAAGCAGGCGTTATCCCCGCGCATGCCGAATTGCTTGAAGAAAACGCCAGATTGGCTCACGTACGATTTTCCCGCTGACGTGCGCGCCGGCATGAAGCCGCGCGGGCGCTTTCTTGGGCAGCGGCAGAAATGGTTCGCGTTTCGGTTTAAAGGCCGCGACGCCGACATTAAACTCGACACACATACCCCTGAGTTCAGCGATTGGCGCTGGGCGCCACTCGAAACCGTCGCTGAACTTGTGATACCCTTCAAGCGCGCGGCGTACGAAGAGGTCGCGCAGCGCTTTAAAAAATACACGGTGGGGGGCTTCGAAATGAGTGTCAGCCTGATGGGCGCCTGGATCGCGCGCACATGACGCGCGCCGCGATTTCCACGCCGGTTGTGTTTGTGCACGGCGCGTTTTGCGGCGGCTGGGCGTTCGATGCGTTCCGCGAACCGTTTGAAGCCGCGGGCTTTGAAACGCACGCGCCGAACTTGCCGCATCATGAGCGCGGCGCAGATCTTGAGCAGCTCGCGCATTCGGGGCTCAAGGAATATTCCGAAGCGATTATCGCTTACACGCGCACTTTGCGCGCGCCGCCTGTGCTGGTGGGGCACTCGCTCGGCGGGCTCGTCGTGCAGCTCGCGGCGATGCATACGCCGGTGCTTGGGCTCATCTTGCTTGCGCCGTCCGCGCCGTGGGGCGTGATGCCGACGACGATGGAAGAGCACGGCAATCATCTGGGCTTGAGTTTGCTCGGCGATTATTGGCGCAGGCCTGTGCCGCCGGATTATCGCGTTGCGCGTGAAACCACGCTCGATCGATTGACGCGCGATGGCGCGCGCCGTGCGTTCGCGCGTTTCGTGCCGGAGTCTGGCCGCGCGATCCGCGAAGCGGTGCAGTGGTGGACCGATCACTCGATGGCGTCGACAGCGCCGGTCTATCGCATCAGCGCGCCGCTGCTGGCGCTCGCGGGCGGCAAAGATCGCGTGAACCCGTCCTTCCACGGTGCGGCGTTTGATCAAGCGCTTTCCGGAAGGCCAAGCGTTCTTCCATGAGTTCGCGGAGATGAGTCACTGGCTGGTCGGCGAACCTGAAGCGCCGCAAGTGTCACAGCTCGCGCTGAGCTGGCTGACGGAGCGCGGGATCGGGCCGACGCCGAGCAAGCCGAAACGCAAATCGCTGACGCTGTTTGGCTTGGGTGAGCGCGCGGGGGCTTAAGAGCGCTCTGTTGAAAATCAGCATTTCAATCCATCAGTCATTCCGGACGCGCGGAGCGCGAGCCGGAATCCAGGGATCGTAAAGCGGTGCGTTTGCCCTGGATTCCGGGTTCAGCTTCGCTGCCCCGGAATGACTGAGGAACGACGCAACGTGATCAGCACAATTTCCGGCGGATTGAAAAAGCGCACCGGTGCGATGCTCGTGCCGATGCCGCCTGTTACATAAACAATGTGCCCGTTCTCATCGACGCGGTGACACGCATAGCGCTGGCCGTAGCGCAACGGCGTGATCGGTCGGCCAAAAAACGGGATCGTCACTTGGCCGCAATGGGAATGTCCCGCGATCATCAGCGCGGGGCCGTCGGGCATGTCGTGAAACGGATCGGGCGAGTGGCTGATGACGATGGTGTCGATGTCAGGCGCGCCATCGAGTGCGGCGGCGAAATCGGGATGGCCGGTTTTATCGTCCTCGAGCCCGGCGACGACGAAATCGCCGCCGTCGCGCTCGACCACGACATTGCGATTCCAAAGCGTCGCGACGCCGGCATTGGTCATGGCTTGCGCGATGGCCTCGCGGCCATACCAGACATCGTGATTGCCGATGACGCCGATCACACCGAGCGGGGCGCTCAGCGATGCGAAGGTCGCGATGCCGCCCTCCGCTTCGGCGCGTTCGCGCGGAGAGCGCTCTGACTGAAGTTCGTGACTGCCGACATAGTCGCCCAGCAGCACGACGAGATCGGGATTGAGCGCGTTCACGCGCGCGACGATGCGCTCCATGCGCGCTACGCTCACATGCGGACTGCCGACATGCGTGTCGCCGAGCGCCGCGATGGTGAGCGGGGCGCCGTGCCAATCTTGGCTCTCGATCGTGACGCGCCGCACGACGAGCATGTTGGGCTCGACCAGCCACGCATAGACGTTGAGCCAGTACGCCGCCTCCAGCAGCGCGAGCGCGGCGCCATAGAGCCAGCGCTTGCGCAGCGAGAGACGCGGCCATGCGCGCGCGAGACGCCACGCGAGATAGATGACGAGCGGCAGGCCGAGTGCTGCGCCGATGAGTGCGGGCCAGAGGTGCGACATGGACTGAGCCTAGCCGTTGCATGAGCCTTTTTCTTCCCCCGCTTGCGGGGGAAGTGGCGCGCGCGGAGCGCGTGACGAAGGGAGCGGCGCAGACCTTGAGAGTCGAGCGCCACCCCCTCAGTCAGCTTCGCTGACAGCTCCCCCGCTGGCGGGGGAGCAAAGAAGCGGCGGTCAGCGCGCCAGCGCGAGCTTCATATTTTCCAAACGCGACAGCACGCGCTGCGCGCCGGCGCGTTGCGTTTCATCGCCCGCATCGCGCACATCTTCCTGCGCATCCTTGATCTCTTGATCGAGCTGCGCGGGCGCGACGTCAGCGAGATCGACCGCGTCTTCGGCGAGCACGGTGAGGCCCTCAGGCGTCACGTCGGCGAAGCCGCCATTGACGAACACCCGCCGCCATACGCCGTCATTCAGGATGCGCAGCGCGCCCGGCTTGATCACGCTCATCACCGGCGCGTGCGCCGGCGAGACGCCGAACTCGCCCTCGACGCCCGGCACCACGACATGATCGACCTCACCGTGAAACACTTCACGTTCCGGCGCGACGAGAGCGAAGGTGAGTTTATCGGCCATCAGCGCGGCGATCCTTTGAGCCAAGCATAACATATCCCACAACAACACCGGGCACGGAATTGGTGGCGAGAAATTCGTTGATCACGATCACGGGCACGACGTCGCTGGCTTCCGACACTATGCCGTACGTGTTTGAACGGCGCGTGGCTGAATCGGTTTGATCGTCGAGTTCGACCGCGCCGAACGGTGCGGCAGTGACCGCAGCGCGCATCGCGACAGCGAGCGCTGGCGCGTCGAAACCATCACCGCGCGCGCCGGCGCCCTGTACGTAACAAGCATCGGATGTTCGATCGACGATGACATCGCCATCAGTGACACTGAGTGCGCGCGCATTTGGCGTGAGCGCGCCTCCGGGCGGGTTGGTCTCAGCCGCCGCGATCAAAGTCCAGTATTCTTCCGGAGGCCGGACGCCAGCGATCATTTCCCGACCCGTCATCTCCTTGAAGCACCAACCCAGCAATGTGTCGCGAAACACATTACTCACAGTCGCGAAGTCATCCGTGTTCTGCGCCGAAGCCGGTGCAGCGGCGAAGGCGAGCGCAAGGCAGCAAGAGGCAAGCGCTCCCCTCACGCCGCCTCCGCCGCGAGTTTTTGGGCTTTGGCGATCGCGTCGTCGATGGTGCCGACCATGTAGAAGGCGGGCTCGGGCAGGTGATCGTAATCGCCGTTCACGAGGCCTTTGAAGCCGCGGATGGTTTCCTTGATGTCGACCAGCACGCCGGGCGTGTTGGTGAAGGCTTCGGCGACGTGGAACGGCCTGCGAGAGGAAGCGCTCGATCTTGCGGGCGCGCGCGACGGTGAGTTTGTCGTCTTCGCTGAGCTCGTCCATGCCGAGAATGGCGATGATGTCTTGCAGCGATTTATAGCGCTGCAGCGTTTCCTGAACCGAGCGCGCCACTTCGTAATGCTCTTGGCCGACGACGTTCGGATCCAGGATGCGCGAGGTGGAGTCGAGCGGATCGACCGCCGGATAAATGCCCTTCTCCGAGATCGCACGAGAGAGAACGGTGGTGGCGTCCAAGTGCGCGAACGAGGTGGCGGGCGCGGGGTCGGTCAAATCGTCGGCGGGAACGTAGATGGCTTGCACCGAAGTGATCGAGCCCTTCGTGGTGGAGGTGATGCGCTCCTGCATCGTGCCCATTTCGGTCGCGAGGGTCGGCTGATAGCCGACCGCCGAGGGAATGCGCCCGAGGAGCGCCGACACTTCCGAACCCGCTTGCGTGAAGCGGAAGATGTTGTCGACGAAGAAAAGGATGTCCTTGCCCTGATCGCGGAAATGCTCGGCGATGGTGAGACCCGAGAGCGCGACGCGCGCGCGTGCGCCCGGCGGTTCGTTCATTTGGCCGAACACCAGCGCGCAGCGCGAGCCCTGCCCGCCGCCGGCGATGTTCACCTTCGACTCGATCATCTCGTGATAGAGATCGTTGCCTTCGCGCGTGCGCTCGCCGACGCCGGCGAACACCGAATAGCCGCCGTAAGCTTTCGCGATATTGTTGATCAGCTCTTGAATCAGCACGGTCTTGCCGACGCCGGCGCCGCCGAACAGGCCGATCTTGCCGCCCTTCGAATAGGGGCAGAGCAGATCGACGACCTTGATGCCGGTGGCGAGCATTTCAGGCACCGGCTTTTGATCGACAAAGCTCGGCGCGAGTTGGTGGATGGCGCGGCGCGTGGTGGTTTTCACGGGGCCCGCTTCATCGACCGGCTCGCCGATGACGTTGATGATGCGGCCGAGCGTTTCTTCGCCGACGGGCACCATGATCGGCGCGCCGGTGTCGTTGACTTCCTGGCCGCGCACGAGGCCATCGGTGGAATCCATCGCGATGGTGCGGACCGTGCTCTCACCGAGATGGGTGGCGACTTCGAGCACCAGGCGATTGCCGCGATTGGTGGTCTCGAGCGCGTTGTAAATATCCGGCAGCACGCCGTCGAACTCAACGTCGACAACGGCGCCGATCACTTGCGCCACGCGGGCCTTTCATGGGTTTCGTCATCTCAGTTCTCTACCTTCTTGTATCTTCGGACGCGGGCGCGCGCTGGGGCGTGTCCGCTTGTTTCTGACTCTTGTGCGTGCGCGCGCTGCATCAGCGGCGCGACCTTGGCCGCGATCAGCCCGGCGCCGACCGCGAGAAACGGCGCTGCCGCGAGTGCGAGAGCCGTGGCGCGTCGCATCAGCTGGCCACCACGAGTTCGACTGGCATGTTGCCGCGCGTCGCGTTGGAGTATGGGCAAACTTGGTGCGCGGCTTCGACGAGCGCTTGCGCTTGGCTAGCTTCGACGCCCGGGATTTTTACGGTGAGCTTGGCTTGCAGCGCAAAGCCGCCCGCTTCGTTCTTGCCGATGCCGACATCGCAGGTGACTTGCGCTTTGGACGCATCGATCTTTTGCGCGGCGGCGACGAAGAGGAGCGCCGAGTTGAAGCACGTCGCGTAGCCTAGCGCGAAGAGCTGCTCTGGGTTCGTGCCCTCGCCCGAGCCGCCGAGGCCCTTGGCGTGCTCCATATGAAACCAGAGACGGCCATTGCTGCCGCCGTCGCCGGTGAGCGCGGTCTTGCCGCCTGAGCGGCCGCCGAACGAGGTGGCCGAAGTGGTTGCGAGCACTGATGTGGGACCAGCCATGACGACGTCCTCCTCTAAAGCGCTTCCGCGCCGGAGATGATTTCGATCAGCTCCTTGGTGATGTTGGCTTGGCGCTGGCGGTTGTAGCGGAGCGTCAGCTTCTTGATGAGATCGCCGGCATTGCGGGTGGCGTTGTCCATGGCGCTCATCTGGGCGCCATAGAAGCCGGCTTGGTTTTCGAGCAGCGCCTGCAGGATCTGGCCGTTGATATATTGCGGCAACAGAGCTTCGAGGATTTCCTCTTCGCTTGGCTCGTACTCGTAAACCGCGCCTTTGAGATCGGGCGGCGTGACGCCTTCGGGCGCGACAGCGGGGATAAGCTGGCGCGCGGTCGGCACTTGGCTGATCACGGAGCGGAAGCGCGAGAAGAAGAGCGTCGCGACATCGAACGCGCCCGCTTCGAAGAGCGCGAGCACGGCGGCGCCGATGGTGTGTGCGGCGTCGGCGTTCACGGTGCGGTATTGCGAGAGATCGATGTAATCGACGATCAGGCCGGCGAATTGGCGGCGCAGCTGATCGCGCCCCTTCTTGCCGACGACGAGGATTTTCACCGTCTTGCCGGCGGCTTGCAGCGCCAAAATGTGATCACGCGCGGCGCGTACGATCTGCGTGTTGAAGCCGCCGCAGAGACCGCGCTCTGACGTTGCGACGACGATGAGGTGGGTGTCTTCCTTGCCCGTGCCGCGCAGCAGCATCGGCGCGCTATCGCCCTTCACCGCGCCGGCGAGGTTTGCGATCACGCGGGCCATGCGATCCGCATAAGGGCGCGCGGCTTCGGCGGCGCCTTGCGCGCGTTTCAGCTTGGCGGCGGCCACCATTTGCATCGCCTTGGTGATCTTCTGCGTGGATTTCACGCTGGCGATGCGATTGCGAAATTCTTTTAAGCTCGGCATCGGGTCACCATCATCGCAGCGCCGCCACGCCGGCGTTCGCGACTCGTAAATCGTTTTCCGTGGACTCGCCCGAGACGCCGATGGCGCCGACGATGCGGCCGTCGACTTCAAGCGGAATGCCGCCGCCGAACGGCATGATGCCGGGGATGGCGACGGGCGCGGAGGAAGAAGACGCCCAGCCTTGGAGATTTTCCGAAGGCTGCCGCATCGACGAGGCCGTATAGGCCTTGCCTATGGCGATATCGATCACCGCGGTGCCGACGCCGTCCATGCGGCGGAAGGAGACAAGGCGACCGCCCGAATCCACAACGGCGATCGCGACGGCGAGATTGTTGGCCTCAGCCTCGGCTTGCGCGGCGTCGACGATGCGTTCCGCCGCCGCCAATTGGATCGGCGCGCCATACGGTGCGTGTGCGTTTGGCTGCGCGATGGCGGACGGCGTGAACGCTGCGCACGCGAGCGCAGCTATCGCCAGGAGACGTAGCGCCGCCCCCTTCGTCTCTCGCTTCGCGAGAGCCACTTCCCCCGCTTGCGGGGGAAGAAAGATGGTGCGCTTCACGCTCACGCGAACACGCCGGCGAATTCGTCGAGGGCGGATTTGATGCTGCCTTCGATGCCATCGGCCTTGATGTCCTTTTTGGTGCGGATGGAAGACAGCAGATCGGCCTTCTTACTGCGCAACCAGGAGACGAGTTCGCTTTCGTAGCGACGCACATCGCCGACCGTGAGCTTGTCGAGATAGCCGCGCGTGCCGGCATAAATCAGGATCACCTGCTCTTCGACCGGCGCTGGCGAGAACTGGTTTTGCTTCAAGAGCTCGGTGAGGCGCGCGCCGCGATTGAGCAGGCGTTGCGTGGCGACGTCGAGGTCGGAGCCGAACTTCGCGAACGCGGCCATTTCGCGGTATTGCGCAAGCTCGCCTTTGATGGCGCCGGCGACTTGCTTCATTGCCTTGATCTGCGCGTTGCCGCCGACGCGCGACACCGAGATGCCGACATTCACAGCCGGACGGATGCCGGAGAAGAAGAGTTCGGTTTCAAGGAAGATCTGACCATCGGTGATCGAGATGACGTTCGTGGGAATATAGGCCGAGACGTCGTTGGCTTGCGTTTCGATGATCGGCAGCGCCGTCAGCGAGCCCGAGCCATTGTCTTCGTTGAGCTTCGCCGCGCGTTCGAGCAGGCGCGAATGGAGATAAAAGACGTCGCCCGGATAGGCTTCGCGGCCCGGCGGGCGGCGCAGCAGAAGCGACATCTGGCGGTACGCGACGGCTTGCTTGGACAAGTCATCATAGATGATGAGCGCGTGCATGCCATTGTCGCGGAACCATTCGCCGATGGCGCAGCCGGCGAACGGCGCGAGGAATTGCAGCGGCGCGGGATCGGAGGCGGTCGCGGCGACGATGATGGAATAGCCGAGCGCGCCTTTATCCTCGAGCATCTTGACGATCTGCGCGACAGTCGAGCGCTTTTGGCCGATGACGACATAGATACAATAGAGCTTTTCGCTCTCGCTCAGATTCTTGTCGTGCGCGTCGCGCTGATAAAGGATCGTGTCGATCGCGACGGCGGTCTTGCCGGTTTGGCGGTCGCCAATGATGAGCTCGCGCTGGCCGCGGCCGATCGGGATCAGCGCGTCGATGGCTTTGATGCCGGTCTGCATCGGCTCATGCACGGACTTGCGCGGAATGATGCCGGGCGCTTTCACGTCGACGGTGCGGCGTTCGGCGCCAACGATCGGGCCTTTGCCGTCGATCGGTTCGCCCAGCGGATTGACGACGCGGCCGAGCAACCCCTTGCCGACGGGAATATCGACGATCTCGCCGAGGCGCTTAACGGTGTCGCCTTCTTTCAGGCCGCGGTCTTCGCCGAAGATGACGACGCCGACATTGTCGCGCTCGAGGTTCAGCGCCATGCCTTTGACGCCGCCCGGAAACTCGACCATTTCGCCGGCCTGCACGCTTTCGAGGCCATAGACGCGCGCGATACCGTCGCCGACCGACAGAATGCGGCCGACTTCAGCGACCTGCGCTTCGGCGCCGAAGCCTTTGATTTGCTCTTTGAGAATGGCGGAAATTTCCGCGGCGCGGACGTCCATGTGTCTTGCCCCTTTAAGGTCAGGCGGATTTGAGCGCGAGCTTGAGAGCGTCGAGCTTGGATTTGACGGAAGCATCGAACTGGCGCGAGCCGACATTGACGACGAAGCCGCCGATCAAGCTGTCGTCGACACGCGATTGCGCATCGATTTTCGCGCCCAGCGATGCGCTGAGCGAATCGAGAATGGCGGTCATCTCAGCCGGCGCCAGCGGACGCGCGGAGACGACTTCGACTTGGCGTGCGCCGCGTTCGCGCGCGAGCAGAGTGCGGAAGAATTTCGCGATCATCGGCAGCTCGCCGGCGCGTCGGTTCTTCGCGGTGACGCCGATGACATTGCGCCCAAGCGTGCTGATGCCGAGCTTATCGGCGACGGCGACCAGCGCTTTGGCTTTCAGATCAGGATCGAGCAGCGGCGAACGCGCGGCGGCGCGCAGATCGGCGCTTTCCTTCCAGGCTGCGTCGAACTTGGCGAAGTCCTGCTCCAAAGCGTCGAGCGCCTTGGTGTCCTTGGCCAGATCGAATGCGGCGTGGGCGTAGCGTTGCGCGGCTTCGGAAGCTTCGCCTTCGACCTGTTCAGCCACGACAATCTCGTTGGTAGCGCCGGACAATCCGGGGGGCGGCGCGCGCGCCGCTGGTCCCAAATCGCCTATCGGCTGAGAAATTCCAGACGCCACGGCGGCCCGCGCGATGACTCGCGTGAGCGCCTGACGCGGGCGCGAAATAGCATGCTGGCTTTGGACTTGACAACCGCGCGCGCGGAAGCCCGATCAGCGACAAAAGCGCCTGCTTTGGCGCGGGGGGAGCCTAGCCATGTCCGACGCCGCCGCGTCCACGAACACCAGCCTCGATGTGTCTCCCGCCAAGCTGCGGCAAGTCATCGTCGCCTCCTCCGCCGGGACGATTTTCGAGTGGTACGATTTTTTCGTGTACGGCGCGCTGACCTCGATCATGGCGGCGAACTTTTACTCGAACCTGCCTGAGACCCAGGCGCTGATTTTCTCGCTGCTGACCTTCTCCGTGGGGCTCCTGGTGCGTCCGTTTGGGGCTTTGGTTTTCGGTAAGATTGGCGACAGCGCGGGCCGTAAGGGCGCGTTTCTAATCACGATTTCTGTGATGGGCCTGGCCACGGTGGCGATTGGCCTCTTGCCCACGCAAGCGCAATTGCCGCCCGATCTGGCGCTGGCGGCGCCGGTGCTGTTGGTCGGGATGCGCGTGCTGCAGGGCTTTGCGCTGGGCGGGGAGTATGGGGGCGCCGCTGTTTATGTGGCCGAGCATGCGCCTCGCAAACACCGCGGCTCGGCGACGGCGGGCATCCAATGTTCGGCGGCGATCGGGCTGGTGGGCGCGCTGGGCGTGATCCTGGCGACGCGGGGCATCCTGGGGGAGGACGCCTTCAAGGACTGGGGCTGGCGTATCCCCTTCCTGCTTTCGGCGGCGCTTTTGGCCGTTTCGCTGTGGATAAGATTGCGGCTGGAAGAAAGCCCGGCGTTCAAGCGCATCAAGGCCGAGGGCAACGTCTCTAAGCGCGCCTATGCCGAGAGCTTCTTCGAGTGGCGGAACCTTAAGTTTGTCTTACTGGCGCTCTTTGGGCTGATGATGGCGCAGGGCGTGGTCTGGTACACCGGGCATTTCTACGCGCAAGTATTCATTGAGCGAATACTTAAGGTCGACCAGAAGACCGTGAACTGGCTGATGATCACGATCGTCGCCATTTCCGCGCCGCTTTATGTGTTCTTCGCGTGGATTTCAGATCGCGTGGGGCGCAAGCCCGTCATGCTGTTCGGCATGGTGCTGATGACGCTCGCCTACTTCCCGGGCTTTCACATGCTGACGCGCGCCGCCAACCCTGCTCTCGCCGCGGCGACGGAAGCCGCGCCCGCGACTGTGGTGGCTGATCCGAACGATTGCAGCTTCCAGCTCGATCTCACCGGCGGCGCGGCGCGCTTCTTGACCTCGTGCGACATCGCCAAGAGCGCGCTGACAAGCGCTGGCGTGAATTATGAAACGGTGGCCGGCCCTCCGGGCGCGCTGGCGCAAGTGCGTGTCGGTGGGGCGAGCGTCGAGAGCGTGAACGCCGCCGCCCTGCCCACTTCGGAGCAGAAAGCGGCGCGCGATGCGTTTACGGCGCGGCTGCGCGAAAGCTTGAACGCGGCGGGCTATCCCGAGCATGCGGAAGCTTCGGCGATCAATGTGCCGCTCGCGCTCGGCGTGCTGTTCGTTTTCATCATCGCGGCGACGGCGCTTTACGGACCGCAGGCGGCGGCGCTCGTCGAGCTCTTCCCGACCCGCATCCGCTACACCGCGCTTTCGCTGCCTTATAATATCGGCACCGGCTGGTTCGGCGCATTGCTCGCGCCGCTCGCGGTCGCGATCAGCACGACGACCGGGAATATTTATGCGGGGCTGTGGTTTCCGCTGATCGTGACGGCGCTGGCGGCGCTGATCTTTCTGCTGTTCTGGCCGGAGACCAAGGACCGCGATATTCACGCGGCGGATGGGCCGGCGCCTTGAGGATTTACCAAATCGATTGGATCAGGGCTTAACCGCGTTGCGCTAAACCAACGCGCATGCAGGCCGTCCCCTCCGCCGCATTGGCGATCACCAACGCCTTCACGCGCTTCGACCGCGCCAGCGAAAAGCTGCTGGCGGCGACGTCGGGCGCGTCGAACGACGATCCCGCGCAAGCGATCGTGGAGCAGATCGAAGCGAAGACGCAAGTGCAGGCCGGGCTCGCGACTGTGCGGATCGCTGACGAGATGCTGAAGGCGTTGCTCGAGTTGAAGCGAACTTCTCCCTAGTCGTCCTTTCGTTCAGTCATTCCAGACGCGCGGAGCGCGATCTGGAATCCAGGACAAACGCACCGTTCTACGATCCCTGGATTCCGGGTTCGGCTTCGCCGCCCCGGAATGACTGAGGTGTGAGCGACGGCTGGGCTAATGCGCGCTTTCGCTCTTCGGCCGCGCGCGGATGTTCAGCAATTCCACCGCGAGCGAGAACGCGATGGCGAAGTAGAGATAGCCGCGCGGGATGTGGAAGCCGAGGCCGTCGGCCACGAGCGCCACGCCCACCAGCAAGATAAAGGCGAGCGCCAGCATCTTCATGGTCGGGTGTTTGTCGATGAAGGTGGCCAGCGGCTCAGCGGCGACGGCCATGACAAGCGTCGAGGCCACGACCGCCGCGATCATCACGGCGAGGATGTCCGTCATGCCGACGGCGGTGATCACGCTATCGAGCGAGAACACGATATTGATGACGCCGAGCTGCACGATGACGGCGGTGAAATCGGTCTTGGCGTCGGCCTCTTCATGGCCTGTCCCCTGCACCGAGGAGTGAATCTCCTGCGTGCCTTTGACGAGCAGGAAGAGACCCCCGCCAAGCAAGATCAAATCCTTGATGGTGAAATAGGTGAAGGCGTTGAGCGCGTGCTCATCCTCCGTGCCGAGGATCATCGCGGCCCAGCCTTCGGGCAATTGGAAGAGCGGATGCTCGTCGGCCTGGATGATCCAGAAGATGCCCGCCAGCATGACGATCCGTAGGATCATCGCGCCCCAGATGCCGATGCGGCGCGCTTGGGCTTGCTGCTTGCCCTTGAGCTTGCCAACCGCGATCGAGACGAACAACAGATTGTCGATCCCGAGCACGATCTCGAGGAAGGTCAAGGTGACGAGGCTGACCCAGAAGGCCGGCGTGGCGATGAGTTCGATCATGGAGTGGGAAACACCTTAACCGGGCGCTGGCGTCAAGCGGGTCGCGCGAAACGCGGTTTCGTGCTTCACTTCCGGGAACATTGGGGAGAGCGACGATGCGGAAATTCGTGATCGCGGCGGCATGTCTGGCGCTGGCTGCGTGCGCGGCGCCGGGGCCGACCGAACATGTAACCACTATCCCGCTCGCGCCCGCCGACGCGGCGACCGGCCTGATGACCGGGCCGATTACGCAGCGGGTGATATCGTCCACAACGCCGCCGCCCGAGGGCATGGACCCGGTCGTGCGCGTGACGCTGACGCACGCCGACGGCCGCGTGCTCGGCTTCCAGGAAGCCAATCACACCAACGACGATCTGGCGGCGCAAGCGCCCGGCGGCCCGCTCGCGCAAGCGATGGGCCTGTTCGGAGAAGAAAGACCGACCTTGTTTCACGCTGTCCCCGCGACCAATGCCGGCGCGCCGTTTCTCTGCGGCGCCGAGGGGCCGGCGGCGCTCGGAATTTATGATGCGGAGGATGGCTCGACGATGATGGTGGGGCTGAAGAGCGGGTTTGAGTTTGAAACGCTGGCGGATGGGACGGTGGCGCCGCTGCCGTTCAGTCCGGATCATGTGTGCGCGCGGTTGCGGTTTCGGCGGGGTTGAGTTTGGTGTTCGCCTAGGCCGATACACCCCCGACGGAAAAATCATCATTGCAGCGACACCGCGACAAACCAACGGTCTCGAACGCATCGAGACAACCACTCGCTGTTGTGACGTCTAGCCACGCGAAGGCCTCGTTGATCGCCCCTCCTTTGCCCTTCGTGAAGTGTGGCCCGAAGCGCACGCGTCCCTCTCGGAAGACTGCCGCGCCCTGCCCGCCCACCCCGCCAAAATAGTCGGTCTCGACATATACCAAAGTGCGGCCCTGGGATCTCACGCGCAGCAAATCCATCAACGGCGTTGTCAAATACTGAAATGGGCGAAGCGATTCACCGGCGTTGAGGCCCACTATGCTGTCCAGATTCTTATGGTCGAGCGGAAGGAATCCAAGCCCACTCAACAACGTGAATTTAGGTTGCTCAGCAAGGCGCCCCTCCAACTGTGTCAGAGCTTCGTGCCGCGTGATGAGTCCGGAGATGCTGTGGCCCATGATTCAACCTAGCACGGATTTCGACCGTTGACTTTCTGCTAGCGGCGAACGTCGTTATAGCAGGCGAAGGTGCGCGCGCGGAAATCGTCGCAGCAGAGCGGCGCGTCGCCCGGCGCCGGAATCCAGGGCCAACGCTGCGCTCTACGATCCCTGGATTCCAGATCGCGCTTCGCGCGTCCGGAATGACTGAGTAAAGTGCGGGCCATTGAGGAAGGAGCAATGCGATGAGACGCGCGGCGGCTGTTACCTCGTTTCTGGCGCTGGTGACCGGGTGCGGCGAACAGCCGTCTCGTGCGAGCCAATCGCCTGCATCTGCCCCTCCCACCGCGACTTCGGCGCCAACACCAGCCGCGGCCAATCCGCCGCCTGACTTCAACTGGGGCATGAGCACTCATGAGGAAGAGGCGGGGCTTTGGTATTCCGTTGCTGAGACCGACGCCGTTGGTGTTTCCTTGCATTGCGGCCGCGGCTCGCGCTCAGTCCGCGTCACCACTTCCGATCCCAATCGCGTCGGAACACGGCTCGTCTTTGGCTCGGGGCGGACGCAAGCCGACGTGAGCGCCACGCCCGTCCAAGACGAGATGATCGACGAGTCCGTTTATGCCGTCGCGACCGTGCCGCTCGATCATCCAGTCTTGTCGGCGCTCCGAAGCTCGGGCGAGCTCTGGGTTTGGGATGACGATCATCCTATGCGCAGTGAAAGCGAGTCCGAGCGTGCGGATATCGCGGCCTTCTTCCGCTATTGCCGCGAGTAAGCAGGCGCCGAGCGCCTACGAGCAATCAGCGCCACCTATTCCCGGATTTGCCGAAGGCAAAGTCCGGGACCCATAATCACAAGCGTTCGCGGTTATGGGCCCCGGACTGAATGCTGCGCATTCATCCGGGGATGGGTGTAACAGCCGCGCGGAGAGACTGAATGCTTACATTGATGTTCTTGGCTGCGTTGGGCGTTGTGAGCGGCGCGTGCGTTACGGTGGTGTTCGCGATCCTACTGTTCTTCATGCCGCTTCGACGCGCTTTGAGTACCGCGCTTGTCGTCAGTGGCAGCGCTGTGATCGCCGGCTTGATGGGCCTTTATTCGATGTCACTTTTCGTTGATGACGAGCTGAACACCCAAGGTGAATTCGCAATCTATTTTGGCGGCGTCGGTGGGCTTGCGTTATTGGCCGCACTGATATCGGGCTGGGCGTGCGCCAAAGCGCTCAAGTAGAGAGCGCCAAAAATTTAGCTACTTCGCCTCGAATCCCGACAAATCGAAATAGCGTCCCGCATGCCCTTCCCCCGCGAGCTTGGCGCCGCAATGGGGGCAGAAGTTTATGGCTATGCCGCCGCCGCCGGCGTCGGGCGTGATGATGACGAACCAGCCGGCATTGTCGGGCCAGTATTCGTAGCGGATGTCGAAATAGCAGGCGAAAGTGCGCGCGCGGAAATCGTCGCAGCAGAGCGGCGCGTCGCCCGGCGGCAAACGCTGCGTGCCTTCGGGGCATGATGTGCCGTCGATGTGTCCGCCTGGGATCATTGGGGCATCACTCCTTTCTCTCAGTTCTCTCAGTCATTCCGGGGCGGCGGAGCCGAACACGGAATCCAGGGATCGTAGAGTGGTGCGTGTGCCCTGGATTCCAGATCGCGCTGCGCGCGTCTGGAATGACTGAAGCGCCACGCTCACAAAAACGAATACGGATCCACGTCCACCTGCACGCGCACATTGGACGGCAGCCTCACGCGGCTCATCCACGCCGTGATAAAAGCGGAGAGATCGACGTTGCGGTCGGCGCGGGCCAGAAAGCGGCGACGGTGTTGGCCGCGGATGACGGCGAGTGGTGCGGGGGCCGGACCCCAGAGATCGAGGCCGTCGGCGTGCGGGGCTTTTTCGCCGAGCGCGGCGGCGGCGGCGTGCGCGGCTTGTTCGGTGGGCGCCGAGACGATGATCGCGGCGAGGCGCCCGTAAGGCGGCATGCCGACGCTTTCGCGCATCTGGGCTTCGGCGGCGAAGAAGGAGTCGCGGTCCTGCGCGGCGAGCGCCTGCATCACCGGCTCTTCGGGCGCGTAGGTTTGGATGAGCGCGCGCCCGCGTTTCTCGGCGCGCCCGGCGCGGCCGGCGACTTGGCTGATCAGCTGAAACGTGCGCTCGCCGGCGCGGAGATCGCCGCCCTTGAGGCCGAGATCGGCGTCGACCACGCCGACCATGGTGAGCAGCGGGAAGTTGTGACCCTTGGCGACGATCTGCGTGCCGATCAGCACGTCGATCTCCCCTGCCGCCATGCGCTCGACCACGGCGCGGATGGCTTCGCCATTGGGCGCGGTGTCGGACGAGAAAATCTCGACGCGCGCTTCGGGGAAGAATTCGCGCACCTCTTCCTCGATGCGCTCAACGCCGGGGCCGATGGCGACGAAGGAATCTGGTGTGAGGCACTTGGGGCATTCCTTCGGCTTGGGCATCGAGAAGCCGGTGAGATGGCAGACCAGGCGCCCGGAATATTTGTGCTCGACCAGCCAGCTTTGAGAGTCTGGCGATTGCATGCGGTGTCCGCAGGCGCGGCAGAGCGTGAGCGGCGCGTAGCCGCGGCGGTTGATATAGAAGAGCGCCTGCTCGCCGCGCGACAAAGCTTCGGCGGCGGCGGTGATGAGCTTCGGCGAAAGCCAGCGGCCTTTCTCCGGCGGATCGAGCTTCAGATCGATAAGCTCGACATCCGGCAATTCCGCCGCCCCGTGCCGCGATGGCAGGCGCACATGTTCGTAGCGGCCGCCTTGCGCGTTCACGAGCGTTTCGAGCGATGGCGTGGCGCTGGCGAGGATGACGCCGCAGCCGCCGAGCTTAGCGCGCGCGATGGCGAGATCGCGCGCTTGGTACGAGACGCCGTCCTCCTGCTTGTAAGACGGATCGTGCTCTTCATCGATGACGATGAGCTTCAGGTTCGGGTACGGCAGGAAGAGCGCCGAGCGCGCGCCAACGATGAGCCGCGCCCTGCCGGTCGCGATTTCGCGCCAGGCGCGGCGGCGGGCTTTGTGCGTGATGGCCGAGTGCCACTCGACGGGGCGTGCGCCGAAGCGCGCTTCAAAGCGCGCCATCACGGCTTGTGTGAGTGCGATTTCCGGGAGCAGCGCCAGCACTTGCGCATCGGGCGCCTGCGCGAGCGCTTCGGCGGCGGCTTCGAGATAGACTTCCGTCTTGCCCGAGCCCGTAACGCCGTCGAGCAGCGCGACGTGAAAGCCGCCAGCACGGACGAGCGCTCTTAAGTCTTCTGCAGCGCTGGCTTGGCTCTCGGAGAGCGGTTTGCCGGCGCGGGCGAGATCGGGTTCGGGGAATGGCGGATCTTCGCTGACTTCTATGCGCCGCAGTGCGCCGAAATCGATCAGCCCTTTCACCACGGCGCCGCTGACTTCAGCGCGTCTCGCGAGTTCAGCGCCGGAGCATGGCCCCTTCTCCGCTTCGGCGAGCACGCGCGCACGTGCTTCGGTGGGCTTGGCGGGAACGATGCCGGTGGGTTCGAGCAGAGTGGTCGTCGGCGGATCGAAGAGCGCTTCGGGCGAGCGCACGATCATGCGCACCAGATTGCCGGGCGGCTGCACGAGATACTTCGCGGCCCAATCCAGAAAGCGGCGCGACATCTCCGGCACCGGCGGGCCGGGCAGCACTTCTTCGATGGCCTTGAGATTGGCCGCGCCGGCGAAGTTTTTGGTAACGTTCCACACCACGCCGCGCACCATCCGTGTGCCGATCGGCGCGATGACGTGCATGCCAGGCTCAAGGCCGATGCTGCTGGCGGCGCGATAATCGAACGGTTCGGGCAGCGGCAGCGGGAAGAGCACCGCGACCTTATCCACGCCGCTCTCGGAGACTTCCTCCGGCTCAGGCGCGAACAACGGCCCCGCGGGGAGCGGCGCGCGTTGGCGTTTCAACGCATCAAGGGCGCGCCGGCGGGCTGTGGTCATGAATCGGAATCTAGGGGGTGCCGGGGCGCGGCGAAAGCGAGGCTCACACTTTAACGCCGTCATCCCGGACGCGCGGAGCGCGATCCGGGATCCAGGGATCGTAGAGTTGTGCGTTTGCCCTGGATCCCGGGTCTCGCTCCGCTTGCCCGGGATGACGGAGAATTTTATTCACAAGGCGTTGAGCCCCTTGCGGCATCTTGCGCCCCATGTCCTCCGCCGACGCCCTCTTTGCCGAATGGATCGCCCATCTCACCCATGAGCGGCGGTTCGCGGCCAATTCGGTGGAGGCTTATGAGCGCGATGTCGCCGCTTTCCTCGATTTCCTCGCGCAGCATCTGGGCGGCGCGGTCGGCGCGGCGGAGCTTACAGCGCTGGAGCCGCGCGACCTTCGGGCTTATCTCGCGCATCGCCGTGCGGGGCCGGATGCGCTGTCGGATCGCTCGATCTCGCGGGCGCTGGCGGCGATTCGCGGCTTCTTTCGGTATCTCGACCGGCGGCGCGGCATCGCCAATGCGCGGCTCTCGCTGGTGCGCGGGCCGCGTTTGAAGCCCACCCTGCCCCGGCCTGTCTCCGAGAAAGCCGCGCAGGGGCTGATCGATGAAGCCGAGAGCGCGGCGTCGACGCCTTGGATCGGCGCGCGCGATGCGGCACTGATCACACTTCTCTACGCGGCGGGCCTCCGGATCTCCGAAGCGCTGGCGCTCACCGGCGCGGATCGGCCGCTGCCGGCCACGCTGCGTGTGCTCGGTAAGGGCGGCAAAGAACGGATGGTGCCGATGCTGCCGGCGGCGCGTGAGGCGATCGAACGCTATGCCGCGCTCTCGCCGTTCGCACTCACCAGCGATGCGCCTTTGTTCCGCGGCGCGCGCGGCGGGCCGCTTTCACCACGCATCGTGCAAGCTTTGATGGAGAAGCTTCGCGCATCGCTCGGCCTTCCATCATCGGCGACACCGCACGCTTTGCGTCACGCATTCGCGACGCATCTGCTCGCACACGGTGGTGATCTGCGTGCGATTCAAGAATTGCTCGGGCACGAATCACTCTCGACAACGCAGCGCTACGCCGCTGTCGATGCAGAAAAAATTCTCGGCGTGTATCGCTCAGCGCATCCGCGCGCTTGATTTTTCGCACACGAAAAACGCGCGAAAACCCTTATTTTATGCGGGTTCCGGAGCATTCGTGCAGTCGTCAAATAGACGAAAAGCACTGTCCCAGAAAAATACAGTGCTCACGTGGTTAGAAAGCAATTGAAAACCAATACAGTGCAAAACACGACCCCGGAGAGACAAAAACACTCCCACCCAACCCAAGTCCAACCAGTAAACATTGAGGTAAGTAACATGGCTAAGAAAGTTAAGAAGGCGGCGAAGAAGCCCGCGAAGAAAACCGTTGCGAAGGCCGGCCGCAAGGTCGCGAAGAAGTCGGTCCGCAAGACCGCGAAGAAGAAGACGGCAAAGAAGGCCGTGAAGAAGACCGCGAAGAAGGCCGTTCGCAAGACTGCGAAGAAGGCCAAAGGCGCTCGCACGCTGGCGAAGAAGACGGTCGCCAAGAAGACCGTGAAGAAGGCCCCGAAGGCCCGCAAGGCCGCCGCTCCGGTTGCCGCTCCGGTCGTCACCGCGCGCTAAGTGAAGTTTGGCATGGGGGGCGCATCAAGCGCCCCCCATCGCTTTTAGACTTAGGTTCAACACTCAGACCCAAAGGACTTCATGCGTTCTCCGGTCATTCGTTGCCCCCGCTCCCGCTACGAACGCAGACGCCTTTGCCGAAAATTCTATCGCCGCTGACGTAAGACAGCGCTTCGAGATCAGCCCCGCGCGCAAGACGCGCCGCCAAGATGGCCCGCTGCTCTCGCTTTCACCACGCCACTGACACCCCTCCCCTTCTTCCGCTTGCATCTCCTTTGCGCACGTGTTACTTTGCATTTCAAAGTGCTTTGGAGTGTCGGATGACGAAGGACGAACTGGTCGAGGACCTGGCTTATGTGCGCACGCTCGCCGAGGAGGGCCGGCACGCGCCGCTGATTGGCGGTTCGTTCCTGGTCATGTTCGGGACGCTGCTCGCGGTTGGCTATTTCGCGCAATGGGCGGCGCTGACCAGCCTGTTCGGCCCGGCGCCCAGTTCGATCTATGGCTATATCTGGCTGGCTTATGGCGTGCTCGCGCTCGCAGGCTTTTTCGTGCTGCTTCGGCGCGTGCGCGGCAAGCCCGGACGCGCTTCGGTTTCCAACCGCGTGGATCAGACGGTGTGGCGCTTGTCGGGGATGGCGATCACCGCGGTGGTGGTGGGCTGCATCGGCCGCATGATCCTTCTGGACGATTACCAGGCGCCCAACGCCATCATGGGGACTGCGTTTGCCTCTTTCGGCATTGCGCTCGGCGTCACCGCGACGATCTCATCGCAGAGCTGGCTGCACGCGTTTTCGCTGCTCGCGTTCACGACCAGCGCGGTGCTGTGGATCTATATCAACGAGCCATGGGCCTATCTGCTCGCGGCGACCGCGAGCATTCTCGTGTTGCTGTTGCCGGGGGTGATGCTGGTGCGGCGCGAGCCGTCGGCGATCGTCTAAGCGCCATGTCAGACTTCGATCACTCACGCCTCGATGACGTGATCCATGGGCGCCTGCGCCTGGGGATCATGGCGTATCTCTCCACGGTGAGCCCGGCGACGTTCGGCGAGCTCAAGGAGAAGACCAACGCCACCGACGGCAATCTCTCCACACATCTCGCGAAGCTGGAAGAAGCTGGCTATGTGCGGATCGAAAAGAGCTTTCAGGCCAAGAAGCCGCTGACGCGCGCGCACCTGACCAAGCAAGGGCGCTCGGCGTGGATTGCGTATCTGGGGCGGCTCGAGGGATTGATCGCGGCGTCTAAGGATTAGTCGCTACCGTTCCCCGGACGTCGCGCAGCGGCGATCCGGGGTCCATTCAGCAAAATTACCTCAGTCATTCCGGGCGAGCGGAGCGAGACCCGGAAGCCAGGGATCGTGGAGCTGCGTGTTTGCCCTGGGTTCCGGGTTCGGCTTCGCCGCCCCGGAATGACTGAAGGGGTTTTTACGCTTAAGCCGAAAGCGCCCAACGCGCGACGCCGGGATAGGGCGGCTCGCGCGTGTCGAAGAAGCCGGTCTTCTCCAGCGTGCGCGTGGCGAAGCTGTCTTCCGCGTCGAGATGCACGACGACGCGGCGCGCGCCATTGGCGAGCGCCCAGGTTGCGAGCGCGCGGACGGCCTCGGCGCCGAAGCCCCTGCCCCGGAATTCCGGCAGCAGGCCGAACGCGAGTTCGACATCGCCATCATCATCAGGACGGCCGATCAAAGCAGCGGCGCCGACGAGGCGCGGCGGCGCAAGTTCGCCTTCGTTGGCGAGCAGCGCCCAGCCGTACCAGCCTACGCCATCAGGATCGTGCGCGAGATTTTCGAGCGACCATTTCAGCGCCGGCTCGCCAAACGGATCGGGCGGCCAGACCGCGTTATGCACAACGGCGATGGCGTTGAAGAACGCAGTGCGGCTGGACGCCTGCAGCGCGGCCAGATCGGCATCGAGAGCCAGCAGCGCAAGGCGCGGCGCATCAAGAATCAACAAGCGGCGTCTCCCCTCGCTTCGTGCATCACATGATCTGATTGGCGTGGAACTTCAAAGTGACCATTCGTAAATCTTCAGCCGAACCTTCAGGCCGCAAGCTCGAACGGTTTGCGGCTCTCGTGCAGCGCCAGCAAAACACCGAGCGAAATCAGCGCGGGAATCACCGCGACGATGGCCCAGCCTGCAACGGCGAGACCCGTCGCGCCAGCCCAGCCGAAGGTGATGAAGCTCTGCCCGATATTGGCGGCGATTGACTGGCCGGGGCGGCGGCGGAAGTTTTTGCGGCTGCCGGGGCGCTGATGCCAGATGCCAATGAGCCCGGACGACATGATCGCCAGGCCGCTGCCGATGAAGAGCCAAAGGCCGGCCATCGGCGCGATGAAGGCGGCGGCGATCGCGGGCGCCAGCATCAGCGCGCCAACCGGCAGCCCGGCGGCGAGCGCCTTGGCCTGATCGACCTTCTCGCGCGCGACGGGTGCGGCGGTGATGAGATCGGGCGCGTCTTCGGCCGAGACGGTAAGCCAGGTGAGACTGCCCGAAAGCGTCGAGGCCAGCACAACGAACGCGCCGCTATAGAGCGCGATGCCGGTGCGGCTGAAGGCGCCGTCGCCGACATTGTTCCAGAGAATGAAGATCAGCGGCACGAGATAGAAGAGCTGCAGCAGGATTTGCGAGAGCAGCAGCGGGTCGCGCAGCAGCAAGCGCCATTCCTTGCGCAGCAGGACCGGGATCAGCCCGCCGCGCATCGCCTTGGTGCGGCCGTCGCGTTTCTTCGCGCCGCTCATGCCTGCGATAGCGGCGGCGTTGGCGACGAAGCGCCGCGCGAACCACCAAACCGCGAGCACATAAGCCGCAACGCTGACGCAAACCCAGATCGCGAGCGCCAGCGGCTCGCCCAATGCCGCGCGGGCGGGGAGCGATAGCGGGCTTGCGGCATTGCCGAAAATATCTCGCACCACGCCGAGCGCCCGCATGAACAAGGCTTCGCGCTCGTCGAACGGCACGAGATTCTGCGCTTGGGCCAGGAGGAAGAAAGCCGCGCCGATCAGCGCGCCCAGCACTTGGGCGGCGACGCGCGTGGTGCGCGGACCGATCAGCGCGAAAAGCCCGCGTGAGAGTACAAGACCGATCGCGGTGACGAGCAAAGTGAGCGCGAGCACCGCGGGCGCGAAACCGAGCCAGCGCCAGCCGCCGGAGAATGGCAACCAAAGCGTGATCGCGCCGATGAAGATGAGATAAAGCGTCGCGACATTGAGCGCGATCGCGGCCATGCGCACCAGCAGCACGCGCCAAGGCGGCAACGGCGATGCGAGCAGCAAGTCCATATCGCCGCGCTGGTAGAGCGCGTCTGTGATGAGCACGAGCGCCTGGGACAGCATGAGCGTCGCGATCAAGGCGAACACCGCGCCGACCACGCCCAACACTTCCGGCGTTGGCACAGGCTCAAACGCGCCCAGCAATTGCGCGAGCCCAAAGCCGCCGCCGAGCACCGCGAGCGCGATCACGCCATAAAGCGCGAAGCGCCCAAAATTGCCGCGCTTCTTGACGTTGCCGCTCAGCCAGCCGCGCCAGCTCAAGCGCAGCTCGTGGCGCAGCAGCCAAAGGACCCCGCCCGGACGCAGCATCAAGCGGCCGCGCCAACAAGTTGGAGATAAACGTCTTCCAGGCTCGCGCTGCCGCCCCCTGCCCGGCCGCGCAATTCGGCGAGCGTGCCTTCGGCGAGCAAGCGGCCATGCTGGATGATGCCGATGCGGTCCGCGACGCGCTCGGCGACGTCGAGGATGTGCGTGGTGAGGATGATGGCGCCGCCGGCGCGGGTGCGGCTCTGCAGCAGATCCTTCACCTGGCGCGCGATGGCGGCGTCGAGGCCGGTGAGCGGCTCGTCGAGCATGAGGAGCTTGGGATCATGGATGAGCGCGGCGGCGAGCGCGGTCTTTTGCTTCATGCCGCGCGAGAAGCCTTCGCAGCGTTCGTTACGCTGCTCCCAGAGATCGAGAAAGCGCAGCAGCTCTTCGGCGCGGCTTTGCGCCAGCTTTACGTCAACTCTCCAAAGGCCGGCGACGAATTCGAGATATTCCCAGGCCGTGAGCTTGTCGTAGAGCATCGGCTCGTCGGGCAGCCAGGCGATCACTTGCTTGGCGGCTTGGGGATCAGTGAGCGCGTCGATGCCGAACACGCTGACGCTGCCGGCGTCGGGCTTCACCAGGCCCGCCACCATGCGGAGCGTCGTCGTCTTGCCCGCGCCATTGGGGCCAAGCAGCGCGTAAAGCTCGCCCGCGCGCACGTCGAGGTCGAGCTTATCGACCGCCGCCTTGCCGCCGAAGCTCTTGGCGATGCCGTGAAGCGAAAGCGCCGGCGCGCCATGGGAAGCATCGGCTGGCATGTGTTGTGGTTCTCCTTTCGGCGTTTAGAGGCGGCGCACCCAGATATTGCGAAAGCTCACCGGCGCGCCATGATCTTGGAGCCGGAGCGCGCCATCGCCGTGCACTTCGTAGCTCGGCGCGCCGATATAGGTGGTGCCGCCGGTTAAAGTGACATTGTTCTGAATGAGCACGCCATTGTGCAGCACCGTGACGCGCGCAGGCGAAGTAAGCGCGCCATCGGCGCCGAAGCGCGGCGCGGTGTAGAGGATGTCGTAGCTCTGCCACTCCCCTGCTGGGCGCGACGCGTTCACCAGCGGAATGTGCTGCTTGTAGATCGAGCCGGCTTGGCCGTTGGAATAAGTGACGTTCTCGAGCGTATCGAGCACTTGGACTTCGTAGCGCTCTTGCAGGAACACGCCGCTATTGCCGCGGTCTTGACCGGTGCGGTTCGCGGGCAGCACGGGCGGGCGCCATTCGATGTGGAGCTGCACGTCTCCGAAGCGTTCGGTGGTGCGGATGTCGCCTGTGCCGGGCGCGACGGTGAGCACGCCATCCTCGACGATCCAGCGCGCGGGGCCGCCATTCACGCTCTCCCAGCCGCCTAGAAACGGCACGAGATCGCGGGTCGTCATCCCGTTCACGACGTCTTGGCCCGACAATGTGTTTGCGCCGAACAACACGATGGCGTCCGACGGCGGCGCGCCGACTTCAGCGCCGGGCGCGACGTGCGCGGGCACGGGCGACCACACTTCGGTGGCTTGCGGTAGCGGCAATTCTTGCGCGACAGAGCCGCACGCAGTGATCGCGAGAGCGAAGATCGCAAGCGCCAGTCTCATCGCACTCTCCCCTTCGCCGGCTGCGCGGCGTTAGGCGAGCACTTTAAGGACCCTAACTTGGCGGAGCAAACGGCTCGAGATTATTTCCGCGCTTTGCGGGCGGCGTAGCGGGCGTCGCGCGCGGCTTTTTGGCCGGCTTCGATCGCGGCGCGCGCGGCGGCTTCCTCGATGGCGGCGATTCGGGCCGCCTCTTCGTCGGCGAGGCGCTTGGCTTCGGCTTCGATGGCGAGCAGGCGATCCTGCTCGGCCTTGGCGGCCTTCTCGATGGCGCGCTTAGCTTCGCGCTCTTCGCGCGCTTTCACGAGCTCGGCGCGCTTGGCCAGCAGTTCCGGATCGGGCGGCTGGGACACCTTGGCGCGAAAGCGCTCAAGCGCGGCCTTTTTGGCCGCTTCCGCGGCGGTCAATCGATCCGAGAACGTGTTTTCCTTAAAGCCGGCCATGTTGATCCTGAATGAGGGTGTGGTGTGGGCGTTATATGCGGTCTTGGGCGCGTGGCGTCCAGGTCTCCCCGCGCCGCACACGCCACAATCTAGCCAAGCACCCGGCGCTGAATGATGGCGCTGCGGAGCGTTCCCGATGAAAAATGCCGTTCTCTTCTCGATCCTGCTCGCCGGCGTCGCGCTGGCGCCGTTCGCCGACGGCAAGGAGGCGCGGACCAGCACGGCCGCGCAGATCGATTATCAGGCCTTCGCGGACCTCACGGACAATCTCGCGGATTACCGCAATGGCCGCCTCGTGAGCTTGGACGAGTTCAAGGCAATGGCGCGCGACCCCAACACTTTGATCCTCGACGCCCGTTCCCCTGCTGCGTTCGCGCAAGGCCATATCCGCGGCGCGGTGAACCTCACCTTCACCGACTTCACCGCCGCGAGCCTCGCCGAAGTGATCGGCGATCCGCACCGGCGCGTGCTCATCTACTGCAACAACAATTTCGCCAACGACGCCCCGCCCGTGATGCTGAAGCGCGTGGAGCTGGCGCTGAATATTCCGACGTTCATCAATCTCTACGGCTATGGGTACCGGAATATCTATGAGCTGGGGGATGTGGTGGATTTCGATGATCCAGCTGTGGAGTGGGTGCGGGGTTGACCTCGTCCTTCTCCCCTTGTGGGAGAAGGTGGCATCGCGAAGCGATGACGGATGAGGGGTACTAGCTCCCTATCCGAACATCGACGCCTTTACCCCTCATCCGGCCGCGCACTGACGTGCGCGTCCACCTTCTCCCACAAGGGGAGAAGGACAACTAAGCCTGCATAATCCAGCCATCGACGCCCTTGGCGGCTTCGCGGATGGCTTCGGTCATCGTTGGGTGTGGGTGGCAGGTTCGGGCGATGTCTTCGGCGCTGGCGCCGAATTCCATCGCGACGCAGACCTCGCCGATCATCTCGCCGACGCCGACGCCGATCAGGTGCGCGCCGACGACGCGCTTGGTGGCGGTGTCTTCGAGGATTTTGGCAAAGCCCTCGGTTTCGTGATTGGTGCGCGCGCGCGCATTGGCCATCAGCGGAAACTTGCCGACCTTGTAGGCGATGCCCGCGGCTTTCAGCTCTTCCTCGGTTTTGCCGACGCTGGCGACTTCGGGGCTGGTGTACACGACGCTCGGGATCACATCGTAATTCACGTGGCCCCAAAGGCCTGCGATCACTTGCGCGACCGCGCCGCCCTCCTCCTCGGCCTTGTGCGCCAGCATCGGCCCGTGCGTGCAATCGCCGATGGCGTAGATGCCGGCGACATTGGTCTTGAAGTGATCGGTTTCGATGAAGCCGCGCTGATCGAACCGCACGCCCGCGTTTTCGAGGCCGAGATCGGTGGTGAAGGGTTTGCGGCCGATCGAGACCAGCACGACATCGGCTTCCAGCACGCGCGCTTCGCCGCCCGCTGCGGGCTCGATCGTGACTTTCAGTTTTGACTTCAACTTCTCAACGCCGGTGACTTTCTGGCCAAGCTCGAACACGAAGCCCTGCTTGGTGAGGATCTTCTGAAACTGCTTGGACACCTCGCCGTCATTGGTCGGCAGGATGCGGTCGAGGAATTCGACGACGGTGACTTCCGCGCCCAGCCGGCGCCACACCGAGCCCAGCTCGAGCCCGATCACGCCGCCGCCGATCACGATCATCTTACCGGGCACTTTGGAAAGCGTCAGCGCGCCGGTTGAGGAGACGATGCGCTCTTCGTCGATATCGACGCCCTTGAGGCCCGTGACGTCCGAGCCGGTGGCGATCACGATATTCTTGGTGTCGAGCGTTTGCTTCACGCCATCGAGGCCCGTCACTTCGACTTTACCGGCGCTGACGATCCGGCCCGTGCCTTTGATGTAATCGACCTTGTTCTTCTTCATCAGAAACTCGACGCCCTTGGTGAGGCCGTCGACGGCTTCTTCCTTCTGCGCCTGCATGCGCGGCAGATCGAGGGAAACGCCGGTGACATTGATGCCCATTGCCGGGAAGACCTTCTTGGCTTCCTCAAACATTTCCGAAGCGTGCAGCAGCGCCTTCGAGGGAATGCAGCCGACATTGAGGCAGGTGCCGCCGAGCTTGCCGCGCTTTTCCACGATCGCGGCTTTGAGCCCCAGCTGGCCGGCGCGGATCGCGCAATTATAGCCGCCGGGTCCGCCCCCGATGATGACGAGATCGTATGTGACAGCTGCCATGTGGTCCTCGATACGCGCGGCGAAAACGCGCGCACCCTATCGGCGCACGTCTGGCGAAAAGCAATCTTCGCCTGATTCTTCAGATAGTGGCGTTCGCCGCGCGGCGCATCCTGCGCAGGCGCAAGGGCGTTATGCGCCCTGCTTGTCCCAGTAATGGCGATCGGCGGCGTCGATGATGAAGATCAAAAGCCCGACCGCGAGATGGAAGACGACGAGCCCGACTTGCGTGGCGGGCGCGGTGGCCGTGAGGTTTTCGGGCTGGAAGGCTTCAACCGAAAGGCTTTGCACGGTGGCGACGAGGCCGCCGTCCTGGGAATTCTGCGTCAGCGCCCAGCGCGCGCCGTAAAGCGCAAAGCCGATCAGCCAAGCCCAGAAGGCTTGCGTGCGGCGCATCAGGCGGATGGCGGCGACCAGAAACAGCAAGGCCGCGCCGTACCAGAGGCCGGCTTCGAGCCAGGTGGTGTTTTGCGCGAGGCTTTCGAGATCAGCCGAGACGCCGGAAAGATCGACCAGGTCGGTATGAACGACCGTCACCGCGATGGCCGGAAACACGCTTCCCACCACCAAAATCAACAGGATCAAGGCCACCGGCCAGCGCAGAATCCACATGTCCGTCCCCTCGCGGCTCCCCCGCCCGGCAAATTACACGCTGGAGGCCCCCCATGTCACGCCGCGCTCCAGGCGGGCGAGCGGCGCTGGTGGCGTGACGTGTGTCACGGCAGCCGGATCGGGCCGGCCATAGGGTCGCTTCATCACTTCAGCAGACCCAAACCGGAGCCAAACACATGACCCTCTTTTCCCGCCTCGCCTGCCTCGCCCTCGCCGCCGCCCTGTTCGCCCCGGCCGCTCTCGCGACCATCACGCAAGCGGCGCAAATCGTCTGATCATTTCGCGCGGCGGCTTATCCACAACGATCCGCGCGCGAAACGGCAACAAGGACTTGTTCACACTCGTTGGTCTCGCAAGGCGCGGACATTCGAGGAGCAGGACATGAACGTCACCAAACTTCGCATCGCGAACGAGCCGGGCCTGGCGCCAGCTGGCGTGTATTTCGCGCGTCTCGCCACGCAGCTACGCGCCCTGAATGAAAATGAGAGCGCGCGGCAAGCCGCGCTCGATGCGGAAGATCGCAGGCTGGAAGCGCGCTATCGCGCGAAGAGCACAGCGCCGGTGCGCAGACGCGTTGCTCACGCCGAAGTCGCGCACGCGATTCAGTAGCTGCGAAATTTTGCTCCCCCGTTTACGGGGGAGCTGTCAGGACGCGAGAGCGGACTGACTGAGGGGGGTGGCGCGTACTCGTCGGCTACAGCGCCGCCCCCTTCGACCGCGCCTCCGGCGCGGCCACTTCCCCCGCTTGCGGGGGAAGAAAGGAGCATCAAAGATCCAGCAGCATGCGCTCTGGATCTTCCAGGCCCTCTTTCACGCGCACCAGGAATGTCACGGCTTCCTTGCCGTCGACAATGCGGTGATCATAGCTCAGGGCGAGATACATCATCGGGCGCACGACAACCTGGCCGTTGATGACGACTGGGCGCTCCTGGATTTTGTGCATGCCGAGGATGCCAGATTGCGGCGCGTTGAGGATCGGCGTCGACATCAGCGAGCCGTAAACGCCGCCGTTCGAGATCGTGAACGTGCCGCCTTGCAGGTCTTCGAGTTTCAGATGGCCGTCGCGCGCTTTGGCGCCCAGATCGCCGATCTCTTGCTCGATCTCGGCCATGGAGCGGCGGTCGGCGTCGCGCACCACGGGCACGACGAGGCCGCGATCGGTGCCGACGGCGACGCCGATGTCGTAGTAATTTTTTATAGATGATGTCGTCGCCATCGATCTCGGCGTTGACGTTCGGGATTTCCTTCAGCGCCGAGACGCAAGCCTTCACGAAGAAGCTCATGAAGCCGAGCTTCACGCCGTGCTTCTTCTCGAAACCTTCCTTGTATTTCGCGCGCGCGGCCATGATGGCGGACATGTCCGCCTCGTTGAACGTCGTCAGCATGGCGGCGCTGTTTTGCGCTTCCTTGAGGCGGCGCGCGACGGTTTGGCGAAGGCGCGTCATGCGCACGCGCTCTTCGCGGGCGCCGATCACGCGCGGCGCCGATGGCGTCGCGGGCGCAGGCACGGTGGAGCGCGCTTCAAGCGTGGCGAGCGCGTCCGACTTGGTGACGCGCCCCTCCCTGCCGGTGCCGGCGATGTTTTTGAGGTCGATGCCGTTCTCGGCGACGATGCGCTGTACCGAGGGGCGGCGCTTGTTTGGCGGCGGCGGGCCGGCTGCGGCGCGGGCTTCGCGGCGGCTGGCGCAGCAGCAGGTTTCGCGGCTGGCGCGGCGGCGGGCTTGGCGCTAGCAGCGGCGCCGTTGCCGAGATGGCCGAGGATCGCGCCAATACCGACCGTTGCGCCTTCGGCGGCGACGATGTCTGTCAGCGTGCCGGCTTCGGGCGCGGAGACTTCGACGGAGACTTTATCCGTTTCAAGCTCGACGAGCGTCTCGTCCTTCTTCACCGCGTCGCCGGCTTTCTTCAGCCATTTGGCGACGGTCGCTTCGGATACGGATTCGCCGAGTGTCGGCACCACGATGTCGGTCATTTCAAATCACCCAAGCGCTTCACCGAGAAGCGTCTCCAACTCTTTCAGATGCTTGCTCATCAGGCCCGCGGCGGTGGACGCCGTCGCGGGACGGCCGGCATAGCGCGCGCGCTTGGCGGTGACATTCATTTTTTCGAGCGTCACTTCGAGCCAAGCGTCGGCGAAGGTCCAGCCGCCCATATTCTTGGGCTCTTCCTGGCACCAGACGAGTTCGGCGTTGGGGAAGCGGTTGAGCTCCGCCATCACCGACTTCATGGGCCAGGGATAGAATTGTTCGAGGCGCAGCAGATAGATGTCGTCGAGGCCGCGCTTCTCGCGTTCGTCCAGAAGATCGAAATAGACTTTGCCCGAGCACATCACGACACGGCGGATGGCGGCGTCGGGCTTCAGTGCGATCGTGGTGAGGCCGGTTTTGAGCTGCGCGTCGTCCCCAGCACGCGGTGGAATGAGGTGCCGGAGCTCATCTCTTCGAGCGCGGAGACGGCCTTCTTGTGCCGCAGCAGCGATTTCGGCGTGAACACGATCAGCGGTTTGCGAAGGTGCGGTGAATCTGGCGGCGGATGGCGTGGAAATAATTCGCGGGCGTCGTGCAATTGACGACCTGCATATTGTCTTCCGCGCACGATTGCAGGAAGCGCTCGAGCCGCGCCGAAGAATGCTCTGGCCCCTGCCCTTCATAGCCGTGCGGCAACAGCATCACGAGGCCGGACATCCGCAGCCATTTGCGCTCGCCCGATGCGATGAATTGATCGATCACGACCTGCGCGCCGTTCACGAAGTCGCCGAACTGCGCTTCCCAGAGCGTGAGCGTGTTCGGCGCGGTGGTGGAATAGCCGTACTCAAAGCCCAGCACCGCTTCTTCGGAGAGCAGCGAGGTCGATCACTTCGTAATGCGCTTGGCCGGGGCGGATATTGTTGAGCGGCGTGTAGCGCTCTTCGGTGGTTTGATCGACGAAGTGCGAATGGCGCTGGCTGAACGTGCCGCGCGCGGAATCTTGGCCCGACAAGCGCACATGGAAGTTTTCGTCGAGCAAGGTGGCGAACGCCAGATGCTCGCCCAGCGCCCAGTCGATGCCTTGGCCTTCCTCGATCGCCTTGCGGCGCGATTCAATCACGCGCGCGACGGTCTTGTGCATGTCGAGACCAGCCGGGATCTCGGTGATCTTGCGGCCGATGTCTTTGAGCTTGTGGAGCGTGACGGCCGTCTTGCCGCGCGGTCGTCGTCTTCGGGAAGCCCGAGGCCTGACCAGGCGCCGTCCAGCCAATCGGCCTTGTTGGCGCGATAAGCTTTGCCGGCGTCGAATTCCTTGTCGAGGAATTGCTCAAAGTCCGAGACCCAGCTTTCGCCTTCAGCTTGCGTGATGACGGCTTCGTCGGTGAGGCGCTTGGTGTAGAGCGCGAGCGTCGTCGGCTGATCCTTGATGCGGCGATACATCAAGGGCTGCGTCATGGTCGGATCGTCGCCTTCGTTGTGGCCGTAGCGACGATAGCAGAACATGTCGATGACGACGTCTTTGCCGAATTGCTGGCGATACTCGGTCGCGACTTTCGCCGCGAATGTGCAGGCCTCCGGATCGTCGCCGTTCACATGGAAGATCGGCGCCTGCACCATCAGCGCGACATCGCTTGGATAAGGCGATGAGCGCGAGAAGCGCGGCGCGGTGGTGAAGCCGATCTGGTTGTTGATGATGAAATGGATGGTGCCGCCGGTTTTGTAGCCGCGCAGGCCCGAGAGCGCGAAGCACTCGGCCACAACGCCCTGCCCCGCGAACGCCGCGTCGCCATGGATCAACAGCGGCAGAACACGCGCGCGCAGAGCGTGCATGTCTTCTCGTTGTTCCAGGATTGGCGCTGCGCCTGCTTGGCGCGCGACTTGCCGAGCACGACGGGGTTCACGATTTCGAGGTGGCTTGGGTTTGAACTCAACGAGAGATGCACTTCGTTGCCGTCGAAGGTGCGGTCGCTCGATGCGCCCATGTGATACTTCACATCGCCCGAACCCATCACGTCGTCGGCGTCGCCGAGCCGCCTTGGAATTCGTGGAAGATGACTTGGTATGGCTTGCCCATCACGGCGGCGAGCACATTGAGGCGCCCGCGGTGCGCCATGCCGAAGATGATCTCTTCAACGCCCATGGCGCCGCCGCGCTTGATGATCTGCTCAAGCGCCGGGATCATGGCTTCGGCGCCGTCGAGGCCGAAGCGCTTGGTGCCGGGATGGCGCTTATGGACGAAGCGCTCGAAGGTTTCCGCTTCGATCAGCTTCTTCAGGATCGCGCGCTTGCCTTCGCGCGTGAAGGCGATCTCTTTGTCCGGACCTTCGATGCGCTCCTGGATCCAGCTTTTTTCGGCTGGATCGGTGATGTGCATGAACTCGACGCCGAAGGTGCCGCAATAGGTGCGCTTCAGGATCGTCAGCATCTCATTGATGGTCGCGCTCTCGAGCCCGAGCACGCCGTCGATGAAGATGGGCCGATCGAGATCATTCGGGCCGAAGCCGTAAGAGATCGGATCAAGTTCGGCGGGGCGCTTGCGGTTGTTCGAGACCCAAGGGATCGAGATGCGCTGAAAGGTGGCCGCGCGTGCGGAAGGCGCGGATCATCATGAGCGCGCGCACGCTATCGCGCGCGGCGGTCTGCACGTCGATGATCGACGCTTTCGGCAGGCGCTCCTTGGTCTTCTTCTCGAACTTGTCCGTGAGCGCGGCCAGTTGCCGTCGAGCAGCGCGGTGGTTTCGGTCGACTTCGGCTGCGCGATTTCCGGGCGATACCAGGACGGGCCATCGACGGCGCGCTGCACATCGCCGGGCGCGTCGTTCAGCGACTCGAAGAAGCTGCGCCAAGAGGGATCGACCGAGGTCGGATCCGCGAGGTAACGCGCGTGCATCTCCTCCACGAAAAGCGCGTTGGCGCCGTAGAGAAAGCTCGTCTCGAGCAAGGCCGCATTCGGAATGGAGCGGGCGTCATCCGCCATGAAAGGAAAACCTCTCGCATCGCCGTGGGCGATTAAGAGAAATATAGGCGCCGCCCAGGCGCGGCGCCTCTTCTAGAGTGCGTTGGCGACAGTTTGAAGGGCTGGTTTGCGCAAAGCTGAGTTTCGAATGTGTTAGCGCATCACTTTTGCGCGCGGATCAGCTTCCGCGCAGCACTTCAGCCATGGTTCTGCCCAAAGCGGCCGGATGTGGCGCGACGTGGACGCCTGCGGCTTCGAGCGCGGCGATCTTGCTCTCGGCGTCGCCTTTACCGCCAGAGATGATGGCGCCGGCATGGCCCATGCGGCGGCCCGGAGGCGCAGTGCGGCCCGCGATGAAGCCGACGACGGGTTTGGAGCGGCCCTTGACGGCTTCGTCGCGAAGAAATTGCGCGGCGTCTCCTCGGCGGCGCCGCCGATTTCGCCGATCATGATGATGGCGCGGGTGGCGTCGTCCGCCAGAAACATCTCCAAAACCTCGATAAATTCCAAGCCCTTGACCGGATCGCCGCCGATGCCGACAGCGGTGGTTTGGCCGAGATTTTCGTTGGTGGTCTGGAAGACGGCCTCGTACGTCAGCGTGCCGGAGCGCGAGGACGATGCCGATCTCGCCCTTCTGGAAAATCTGCCCTGGCATGATGCCGATCTTGCACTCGCCCGGCGTCAGCACGCCTGGGCAATTCGGTCCCAAAAGCAAAGACTTGGAGCCAGCGAGGCGCGCTTTGACCCGCACCATGTCCAAAACCGGAATGCCTTCGGTGATGCAGACGATCAGCGGAATTTCCGCGTCGATGGCCTCCTCGATCGCCGCTGCAGCGTGCGGCGGCGGCACATAGATCACCGTGGCGTCGGCGCCGACTTCGGCCTTGGCCTCGGCGACCGTGTTGAACACCGGAAGATCGAGGTGGGTCTTGCCGCCCTTCCCCGGGCTGACGCCGCCGGTCATGCGCGTGCCGTAGGCGATGGCCTGCTCGGAATGGAAGGTGCCGTTCTTGCCGGTGAAGCCCTGGCAAATGACCCGCGTCGCGGCGTTTACGAGAATGGACATGAGATGTGCGCCGGCCCGCGGGGTTTGGTGATGGAATGTGCGACGGGATAGCCCCACGCGACTGGGGATGCAAACCCCGGCTCTAAGCCACGGCAAGGTTCAGAAGCGAGCCTTAAGACGCGCCGCCACTTCGGCAGCCGGCGGCCAACCGTCGCGATCAGCTTCGGCCTCCGCGTCGTCGAGCGTTCGGCGAAACGCCTCCATCTGCGATCGATAGCCAGCGATGGCCTTTTGCGCGGCGTGCTCCACGCTCTCGGCCCGCCCCGCCGCGACTTCGGCGCGGGCCAGGCTTCGAGATCGGCGGGGAGAGTGATGGCTGTCATGGGGCGAGCTTAGCACAACCGATGCGAATTTTCACCTCGCCCGTGGAAAGCGCCACCGCCCGGAGCGCAGCAATTCTGCATCGACGCTTTCGGCGCCCATATGCTTCGCAAATCGGCGGGCAATCTCGGAGACCCATCTCTTCCGAAATCCCGCGTACTCCGCGTCGTCGTAGTCATCATCGGGCCAATCGGACTGAATTACCCATTCAGCAAATTGTTGCGCCGTGACCAGGCCCTTCGCTGGAATCAACTGGAGCACATGTTTGGGCTGTCCGTGCCGATCCACGCATCCGCAGAAGCCGCACAAATCACCGAGCAGCCCGTCGAATTTCGTGGGCCTCCCCATGTCACCCCTTCACCGCCGCCACGATCTTCCGCGCCGCATCTTCCAGATCATCGGCGGCGATCACGTTGAGGCCGCTGTCGCGGATGATTTGTTTGCCGAGGTCTACGTTGGTGCCTTCCAGGCGCACCACGAGGGGCACGCTCAGGCCCACTTCCTTCACGGCTTCGACGACGCCTTCGGCGATCACGTCGCAGCGCATGATGCCGCCGAAAATGTTGATCAGGATTCCTTTGACCTTGGGGTCGGCGGTGATGATTTTGAAGGCGGCTTCGACTTTGTCTTTATCGGCGCCGCCGCCGACATCGAGGAAGTTGGCGGGTTCGGCGCCGAAGAGTTTGATGATGTCCATGGTCGCCATGGCAAGGCCCGCGCCATTGACCATGCAGCCGATCTCACCGTCGAGCGCGATGTAGGAAAGATCGTATTTCGAGGCTTCGATCTCGCGCTCGTCTTCTTCGCCGAGATCGCGCAGCGCATCCCATTCGGCGTGGCGATAATGGGCGTTGGAATCGAAGCTCATCTTGGCGTCGAGGCAGACCAGCTTGTTTTCCGCGGTGACGATCAGCGGGTTCACTTCGAGGAGGCTCATGTCGCTTTTCACGAAGGCGAGATAGAGCCGCTCCAAGAGCTGCGTGCATTCGATGATGAGATCACCGGTGAGGCCGAGCGCGGCGGAAATGTCTTCCGCGTCCTTGAAGGTCGGGCCGGTGGCGGGATCGATCACCACGGTGGTGATTTTCTCCGGCGTATCGTGCGCGACTTCTTCGATGTTCATGCCGCCGGCTTCGGACGCCACGAACGCGACGCGTCCGGATTCGCGATCGACCAGCGCCGAGAGATAAAGCTCGCGCACGATCTTGGCGCCGCCTTCGACATAGATGCGCTTCACGACGCGGCCCGCGGGGCCGGTTTGTTTCGTGACGAGCGTGTTGCCGAGCATTTGGTTGGCGAAGAGACCGACTTGCTCGGGCTGCGTCGCGATGCGGACGCCGCCCTTCTCCCCCGCGCTCGGCTCCTTGAACTTGCCGTTGCCGCGCCCGCCAGCATGGATCTGGCTCTTCACCACCCAGAGCTCGCCGCCCAGCTTGGCGGCGGCGTCAATCGCTTCTTCCGGGGTGAACGCAGGATACCCCTCCGGCACCGGCACGCCGAACGCCTTCAGAACGATCTTGGCTTGGTATTCGTGGATGTTCATGGGCCACTCCGGGGGAATCTCAGGCGAGGTGTAAAGCGTGCGCGCCAAGGCCCGCAAGCGCGCAGATGGCGAGCACGGCCAGCAAAGGCGCCTTGAAGCGGATCAGCGCCAGCGCGGCGAGCGCCGAGAGTGCGACCATCCACAAGCGGGGCTGCGTGACATCGGGCAGCACGACCGGACCAAACGCGATCTGCGCACTGAAGAGCGCGTGCGCGGCGAAGAAGAGCGCGAGCTTTGCGATTACGCCCAACACGGCGGCCATGATCGCCGCGAGCGCGCCGGCGGCGCGTGCGTTGCGCTCAAGCCGTTCGGCGAACGAGGCGCCCGCAAAAATCCACACAAAGCTCGGCGCGAATGTGCACCAGAGCGCCATCGCGGCGCCGGCAAGCGCGAGGCCCGCGCCGCCATCGCCCCAGCCGGCAAGGAAGCCGACATATTCGTTGACGAGGATAAGCGGCCCCGGCGTGGTTTCGGCTAGGCCCAGGCCATCGATCATCTGATCGGGCGTGAGCCAGCCGCGTGTAGCGGCTTCGGCAGTGAGGTAAGCGAGGAGCGCGTAAGCGCCGCCGAAGGTGACGCAGGCGAGAATGGAGAAGAGAAGGCCAATTTGGAAGAGGATGTGGTTTGTACCGAGTGTGGTGGCGATTGTTGCGAGTGGTGCGAGCCAGAGGACGAGCCACAACGCCGCAAGTTTCAATGACTCTCCTCCCCCTTGCGGGGAGGAGATGGAGGTGGGGGTGCGGGCGGTGCTCTCTCCGGAAAATGCGCCGCCGTTACCCCCCTCCCTACCCTCCCCCGCAAGGGGGGAGGAGCGCATACTTCCAAACAGCGCCGCTGCGATGATCACCAATGGAAACGGCGCGCCGAGCATCAGGGCGACGAACGCAGCGATCGCGATCCAAAGCGCGGCGCGGGTTTTCAGGGCGCGTTTGCCGATCTTGAGCAGCGCTTCGGCGACGAGTGCGATCACGGCGCATTTGATGCCGTCGAACGCGGCGGCGGCCAGCGGCGCTTCACCGTGCAACACGTAAAACCAGCTCAGCGCGAGCACGATCAGCGCGCCCGGGATCACGAAAAGCCAACCAGCGATCAGCCCGCCCCAGGCGCCGCGCAGACGCCAGCCGATATAGGTCGCGAGCTGTTGTGCTTCGGGGCCGGGAAGCAGCATGCAGAAGGCGAGCATGTGCTGGAAGCGCGCGTCGTCGATCCATTTGCGCTCGTCGACGAAGACGCGGTGCATCAGTGCTATTTGCCCGGCGGGGCCGCCGAAACCGAGGCAGCCAATTTTCAGACTCTCGCGAAACAACGCGGCGAAAGACGGTGCGCTCAT